>JAUNDG010000007.1:0-117209 GCA_030526195.1 Lachnospiraceae bacterium
AAGCAAGAATCAGGGAACATGCGGGCCCGTCAGAGGGCGATGTTCCCTGCGATGAGGCAAGAGAAGCAAGAATCAGGGAACATGCGGGCCCGTCAGAGGGCGATGTTCCCTGCGATGAAGCAAGATAAGCAAGAATCAGGGAACCGACGGGGCAGAGAGCAAGTTCGCAGGGCCATCGGCCCTGCGCCTCGCCTGAGAGCCCTGCGCTTTGTTCCCGTCCCCCAACTTCTTGCCCCTCGCGGTGGTCTGTGATAATATTGAAATATCTATAGGCTTTTACAATCAGGGAAGCTATGCGTATGAGATTACAAACATTATTAGAACGTATTGACTATACACTGGTCCGGGGCGGCGCAGCCGACCTTGACCGCGAGATCGCCGCTCTGGCCAATGACTCCCGCAAGGCTGCGGAGGGGTCACTCTTCATGGCCATCCGCGGTGCCGTGGCCGACGGCCACAATTTCCTGCCGCAGGTCATCGCCCAGGGGTGTCGCACCGTGCTTATTGAAAAAGATGCCCCCCTGCCGGACGGTCTTGAATGGCCGGCGGACATGGTGGTGATCGAGACACCGGACACCCGCCTTGGTATGGCCCTCATGTCAGCGGCCTGGTTCGGCTATCCCGCCGAAAGCATGCCGGTTATCGGCATCACCGGCACGAAGGGCAAGACCACCACAACCTACATGGTCAAGTCCATCCTGGAAAATGCCGGCTACAAGGTGGGCCTCATCGGCACCATCGAGATCCTCTACGGAGACGTGCAGATCCACGCCGAGCACACCACACCGGAATCCTTCCAGCTGCAGGCGTATCTCAAAGACATGAAGGATGCGGGCTGCGACATGGTGGTCATGGAAGTGTCCTCTCAGGCCCTTATGATGCACAGAACCGCCGGTATCCCCTTCGAGATCGGTGTATTCACCAACATCGAACCGGACCACATCGGCCCGGCGGAGCACACCAGTTTCGAGCATTATCTGGCCTGCAAGCGGCTGCTGTTTGGCCAGTGCCGCCACGGTGTCTTCAACGCCGACGACGAGCATCTTGAGGACATGCTGCTGGGCCACACCTGCACCGTGGAAACCTTCGGTATCGAGAATGGCAAGGCCATGTTGCGGGCTTCCAATATCCGTCACATCCATGAACCGGGCTACCTGGGGGTATCCTTCGATGTGACCGGAAATCTCAATCTGCCGGTGGAGCTTGACATCCCCGGTAAATTCTCTGTTTATAATGCGCTGACGGCCATTGCCATCTGCCGCCACTTCAACATTTCCGAAAATGATATTCAGAAGGCCCTCAAGGGGGCTCATGTGAAGGGCCGCATTGAGATGGTGAAGGTGTCCGACAGCTTTTCGCTGATGATCGACTACGCCCACAATGCCATGGCGCTGGAAAGTCTGCTGACTACGCTGAAGGATTATCATCCCAAGCGCCTCGTCTGCCTGTTCGGCTGCGGCGGTAACCGGGCCCGCGCCCGTCGTTTCGAGATGGGTGAGGTCTCCGGCAACCTGGCGGACCTGACGGTCATCACCTCCGATAATCCCAGATTCGAAGAGCCCCAGGCCATCATTGACGACATCAAAACCGGTATCGCCAAAACCGAGGGTGAATACGTGGAGATCATCGATCGCCGCGAAGCCATCGCCTGGGTCATCGCCAACGGCCAGCCCGGCGACATCATCGTTCTGGCCGGCAAGGGCCACGAGGATTATCAGGAGATCAAAGGTCAGAAATATCCCATGGATGAACGTGTGATCGTTGAGGAGATCCTGAAAAATCGATGAGAACGCTCTACGCCAATGTCATTGTAGATATCACCCTGTCCGACACGGACAGAAGCTTCACCTACCGGGTGCCGGATGAGCTTGCGGAAGCCATCTGCCCCGGCGCTGCGGTGCGGGTGCCCTTCGGCAAAGGCGGCCGCCTTGTCACGGGGTGCGTCGTGAGCCTCACGGACACACCGGACTGCCCCCCTGAGTACATCAAACCGCTGGCGGAACTGGTGACCGGCGAAAATGTGGTGGAGGCCCAGCTTCTGTCACTGGCGGTCTGGATGCAGCACCGCTACGGCAGTCCTCTGGCCAAGACCCTGAAGGTGGTGCTGCCCTGGCGGAAAAGTGTCAAAGATCGCGTTGAGAAAACCGTGCGCCTGTCCATTTCCGAAAATGAAGCGGCCAAGCGCCTCAAAGCGATGCGGATCGCCCATCGGACCGCGCAGGCCCGGGTGCTGGAGCTTCTGATAAAGAAAATGGAACTGCCTTACACGGCGCTTCTTCACGAGGCTCGGGTGGACAGCTCGGTCATGAAGGCCCTGGTCAGTGCCGGGGTGATCACCATCACCGAGGACACCGTATTCCGGTCGGTGGTGGGCTCTGTGGAAAAGACAGAGGTGAAGACTCTGTCCGATCTTCAGATCGCGGCTCGGGAGGAGATCCTGGAGGAATGGGCGGGAGACGATCGCCCGGTCCTCATTCACGGGGTTACCGGCAGCGGCAAGACCGAGGTCTACATGGACCTCATCGAGAGGGTGCTGGCGGAGGGCAAAGAGGCCATCGTCCTCATTCCCGAAATAGCCCTGACCTATCAGACGGTGCGACGCTTCGCCGCCCGTTTCGGAGATACTGTCTCATTTTTGCATTCCCGCTTATCCGAAGGGGAAAAATTTGACCAGTTCAAAGCGGCCAAAAGCGGCAGGATCCGCATTATGGTGGGTCCCAGATCCGCGCTTTTCACCCCGTTTTCACATTTGGGGCTTATTGTCATGGACGAAGAACACGAGGGGTCCTACATTTCCGAAAGCACCCCCCGGTATCACGCCAGAGAAACCGCGGAAGAGCGGGCGCGCCTGGCGGGGGCTCATTTTGTGATGGGCTCGGCCAGTCCGTCCCTTGACAGTTATTATCGCTGCGAGCTGGGGCTTTATCGTCTGGTGAAAATGACCGGTCGTTTCGGCGCTGCTGTGCTGCCGGATACGGCCATTATCGATATGAAAATGGAGCTGGCCAGGGGCCGTCGCTCTGTTTTAAGCCGCCGGCTGGAGGAAGAACTCAGACTTCGGCTCGAAAACGGTGAGCAGAGTATGCTCTTTATCAATCGCCGCGGGTTGGCGGGCTTTGTGTCCTGCCGGGAATGCGGCCATGTGGAAACCTGTCCCCACTGCGATGTGTCCATGACCCATCACCGGGGCGGGCGCCTGATCTGTCATTATTGCGGCTACGAAAAGCCCATGGTGAAAATCTGTCCGTCCTGCGGCTCCTCATTTTTCGGCGGCATGCGGGCCGGGACAGAAGCCGTGGAGACACTGCTTAAAAAAACATTTCCTGAAGCCCGGGTGCTCCGCATGGATATGGACACTACCGGCGGCAAGGAAGGCCATGAAAAACTGCTGAAGGCCTTTGCCGAGGGCGAGGCGGATATCCTGGTGGGCACTCAGATGATCGTGAAGGGTCACGACTTCCCCCGGGTCACCCTGGTGGGGGCTCTGATGGCGGATCTGTCTCTGCATGAGAGCGATTACCGGAGCGCCGAGCGGACCTTCCAGCTGCTCTTGCAGGCAGCGGGCCGCGCCGGACGCGGGAAGCGGAAGGGCCTGGCCCTGATCCAGACCTACGATCCGGAGCATTACGCCCTCACAACCGCTGCGGCGCAGGATTATGAGGCCTTTTATAATGAAGAAATGGTTTTCCGGAAACTGATGGGCTATCCCCCAACGGGTCTTTTTATGGCAATCCTGGTGTCAGGTGAGGATGAATGTCAGCTGGATACGGGCATGACCTACCTGCGGCAGTTCATTGACCGGCTGGATCCCGGCGGGCGCCTCATGACCATCGGTCCGGCACCCCAGGCCATCGGGAAGATCAAGGATCGGTACCGGCGGGTGATCTACCTGCGGCACAAGGACGTGGGCATGCTCATCAAGGTCCGGGAGCGGCTGATGCAATATATTGAAGTCAACAAGGGATTTGAAAGCCTGAATATACAGTTTGATATGAATGCCTGAGGGCTCAAGGCTGGCGTGCCGCACATGAGTCTGCAGGGAGAAGATTAGGAGGAATTATGGCATTAAGAACGATCAGAATCGCCGGCGACCCGGTTTTGGAAAAGGTCTGCCGTGAGGTTAAGGAAATGAATCCGCGCACTCAGGATCTCATCGACGACATGTTCGACACGATGTATGATGCCTGCGGTGTGGGTCTGGCAGCGCCCCAGGTGGGTATCCTGAAACGCATCGTGGTCATTGACTGCGGCGATGATCCCATCTGCATGATCAACCCGGTCATCACCTTAAGAGAGGGTGAGCAGACCGGCGGTGAAGGTTGTCTGTCTCTGCCGGGCAAGACCGGCACGGT
This sequence comes from Lachnospiraceae bacterium, assembly GCA_030526195.1. GTDB lineage: Bacteria > Bacillota > Clostridia > Lachnospirales > Lachnospiraceae > Chordicoccus. Next base: position 4,353 of record JAUNDG010000007.1, read on the forward strand.
CACACGTCCCATGCATGTCATCGCGGAAGCCTATGACCGCAACATGCAGAAGATCACCGTCGAAGGCGAAGGCCTGCTGGCCAGAGCCATCTGCCATGAATGTGATCACCTGGATGGTCATATGTATATGGAACTGGTGGAAGACGGTCTCTATGATGTGGACATGGAAGCCATGGAAGAGGAGTCATAAATGAACGTAGTTTTTATGGGAACACCGGACTTTGCTTCCGGTATTTTAAAAGCGCTGCATGAAGCCGGCTACACCATCAGCGGTGTGGTCACCCAGCCGGATAAGCCGGTGGGCCGTAAAAAGGAACCGGTCGCAGGGCCCGTGAAGCAGGAAGCCCTCGCCATCGGCTGCCCCATTTTCCAGCCTGTAAAGGTGCGGACACCGGAGTCTGTTGAGGAAGTGGCGGCCATGAAGCCGGACCTTATCGTGGTGGCGGCCTTCGGTCAGATCATTCCGAAGAGCATTCTCGATATGCCCAAATACGGCTGCATCAACGTGCATGCTTCTCTGCTCCCGGATTACCGGGGCGCTTCCCCCATCCAGAGAGCCATTTTAGACGGCCGCAAGGAGACGGGGGTCACCATTATGCGCATGAACGAGGGACTGGACACCGGCGACATCATTTCCAAGGTGGTCATCCCTATTGATCAGGAAGAAACCGGCGGCTCACTGTTCGATAAGCTGGCGGAGGCCGGTGCTAAGCTCCTGCTTGACACCATCCCCACCATCGTGGACGGCACCGCCACCTACGAACCCCAGCCGGAAAAGAGCCCCACACCCTATGCCGCTATGCTGACAAAGGCCATGGGCCGTATCGACTGGACTCAGAGCGCCGAAGAGATCGAGCGTCAGGTCCGGGCCATGAATCCCTGGCCCAGCGCCTATTCCACACTGGATGGCAAGGGCTTCAAGATCTGGAAGGCCCATGTGGAAAAGCCGGATATGGAAGGCGAGCCGGGCAGCATCCTGCGCCAGGACCGCAAGGGTCTTTACGTGCAGACCGGTCACGGCGTCCTGTGCATCGATGAGGTGCAGATGGAAAGCCGCAAGCGGATGACCACAGCCGATTTCTTCAGAGGCTACGTGATCCGCAGCGATCGATTCGAGGAATCATAATATATTACTGCAGCAAGCATTCCCCTGCTGATGGGCTACCGAAGGTAGCTGCGGTTCACGAGTAAGTTGTAAAGCGGACATCGTGCCCCGCGGGTATTGCGTGTGTCCGCTTTACTAAGCAAAGCGCTTTACAAGAGTGTCCGCCTGAGGGGGCGGAGAGAGAAAAACTATGCCGGAGGTAAAGAGCATGCCGACAGTCAATACACGGGATATTATTCTGGGTGTGCTGATGGATATCAATAAAAACGGACGTTACTGCCATGTGGCCCTGCACAGAGCTCTGGAGCAGCATCAGTATCTGTCCAAACGGGACAGGGCCTTCATTACCCGCGTCTGTGAGGGCACTATCGAGCGGATGATCGAGATCGATTACATCATCGATCAGTTTTCCACAGTGCCGGTGGCCCGCATGAAGCCGGTGATCCGCAACATCATGAGAAGCGCGGTCTATCAGATCCGTTTCATGGGCGGCATCCCCGACAACGCGGCGGTGAATGAGGCCGTCATGCTGGCCCAGAGCAAGGGCTTTTACAGCCTGAAGGGCTTCGTGAACGCGGTGCTGCGCAATATTTCCCGCCACGCGGATGACATCACCTATCCGGATCCCAATGTAAACATTATGGAGCATCTGTCGGTGGTCTATTCCATGCCCCGGTGGATCGTGAAATACTGGGTGGATGAGTACGGTGTTGATGTGACCACCCGCATGCTGGCAAGCTTTATGGAGGAACGGCCCACCACGGTGCGGCTCAAATCCTTCCAGGTGGACAAGAAAACCATTTTAGACAGCTTAAAAGCCCAGGAGGTCCACGTGAAGCGGGCCCCCTATCTGCCCTATGCCTACAACATTTCCGGCTACAATTATCTGCCGGCGCTGGAGGCCTTCAAGAAGGGCTGGATCTTCCCCCAGGACGTCAGCTCCATGCTGGTGGGGGAGGCGGCCGGTCTTCATCAGGGCGATTATGTCATTGATATGTGCGCCGCACCCGGGGGCAAGAGCCTTCATGCCGCCGACAAGATGGCCGGTTACGGTATGGTGGAAGCCCGGGATGTGAGCGATGACAAGATGGCTTTGATCCGCGAAAATGTGGCTCGTGCCGACCTTATCAACATCAAGCCCGTCCGGATGGATGCCCTGGTCAAGGATCCCGGCTCCATCGAAAAGGCAGACGTGGTCATCTGTGACCTGCCCTGCTCCGGTCTTGGGGTTATCGGCCGCAAGCCGGATATCAAATACAAGGTTTCCCTGCAGCAGATCGAGGAACTGCAGGTCCTGCAGCGGGCCATGCTGTGCAACGCTGCCGAATATGTGCGGCCCGGCGGCACACTCATTTTCAGCACCTGCACCGTCAGCCGTCTTGAAAATGTGGAGAATGCCCACTGGTTCGAGGCGCATTTCCCCTTCACCATGGAAAGCCTCGATCCCTACATTCCAAAAGAACTCAGACAGCTCACCACGGCGGAAGGCTATCTTCAGATGATGCCGGGCATTCACGAGTCCGACGGCTTCTTCCTGGCGCGCTTTAAAAAGGACAAAGCATGATCGATATTTTATCCGCCGATCTTGGCGAGGTGAAGGCCTTTGTGGCCGCCATGGGCGAAAAGCCCTTCAGGGCCGGACAGTTGTACCGCTGGCTTCATGTGACCTGTGCGGACAGCTATGACGAGATGACCAACCTGCCGGCCTCATTTCGTGAGAAAATGAAGCTGGAGGCCCCTTTTCTCCGGGCTCAGATCGAAACGTTCCAGGAGTCCCGGGAGGACGGCACCCGAAAATATCTTTTCCGTCTGCCGGACAACAACTTTGTGGAAAGTGTCTTTATGCGTTACCATCATGGCAACACGGTCTGCGTCTCCTCCCAGGTGGGGTGCCGCATGGGCTGCCGCTTCTGTGCCTCCACCCTGGATGGCCTGACCCGCAATCTGACCGCTGGGGAGATCCTGGGACAGATCGAGCAGATACAGAAGCACGTGGGCGAGCGGGTGTCCAATGTGGTGGTCATGGGGACCGGCGAGCCCTTTGACAATTATGACAATCTGGTGCGGTTCATCCGCCTGCTGACGGATGAAAACGGGCTGAACATCAGCCAGCGCAGCATCACCGTCTCCACCTGCGGGCTGGTGCCGGAGATCCTGAAGTTTTCGGAGGAGGGACTGGCCGTCAATCTGGCCCTGTCACTCCACGCACCCACGGATGAAGCCCGACGGGAGATTATGCCCATCGCCAACAAATATGCCCTTTCAGAGGTGATGCCCGCCATGGATACCTATTTCCGGAAGACGGGCCGTCGGCTCACATTTGAGTACGCCCTCATCAAGGATGTGAACGATTCCGACGAGACGGCACAGCAGCTGGGACGGCTTCTCAAGGGCCGCAATGCCCTGGTGAATCTCATTCCCGTGAACCCGGTTGTGGAGCGAAATTTCCATGAAACAGACCGGGCCGCCACGGAGGCGTTCAAGAAAAAACTTGAAAAAAACGGGATACATGTTACTATTAGAAGAGAAATGGGCCGGGACATCGACGGTGCCTGCGGCCAGCTCAGAAAGCGATATATGACCTGAAATCACAGGTTTTCGCAATACAGAAACGAAGGTATTTAATGAAATCTTATTCGGCGACAGATGTCGGCCAGAGAAGAAAAATCAATCAGGACAGTATTTTTGATTCGCAGGTTCCTGTCGGGAATCTGCCGAATCTTTTTATTGTCGCAGACGGGATGGGCGGTCACAATGCAGGTGATTATGCCTCTCGTTTTGCTGTTCGGGGAATCTCTGAAAGCATCGAAAAGAGCTTTGAGAAGAACCCGGTGAAGCTGATTGGTGATGCGATCCGTGCGGTCAATACGGGTCTGCAGCAGAAGGCCGAAGAACATGAAGAATTAAGCGGCATGGGCACAACAGTGGTGGTGATGACCATCATCGACGGATACGCTTACGTAGCCAATGTGGGCGACAGCCGCCTTTATCTGAAGGATGATGATGAACTGCGACAGATCACACGGGATCATTCCCTTGTGGAGGAGATGGTGCGGCTGGGTCAGCTGACACCGGAGGAGGCTCACCGTCATCCCGATAAGCATATCATCACACGGGCTTTGGGGGCAGCACCCGAAGTCGACATTGATTTCTTTGATTTCAAGATTCCGCCGGAAGCGGCCATTCTGATGTGTTCGGACGGGCTGAGCAACATGGTGGAGGATTTGGATATTCTGCACGTCCTGGAGAGTGAGCTTCCTACTGGGGAGAAGGTGGCGGAACTCATCCGGCAGGCCAATGATAACGGGGGAAGGGACAACATAGCAGTTATAGTGGTTGAACCGGACAGCAGCGAGGTAGATTAAATTATGTTAAAAGCTGGATCAGTATTAGGTAATCGATATGAGATCGTCGGCCGCATCGGTTCGGGCGGCATGGCGGATGTCTATAAAGCCAAAGACGGCAAGCTCAATCGCTTCGTGGCCGTGAAGGTCATGAAAGCCGAGTTTAAAAACAGCAGTGATTTCGTGAGAAAGTTCACTCGGGAGGCTCAGTCAGCCGCCGGGCTGGCCAACCAGAACATCGTCAATGTTTTCGATGTCGGCGATGACAACGGTGTGTACTACATCGTTATGGAACTGGTGGAAGGCATCACGCTGAAAGAATATATTGAAAAGAAGGGCAAGCTCAGTGTGCGTGAAGCCACCAGCATCGCCATTCAGGTATGTATGGGTCTTTCCGCCGCGCATACACACGGCATCATCCATCGTGATGTGAAGCCCCAGAACATCATCATTTCCACAAACGGCAAGGTGAAGGTCACAGACTTCGGTATCGCCCGGGCTGCCACCTCCAACACCATTTCCAGCAATGCCATGGGCTCTGTGCACTACAGTTCTCCGGAACAGGTGCGGGGGGGCTTTGCGGATGCCAAGTCGGATATTTATTCTCTGGGTATCACCCTTTATGAAATGGTGACGGGCCGCGTCCCCTTCGACGGTGACACAACCGTGGCCATCGCCATCAAGCATCTGCAGGACGAGATGGATTCTCCGTCCAAATACACACCGGACCTGCCCTATTCACTGGAGCAGATCATTTACAAATGTACACAGAAGAGTGCCGATCGCCGGTATGCCTCTGTTGACGATGTGATCGAAGATCTGAAGCGTTCCCTGGTGGAACCTAACGGCCACTTTGTGCAGCTGACACCGCTGTCCAATCATGCCCAGACCATTATGATCTCACCGGCAGAGATGGCCGCCATCAAGGCCGGCACAGCCGAGAGCGAAAATGCACCCTCAGGCAATACTTATAACACCTCTCGTGTGGGCGCAGCCCCGGTTCAGGATGTCCGCAGCGATCTTTATGACGATGCGGATGACGACGAGGACGAGGATGATTATGTGAGACCCCGTCGCGACAGCCGCGACAAGGCCGGCACCCGTTCGGGTCGCCAGAGCCGTGCCGCCCGTGATGATGACGACGGTATCTCCGGCGGTCTTGAAAAGGCCATGACCATTGGTGGTTTCATCGTCGGTGCCATCATCATCTGCATCCTCATTTTCTTTATCGGTCGTGCCGCCGGTCTTTTCCACTTCAACGGGGAAAAGAAGGAACCGGCTCAGCAGCCGGTGATCGAACAGCCGGAAGAGCAGGAAACACCCATCGAGCAGCCTGAACTCATTCCTGTCCCGAGCATCATCGGTCTGACAGAGCAGGAGGCTCAGCAGGTGCTGGTCAATATGGGTCTGGGTCTTAAGTATCAGGGCGAAGAAGCTTCTGATTCCGTACCGGAAGGCTGCATTGTCCGTCAGGATCCGGCCAACGGTGCTCAGGTTGAACCGAACACCACCATTTACTATTACCGCAGCAGCGGTAAGGCCACCAGCCCGATTCCGAATGTGCTGGGTATGAGCTTAAGTGAAGCTGAAAGCCAGCTCTCCGCAGCCGGCTTTGCCAATATCAACAGAGAACAGACCGCCAGTGATTCTGTGCCTATCAACTGCATCATCGCTGTGTCTCCGGAACCGGGGACAGCCGTTGATCCCGCCACACCCATCACACTGATCGTCAGCACCGGCCCGAGCCCGGTGGCACCGCCGGAAGAAGGCCCGCAGCAGCCGGCCACAGGCGAGATGGTCATGCTCAACAGCTACACCGGTCTGCCGGAGGAAACAGCGGTAAACGCCGCCCGTAACCTGGGTCTTAACGTGGTCATCGAGCATGATTACACCACCGAGATCGGTCTTGGCGAAGTCATCCGTCAGAACCCGGCCGGCGGCACACAGGTGCCCACCGGTTCCACAGTCACCTTTGTTATCAATACGGAAGGGGCCCAGGCGGCCCCGGCTGTTGAAGAACAGCCGGCTCCGGAAAGCCTGAATAATATGGAAGGCGCCTGGGTCTGCAATGCCCGTCTCGGCGCTCCGGAAAACTATCTGGGCGGTGCCTACCGGATCACCCTGGAACAGAAGGTGAACGGCGAGAGCCGCGAAAGCGTGGTGGTTGAGGGGAACACCATTTCCTTCCCCTACTCTCTGAAGATCAAAGGCGTCCCGGGTGTGTCCGAGGGAATCGTTCACCTTTATGAAAAGGTGGAAGGCTGGCCGGAAAATGACGGCTACAAGCTTCGGGCTAACTATGAAAAGGGTGTCACATTTAAAGAGCCGTAAGGCAGAGAGATAATGAAACAAGGTAAGATTATCAAAGGTATTGCCGGATTCTACTACGTATTTGTAGTAGGATCCGGTATTTATGAATGTAAGGCCAGAGGCATTTTCCGAAAACATAACCTGAAGCCTCTGGTGGGTGACGATGTCATGATCGAGGTGCTGGACGAAGAGAAGGCCCTCGGCAATCTGGTGGAGATCCTGCCCCGCAAAAATGCCCTGATCCGGCCGGCTTCGGCCAATGTGGACCAGGCGCTGATCATTTTCGCTCTGGAGGATCCCAAACCCAACGGTCTTTTGCTGGACCGTTTTCTCATCACCATGGCCAAGGCTGGTGTGCCCACGCTGGTGGCCTTTAACAAGCTGGACCTTGAGAAGGGTGATGAATTCCGCGATATCTGTGAGCAGTATGCCGATGCCGGCTGTGAGATCCTGGGGCTGTGCGTCCGGGAAAACCGCGGCGTTGAGGAACTGCGTAAGAAGCTGAAGGGTAAGGTGACGGTGCTGGCCGGGCCTTCCGGTGTGGGGAAATCTTCCCTCACCAATGCGCTGCAGGACGAGATCCACATGGAAACCGGAGAGATCTCCCGCAAGCTGGCCCGAGGGAAAAATACCACCCGTCATGCTCAGATCATCCCTATTGCGGATGACAGCTTCCTGATGGACACGCCGGGTTTCACATCCTTTGACCTGGCGGATATGGCGAAGGAAGAACTGGGACAGTATTACCCCGAGTTTACGCCCTTCTTGTGCGACTGCTATTTCCAGGGCTGTGCTCACATCAATGAGCCCAAATGCGGCGTGAAGACGGCTCTTAAGGAGGGCAAGGTCTCGCCGGTGCGTTATCGCCATTATGTGTCTTTATATGAAGAACTTTACGAGATAGAAAAGAGGAGGTATCAGTGATGAACATTTTATCCCCGTCCGCTCTGTCAGCGGATTTTGCAAGACTCGGTGAGGATACGGCCCAGATCGAGAAGGCCGGTGCTCCCTGGATCCACCTGGATGTTATGGACGGTCTCTTTGTGCCGAACATTTCCATCGGGATTCCGGTGATCGAATCTCTGCGGAAGGTATCCGATCTTTATTTCGACGTGCATCTCATGATCGAAGATCCGATTCGTTATATCGAGCATTTCGCCAAGGCCGGTGCTGACCATATCACCTTCCACGTGGAAGCAGCCAAGGATCCGGCAGCGGTGCTTGAGAAGATCCGCGCCTGCGGCAAGAAGACCGGCATCACCTTAAAGCCGGCCACACCGCTGTCTGCCATCGAGCCCTATCTCGATGAAGTGGATATGGTGCTCATCATGTCTGTGGAACCGGGCCACGGCGGCCAGGCTTACATCGACAGCTCCACCGATAAGATTGCTGAGCTGAAGGCCATGCGGGATGCCCGGGGGCTTCATTTCGATATCGAGGTGGACGGCGGCATCAAGAAGAACAATGTGGAAATGGTGCTGAAGGCCGGCGCCAATGTGATTGTGGCCGGCAGCGCTGTCTTCGGCGGCGATATTGAAGCCAATGTGAAGGATTTTCTTGAGATTTTTGATCGCGTATGATTGGACTGATTATCGGCGGCGGTTGCCTTGAGAGCGCCTTTTTAGAGGAGATGCTGGCCCGCTTTCCGGAGGCTGTGATCATCGCGGCGGACCGGGGGGCTGAGACCTTAAAGGCTGTGGGCCGTTATCCGGATTACATGTTGGGTGATTTTGACAGCGCTTCGGCGGAGACAAAATCATTTTTTGAAGCCTCCCGATGTCCCACGGAGGTTTATCCGGCGGAGAAGGATTTCACGGATACGGAAGCAGCCATTCGTAAAGCCCTGGCCATGGGCTGCGAGGAGCTGTGGCTGTTGGGTATGACCGGCGGCCGGTTGGACCATTTCCTGGCTAACGTGCACAACCTGCTACTGCCCCTGGAGGCGGGGGTGCGGGCGGTGATCGCCGATCCCCAGAATCGTATCAGCCTGCTGGATGGGCGGACGGTTGTGCGGAAAGATGAGGCCTTTGGCCGCTACATTTCCTTCCTGCCTCTGACCGACCGGGTGGAAGGACTCACCCTGGAGGGTTTCCGTTACCCCCTCAACAAGTGCTCGCTCGGAAAGGGCATCAGCCTGTGTGTGAGCAATGAAATGGCCGAAAATGAGGCTATCGTCTCTTTTGACGGCGGAATCCTGATGATGATTCAGTCAAAAGACAGAAAATAAAAAATATTTTTGTCTATTGTGACTAAAAATGACAAATTCCCTTTCTGGCACTAACGGCCGGAAAGGGTTTTTCTATATACTGATAATAAATCTATGTATCTGTCAACATGTTTATGAGTTGTCACAGGAAAACGCAATGATAAACGGGAGGAAGCCTATGAAAATGGTGATCGATGGCCGTCGAAAGGTTCTGGCGGCGCTTCTGGCATTTGTGATGATCTTCGCCCTGACGGCAGCGGCCCGGCCGCAGAATGCCTGGGCTGATGAGGAAGACCCGACTAATGCCGCAGCCGCTGAAGCGGAAGATGATAGCAGCGCAGCAATTGCTGAGGACGAGCCTGACACAGCAGTTGCAGAAGATGAGGTGAACACTGGTACTGCTGAAGGGGAGGATGTGTCTGATGCAGCCACCTCCGAAGCGGACGATGAGACCAATACCGCTGCCATAGAAGAGGTAGATGTCTACTTTGATTTCTATCACGCCGACTGGGATTTCGGTGAATCCGCTGTAGAAGACAGCTATGATGCGGAATTCTATTTCTCGGCATCTATGTCTGACAAAACCGTGAGAGAAGTGCTGACCGAGGATGACTATCTCATATCAGCCCGTACACCCAAGTATAAAAACGGTGACCGAACCTTCAAGGGCTGGGCTCTGGCGGTTTATGATACCTCAGAAGATGAATATCTTTACGATGATTATTTCGAAGCGGTGCCGGTGACCGGCGGTCGTATTTACAGTTGGAATGACCTGTTAGGGATGAAGATATCCGAGCTGGCCAACCTGGCATCATACATCGATTCTGATGGCTATGCAGAGGTGTGCTTCTGCCCGGTCTGGCAGGAACCGGCCTCTGATTATCTGGTCATCCTGACCATGGAACTGCAGAATGCCACCATGTGGTTTTCCCGCCTTGTGGGCGGTGATGAGATTCATGCCAAAGCCTACTATGCTTACGAAGAGGTCCTGCCCCGGTCCATGAATACTGTGGCGGAAGGCCTTGCCGCACTTGATGATTTGCTGGAATTTGAAACACCGATCTGGTCTGAAGATTCTGCCATCAAAGCAACATTTAAGGATTGGATCAAATGCGGCCGGGACGATGACGGTTCCTTTATCCGCAATCCCCAGGATCGGTTGAATTTCCAGTCGGTGGATGGTGTCAGCTACACCGCTGACAATATCCTGGCGATGCCGATCCCGAAAGATAAGGCGATCACCCGCATGGATTTCGGCGCCAGATGGGAATTTGAAAACACCGGTGAAGATTTTGAAGAAAAGCATATTGCCGGCACCAATGCCCTGCTGGTGGACGCCAACGGCGGTGTGATGAACACGACGGTGGAAGTTTCAGGCGGCAGCCCCGTTGATGTTTCGGGAAAATATATCTTTGCTGACGGCAGAAAAGACAATCCTGATGTGGTGAATCGCGGTAGCCTGACTCTGACAGACCCGGTGCGCAAGGGCTATGTTTTCCAGGGCTGGGCAGTTTTTCCGGTGAAACAGGCTTCCTATTATAACTGTGAAGAGTGGGCGGATACCGGCGATGAAGTGATCATTGGGACCACCGGTCAGGTGATGACACAGATTTATACGGTTAAGGGACTGCCCGACAGCCCCCTTACGGTGGTGGGATCCGCGGACGCCAACGCTATCAGATTGAATGTGGCGAACAATCCCAGTGTTTACCTCAAAGCCATGTGGGGACTGGATGAGACCCATTTTTCCATCACAACCACGGAAATGACGGAGCTGACGCCGGAACTGAAGCGTCATTACAACTCCATGGATGATCTGAAGAGCACGTTCCTCAGCCGCCTGTCTTATCTGACTTCTCGATTTGACTTTGATCGGGCCAGATTTGCCTTCCCGCAGGTGAGTGTCCGGTACAGAGAAAATGAAGGGGCCGAGTGGACACCGCTTTCTCAGGAAGAACAACTTGAAAAACTGGATGGCCTCGATCTGACACTTCAGCTGCCGGCGGGCTTCAAGCCGGAAATGAGTCTTTATGTGTATCAGATTCGTTTCAATTCCGCGGGCACGGATTATTTTGAACTGATCGAGCCGTTGGCGATCAGCGATGACAGCGTTTTCGTGCGGGTCGATGATGCCTCACTCTTTGCCATCATCTGTTCCAACAAAACACCGATCAACAGTCATACCCTGGCAGGGGCGGGCCGTTATGATACCTGCGCCGCCATCGCCAAAGAACTTTATAAGGAAATGGAGAAGCCCTCAGCAGCTGTCTTCGTCACCGGCGATAACTTCCCGGATGCCCTCACAGCCAACGGTCTGGCCGGTGCGATGGGTGATTACGGCATTCCGGTCCTGATGATCAAACGCACTAAGGTGCCGGATGCCATCAAGAACCTGCTGGTCAATGACTGGAAGAAATCCGTCAAGACCGCCTATGTGGTGGGCGGCGGCTTTGAAACCTCTGTTTTTAATGACCTGAAAGCTCTGGGCATCACCACCGTCAACAATGATCTGAAGGGGACCGATCGCTATAAGACAGCGGATGCCGTTCTGAAATTCGGTATGGACAATCGCCTGTTCAACACAGACACCCTGGTGGTGGCCACCGGTGCCAAGGCGGCGGATGCCCTGTCCATGTCCAGCTATTGTTATGCTAATGGTTATCCCATGGTACTGGCCAATAAGTACGGTGTCATAAAGGATGAGACAAAGGCTCTGCTGAACAGATACAAATTCAAACGTGTGATCGTGGCCGGCGCCGAGAGCTGCTGCAAGACATCCGAACTGGAGGCTTTAGGCTACACAGCGAAGAAGGGCAACCTGATCCGTCTGTGGGGTGAGGATCGATATGCCACCTCTGTGGCCATCGCCGCCTTCTTTGCTTCTGAATGCGGACCCTTCGGCAAGAAGTATGATGGCCTGTGTCTGGCTCCCGGCGGTGATGCCAACTTCCCGGATGCGCTGGTGGGCGGCATGCTGGCCGGTTTCAATCACCAGCCCATGCTCCTGGTGGGCGCCGGTGCCTCCAGCACCAAGTCCTATACCTTCCTGGAGGAACGTCTGATCGATAATCAGCACACCACTAATATCTATGCCCTGGGCTTCTGTAAAGATCCCTCCATCGCCAACCGGATCCGGGCAAGCCTTAATAAGATCAATCACGTGGAGGCACTCTAAGGTAATGCGCGATGCGACGAAAATAGTTTTGCATCGGATGCGCAGCAGTTACGGTGCGTGAGGCGCGCATCATTCATAAGACATGACACACCCTTGTCGTGAACAACTCATAGAAGGTCCCCTGCTCGTGGTGAAAGCCCGGGCGGGGGATCTCTATGGGATAAGGTATCGGTTTTCAATGACGGATCGGAAGTCAAGTCGAATTATTTCCCCAAATACGTTGCCGGGGGAGAAAATGGGGTGGCTCTTTTGGATACTTCGCCAAAAACAGGGACAGGGTGCCGATGTGCCTTTATCAATGTGTGTTATTTTTGTATACTGATATCACATGATTTCTGCTGATGATGGGAAACACATAACCAGCTGTAAAAAAGGGAATCAAAAAAAAGGAGGATACTTATGAAAATGATTGCTGACTGGCGTAAGAAAGGCCTGGCGGCGCTTTTGGCGTTCGTAATGGCGCTTTCGCTGATGGTCGCGGCCTTCCCGCTGAATGTGCGGGCTGAGGGCGAACCGCTGCCCCCTGATATGGGAAACCCCGCCCCGGAACTGACGGGAAACGGTGAGCCCGATGGCAATGGCGTTAACGGACCCGTGATCACGTTCCATTTCCCGGATGGTTGGACCATCAATTATGCAACGGAGTTTAGCGATGAGAGCGGAACAGCTGTGGCTTTGGGAGACCTTCTGCGGGAAAAGCCCATTTCCTACACCGATGAACACGAGCATGTGATTCAGTCGGTGGGCGATCTGATCGCTGTGATCGGTGAGTCGGTATATGATGCGCCGGAAATTCTCGGCTTATACTCAGTCGCCGGCCAGCACGTGACGGATGCGATACAGATTCGCTACTTTGATGAAGATATTAGCGTTTATCCCAAGTTCAAAGGTCTGAAGGTCTATGAGCTGACCGCGACGATCGATGATCCGGATGAAAAGCTGGGTGATGAGACGCACTGGATGGAAACGCTTCTCGAGGATGTGGCCTTATCTGATTACGGCAGATCCTTCTACGTGGATGAAGAGACCAATGATTTTGTCACCACAGCCTTCACAAATGTGAAAACCATTTGCGCTGCCGCCGGCTGGTATTCTGCTGAAACAACGGCGGCACCGTCTGACAGGACCAATATCATATTAGAGGTGGCTCATAAATACGATCGTATTATCGCCACCAGTCTGTTCCGTGTCAGTGACACGGCAGAATGGTATGCTTTTAATAATGAACTTTATGTCACATCAGCCACCACACTGGCGCAGGCTCTGGCACAGAGCGGTGAAAAACTGTTAAGAGGTGAGTCAAGAGTCGGTGCTGATGTCCTGGGCTGGTCAAAGGTTATCTATGACACCAACGGCGAGCCGATCCGGGATGCCATGACCTATGAGTATCTCCTGGAGGACAAGGTTTACACAACGGCGGAACTGTTAGCACTGCCTGTGGCATCTGTCAAAAATTTCCATTTCGTCCTGCGCACGGCCGATGTGGATCAATTGGGAATCTGCATTGACAATGGCGAAGCCTCCTGGCCCATCTATGAGATGGAATGGGTTCAGACCGGTGAGGACGAGTGGAGCCAGGAACGTGTCTGCTATCCGCAGCAGGGACGGGCTTACGAAACAATCCCGGATGTCAGCGGCACATTCGGCCAGATTCTGACAGCCTGCGACATTTCCACAGATCGAACAGATCTGGAATACAATTTTGGGGAAAGAACCTTCAAGGGCTGGTCCTTTGCAAAGATCGATCCCAAGTATAATCAGCCGATGTATGATGAGTCCTGGGAAGTTGTGCCGGAAGAGGGTGCCGAGGTTTACACCTGGGAACAGCTGCAGGCATTGCCTATGAGTACACTGAAGGCCCATGCTGTTGAGGATAGATTCGGCGGTGTGCCGCAGGTATTCCTCTGTGCGGTTTGGGAAGAACCGGCTTCACAGTATGTCTTCCCCTTTGAGATCTCGCTGAGAGGTGGTTCGATGACGTACACTTATCAGCAGGAAAACTCTATTGATGATGACGGCAACCCGGTTTATGAGAACCGGACAGAAACCAGCTGGGGTCTGAGCGCTCCGGTGCCGCGCACGATGACAAAGGTTTCGGATATCCTTAAAGCTACCTTTGGGTTTATCCGCTTTGATACCGCGCCGAGCATGACCGACGGCAACGGCCAGCCCGTCGATTTCCTGGGCTTCGTTCGGGCGGAAACTGACAGCAACGGGATGCCGATCGAAGATGAAGACAGCCCCGGTAATGTCAAATCAAAAGACGGCAATATTTACACCGTTGAAGAGATGCTCAATTATGTGATCCCCGATGCTCAGTCCGCAAAAGATGTTGTGTTTGCCGCTATCTGGGATTTCAAGTATACGCCCGCCCCGGGAGCCGTGGCGAGATTTGAGGGTGTTGATGCCCTTCTGATCGACGGCAATCATGGTTTTGAAACACTGAGTGTCAAAACACCCTCAAACGAAACATTTACAGAAACCAGTCAGTATTTCTTTGCCGATAATCGGACCGAAGATCGTGATGCGATCAACCGCGGCAGCATTACCCTGGCAGACCCTGTGCGTCAAGGTTATGTCTTTGAAGGCTGGGAGGTTTACCGCGTTGACAAGGTCATCTACTATGGCAGCGACATCCCTGTCTCAATACCGGCGGGTGAAGAGCTGATCGGCGCTGAAAAGTATGAGGATAATGATCAGACGCCTCCGGAAGTATTCTACCGGTATTACACAGTCAGAGGGCGGGTCAATGCCCCGGAAGCTCTTATGAGCACAGCTGATGTGAATGCCAATATTCTGCCGCATCCGGAGCAGTACGGCAGTATTCATCTGAAAGCAAAATGGAAGCTTGATGACAGCCGATTTAAGATTCAGACCGAAGACATCACAGAAATGTCAACCCCGATGGCTCAGCACCATGCGTCACTTGAAGATTTCAGAACATGGTGTATTGAGTTACTGGTCAACGGTCGTTACATCCCCCGCCTTGATGGGGATAATGCCCTGGCCGTGATGAAGCAGGTGGATGTCTATCATCGGACTTCTGCAGATGCCGATTGGGAACAGCTTTCTGACGAAGACCAGGCTGATGTCATGGACTTTATTGATGTTGTCCTGCCGCTGCCGGAAGGCTATAAGCCGGGCATGACGATCAGCGTTCTTCATGTCAAGTATGTTGATAATGGTGCATCCGATTTTTCACGAGACTGGGATGTCTTCATGAACGAAGATATTGAATTTGTTGATGACTCCCATATTAAGGTTGTGGCTGACACCACATCACCCTTCGTGGTGGTGGCCGGTAACCTGAAGACTATCGAGAGTAAGCTTCTGGCCGGTTCCGATCGTTACGAAACCTGTGCCAAGATCGCCAAAGAGGCCTTCGATGGATTCTCCGCTCCCAGTGAAGTTGTCTTTGTCACCGGCGCCAATTTCCCGGATGCCCTGACAGCCAACGGTTTCGCCGGGGCCAGAATGATGCCTGTCCTGATGACCAGACGGGCGTCTGTGCCGGATGCCATTAAAAAGCTTCTGAAGGATGAATGGAAAGGGTCAGTCAAGACAGCCTATGTCATCGGCGGCGGCTTTGAACAGTCATTCTTTAACGACCTGAAGGCTCTTGGTGTCGAGACCATCAATAACGACCTGAAAGGGGCCGACCGCTATAAGACAGCCGATGCTGTTCTGAAATACGGTATGGACAATGGCTATTTCGATAACAGCACACTAGTGATCGCCACCGGCGCCAAGGCAGCCGATGCTCTGTCCATGTCAAGCTATTGCTATACCATGAGAGCACCGATGGTTCTGACCAACAAGTATGGTGAGCTGAAACCGGAAACCAAAGCGCTCATCAGGAAGTATGGCTTCGATCGTGTGATCGTGGCCGGCGCTGAGAGCTGTTGCAAGACATCGGAACTGAAAGCTCTTGGCTATTCCGAGGAGAAGGGCAACCTGATCCGTCTGTCCGGTGATGATCGCTATGCCACCTCAGTGGAAATCGCGAAATTCTTCTTTGCAGAGACCGGTTTTAACGAAACTACCGGCCTGTGTCTGGCACCGGGTGGTGACGCCAATTTCCCGGATGCGCTGGTAGGTGGTATGCTGGCCGCTATGTATTGCAAGCCCATGCTGTTAGTGGGGGCCAAGGAAAGCAGCACCAAGTCCTATGACTACCTGACGAATCGTCTGAAGGGCGATATGGAAACCACACACATCTATGCTCTGGGCTTCTGCAAGGATCCGAGCATTGCCAATCGGATCAAGGCTATGCTGGCGGAAGTGAACAAAGCGGACGAGGTCTGAGATTTGTGTGAGTTCTAATAAAATTTAAGTTGACAGATCGTCAATCATGAATAGTCTTCTGAAGACCATTCAATGACGCATGAGAATGCCCTCCCGGGTTTGCCCGGGAGGGCATTGTATTACCACAGGGATAGCGAGTCGGTGGGAGAATACTCATCGACTCGATTTCAGGGTCTCGGCATCGGGCTGATTTGCCTGAGCTACGGTTGTCAGAAAAATGAGAGCATGACTTTTGGTGATTCATATAAAATACAGAAAAAGTCACAACGCACCTTTACCCCCATCCGGATATTTCATATACTGTTATCAGACAATTTCTGCCCATGATAGAGCCTGTATCAGCAGAAATAACACCAACAATAAGGAGGAGACTTATGAAAATGATGGCAAACTGGCGAAAGAAAAGCCTGGCGGCGCTTCTGGCGTTCGTGATGGTTCTTTCGCTGATGGTGGCAGCCTTCCCGCTGAATGTGCGGGCGGATGTCGGACCGGAAATTCATTTCTATTTCGGGGACGGCAATTACGCAGGGCTCACAACGCGTTTTGACGCTCAGTCCGGAGGATCCATGACGTTGGGGGCACTTCTGGCCCAGGATCCTATCATCTGGACGGATGAACACGAGCACAGCATCACGAGTATGAGTGAACTGACAACTGTGATTCGTGAAACTGTGGAGGATGCCCCGGAAATTCTCGGGTATTACACATCCACAGGGAAGCAAGTAACAGATGATATGGTGATCTCAGCAGATGCTGACGACATCTACGTTTATCCCAAGTTCAACGGGGTGAAGGTTTATGAACTGACAGCCACGGTCGCTGATCCGAACGTTGAGATCGATGGCGGTCCGAACTGGACAGAGATGATCCGGGAGGATGTGGATATCTCCCAATATAGTAAAGTTTTCTATGGGGATGAGGGGAACGATAATTATGTCACCTCGATCTATTATAATGTGTCAGGCGCCTGTCCGTGGGCCGGCTGGTTTTCTGCGACAACAGATCTGCTGAAGTCTACAGAGACAGAGCTCATATTCGAAACGGCTAACAGCTACGATAAAATCATCACCACGAATCTGTTCCGTAGCAGCAACGAGAGAGCGCATGACTATATTTCCGCCAATGTTGATATCTCATCATCGACAACAGTGGCGCAGGCTCTGGCGCAGAATGGCGAATACCTTTTAAGAGGGGAGTCGGCACTTGGGGCCGAGGTTTCCGGCTGGTCAAGGGTCGTTTATGAGAATGGTGAACCGGTCAGGGACGATGCCACCGGCAACTATCGCCTGGAAGACAAAGTCTACACAACCGAGAATCTGTTATTACAGCCCATTAATTATTTAAAACCGTTCCATTTTATGCTGCGTACAGCACCGCTTGAGGAGCTGTCAGTCAGCGTTGATTACCGTGAAGCCTCCTGGCCGGTCTATGAGATCGAAGAAGAGCAGAATGAAGAGGGCGAGTGGGCCGAAAACCGTGTTCTTCGTCCGATTGATCACTCTGATTATTTCGCTATTCCGGTTGCTGACAAAACATTTGGTCAGGTGCTGACAGCTTGCGGGATTTCAACAGACCGCGAGGACCCGGTCTATAAGTTTGGTGAGAGAACCTTTAAGGGCTGGGCCTTCTCAAAGATCGATCCCGAGTCGGATGCTCCGATGCAGGATAAGTTCTGGGAAATCGTGCCGGATGAAGAATCCGCCGTCTATACATGGGAACAGCTGCAGGCACTGCCCATGTCCACACTGGCATCACACGCCATTGGTGGTGGCGAAGGCTGGGATCCTGAGGTTTACCTTTGCGCTGTCTGGGAAGAACCGGCATCTCAGTATGTCTTCCCCTTTGAAATCAACCTGAGGGGCGGCGAGATGGATTATACCTATCAGTATGAATGGGATACTGATGAAGAAGGTAAGCCGATTTATGAGACGATGACAGAAACCACATGGGGTTTGAATGCGGTTGCACCGTATTCTATGACAAAGGTATCGGATATTCTTAAGAACAGATTAGGGTTTGTTCGCTTTGACAGCGAGCCGAGCATGACAATCAGTGGCGGTCAGGCCGTTGATTTCCTGGGCTTTGTTCTGGCTGAGATTGATGCAAACGGCGAATTGGTCGAGGACGAAGAGGACCCCGGTAATGTGAAATCAAAAGACGGCAAGCTTTACAGCGTGGAAGACATGCTCAACTTTGAGATCCCTGACGCTCAGTCTGCAACAAAAGTTGTGTTTGCCGCCAACTGGGATTATCAGGATACACCGATTCCGAGCAATCAGGTGAAGATCGAGGGTGTTGATGCCCTTCTGATCGACGCCAACCGCGGCTGGGAAACACCGGATGTGAAGACAGCCCCCGATGAAAGCTATTCGGAAACCAATCAGTATTTCTTTGCCGATAATCGGACGAAGGATCCGGATATGCTGAACCGCGGTACCATCACCCTGAAGGATCCGGTGCGTAAAGGTTATACCTTTAAGGGCTGGGAAGTTTACCGCATTGACAAGGCCCTCTATTATGGCGGCAATATGCAGGTCAGACTGCCGAAGGATGAAGAACTGATCGGTTACCGTGAGTACTTTAATGACGGGATGCCGGCATACTTCCAGTATTATGTGGTCAAGGGCCGGGATATGGCGCCTGATGCCCTTATGACAACAGCTGAGGTGAACACCAATATCGTGCCGCATCCGGATAAGTACAGAAGTGTGTATCTGAAGGCTAAATGGGCCGTTGATGCCAGTGCTTATAAGATTCAGCTTGATGACATCACATCCCTGTCAACTCCGATGGCTCAGTACCATGACTCAGTTGAAAGTTTTATTGCTGAATGTGTTTCATTACTGACTGAGGGGTATTTCATCAATCGTCTTGATGTTGACAGTGTCGTGACCAGTCTGAAGCAGGTGGATGTATACAAGCAAAACGGTGGGACCTGGCATCTGCTCACTGAAGCTGAAGAGAAGGCTGAATTGGATGCCGTTGATGTTGTCCTGCCGCTGCCGGAGGGCTACAAGCCGGGTATGACGGTCAGCGTTATGCATGTGATGTATGTAGAAGATGAATCGGACAGTGGCCAATACACCGAATACATTGATGTATACCGGGAAGACGACATCGAGTTTGTCGATCCGACGCATATCAAGGTCGTGGCTGAGACCACATCACCCTTCCTGGTGGTGGCCGGTAATCTGAAGGCAATCGAGAATAAGCTTCTGGCCGGTTCCGATCGTTATGAAACCTGTGCCAGGATCGCCAAAACGGCTTTTGACGGAGTGAATCCGAATTCGGTAATCTTTGTCACCGGCGCTAATTTCCCGGATGCGCTGACAGCCAACGGTTTTGCCGGTGCCCAGAGCGTTCCGGTCCTCATGACAAGACGTGCCTCTGTGCCGGATCCCATTAAAAAGCTTCTGAAGGATGATTGGAATGGCTCTGTCAAGTCGGCTTATGTCATCGGCGGTGGTTTTGAACAGTCATTCTTTAACGAACTGAAAGCCCTCGGCGTGACATACATCAATAATGATCTGAAGGGCAGTGACCGCTATAAGACAGCTGATGCCGTTCTCAAGTTCGGTATGGATAAAGGTCTGTTCCACAACAACACATTGGTGGTGGCCACCGGTGCCAAAGCGGCGGACGCTCTGTCTATGTCAAGTTATTGTTATGCCTACGGGTACCCGATGGTTCTGACCAACAAGTACGGCGAACTGAGACCGGAAACCAAGGCTCTTATTAAGAAGTATGGTTTCAAGCGTGTTGTCGTGGCCGGTGCCGAGGTCTGCTGCAAGACATCGGAAATGGAAGCTCTCGGTTATTCCGAAAATAAGGGCAACCTCATCCGTCTGGCCGGTTCTGACCGATATGCCACTTCCGTGGAGATCGCGAAGTTCTTCATTGATGAAAACAATGCTTACGATTACACCGGTATCTGCCTGGCACCGGGTGGTGATGCCAACTTCCCGGATGCACTGGTGGGCGGTATGCTGGCCGGCATGGCCTATGAGCCCATGGTCCTGGTGGGTGCCAAGGAAAGCAGCACCAAGTCCTATGATCTCCTGAAAGATTATCTGAAGGGCGATCCGAATACCTCACATATCTATTCACTGGGCTTCTGCAAGGATCCGAGTATTGCCAATCGGATCAAGGCGATGCTGATCGAGGTGAACAGTGTCGGCGGTAAAGGCCCGAGCTACTTCGGTTGATAAGAGTCTGCCGATCGCAGGACAGCTCTCGTTTATGAACGAGTAGCTATCGCGAAGTGCGCATAACCTTAAATAAAGGTTACAATCAAGCGTTATCAGCCCCTCCCGGGTTTGCCCGGGAGGGGCTTTCTTTTTACGGCTGTTCACGAAAAGACAGAAGGACACGAAAGCCGTTTTTTGGGCGCTTTTATGGCGTGATTTGTGCCTGACTTTCCCCTTCACTGTGTAGCAAAGGCCCAAAAGATATGCTACAATAACAGGAGTGTAAAAAAGATACTTATGACTTAAAGGAGAAGCAAGATGTACATTACAGATGATATCCGCTATATCGGCGTTAATGATCACGATGTTGACCTCTTCGAAGGTCAGTATGACGTGCCCAACGGCATGGCTTATAACTCATATCTTATTCTGGATGAGAAGGTAACGGTCATGGATACCGTTGATGCCCGTTTCACAGATGAATGGCTGGGCAATATGGACCGTGAACTGGCCGGCAGAACACCGGATTATCTGGTGGTTCAGCATATGGAACCGGATCATTCCGGCAGCGTTGCCGCCTTCATGGACAAATATCCGTCCTGCCAGGTGGTGGCCTCCAAGAAGGCATTCCCCTTCATGAAGCAGTTCCACGGCTCTGAATATGAAGATCGCCGTGTTGTGGTGAAAGAAGGCGATACTCTGGAAACAGGCCGTCATACCCTGAACTTTGTAGAAGCTGTCTTCGTTCACTGGCCGGAAGTTATCATGACTTATGATTCAGCCGACAAGGTGCTGTTCTCAGCTGACGGCTTCGGTAAATTCGGTGCCCTTGATGTGGATGAAGCTTGGGACTGCGAAGCCCGTCGTTATTACTTCGGTATCGTGGGTAAATATGGCGCTCAGGTTCAGAAGGTTCTGGGCAAAGTGGCTGCCCTTGGTCTTGAGATCAACACCATCTGCCCGCTGCACGGCCCGGTCCTCACGGAAGACCTTGGCCATTACCTGGGCAAGTATGACATCTGGTCATCCTACAAGGTTGAAAGCACCGGCGTTGTGATCGCCTGTGCCTCCATCTATGGTCACACCATGGAAGGTGCTAAGGAACTGGCTAAGGTGCTGGAAGAGAAGGGTTGCCCGAAGGTATCCGTCTTTGATCTGGCCCGTGATGACATGGCCGAAGCCGTGGAAGATGCCTTCCGTTACGGCAACCTGGTGCTGGCCTGCAACACTTATAATGCCGAGATCAACCCCTTCATGCGTCAGTACATCGGCACACTGGTTGAGCATGGCTATCAGAACCGTACCGTCAGTCTGATGGAAAACGGTACCTGGGCCCCGACAGCGGCCAAGGTGATGGCTGCCTCTCTTGAAGGCTGCAAGAACCTGACCATGACAGAAAACAAGGTCACCATCCGTTCTGCTCTGAACGATGAAAGCCGCGCAGCCATCAATGTTCTGGCTGACGAGATCATGGCCAACATCCATCCGGCTGACTGGACAGGCCGCTAATAAGATTTGAGGATCACCGCCAAAGGCAGGCGGCCGATCCGTTTCCCGAAGGAACATACGCGGGGATAATATCAGTTGCAAAGGTAAGACCTGATATTATCTCCGCTTTTGTTACAGAACCGATAACATACCCCGGCGTTTGGTAAGGGCTCCCGGGTATGACCGGCACAATCATCATTTTTTTGGAGGAAATGACTTATGATCGAACACATTTGCCCGAATCCGGGTGCTCCCTATGCTGACTGCGTTGTCGTAGAAGACAAGTATCTGTACCTGTCCGGCCTGACTTCAGAAGACCTTGACACAGGCGCAGCCATCGGCGGCGACATCACCACCCAGACACGCATCGTGCTGGAAAACCTCAAAACACTGCTGGAACGCCATGGCTCCGACATGGACCATGTCATTCGCTGCGAAATCGTTCTGACTGACTTCTCCGAACGTCCGGAAATGAACAAGGAATATGTGAAGCATTTCGATCCGGCTCATATGCCCTCACGCATCTGCTACGGCAATGTCGTGCTGTCCGGCGAGAACAAGATCGAGATCCTGGCCACAGCTATTAAAAAATAATCCGAAGACTCCGAAGGATCCCGCTCATCGGGATCCTTCGTATTACCCGAAGCTATGGGCCAAAGGCGCGGCATAGCCCCAATGCCCCATAGAGAACCGGAGGTTACGGTATGAGTTTTATCACTCTCATTATCTTTTTCCTGGTGATCCTGTCGATCATCAAGACAATCGTCAATAATCGCCAGAAGGGTCCGAAGGGCGGCAGCACCTATCGCCAGACCTGGCAGAACGGGCGCCCCGTGGACAATTCCACCGGCGCTGAAACATCCCGCACGGAAGGCTCTGCAGGCGGTTCATCCGATTTCGGAAATGGGGCTGCCGGCTCCACCGGGTCAGATCCCTTTGCCCGGGGACCTTTTGGCGGTGGTCCGGCGGGCAGAGCCCGGAAGGGCAGCGGCCCGAAAATGCCCCATGGTCCCCGCAACGGAGGCAAGGGACTTAAGGTCATCATCGGGGTCGCCATTGCGGCAGCGGTGGTGCTTATTGTGGCCTTTGATTGTGTCTTCTTCACCAATGAACAGCAGACAGGCTTTGTCTGCACCCTGGGGAAGAACAGCATGATCGAGACCGCCGGCGTTCACTTCAAGGCACCCTTCATCGCCAAAAAGTATGTTTACGACGGCACTACCCAGGGTATGCCCATCGGTTATGAAGACAACTATGACGATATGGCCAATGAAGATTCCCTGATGATCACCAAGGACTTTAACTTTATCAATATCGACTTCTATCTGGAATACCGGATCACCGATCCTATCGCCTACACCTTCTCCACCAGCGATCCGGAAGGTATGCTGCGGAACATCGCCCTGGCCTCCATCCGAAACACGGTGGGTCTGGTGGACGTTGATACGGCCCTGACCACCGGTAAGTCCCAGATCGAGATCGACGTGCGGGAAGACATCGCCGCCGAACTTGAGAAGCATAAAACCGGTCTGACCATCAGTAACGTGTCCATTCAGGACTCCGAACCGCCCACAGAGGAGGTTTCCGAGGCCTTCAAGGCAGTCAACGATGCCAAGACCGGTAAGGATACCGCCATCAACAATGCCAGCGCCGCCGCAAAGACCGTAACAGAAAATGCCTCTGCCGAGGCGGCCAAGATTCTGTCTTCTGCCGAAGCGACTCGTACAGAACGCATCAACCAGGCTTCCGAAGAAGTGGCTCGCTTCAATGCTCTTTATGAGGAGTACACCAAGAATCCTGAAATTGTCCGGGAGCGGATGTACCTGGATGCGGTCAAGGCTGTCTATCCCAACATGGAGATCGTCATCGGTGACGGCCAGGTGGTCTATGTCACCGGGCAGGATTCGGCCGCTGGGACAGGCGCCGCCGTGGGGACTGCCCGGGCAGCCGCCAATGCCGCAGGCGAGACAAATGAGAACTGAAAGGAGGGTGAACGCGTATGAAGAAAACAGGTAAGATCGTGCTGACGATCGTCATCATTATCGCCCTTGCCCTTGGCATCGGTTCTTTCCACTACAATGTGCAGGATCGGAACGTGCTGGTGTTCCAGTTCGGCAAGATCGTAGCCCTGAAGGAGGATCCGGGTGTGTACTTCACCATCCCCTTCATCCAGACACAGAAAAGCATTTTCACAGGGGAGCGCCTTTATGACATCCCCACCACCGGTGTCACCACCGGGGATAAGAAATCCATGTCCGTCAATGCCTATGTCACCTGGCGCATCGTGGATACCAAAAAGTATTATCAGATGCTCAACAGCGTGGAGACAGCCCAGGGACGTATCGACACCGCTGTGTATTCCTCCATCAAAAATGTCATTTCCAGCACCACTCAGGACGACGTGATCAGCGGCAAGGATGGCTCGCTGGGCACCGCGATCCTTAACCGCATCACCTCTCTGGCAGCCTATGGTATCGAGGTTACCAACGTGGAGATCAAGGTTCTGGATCTGCCGGAGGATAACAAGAAGTCTGTATACGACCGTATGATCTCTGAAAGAAATGTGATCGCGGCTCAATACACCGCTGAGGGGATCAAGGAGGCTGACACCATCAAGGCCAAGGCCGATGCCGATGCCCGTACCACTGTTTCCAATGCCGAGGCCGAAGCGGCCACCATCATCGCCGACGGTGAAGCCCAGTATTATCAGATCCTGGCGGAATCCTATTCAGCCGATCCGGCCAAAACAGCTTTCTATAAGTACTGGACAGAGCTTGAGGCGCTTCAGGAGTCATTGGCCAACGGCGGCACCATCGTGGTCAGCGAGGACAACCCGCTTTACGGCATCCTGACACATCAGGGCAGCAGCAGTCTGCCGACCCCGACAGCCCCGGCGGCTTCGGCCACCGAGTGACAACATCAATCCGCAGAATGTGAAACGGATAGAGAAGCCATCATTTTCTTCGGATGAGATACCCACAGTTCAACGACTGTGGTACACTTGTGAGCAGAGAAGCGGACACCGTGCCCTGCGGGGATGCGCGTGTCCGCTTTACTTGACAGCTGTTTAAATGATAGAATTTAGTAAAGCGGACACTCGCAATACGCTTCGCTCCTTGCTCGTGAACCGCAGCTACCTTCGGTAGCCCATCAGCAGGGGCTTTTACCCCTGCTGATGCAAGCTTTCCCCGTACCCCCCGCTTAAGACTCTGCGTCTTTGAAGCGGGGGAATGCTTGTTGCAGTTCAAATAACAGCAGTTTTGAAACAATAGAAGTATTGAGACGATAAAAATCGGTGAGAAATAACCGAAATTGAGAATGACAGAAATATTATGACTGACAATACCACCAACAACCAGCCGCACAAGCGACGCGTGCGTTACTCAGGGAAATACCCGAAACGCTTTGAAGAGAAATATAAGGAGCTGCAGCCGGAGAAGTACGCCGACATGGCTGAACACATCAAGGCCAAGGGCGGCACACCCGCCGGTACCCACATTTCCATCTGCGTGAAGGAAATCCTGGAGTTCCTTGATATCAAACCGGGTCAGCAGGGGCTGGATGCCACCTTTGGGTACGGCGGCCATACAGAGCACATGCTGGGTTGCCTGCAGGGCAGCGGCCACATCTGTGCCCTGGACGTTGACCCCATCGAGTCCGAGAAATCCAAAGCCCGTCTGCGGGCCAGGGGATACGGAGAAGACCTGCTGACGGTCCATCTCATGAACTTTGCGGATATCGACAAGATCGCTGCAGAGAGAGGTCCCTTTGATTTTATCCTGGCAGACCTTGGCGTTTCATCCATGCAGATCGATAATCCTGAACGAGGCTTTTCATTCAAAGTGAACGGCCCCCTGGATCTGCGCCTCAATCCCCATAAGGGTAAGAGCGCAGCTGAGCGCCTTCAGGAGGTGAACTTCGAGGAACTGATCGGTATGCTGGAAGAAAATGCAGACGAGCCCTACGCCCGTCAGATCGCCTCAGCCGTCCTCAATACCCGGAAAAAGGGGTTGCCCCTGGCCACCACATTGGACCTGAAGGGCGTCATTGAGAAGGCTCTGGAGAAAGAATGTGTCGGGCTGTCCGTGAAGGACAGAAAAGACCTGGTGAAGAAATCCTGCCAGCGCACCTTCCAGGCTCTTCGCATTGATGTGAACCGGGAATTTGAGGTGCTGTATGCCTTCCTTGAGAAGCTGCCCGGTGCCTTAAAAAGTGGTGGCCGCTGTGCCATCCTGACCTTCCATTCCGGCGAAGACCGGCTGGTGAAGAAGGCCTTTAAGGAAGGTCAGAGAGAAGGCCTTTATGCCGACGTGGCCCGGGATGTCATCCGGCCTTCAGCCGAGGAATGCGTGGCCAATCCCAGAGCCCGTTCCACCAAAATGCGCTGGGCCATCAAAGCCTGAGCGTATCATAAATCACGTAAAGAAGCGGACAGAGCATCCGAGAGAGGATGTGCCTGTCCGCTTTTTAAAAGTGTTCAATAACCTGCAAAATTTTGCGTGAGAAATGTTTGCTCTTATAACAAATAAAAGAATTCATATATATCATATGGCTATCGAATTGCCATTTTAATAAAACCTGTATATTATTCGAGGGATGAAGTAATTGCCGTTTTTCTTGAATTTCGTTATGATATTCTATATGGAAATAGGGAGGACGGTGTGATATGAAAAGTGATGTACCTGCCCGTCAGAAAATTAAAAACGGGTTTCTCGAATTGATGGAAGAGAAAAACCTATCAGCTATCAAGGTGATTGATATCATCAAGGTCAGCAGCATTTCTCATCAGACATTCTACAGAATGTTCCTGGACAAGTATGAACTGGCCGAAAGTGTGTGCTACGACAAGCTGCATCTCATATGGTCGGTGGTCGGTAAAAATCCCACTTTCAAGGAGGCTGTGGTTTGCACACTGAATATCATCGGCAATAATGAGGCTCTGTTTGGCCATCTGCTTGCCGAGGATGACGGTATCACCATCATTAAGAAAGTGTTGGTGTCCATTTTTAAGGAGATGACACCTCATGAGTTGTCGTCTATGGTTCAGTTGGCCTGGATCAACACGTTGATCGACTGGTGTGGCACCGGCTTCAAAACACCGGTGGAACAGGTTTACGACAACCTGCTCAGCAGCATGCCGGTGGGCATTGTGTTGCCGGCTGAGGATAAGGCCAAGTATTATCAGGCCTTCAGCGACAACCGCATTCACAATTAATCGTACAATATCAAAACAGAATAGTTGTCAATGCAGGAGATTAAGCCTTGTATCGCGCCATCGGATGGATGGGAGGGCGCGATATGGGGCTTATTTTTTACATGTTCGCCAGAGACCGGACGGCTTCAATGCCGGCATCGATCTCGTCTTCCGTATTGAAATGGGAGAAGCTGAAGCGCACAGCACCTGTGGCCACGGTGCCAAGGGCTTCGTGCATCAGAGGCGCACAGTGGCCACCGGAACGGACGGAAATGTCAAATTCCGTGTAAAGGGCATCCCCCACCTCGGAGGAATCATAGTCCCGGATGTTGAGGGTGACGATGGGGCAGCGGTCCATGGTGGAGAAATCCCCATAGATTCGGACACCGGGAATGGCGGAGACACCTTCATAGAAGCGTTTCATCAGCGTCTGTTCCCGGGCACGGATGGTGTCAATACCCGTTTCCTGAAGGTAGAGAAGAGCGGCCCGAAGACCGGCGATGCCGTGGCCGTTCAGGGTGCCCGCTTCGAGGGCTGTGGGCATGATGGCCGGATGTTCACGATCAAAGGTTTTGATGCCGCTGCCACCGGTTTTTAGCGGCCGGATGGGCAGATCGGGGCGCACATAAAGGCCACCGGTACCCTGAGGTCCCAGAAGGGATTTATGGCCCGTGAAGCACAGCACGGCGATATTCATGGCCTCCACATCAATGGGGAAAACCCCGGCGGTCTGGGAGGCATCCACGATGAGCAGAAGATCATGAGCCTTGGCAAAGGCTCCGATGCGATGAAGATCCATCAGCTGACCGGTAAGGTTGGAGCCGTGGGTGCAGACGATGGCTTTTGTTTCCGGCCGCACCATTTTCTCAAAGGCCTTATAATCCGGCCGCCCGAGATCATCTGCCGGGACAAAGGAAAGAGACACACCATTTTTCTCCATTTCATAAAGCGGGCGGAGGACAGAGTTGTGCTCCAGGACCGTGGTGATGACATGGTCGCCGGGATTGAGCAGCCCCTTGATGGCGATGTTGAGGCTCTCGGTAGAGTTGGCGGTGAAGGCGATTTGCTCCGGTGAGGCGCCGTTGAAAAGCTCGTTGAGATAGAGACGGGCTTCAAAGGCGATACGGGAGGCAGACAGCGAGGCTTCGTTGACACCGCGGCCGGCATTGCCAAGGCTCGTCATGGCCTCCACAACGGCTTCAATGACGGGGGCGGGCTTCTTCATGGATGTGGCGGCATTATCAAAATAGATCATGGGTGATCCTTTCTTTTGGCGTGTATAGTGTCTCGATCGTGTCGAGTGGTTTTATTATAGCACACCTCGATTCCACGTTGTTTCATCTCGGTGATTACCGTTCGTCAAATGAAAACTTTCATGCAAGCATGAGGATTCACTTGACTCATCGGGATAACAAAATAAAGCAGGCCTCGTATGAGACCTGCTTTATGAAAAGCCTTCAGGCTATCAAGCGTATGCGATTATTTCTTGCCGGAATACTTCTCTTCGCAGTATTTGCAGCGATACACTTCATTTTCTTCATCAGTGAGGATGAAGACCTGATCCAGACCCTGCTCGATCGTGGAGATGCAGCGCGGGTTCTTGCAGGAAATGACGTTGACGATCTGCTTCGGCAACTTCAGGACCTTCTTTTCGATGATCTTGGAGTCTTTGATGACATTCACAGTGATGTCATGATCGATGAAGCCCAGGATGTCAAGATCCAGGTAATCCACCGGGCATTCCACCTTGATGATGTCCTTGCGGCCCATCTTGCCGGAGCGGGCATTCTTGATGATGGCGACAGTGCAGTCCAGCTTACCGAGCTTCAGATCACGGTAGATGGTCATGGCATCGCCGGCTTTAATATGGTCGAGCACAAAGCCTTCTTTAAGCTCGCCGATTGAAAGTTCGTTATAATCTTTAGACATATCAGGCCACCTCGATTCCAAGCAGAGTTAAGATCAGAGCCATGCGGACGTAGACGCCGTACTGAGCCTGAGCGAAGTACTGGGCACGCGGGTCGTCATCGATCTCAACAGAGATTTCATTAACGCGGGGAAGCGGATGAAGGATCATCATCTTGTCCGGAGCTACATCCATTTTAGCTTTGTCCAGGATGTAGAAGTCTTTCATACGGACGTAATCTTCTTCGTTGAAGAAACGTTCCTTCTGAACACGTGTCATGTACAGGATATCCAGATCGGCCATGGTTTCCTCGTCAAGACGGACAACCTCTTCGAAGGGGATGTTCTTGGCTCTTAAGGATTCACGGACATAGCTGGGGACACGCAGCTCTTCCGGAGAGATCAGCACGAAACGAATGTCATTGTAACGGCTGAGCGCTTCGATCAGAGAGTGAACGGTACGGCCGAACTTAAGGTCGCCGCACAGACCGATGACAAGACCGTCGAAATGGCCCTTCAGAGCCTTGATGGTCAGAAGGTCGGTCAGAGTCTGTGTCGGGTGCTGATGGCCGCCGTCACCGGCGTTGATAACGGGAATCAGTGAGCGGAGAGAGGCTACCAGCGGAGCACCTTCCTTCGGATGACGCATAGCGGCGATATCGGCATAGCAGGAAACCACGCGCATAGTATCGCTGACGCTTTCACCCTTCGCTGCGGAAGAAGAATCGGCAGAGTGGAAGCCAAGGACCTTACCGCCAAGATTCATCATGGCTGCCTCGAAAGAGAGACGTGTTCTGGTACTCGGTTCATAGAACATGGTTGCAATTCTTTTGCCCTCGCAAAGGTGGGCGTATTTGTCCGGGTTTTTCTCGATGTCAGCCGCCATGTCAAGCAGACGGTCAAGCTCTTCGATGGAAAAATCCAGAGGACTCATCAAATGTCTTGGTGTCATATTCCCTCCTGAAATCTCCGAAATTTAGTAAGTATTTTTATCTCAAATATCATAATATATTGACCTTCGTAAATCAAGTCGATGCGAGGGCAATAGTTTACAAAGAAAAAGAAAAATTTTATAATAAAACAAGCGAAAATAAACGAATATACGCCAAAACGGCAGGTGAGAGCTTCTTACGGCCCACCTGTGACAGAAAAGAAGGAAAGGGTGTCTGATGAGAAATCTCAATGAATTGCGTCCTGAAATCGACGCTATTGATCAGGAAATGCAGGCTTTGTTCGAACGCCGCATGGCCATCGCCGGTGAAGTGGCCGCCTACAAAAAGGCCAATGGTCTGCCGGTGCTTGACGAGGGCCGTGAGGAGGCACTGCTCGAAAAACTGCGCGATCGTGCCTCAGATCCCGAGATGGGAGAGGCCATTGTGCGTCTTTACGAAGCCCTGCTGGCGGTGAGCCGCGATTATCAGACAAGAAGGATTGATCATGATTAACACACAGAATCTTATTTTGTACAGAGAGATTCCGGAGGATGAGCTGTTCCGGGATATGACCACACTGATCAACGGTCTGGAGGCCGGCGATAACGATGAAGAGGCCCGCTACGGTCTCTTTTTCAAATGTGTGGGCCGTCTTGTGGAAATGGCTTCCGCCTACGGCTTTTCCGGCAACCTCTGGCATTGTTATCTGACTTATAAGCTGGTCAACTGCGAAAATGCCTTCAGCCGCGCCACCGAGGTGCGGGGGGCTGTGGAAGGCAGCATCAACGAGCTGGCTCGCCATGACTTTAAGATTATGAAAGCCATTTTCGACTACGACCTGGGCAAGTTGGGGGAAGCCCTGGATTCCGGCCAGGCTGCTTCCATCACCAATTACGCCGGCATTCCCGGGGACCGGATCCTCTACAATGCCCGGATCCGGGACCGCATCTGCGAGCTGGCGGTGACACTGGCCAACACCCCGGATGTGGCGTCTTTCAAAGCGGCCATGGAAGAGTTCTACAAGGATTACGGCGTGGGCAAGCTGGGTCTTCACAAGGCCTTCCGCATTGTGCATGACAAGGATGACCGCCCCACAGTCCAGCCCATCACCAACATCGCCCATGTGCATCTTGATGATCTGGTGGGCTATGAACCCGCCAAGAAGAAGCTCCTGGACAACACAGAAGCCTTTGTCAACGGTCGTCAGGCCAACAACTGCCTGCTCTTTGGTGATGCGGGCACCGGCAAATCCACCAGTGTCAAGGCTCTTCTCAATATGTACTACGACCGGGGCCTTCGCGTGATCGAAGTGTTCAAGCATCAGCTGCAGGACATCAATGCCATCATCGATTACGTCAAAAACCGCAATTACAAATTCATTCTCTTCATGGACGATCTGTCCTTCGAGGAGTTTGAGATCGAATACAAATATCTGAAGGCCGTCATTGAAGGTGACCTGGAGAAGAAGCCGCAGAACGTGCTGATCTACGCCACCTCCAACCGCCGCCATCTGGTCCGGGAGGATTACTCCGACAAGGCCGGCATGCGCAACGACAACGACATGCACACCTCCGACACGGTTCAGGAGAAGCTGTCTCTGTCCGCCCGCTTCGGCGTCAAGGTTTATTTCTCCGCACCGGATAAGAAAGAATTTAACAACATCGTGCTGTCCTTAGCCAAACGGGCCGGCATCACCATGCCGGAGGATCAGCTGCTGCTGGAGGCCAACAAGTGGGAAGTCGCCCACGGCGGTTTCTCCGGCCGTATCGCACAGCAGTTCATCGATTATTTACTGGGTCAGGAGGCCTGATATGGCAGGTACCACATTTGCGGCGATCGACGTGGGCTCCTACAACGTGTCCATGGAGATCTTTCAGATCAGCCGTCAGTCCGGCATGAAGACGCTCACCAAGGTCCGCAGCCGGGTTGAGCTGGGCCGTGACACTTATAATTTGAAAATGATTTCGCTGGAGCGCCTTCAGGAATTGATCGAAGTCCTCAAGGGGTATCAGCGCCTGATGGCTGAGTACGGGGTGGCGGGCTGCCGCGCCTGCGCCAAATCCGCCTTCCGTGAGGCCCGCAACAGCGTTGTTATCATCGATGCCGTGTATCAGGCCACGGGCATCCGTATTGATGTGCTCTCCAATTCAGAGCAGCGGTTCCTGGGCTATAAGGCCATCGCTTCCAAGGGGGAGGATTTCCGGGAATTTATTAAGGAAAGCACCGCCATTGTGGATCTGGGCGGCGGCTCCGTTCAGATTTCCATTTTTAATGAAGATTCTCTGGCGGTTACCCAGAACCTGATGATCGGGTCACTGCGCCTTCGGGAAAAACTGGCCGACATGGAAAGGCTGTCCCGTCATTACGACGAGCTGGTCACCGCCTTTGTGCAGAAGGAGCTGAAGCTCTTTAAACGGCTTTACCTCAAGGGTCGAAAGATCGACAACATCATTCTGGTGGGGGATTACTTCACGAACCTCATTTTCCAGAATGCCAAAAAGACCCGGCGCCTGGAAAGCCGGGAGCAGTTCATGGACTGGTACGACAAGATCATGAAGAAATCCCCGCGGCAGCTGGCAGACGATCTGTCGGTGGGCCTTGACATGGCGGAGGCGGTGGTCACATCGGCCATTTTGTACCGCCGCATCATCGAAGAACTGGGGGCCTCCATGATCTGGCTGCCGGGCATCGAGCTGACCGACGGCATCGCTTATGACTATGCCAACCGGCTGAAGCTTCTGAAGGCCGGCCATAATTTCGATAAAGATGTCATCACCGCAGCCTATGAGATCGCGGAGCGTTACGGCAGCGACCGGGCGCATATCCGCTTTGTCAAGCAGGCGGCGGAGAAGATTTTCGACGCCATGAGTCGGGGCACCGGCCTGACAGACCGGGATCGCCTCCTCCTGCGGACCGCCGCCATTTTACACAGCTGCGGCTGTTACATCAGCCGGACCCGCAGTGCGGAGTGCAGCTATGAGATCGTTCGCTCCACGGAGATCATCGGTCTGACAGAGGACGAGCGGGAAATGGTGGCCCGGCTGGTCAAATATGTTGACCGGCGTTTTGACTATGCCAAGGCGGCAGCGGGACAGATCCTGTCACCGGAGCGCATCGTGGCGCTGGCCAAGCTCACCGCCATATTGCGTCTGGCCAACGCCCTTGATCAAAGCAGCACCCAGAAGGCCGCGGCCCTCAGCGCCAGGGTCCGGAACGGTGTGCTGGAGATCACGGTGGAAACACAGGAGGATTTCACTTTGGAAAATGGGTCTCTGGCCCGCGAGGTGGGATTCTTTAAGGAAGTCTGCTGTATGCAGGTCACATTGAAGCAGAAGGCAGGAAAGGGTAGAGCATGACGGACATTAATTTCAATAATCCTTCATTTTACAGAAACCGTGAATTATCCTGGGTGGAATTTGATGCGCGGTGCCTCTCTGAGGCCCGGGACAAGGCGCTGGTGCCCCTCTTTGAGCGGCTGAAGTTCCTGTCCATCACCGCCTCCAACCTGGATGAATTCTTCATGATCCGGGTGGCCTCCCTGAAGGATCAGGTCCATGCCGGGTACGAAAAACCGGACATCGCCGGCCTGACCCCCAAGGCTCAGCTGGCGGCTCTGTCCGAGCGCACCCATGAGTTTGTCCGGGAGCAGTATTCCACCTACAACCGATCCCTTTTGCCGGCACTGAAGAAGGCCGGCCTCGAAGTGGTGCCCAGATACGAAGACCTGACGGAAGAGCAGAGTCATTTCCTTGACCGGTACTTTATGGATAACATTTACCCGGTCCTGACCCCCATGGCCGTGGATACCTCCCGGCCCTTCCCGCTGATTCGCAATAAGACCCTGAACATCGGGGCGCTGGTGGCGGCGAAGGACGGTTCGGAGCCCGGTCTTGGTCGTTCCGCCGGCAAGAAGAAAAAATCCGCCGCCAAAAATGTGGCGAAAAATGCCGAAGGCAAGGCCGGCAACAAGAAATCCGGTGATAATCGACCGCTGGAATTTGCCACCGTTCAGGTGCCCTCCGTGCTGCCCCGTATCGTGGCGCTACCGGATGCCGCCGACGGTCACAAGGTGGTCATTCTTCTGGAGGAGGTCATTGAGCGCTACATCGGCCGTCTCTTCCAGCATTACGATGTCATCTGTGCCTACCCCTACCGCATCATGCGAAACGCCGATTTCAGTATCGATGAGGATGAGGCGGAGGACCTGCTGAAGGAGATCGAGAAGCTTCTGAAGAAGCGCCAGTGGGGCGAGGTTATCCGTCTTGAGGTGCCGGATGATATCGACAAACGGCTGCTGTCCATTCTGGTACAGGAGCTTGAAGTGGGCGAGGAGGACATTTTCCGCATCAACGGGCCTCTGGACCTGACCTTCCTTATGAAAATGTACGGCATGAAGGGCTTCGATGATTACAAGGCCCCGGCCTACAAGCCGGCCCCGCTGCCGGAGCTTGACAATGTGCCGGATATCTTCACGGCGATCCGTCGGAAGGATATCCTGATGCATCATCCCTACACCAGCTTTGATCCGGTGGTCCGGTTTGTGCAGGAAGCGGCCAAGGATCCGGCCGTTCTGGCCATCAAGCAGACCCTTTACCGTGTCAGCGGCGATTCTCCCATTGTGGCGGCGCTGGCTCAGGCGGCGGACAACGGCAAGCAGGTGTCGGTTCTGGTGGAACTGAAGGCCCGTTTCGACGAAGAGCACAACATTGAATGGGCGAAAATGCTGGAGAAGGCCGGCTGCCACGTCATTTACGGTCTGGTGGGCCTGAAGACTCACAGTAAGATCACCATGGTGGTGCGGTCCGAGGAGGACGGCATTCGCCGCTACGTCCATCTGGGCACCGGCAATTACAACGATTCCACAGCCCGGATCTACACCGACTTTGGTCTCTTTACCTGCGATGAAGCCGTGGGCGAGGATGCCACAGCCGTCTTCAATATGCTGTCAGGTTATTCCGAACCGGAGAAATGGAACCGCCTCCTGGTGGCGCCGCTCTGGATGAAGGATGACTTTGTGAAAATGATCGAGCGTGAAACCGCCGAAGCCAAAGCGGGTCGTGAGGCCTACATTCAGGCCAAGATCAACTCCCTGTGCGATCCGGTCATTATGGCCAAGCTTTACGAGGCTTCCAATGCCGGTGTGCGCATCGACCTTCTGGTGCGCGGTATCTGCTGCCTGAAGGTGAACATCCCGGGCATTTCCGATAATATCCACGTGCGGTCCATCGTCGGGGATTTCCTGGAACATTCCCGTGTCTTCCGTTTCTGTGACGGCGGTCGGGATTCCGTTTATATGGGCTCCGCCGACTGGATGCCCCGGAACCTGGACAGACGTGTGGAGGTGGTTTTCCCCATCACAGACGAGGATCTGAAGCGGGAAGCCATCCATGTGCTGGAAACCGAGTTTGCCGACAACGTGAAAGCCCATATCCTGCAGCCTGACGGCCGCTATGAAAAGGTGGACAAGCGTGGTCGCGTCCGCGTCCATTCCCAGGAGCAGTTTTGCAAAGAAGCCTGGGAACGGGTGCCCCGTCCTGTGGAGGTGACGGAGAGCCGCGTCTTTATTCCCGCCGAACCGGTGCGGGAGGATGAGGCGTAGTCGCTGATGCTGTGAAGGCGCCTCATGCCCATTTTCGAAAATGGGTTGACCGGCCGGCTCCGGGACTATCGCAGATAACGATGGTTCACATGCCGGCAGCATAGCAAGATGCAAGTATCTGCCTTACGCCGGCCTGTGTAAACGAAGGGACAAACAAAGTCGATGAAATGTCGGCGAAATGTGGACGAGTAGTCTGAAAAGCGGTACAATATCAAGGAAATTATCGAAATCGACAGACGATGGATTGGGGTGTTTTAAGGCCGCCGGCGCATGCCGGACAATGCATTGTCTGCTGTGAAGGGACAGACTGGTTCTGCCCGGAAAGGGGTCCTGAATGACAAGTAATTTTGTTTTAAAGGGCGGTGTGATCACCAGCCGCGATCTGCATCATCTTGACAGCTGGGAAGATGCCTATGTTGTCTGTGTCAACGGCTTATGTGAGGGCGTGTTCGAGGAACTGCCGGATAAGTACAAGGATTTACCGCTGATGGATCTGACCGGCAAGATTATTATGCCGGGTCTCACAGACCTTCACACCCATGCCCCGCAGTACAATTTCCATGGAATCCAGAACGATCTGGAGCTTCTGGACTGGCTCAACACTTACACATTCCCGGAAGAAAGCAAGTTCAGCGATCCGGAATACGCTGAACGGTCCTATGACATTTTCGTTGAAAATATGTACATGAGCGCCACCACCCGGGCGGTAGTCTTTGCCTCCATTCATGTGCCGGCCACTCACATCCTGATGGAACTGATGGAAGAGTCCGGTATCGTGTCCTACGTGGGTAAGGTCAATATGGACCGCAACTCACCGGACAGCCTGATCGAAACGACAGAAGGCTCTCTGAAGGCCACACGGGAATGGCTGGCTGACTGCAACTATGACCACACCTATCCGATCCTGACACCGCGTTTTACCCCCACCTGCTCCGATGAGCTGATGAGAGGGCTGAAAAAGATCGCCGATGAATACGGTCTGGCCATGCAGTCCCATCTTTCCGAAAATAAAAATGAGATCGCCTGGATCGCCGAGCTTCAGCCGGAGACCCATTTCACCGCAGAAGCCTTCTCTGAATTCGGGCTTTTCGGGCTGGAAGTGCCCACCGTTATGGCTCACTGTGTCTGGTCATCGGAGGAAGAAGTGCAGCTGATGAAACGGAATGGTGTCTATGTGGCCCATTGTCCCGAATCCAATATGAACCTGTCTTCAGGTATTGCCCCCATCCGTCATTACCTGGATGAAGGTGTCCATGTGGGTCTTGCCACAGACGGCCAGGCCTGCGGTTCCTTCTCTATGTTTGATGCTATTAAGATGGCGGTGCAGGCCTCCAAGATGTATAATGTCCTTGTAGACAGCTCCAAGAAGGCCCTGACATTTGATGAGGCATTCTACCTTGCCTCTGAGGGTGGCGGCTCCTTCTTCGGCCGTGTGGGCGCTTTCAAGTCGGGGTATGAGTTCGATGCCGTTGTTATCGATGATGAACTCATGGAAACCATGCGTGAAACCAACGTCCGAGACCGCGTGGAACGTATGGTCTACCACGGTGATGACCGCCAGGTCGTCAGCAAATTCGTCAGAGGCTGCATGATCTATTGATCATGAGCGACAGAACAGGCACCGCAGTATTTTTTGCTGAAGCGTTCATACTGTAGAGCGAGTGGCGAAGAGGATAACGTGTCAAACAGCGTTTATCGGATAAAGCATGGCGCAGGCAAGTTTTCCGATAAGAGAATTATGATATGAAATAAACGACAGCCGTCTGAACTTTACGGCGGCTGTCGAAAAAATGCAGTTAGGAGATTGTTATGGAACTGAAATTCGGTGGAGAAAGAAAAAAGACTGAGAGACAGCCCGGTATTGAAACCATGATGCTCACATGGCCGGAATGTCTGTATCGTGAACGTGACGGCAAGATTCGTCTGGCATTGCTGGATGAAGCCGACCGTCAGGGACTGACACCGGAAGAGAATAAGGCCCGTCGCTATCTCCTGGAAAAGCGCTACGGCAAAACCACCAAGGACGGGACTCCTGATAAATATATGGGAGCCTGGCTTGAGGTGACATTTGCTTATGAAGGCCTGAAAAAGAAAAAAGAACCCTCAAAATCATCAGTCAAGAGCATTGATAAGATCCTGAAGAGCATCGGTCTTGATGCCTATGATTTTGGTGAGATGGGAGAGAAGGTGCTGTATGATGAGCTTTATCATATGGCTGTGCTTTTCATCAACCTGAGCCTCGAAGACAAGCAGTACAGCTCTGTCATCCTGGGTTTTGGTCACATCAGCGAAGATAAGCTTCAGCGCAAGATTGCCCGTGATGTTGTGAAGACCGGTTATATTGTGCCGGAGGTTGTGAAATTTAAGCACTATGAGCTGTGGGAAAAAGCCGCTCTGGAAGCTTACGTCGATTACTTCCCGGATATGGAAGACTACATTGAAGGCCTGAAATCAGGCGAGATCACCATGAACTGAATATGATATGACATTAAAACCCGCCATCATTTCAAAGATGGCGGGTTTTTTTGCAGGAGGAAAAGCCCCTCCTGCAAGCATGCGGATTCACTTGGCTCATCGGGGCAGGAGGAAAAGCCCCTCCTGCCAATATCCCTTCGGTAACACCTCGATTCCGCGTTGCTTCATCTCGGTGATTACCGTTCGCCAAATGAATCCCTGCATGCAAGCATGCGGATTCACTTGGCTCATCGGGATAACAAAAAAAGAGGTATCGCTTTCGCGATACCTCTCATTATATTCGGTTCAAAACGAACCGATCACAGCAATCAATCGTGAATGCAAGTACCTGTTTCGCCTCTGACACCGGCTTTTGCCTTTTCAAGGAGAGTGATCAGAGCTTCACGACCCGGCTTGGAAGAAGCGAAGTCGATAGCAGCTGATACCTTCGGCAGCATGGAGCCCGGAGCGAAATGGCCTTCTTCGCAGAGAGCCTTAGCTCTTTCAACTGAAAGGTCAGTCAGCCATTCTTCATTTTCTTTTCTGAAGTTGATGGCAACCTTCTCAACAGCTGTCAGGATCATAAGGACGTCAGCATCAAGTTCTTTAGCCAGCAGACAGGAAGCGAAGTCCTTATCGATAACGGCTGAAGCACCTGTTAACTTGTGACCTTCACGGAAGACCGGGATACCGCCGCCACCGCAGCAGATAACCACACGACCGGAGTCAACAAGAGCGGAGATAACATCCATTTCGACGATTTCCTGCGGCTTCGGAGAAGCCACAACACGACGATAACCACGGCCGGCATCTTCCTTCATGATATAGCCGTATTTTTCGGCTACAGCGTCAGCATCTTCCTTGGAAAGGAATTTGCCGATCGGCTTTGTCGGATTCTGGAAAGCCGGGTCATTCTTGTCAACAACGACCTGAGTGACGATAGTACATACCGGTTTGTAAAGGATACCTCTGTCAGCCAGTTCTTCACGAATGGCATTCTGAAGGTCATAACCGATATAAGCCTGGCTCATAGCACCGCATACTGAGAATGGTGTGGCAGACTGTGTCGGATCTTCGTGTGTTAATGCTGTCATGGCATTGTTGATCATACCGACCTGCGGACCATTGCCGTGGACGATAACGACCTGATGACCTTCAGCAATAAGATCGACCAGAGCAGAAGCTGTTGTTTTAACAGCTTCCATCTGTTCATGGAGCGTGTTGCCCAGGGCGTTTCCGCCCAGAGCAACAACGATACGTTTTGTTTTAAACATGAGAGGCTAACCTCCGTCTCGGATTAGTTTTTGTGGATACGGGCTGTGCCTTCAGCTTCCAGATCTTTGAGCAGCTTAACCGGATCAGCAAACTTCTCAAGGACGATCATAGCAGCGATAACATACGGTTTGAAGGAAGCTTCTTTGTACAGCGGATCACGATAACGATCGAATACGGAAGCGTCAACTTCGCCTTCTTCACAGCTTACGCCTGTGATGTCAGCCGGCAGGCAGTGCAGATACAGAGCTTTGCCGTCTTTTGTTGTAGCCATAAGTTCTTCAGAGCATGTCCAATCTTTGTGTTCAGCGTTCTGAGCAAGAAGTTCTTTTTCAAGAGCCTTGATGCCTTCCAGATCGCCTTCGCCGTACAGATTAGTTCTCTTTTCCATAGCAGCGAACGGAGCCCAGCTCTTCGGATAAACGATATCAGCATCTTTGAAAGCTTCAGCCATGCTGTTTGTCTTTGTGAAGGAACCACCGCAAGCAGCAGCGTTCTTCTTAGCAACTTCTTCAACTTCCGGCATGATGTCATAGCCTTCCGGATGAGCCAGAACGACGTTAGCACCAAGACGTGTGAACAGACCAACAGCACCCTGCGGAACTGAGAGCGGTTTGCCGTATGACGGTGAGTAAGCCCATGTCATAGCGATCTTCTTGCCCTTGATATTTTCGATGCCGCCGAATTCATGGATGATGTGAAGTGTATCAGCCATGATCTGTGTCGGATGGTCGATGTCGCACTGCAGGTTAACCAGAGTCGGTCTCTGTTCCAGAACGCCAGCCTTGTAGCCTTCTTCAACAGCTTCTGTTACTTCGTGCATGTAAGCGTTGCCCTTGCCGATGTACATATCGTCACGGATACCGATAACGTCAGCCATGAAGGAGATCATGTTAGCTGTTTCACGAACTGTTTCGCCGTGAGCAACCTGAGATTTGCCTTCGTCAAGATCCTGAACTTCCAGACCCAGAAGGTTGCAAGCAGAAGCGAAGGAGAAACGTGTTCTTGTAGAGTTATCACGGAACAGAGAAATGCCAAGACCTGAATCGAAGACCTTTGTAGAGATGTTGCGTTCGCGCAGGTTGCGAAGAGCATCAGCTACTGTCCAAACAGCCATGATTTCATCATCTGTCTTTTCCCATGTCAGGAAGAAGTCGTTCAGATACATGTTCTTGATGTCAAGAGATTCAAGTTTTGTCATTAATTCAGCAAAATTTGTGTTCATTTTTTTCTCCTAAATATAAAACATATGTCAGGAAGCTGCTTGAAAAGCAGCTTCCCAGATTAAACTAACATTAATTACAGATCTGTAGCGTCGGCAGCTGTGAAGACCGGATTCGGGTTGGAAGCCACATATGTTTCCGGGATAGCAGCGTACAGAGCAGCGCAGGTAACAAGGTCCTGTACCCATGTCTTTTCGTTCGGAGCGTGAGCCTGAGATTCAGCGCCCGGGCCGAAGCCGACTGACGGGATGCTGTAACGACCCTGAACAGATACGCAGTTTGTGGAGAATGTCCACTTGTCAACCAGCGGTCTGCCTTCACGTTTGCTCATAGCCAGTTCGTCAGCGCCCATTCTCTTGTCTGTGCCGAACAGAGCAACATAAGCATCGGACAGAGCCTTAACGTGCGGAGCATCTTCCTTGTTGATCCATGTCGGGAAGTAGCATTCTGTCTCATACTTCAGGCCAGTCCAAGCCGGTCTGTCATAGTGATACATAGAAACCTTAACGTCATCGGCATACTTCTGGCAAGCCGGCAGCTGACGGATTTCTTCAAGGCAGGACTGCCATGTTTCACCGGCTGTCATACGTCTGTCAAGGGAGATAGCGCAGCTATCGGCAACAGCACAGCGGCTCGGTGATGTGTAGAAGATCTGAGATACTGTAACAGTACCTTTGCCCAGGAACTGAGCATCTTCATAATGATCCGGGTTGTATTTCGGATTCAGCATCTTAACGAGACCCTTGATTTCTGTATCATCAGCGTCATCGTTTGTGTTCAGATCGCGGATATCCTGGATAACTTCAGCCATCTTGATGATAGCGTTGGAACCACGTTCCGGAGCAGAACCATGGCAGGAAACACCGTGCATATCAACGCGGATTTCCATACGGCCGCGGTGACCACGATAGATACCACCGTCTGTCGGTTCTGTAGAAACAACGAATTCCGGTGTGATGCCGTCTTCTTTGTGGATGTACTGCCAGCAAAGACCGTCGCAGTCTTCTTCCTGAACTGTACCAACGATAAGAATCTTAACGTCATCCGGGATCAGACCAAGATCTTTCATGATCTTAGCGCCGTATACGGCTGAAGCCATACCACCTTCCTGGTCAGAACCGCCGCGGCCATAGATGACACCATCTTTTTCATAGCCCTTGTACGGATCTTCTTCCCAGTTTTCGATGTTACCGATACCAACTGTGTCGATGTGAGAGTCGATAGCGATGATACGGTCGCCTGTACCCATCCAACCAAGGACGTTGCCTTCCGGATCGATTTCAACCTTATCGAAACCAACTTTTTCCATTTCTTCGGCGATACGTTTGATAACGCCTTCTTCTTCGCAGCTTTCGCTCGGGATAGCGATCATGTCACGCAGGAATGCGGCCATGTCTCTTTCGTAACCTTTTGCTGCTTCGAGAATTTTGCTGTGATCTAAGCTCATTTATTTCTCCTCCTTAATAAATGTATCTGAATCAAGATTGTTAATCTTAGATTAACCTTATTTAATGACTTCCTCGCCTCTGTGGCGGATGCCGTAAAGACCGGTCCAGACGATTTCACGGAAACGGCTGGGGTCTGTGTTGCCTTCTGTTGAAACCAGAAGGATGCGGGACTTGCTGTTAAGATTCAGCGCTTCTCTGATGTATTCATATCTCTTGTACATCATGATTGAGAAGAGGTAACCCATGGGGACTGAACCGGATTCACCGGAGATGATTGGAATATCACCCTGAAGCGGCAGACCGTAGATTCGGGTACCGCAGGCGCTCATCCAGTCCGGAGCGCTGGCAAAGCCGGCAGCATGGTTTCTTAAGATGTCCCAGGAAATGGTGTTCGGAGCACCGCAGGCCAGACCGGCCATGATGGTGTCCAGCTTACCGCGAACCTTGACGAGCTTGCCGTCATCACGGAGAGCAGAGCGATAAAGACAGTTGGCAGCACCGGCTTCGATAACGCACATGGTGGGGGCACAGTCTTTATACTTATTGGCGAAATATCCGATGACAGAACCGGCAAGAGAGCCGACACCTGCCTGAATAATGATGTGAGTCGGACATTCAACACCGTCAGCGATCAGCTGACGATCGGCTTCCATAGCCAGTGTGCCGTAACCCTGCATAATCCAGGCCGGAACATCGGTATAACCGCGCCAGGCGGTATCCTGGATCATAACACTGTGGGGATCCTGTTTTGACTGGCTGTAAGCCAGACGCACACATTCGTCGTAGTTCAGGTCTTCGATGGTAACCTCAGCGCCTTCCTTGGCGATGTTGGCCCGTCTTGTTTCAGCTGAACCTCTCGGCATACGGACAACGGCTTTCTGACCCAGCCGATTGGCTGCCCAGGCAACGCCGCGGCCGTGGTTGCCGTCTGTTGCGGTGTAGAAAGTTGTCTGACCGATCTCTTCGCGGAGCTTCTCGGAAGAGAGCACCTTGAAGGGCAGATCATCAACGGATTTACCTGTCTGTTTGGCGATATGCTTGGCCATGGCGTAGGAACCGCCAAGAACTTTGAAAGCATTCAGACCAAAACGATAGGATTCGTCTTTTACATGAATAGATTTGACACCAAGATACTTGGCCAGGTGAGACAGGCGGCGCATGGGGGTGACATCATATTCGGGGAAACTTCTGTGGAAGCGAAGGGCTTCACTGACATTTTCCTCAGACATGAGATCAAGCCAGGCATCGTCGGTCTTGGTGAGCTTGTTCGTCGTAAAAGCAAGCTCTTCGTTGTTTGTTAAATTCATAAGACCTCCTAAAATATCAAAAACGAAGTGGTAGACTTCTTACTTATTGATATTCACGTAACTGTAGAGCGTATACTTTGAAATCCCAAAGAATTTGGAAACCTTGTCGCCTGATTTTGTGATCAGGAAGGCGCCGGCTTCATTAAGGAAGTTAATGGCCTTAATCTTATCGTCCTTTGTCATGAAGGGTACCGGTACACCGACCAGTTCGACGGACTGCTGAATGAGTTCATCAAGAAGTGTGTTGACATCCTGAGGAATGTGACGGGGTTGAGCCTCGCCCGGGTTCAGCGTTTCTTCGCCACTGCCCGTTAATGTCTTAATGGTGCTTTCAAAGGCCACCAGACTGGTGATATCG
The DNA here is from genome assembly GCA_030526195.1 of Lachnospiraceae bacterium. Lineage (GTDB taxonomy): Bacteria > Bacillota > Clostridia > Lachnospirales > Lachnospiraceae > Chordicoccus. The sequence goes on from JAUNDG010000007.1 coordinate 48,165, forward strand.
AAATTGATACCGAGAGCATAGCGCGGTGTACCATCTTCATCCTTAATATACATAGTGGATGATTTCATGATACGACCGTTATCTGTCCGTGTCAGATAGGAGTAGCTGTCCTTCAGATCGCCGGGGGCTTTTCGAAGTGCATGGAGCACAGCTCGTGAAGCACCATTGCCGACTTCTCGTCCGGAAACATGTCCGTTAACAATGTAGACGATGGAATTGTTTATGTGTCGACGGGAAAGGTCGTGAACAACAACCTCGCAGTTTGAACCGAATTCAGCGGCAATCCCGTCTGCCATCTGCTTGAGCAGTACCAGCCTTGAACGTCCCATAAATAAATCCTCCGTGTTTCGTCCGGTACCGATTGTGTCAGAGCTCTTTGAATAATTCAAACTAAATGTCTGACACGTGTTTATCAAACTAACAATATTCTATCATACGGATATGAGATTGCAAGCGAAAAAACAAAAATTTTTAAGTTATGCTAAAAATTTTTTGTTCCCGTTTGAGTGCCCGGATTTCGTTCCTAATATATAGTTGGTTCGGGGGTCTTTTTCATAAGTACAATATATCACCAAATTTTCTTTTTTATAACAAAATTTTGTCAGAGAAAACTCTTTTGGTACAATGGTGTAATAAAGAGGCGTCGTTTTGTCGAATGTGACTAAAAATGTTTTAGGCATCCTTAAAAATTTTAGACTTTTGTTGTCATTTGAATACAGCAATGATAGAATACCCTCACAGTAGTGTGTCACCGGCAGGTAATGTCGGAACAGTATAAACATATTATAGGAGGCTAAATAACTGTGATTGATTTAACCAAGAATGCAGCCGGTCTGCAGAACAATATCAACAATGCCAGAGAAAACGGCATCATCATCCCGACAATCGAACAGATGCGTCATCCGGAAACTATCCCGGCCAAGATCCAGGAAAAACTGAAAAATGTTGGTCTTTGGGATGTTAACCCGCTGAACCTTTTCCGTATTACATGGAAGAACGAACCGACAATGAACGGCGGTCTTTACAAAGACGTTCCGAACTACGTTGAAATCCCGTCAGAACTGTCAGGCGTTCCGGCCCGTATCATCGCTATGTCCGGTAAGTGGTTCCCGACAGGCTGCCACAAAGTAGGTGCCTCCTTCGGCTGTCTGGCTCCGAGACTGGTCACAGGTCAGTTCGACGTTAACAAGCACAAAGCTGTTTGGCCGTCAACAGGTAACTATTGCCGTGGTGGTGCCTTCAACTCCAAGCTGATGGGCGCTCAGGGCGTTGCTATCCTTCCGGCTGAAATGAGCCAGGAACGTTTCGATTGGCTGCATGAAATCGGTGCCGAAGTCTTCGCTACACCGGGCTGCGAATCCAACGTTAAGGAAATCTTCGACAAGACAAACGAACTCAGCCTTGATCCGCAGTACATGATCTTCAACCAGTTCGCCGAAATGGGCAACCCGCTGTGGCATTACAATGTTACAGGTTATGCTCTGGCTGATCTGTTCGAAGCTGTTAAGCGTCCGGGCGACAGACTGGCTGCTGCCTGCTTCACATCAGGTTCCGCCGGTACAATGTCCGCAGGCGACCTGCTGAAGGAAAGATATCCGCAGATGAAACTGGCTGTTGGTGAAGCTCTTCAGTGCCCGACAATCCTGAACAACGGTTTCGGCGGCCACAGAATCGAAGGTATCGGCGACAAGCACATTCCGTGGGTACACAATGTTAAGAACACAGATATGGCCATCGCCATCGACGATGAAGACTCCCAGAGACTGCTTCGTCTGTTCAACACAGAAGAAGGCCAGAAGTATCTGAAAGAAGAACTGAAGCTTGACGATGAACTGATCGAGAAGCTGACATGGCTGGGTATCTCCGGTATCGCTAACGTTCTTTGCTGCATCAAGTGCGCTAAGTACTATGAAATGACAGAAAAAGACGTTCTGGTAACAGTTCTGACTGACTCTGCTGTTATGTATGGCAGCCGTGTTAAGGAACTGAATGATATGTACGGTGCTTACAACAGAACAGAAGCTATCGTTGATCACAACATCCATATGCTGGGTCTGAAGACAGACAACATGATGGAAATGGGCTATGCAGAACGCAAGAGAGTCCACCATCTGAAATATTACACATGGTGCGAACAGCAGGGCAAGACAGCTGCCGAACTGAACGCTCTGTGGTATGACACAGAAGGTACATGGGATGCCGTTCATGCTCAGGCTAAAGAACTTGACGCTCTCATCAACGAATTCAACGAAGCTACAGGCCTGCTGAAGAACCTGTAATTAAGAAAACTTCCGGCAGATCACCGGATTGAATAGTAGAGGTATTCTTCTATGAAAAATGTAACAGGTGCAATCTGTGTGGAATGCGGACATGTCGTCAGCGAGGTAGACCCGAATACAACGGTCTGCCCCGTCTGCGGCGGCATCCTGGATATCACATATGATTATGACTATATCAAGAGTGTTGTCACCAAAGAAGATATGGCTAAGCGTGAAGAGAATTCTATGTGGCGTTACAAAGAATTCCTTCCGGTTGAAGATTCTCAGGACTATCCGAAACTGAGAGTCGGCTGGTCACCCTTCTACAGAGCTGATCGTCTGGCTGAAATGCTGGGCATCAAAGAACTCTACATCAAGGATGATGGCATCAACCCGACAGCATCTCTGAAGGATCGTGCATCCGCTATGGCTGTTGCCAAGGCTGCTGAAGCCGGCCGCAACATCATTGCCTGCTCATCCACAGGCAACGCTGCCAGCTCCCTGGCCGGTAATGCTGCCGCTGCCGGTATGAAGGCTTATATCTTTGTACCGGAAAGAGCCCCGATCGGTAAAGTTGCTCAGCTGAAGACATTCGGTGCAACAGTTGTTTCCGTAAAGGGTAATTACGAAGATACATTCCGGATTTCTGCCGAAGCCATCGACAGATGGGGTTGGTACAACCGTAATGCGGCCATCAACCCGTATCTGATGGAAGGTAAGAAAACAGTTGCTCTGGAAATCGCAGAACAGCTGAACTGGAAGATGACAGATTACGTAGCACTTTCTGTTGGTGACGGCTGTACAATCGCCGGTGCCTGGAAGGGCTTCAAAGATCTGTATGCTGCCGGTTTCATCGATAAGCTTCCGAAGCTGATCTCTGTTCAGGCTGAATGCACATGCCCGATCAATAAGGCTGCTGCTGCCGGCACAACTGAATGGGAGACAATGCCGGAACTGACACTGGCTGACAGTATTTCCGTAGGCGTTCCGCGTAACGCCACAAAGGCTATCAAGGCTATCATCGAATCTGAAGGCGTCACAGTTAACGTATCAGATGATGAAATCCTGGATGCTATGAGAATCCTTGGCCGTACATGCGGTGTCTTCGCTGAACCCGCCGGTGCTGCCGGTACAGCAGGCGTTAAGAAAGCCATCGAACAGGGTCTGATCCCGAAGGATGCTTCCATCGTTTCTGTTGTCACAGGCAACGGTCTGAAGGATGTTAACAATGCCATTAAGGCTGCCGGTGAACCGCTTAAGGTTGACCCGAACATGGACGCTCTCCTTGATGCATTCAAGGGTATCGGCGATCCCCATCAGTAATTCGATCCTGCCCGGCTGTATAGTCGGGCGGATTTGAATATAATCGAGAAAGTTTACATAACTATATCGAAAAAATATTGAGTTTTCTAAACTTGAAAGGAAATGATCTATCATGAAATACGATCGCGTTATTAACTTTTCTGCAGGCCCGGCTATGATGCCGGAACCGGTTCTGGAAGAAATCAGAGACGAGATGATGAACTATCGCGGCAGCGGTATGTGCGTTATGGAAATGTCTCATCGTTCAGCTGTTTATCAGACAATCATCGATGAAGCTGAAGCTGATCTGAGAGAACTTATGAACATCCCGGACAACTACAAAGTTCTGTTCATCCAGGGTGGTGCTACACTTCAGTTCTCCATGATCCCGATGAACCTGATGAAGAACGGCAAGGCTGTTTACGTTGAAACAGGTGCCTGGTCAAAGAAAGCTATCGCCGAAGCCAAGAAGGTCGGTGAAGTTATCGTGGCTGCTTCCAGCAAGGATAAGAACTATTCTTATGTTCCGGATTGCTCTGATCTGGATATCCCGGAAGATGCAGACTATGTTTACATCTGCGAAAACGAAACAATCCATGGTCTGACATGGAACAAACTGCCGAACACCAAGGGTCATATCCTGGTTTCTGACCAGAGTTCTATGTTCCTGAGCCGTCCGTGCAACGTTTCTGACTATGGCATGATCTATGCCGGCGTACAGAAGAACGTTGGCCCGGCTGGTATGGTCGTTGTTATCATCCGTGAAGATCTGATCCGTGACGATCTGACAGATCTGCCGGTATATCTGCAGTACAAGACACATGCTGACAATGGTTCTATGTACAACACACCGAACACATGGGCTATCTATTGCTGCGGTAAGGTCTTCAAATATCTGAAGAGCATCGGCGGTCTTGAAGCCATGAACCAGAAGAACATCGAAAAGGCTAAGATCCTTTACGACTTCCTGGATTCTTCCGAAATGTTCACAGGTACTGTTGCTAAGGAAGACCGTTCTCTGATGAACGTTCCGTTCGTAACAGAATCCAAAGAACTGGATGCTGAAGTTGTTGCCGCTACAAAGGCTGCCGGTATGGACAACCTGAAGGGCCACAAGTCAGTTGGTGGTCTGCGTGCTTCCATCTACAACGCTATGCCGAAGGAAGGCGTTGAAGCTCTGGTCGAATTCCTTAAGAAATTCGAAGCAGAACACAAATAATCTATGTTGATAGTTGTGCCCGATGCCCTCAGGCACCGGGCACAAATTATATAAGTCGGCAGGAGAGGTTAAGCAGAAACCATTCCGCAGGATTTAAAATATGACAAAAGGGAGGTAGCAACATGCTGCTTATTGGTAATGGCAAATTATTCACACGTGACAACGAAAATCCCTACATCGCAGATGGTGCTGTCGTAATCGAAGGCACAACTGTAAAGGAAGTCGGCACCCTTGCCGATATGAAAGCTAAATATCCGAACGCTGAGTTTGTCGATGCCCATGGCGGCATTATCATGCCGGCTATGATCAATATGCATGAGCATATCTATTCAGAAATGGCCCGTGGCCTTTCCATCAAAGGCTATGATCCGCATGGCTTCCTTGATATCCTTGATGGCCAGTGGTGGTGCATTGACCGCCATCTGACACTTGACAATGACAAATACAGTGCATACAGCGCTTACATTAATCTGATCAAGAATGGTGTTACAACATCCTTCGACCATCACGCCAGCTTCTGCCAGGTACCGGGCTCTCTGTTTGAACTTGGTAACGTGGCTAAGGAACTAGGTGTTCGTACATGTCTTTGCTATGAAATCTCTGATCGTGACGGCATGGACAAGGCCAAAGAATCTGTTGATGAGAACGTTGCATGGATCAAACATGCTCAGGCTGATGAATCCGGTCTGCTGGCAGGTATGATGGGTATGCATGCTCAGTTCACCATTTCAGATGATACATTTGATTATGCAGCTTCCGTTAAGCCGGAAGGTGTTGGTTATCACATTCATGTTGCCGAAGGTATCGAAGACCTTCATGACTGCCTGCACAAATATGGCAAGAGAATCGTTGACCGCCTGATGGATCGCGGTATCCTGGGCCCGAAGACTCTTCTTGGCCACTGCATCTATGTCAACAAACATGAACTGGATCTGATCAAAGAAACAGATACTATGATCGTTCATAATCCGGAATCCAACATGGGTAATGCCTGCGGCTGCCCGCCGACCATGGAACAGGTTCACGCCGGTATCCTGACAGGTCTTGGTACAGACGGTTATACACACGACATGATCGAATCCTTCAAGGTCGCCAACATCCTGCATAAGCACAGCCTGTGCGACGCCAATGCCGCATGGGGTGAAATCCCGCAGATGCTGTTCTATAACAACGCTGCTATGGCAAACCGCTACTTCGATGCACCGCTTGGTGTTCTGAAACCGGGCGCTGCCGGCGACGTTATCGTTATGGATTACAACCCGCAGACAGAGATGAACGAAAACAACATCAACGGCCACATCCTGTTCGGTATGCAGGGTCATGACTGCCAGACAACAATCTGCAACGGCAAGATCCTTATGAAAGATCGTGAGATTCTTTGCTGCGACGAAGCAGAAGTTATGGCTAAAGTCAGAGAATCTTCCGCCAAACTTTGGAAGAGCATCAACGGTTAATCGTTATTAAACGGAGGAAAACAATATGAGCGATATTATGAGACCTATGTCATTCGCACAGCTCCTTGATTGGATCCGCAGCGAATACGGTAAGGGACATGTTTACGGCGTCAGACGTGCTTATGTAGCCGATGAAGCCTCCAGCAACAGAATTTTCGACAGAAATCTTGAAACTGTTATCGGTCCGGCTGCCGGCCCGAACAGCCAGCTGGCTCAGAACATCATCGCTTCTTACTATGCCGGTGCCCGTTTCTTCGAACTTAAGACTGTCCAGCAGATGGACGGCCGCGAACTGGCTGCCTGCGTACCGAAGCCCTGTATCAGAACAGAAGATGAAGCTTACAACTGCGAATGGTCAACAGAGCTGACAGTTCCGGAAGCCCTGCATGAATACATCAACGCATGGATGGCTCTTCATTTCATGGCTAAAGAATATGGCCTGGGCGCTATGGATGGCTTCCAGTTCAACATTTCTGTTGGTTATGACCTGGACGGCATCAAAGGCGAAAAGGTTAACAACTTCATCGACAACATCATCGATGCTAAGAATACAGTAGAATTCAATGAAGCTAAGGAAGTCCTTCTGGCTCATGCTTCCGAATTCAAGAACATGACAGTTGCTGACATTGAAGCTATCCCGTCAACAGTCTGCAACTCAGCTACGATCTCCACACTTCACGGCTGCCCGCCCGAACAGATCGAAAGCATCGCTATGTATCTTCTGACAGAAAAGAAGATTAACACATTCGTTAAGTGCAACCCGACTCTGCTGGGTTATGAATTTGCTCGTAAGACAATGGACGACATGGGCTATGATTACATGGTCTTCGGTCGTGAACATTTCGAAGGCGACGAATCCATGAACCTGAAGGCTGACCTTCAGTATGAAGATGCCGTTCCGATGTTCAAACGTCTGATGGCTGTTTCAGAAGAACTTGGCCTGCAGTTCGGTCTTAAGCTGACAAATACATTCCCGGTAGCCGTTACTCGTGGCGAACTTCCGTCAGGCGAAATGTATATGTCCGGTCGTCCGCTGTTCGGTCTGACAATCTCCCTGGCTGCCAAGATCGAAAAAGACTTCGGCGGCAAGCTGAGAATCGCTCTGTCCGGTGGTGCTGACGCTTTCAATATCTGTGAGATCGTCGGCTGCGGTATCTGGCCGGTCACAATGGCCACAACACTGCTGAAAACGGGTGGTTATCAGAGATTCACTCAGATGGCAGAAGATCTGAGAAAGATGGGCGTTCCGGAATGGACAGGCATCGATGTCGACAGACTTTGCAAGCTGGCTGAAGATGCAGTTAAGAATCCGCGTCACACCAAGGGCGCTAAGATGCCGGTTAACAGAAAGAGCGATGAAAAGGTTCCGCTTATGAACTGCTTCACAGCTCCGTGCCAGGATCGCTGCCCGATCCACCAGGATGTTGCCACATACATGCAGCTGGCCGGCGAAGGCAAGTATGCCGAAGCTCTCCAGGTTATCCTGAACACAAACGCTCTTCCGCACATCACAGGCAAGATCTGTGCTCACAGCTGCCAGAGCGCTTGTACACGTAACTTCTATGATGATCAGGTTCAGATCCGCGATACAAAACTTCTTTGCGCTGAATCAGCCTTCGATCAGGTTCTGGCTTCTGTCAAGGCCGGCGAATGCTGCGGCAAGAAGGTTGCTGTCATCGGCGGTGGCCCGGCCGGTATGGCTGCTGCTTACTACCTGGCTAAGGGTGGTGCCTGCGTCACAGTATATGAAAAGAGAAGCAAACTCGGCGGTATCGTCGATTACGCTATCCCGAACTTCCGTATTGACCAGAAGGAAATCGGCCAGGATGCCAAGCTCCTTGAAGCTATGGGCGTTGAGATCAAGCTGAACACAGAAGTTTCTGTGGCTGATGTCAAGGACGGCGTTGATGCTGTTATCGTGGCTATCGGTGCTACACTTCCGGGCACAACAGCTGAAGGCGAAATCGATGCTCTCGACTTCCTGACAGAATGGAATGCTACAGAAGGTAAAGTTGATCTTGGCAAGAACGTCGTGGTTATCGGCGGCGGCAACACAGCTATGGACGTTGCCCGTGCTGCTAAGAGAAATGCCGGCGTTGAAAAGGTCTCCCTGGTTTATCGTCGTACAAAACGTTATATGCCGGCTGACGAAGAAGAACTTCTTCTGGCTATCGAAGACGGCGTAGAATTCTGCGAACTGATGGCTCCGGGCGAAGTTGCCGACGGCAAGATGAACTGCAAGGTTATGAAACTTGGTGCTATGGATGCCAGCGGTCGTGCTTCTGTTGAAGCTACAGGCGAAATCAAGGCTGTTGACTGTGACTCCGTCATCATGGCTATCGGTGAAAAGTGCGACGCTCCGTGGTATGCTGCCAACGGCATCAACTGCGACGAAAAGGGTCGTCCGCTGACAAGCGAAACTCTGGAAACCAACATTCCGGGCGTTTACGTTATCGGTGATGCTCTTGTTGGTCCGTCAATCATCGTTAAGGCTGAAGCCAACGCTAAGCTGGCTGCCGAAACAATCCTTGGCAAGTCTGTATCTGTTGATACATACAAGAAAGCCGATGTGGCTGCCGCCTGCGATAAGAAGGGCAACCTGGTACCGAAGGGTGATGTTAAGGACGAAGGTAAGAGATGTCTGTCCTGCTCCACAATCTGCGAGAACTGCGTAGACGTCTGCCCGAACCGTGCTAACATCGAAATCCTCGTTCCGGGCTTCGATATGCCGCAGATCATTCATGTTGACTATATGTGCAACGAATGTGGCAACTGTGCATTCTTCTGTCCGTACGCTTCAAATCCGTACAAAGAAAAATGGACTCTGTTCAAAGATGTTGAAGATCTCCGTGATTCCTCCAACGAAGGTTTCGCTCCGATCGATGTGGCTGCCGGCAAGTATGCTGTCCGCTTCCTGGGCGAAGAAAAGGAAATCACATTAGACGCTCCGGCTAACGTACCGGCTGGTCTGATCGACATCATCAAGACAGTGGCTGCTGATTACAGCTACCTGTTCTTCAAATAAAGTATCAAAACCATTAGTCTACCAAGCAATGGTCAAACAGAAATAGGGAAAAGGAACAAAAATGATCGAATTTAAAGTTAATGGTAAAGAGTACCAGATTCCGGAGAGCGAAGATAAGAGACTTATCGATTTCCTGCGTCTGGATCTCCAGCTGACAGCCACAAAAGAAGGCTGCAGCGCCGGTGCCTGCGGTACCTGTACAGTCCTCGTTGATGGCAAGAAGGTGAAAGCCTGTGTTCAGAAGCTGTCAAAGATGGCCGGTAAGGAAATCATCACCGTTGAAGGTATCCCGGCAGATGAAATGGCTGTTTATGAATATTGCTTTGGTGAATGTGGAGCCGTCCAGTGCGGCTTCTGCATTCCCGGCATGATCATTTCCGGCAAATCTCTTCTTGATGTCAACCTGAATCCGACAAGAGAAGAAGTTAAGAAGGCTATCTTTGGCAATATCTGCCGCTGCACAGGTTACAAGGCTATCGAGGATGCTATCCTGATGGCTGCCGAATACCTGCGCGAGAAGAAGCCGATCCCGGGTCCGGAAGAAAAGTGCGGTGTTAACCAGCGCTTAAGAAGAATCGACGTTCATGACAAATGTACAGGCGAAGGCAAGTATGTGGACGATATCGTTCTGCCGGGTATGTGCTACGGCAAGGCCCTGCGTTCTCCGTTCCCGCGTTGCCTCGTTAAAAAAGTCGACGTCACAGAAGCTCTGGCTCATCCGGATTGCGTTGGCGTCCTGACAGCCAAAGATGTTCCCAACAATGTTGGTGGCCATCTGAAGGTTGACTGGCCGACCATGATCGGCGAAGGCGAAGAAACTCGCTACATCGGCGACGCTCTGGCCATCGTTGTTTGCCGCACACAGTCCAAGCTTGACGAGATCCTGTCCCTGATCAAGCTGGATGTTGAAGAACTGAAACCGGTCACATGTCCGAAGGAAGCTATGGCTCCGGGCGCTCCGCTGATCCATGCTGAGTGCGAAGGCAATGCTCTGTTCCACGAACACGTTGTCAGAGGCGATGCTGATGCTGCTATCAAGAACAGCAAATACACCGTCCACAGAGACTTCGTTGTACCGTTCACAGATCACGCTTTCATGGAACCGGAATGCGCTATCGGCGAACCGATGGGCGATGACGGCGTTCATGTTTACACAGCATCTCAGTCAGTTTATGACGAACTTCGTGAGCTGACCCGTATGCTGAACCTGCCGGAAGAAAAAGTCTTCATCGAATCCTGCTATGTCGGCGGTGGTTTCGGTGGTAAGGAAGATATGTCCGTTCAGCACCATGCCGCTCTTTGCGCATACAAGCTGAAGGTTCCGGTAAAGATCAAATTCTCTCGTGATGAGAGTATCCGTATCCACACAAAACGTCACTACATGGAAATGAGCTTCGATGTTGGTTGTGACGAAAATGGTATCCTGCAGGGCGCCAAGTGTCTCATTTACGCTGATACAGGTGCTTACGCCTCTCTGGGCGGCCCGGTTATCCAGCGTGCCTGCACACATGCCTGCGGTCCGTACAACTTCCACAACGTTGATATCGAAGGTACATCCTACTATACAAACAACATTCCGGCCGGTGCTTACAGAGGTTTCGGTGTTACACAGTCTAACTTCGGTTTCGAACAGTGCCTCAACTATCTGGCTGAGCAGGTTGGTATTTCTCCGTGGGAAATCCGTTACCGCAATGCCGTTAAGCCGGGCGATGTCCTGACAAACGGCCAGATCGTAACTCCGGACTGCGCTTACAGACAGTGTCTGGAAGCTGTTAAGGAAGCTTACGAAAGCGAAGAAATCGCCGGTATCGCCGGTGCCTTCAAGAACAGTGGTCTTGGTGTAGGTGTTCCGGACTGGGGTCGTTGCGACCTTTACATTAAGGATGGCATCTGCCACGTTCGTACAGCTGCTGCCTGCATGGGTCAGGGCGTTGGTACTGTTGTTGAACAGATCGTCGGTGAGATCACAGGTCTGAGCTATGACAAGCTTTACAGAGATCAGCCGAACACTGTCACAACTCCGAACTCCGGTACATCCACAGCTTCCCGTCAGACTCTGATCACAGGTGAAGCCACAACACGTGCCGCTAAGCTGCTGAAGGAAGCCCTTGACAGTGGTAAGACTCTGGAAGACCTTGAAGGTCAGAACTTCCATGGTGAATTCCTTGGTAAGACAGACCCGATGGGTACTCCGGTTCCGAACCCGAAGAGCCATGTCGGTTATGGCTATGCCGCTCAGGTTGTCGCTCTGAATCCGGACGGCTCCCTGAAGAAGGTTGTTGCCGCTCACGATGTTGGTACTGTTATCAACGAACAGGCTTGCCGCGGCCAGGTCGACGGTGGTGTCGTCATGAGCCTTGGTTATGCCTTCACAGAAGACTTCCCGATGGTTGACTGTCTGCCGCAGCGCAACTACGCTAAGTTGGGTCTGATGAGAGCCACACAGGTTCCGCCCATCGAAAGCCATCTGATCACTTCTCCGGAAGTTCTGGATGTTGCCCTTGGCGCTAAGGGTGTCGGTGAAATCACATCTGTTCCGACAGCCGCTGCCTGCGCCGGTGCATACTACGCAAAAGATCACAAAGAACGTAATGTCCTTCCGCTGAAGGAAACATTCTACAACAAGGCTCAGCTTGATGAAGCTTCACAGAGCCAGGTTGGGATGAACGCTCAGGTCTAATTAAAAAGAGTTATCAGGAGCCGGCTCTTTAGGGCCGGCTCTCTTGATAAAGGGAGCATGCTATGAAGATTTTACTTAAAAATGGAACCATTGTTTCCGGTTCCGAATCCAGCGTTGCCGATCTTCTGATCGAAGACGAAAAGATCGTTAAGGTACAGGAAAATGTGACTGATGAAGCCGATCAGGTCATTGATATGACCGGGAAAATGCTGTTTCCGGGCTTTATCGACGGTCATACCCACATGGGGCTTCACGTTGCCGGTACCGTCACAGCCGATGACTTTACAACAGGCACTGCCGCAGCTGTTGCCGGCGGTACCACCACATTGGTTGACTTTGGTACTCAGTACCATGGTGAATCCCTGAAAGAAGCCGAAAAGAACTGGTTTGATAAGGCCGGCGACGGTAATTCCTGTGATTACGGCTTCCATATGTCCATTTCCGAATGGACACCCTCCGTTAAGGATGAAGTAGACGATATGATGGCTGATGGTCTGACGACCTTCAAGCTGTATATGACATACCCCGACATGATGCTGAACGACGGCGAGATCTACGAGGTCATGCAGAAACTGAACGAAGTCGGCTCCTTTGCCGGTGTTCACTGCGAAAATGCTCCCGTTATCGACGCTCTGATCCGTGCCAACAAGGCTGCCGGCAATCTTGGCCCGGCCGCTCATCCGGCATCACGTCCCGATACCATGGAGGCTGAAGCTGTTCATCGCCTTATGGTCATCGCCAAAGAAGCCAAGGCTCCGGTTATGGTTGTGCATACCACCAACGCCAAGGCTCTTAATGAGATCAAAAAGGCCAGAGAAGAGGGCGTGGAAGCTTATTGCGAAACCTGCCCGCAGTATCTGATCCTGGATAAGAGCAGCTATGAACTGCCCGATTTTGAAGGCGCCAAGTATATCTGCGCACCGCCTCTCCGAACAAAAGACGATCAGGAAGCTCTCTGGGCCGCCATCAGAGACGGCGATGTGGACATCATTTCCACAGACCACTGCAGCTTTACCTGGGAACAGCGTCTCATGGGTAAGGATGACTACACCAAGATTCCGGGTGGTCTGCCGGGCGTTGAATTCCGCGGCAACCTGATCTGGTCAGAAGGTGTGGCCAAGGGCCGCATCAGCGCCGAATGTGCCTGCCGTGTGCTGGCTGAAAATCCGGCCAAACTTTTCGGCCTCTACCCGAAGAAGGGTGTTCTGGCCCCGGGTTCCGATGCCGATATCGTTGTCATCGATCCGCAGAAGGAAAAGACCATCACAGCCGAAGGGCAGGTCACCAATGTGGATTACAGCGTCTACGAAGGTCTGAAGCTTCAGGGCTGCATCGACCAGGTTTACCTGCGTGGCAATTTGTGTGTTGAGGACAGCAAGCTCATCAAGAGAGGTCTCGGTCAGTTTATCAAACGTGACAAACCGATCATGATCAGAAGAAAGTAAACAGATTATCATCAGAAGAAACTGACAGGAATCTGTGCTATAATTGAACTGCAGCGAGCATTCCCCCGCTTCAAAGACATAGAGTCTTAAGCGAGGGGGACGGGGGAAGCTCGCATCAGCAGGGTAAAAGCCCCTGCTGATGGGATACCGAAGGTAGCTGCAGTTCACGAGCAAGTAGAAAAGCGGATTGCGAGTATCCGCTTTATAAAAGACAAATCAGCATGTCGGCCGGGAGTCTTCTCGGTCGACATGTGACTATTAAGAATGATTTATGACGTCGGTTGCATTTTTCTGCTATTAATCAACAAGTTCTAAAGCAGATTGATGACAGGCGGCTGTGGTTCAAAACCAGGTTGAGAAACGGACGACTTGCCGTGACGGTATTGTTCAGGTCTGTTTTCAAAAGGAGATTGATTATGAAACCAGTTGTTGTGAGAGGCGGGGGCGACCTTGCCACAGGTATTATCTGGCAGTTATGCCGGGCCGGTTACCCGGTCATCATTTTGGAATGTCATTGCCCGATGGCTATCCGACGCGAGGCAGCTTTCTGTGAAGCCGTTCATTTTGGTGAGAAGACTGTGGAAGGCATCACCTGCCGTCTGGTCTCATCAGCAGAAGAGGCCATGAAAATGGTGACGCCCAAAAACCCGGTTATGCTGGTGGATGAAACAGGCGCTTGTCTTGAGGTTATTAAGCCGGATGTTGTCATCGATGCCATTTTGGCGAAGAAAAACCTGGGCACGCGCCTTGATATGGCGCCGCTGACCATCGGTGTCGGCCCTGGCTTCGAAGCCGGCGTGGATGTGACTTATGTGGTGGAAACCGTGCGCGGTCACAAACTGGCCCGCATCATCGACAAGGGCAGTGCTATGCCCAACACCGGGATTCCCGGTATCATCAAGGGCTATGGTGCCGAGCGCGTCATTCACGCACCGGCCGCCGGTATCCTGAAGGATTTCAACAACATCGGTGACATCGTGGAGAAGGATCAGATCATTGCTGAGATTACTGATGAAAATGGGGCTGTGACCCCGGTACCGGCCACTTTGACCGGTGTTCTGCGCGGGATCCTACCGGATGGCTTCACAGTTTTCAAGGGTTTGAAAATGGCGGATATCGATCCCCGCAAAGAAGAGCAGGAAAACTGCTACACCATTTCCGATAAAGCGCGCTGCATTGCCGGCACAGTGGTCACACTGGTGGCCGGATTCGAGCACGGCATTACGGGGTGAAAACGATTCCGGGGGGTGCCTGTACAGAGTCATGATTTCGGATAGACAGTTCTGAGGACGTTCATGGGTGGTTGATCCGGACAAGTGCTCATGGTAAAACACGGGGATTTCGCCCATGGACAGTGCATTATGTTCTTAACAGATTAAAAATGACATCAATTTATCATGTACCCGCCGGTTCCGTGATCACTATTATTGGTGCCGGCGGCAAAACAACCTGTGTGCACGGTCTTGCGGACCATTATCGTCAGAGGGGGCAGAAGGTTCTGGTCACGACAACGACGAAGATGGGCCTGGAGGAGCCGTGCGCTTCTTCTTTAGTTGACATAAAAAATGGGTTTGCATCAGGCAATTACGTATTCGCCGGCACACCCATTTTCCATAAAGGGATGAAGAAGATTGAAACGCTGCCGGAGGAGGTGCTGCGCAGTGCCTTTAAACTGGCGGATGTGACGCTGATCGAGGGGGACGGGGCAGCCCGCCGATCCTTCAAAGTGCCCAAGGATTATGAGCCGGTGGTGCCGGCGGAAACGACGCACATCATCATCAGCGCCGGTATGAAAGCGGTGGGGCTCACCATCGAAGAGGGGGCCTATTATCCCGAGGGGGTCGTGGTTTGTCTGACAGGTGGCAAACCTCTTGATAGTGATGGGCAGGTCGTGGCCTGCCGGGGATGTGTGGATTTCCCGGTGGATGAGGGCAGTGTGCTGACACCGGCGCTCATGGCGGAGGCTTACAAAAGGACTTATGTTAACCAATTGCGGCGGGAGCATCCGGAGGCGGTGATCTATGTGATGGCTTCCCAGGCTGAGCCGGAGAGAGAAGCCTTTGCGGATGAATTTTTGTCCTGCTTTGAGGCCGAACCGGTGTGCCTTCTGAAGCAGGCCAACGGTATTGTGGAGGAAGTGCGTCTCAGCAGGTAACGACTTTCACCGGCACAACTGCTCAGTCAGAGCAGGGTATGTGTAATAAAGCGGAGGCTATGCTGCCATATCTGCGGTTTACATAATGATGTTCGCGATACTTGTACATAAGTTTACATAATGCGACTGCGGCATTCGATAGGACGTGGCGCATTATTGATTATGGTAAGTCAGAATGAAAGGGTAACTAAAATGCGATTTCATGCGATCATGATGGCCTCGGGTTTTGGCCATCGGTTCGGTTCTAATAAATTGCTGGTGCCTCTGGAGGGGAAGCCGTTATACCGCCATGTGCTGGATCGGCTGCTGTCGGTGGCTAAGACAGAACCGCTGGATATCACGGTGGTGACACAGTACGAGGCCATTGAGCAGGAGCTTGCGGCTTTGTGTGCTGCCCAGGGGAATCCGACACTGCGTGAACTCTGTGCCGCCCATGGGGATCCGGCACGGAGTGAACTGTGCGTTGCCCAGGATGATCCGGTCCTGCCACTTTATGTGGTGCACAACGGAGAGGCGGCGGAAGGCCAGGCGGCTTCCATTCGTCTCGGGACGGCATCAGTGTTGAGAAGAGCAGGAGAGAACCGGCTTAGCGTATCGTCGGAGATGGAACAGCCAACAGGTATTCCGGCACAATCCGCACAGGAGAAACAGGCCGGAAAACCGGAAAGTGATCCGCAGAACGTGGCTCCGGAGTCAATGAGGACACAGGCATCTCCGGATGATTACCTCATCTTCTTCGTGGGAGATCAGCCTTATTTAAAGGAAGAAACAATTCACCATTTTCTTGAGAGGTTGAAGGCAGGGAAACCCCTGATCCAGCCGATGAAGTGTAACGGACGGTTTGGGAATCCCGTGGCATTTTCGATGAGTCTGGCGGAGGAACTCCTGGCTTTGCAGGGAGATGTGGGCGGCCGCGTGGTGATCAAGGCCCATGCGGATGAGGTGCATCCTTTCGAAGATGTAACACCTGACGAGCTGCGGGACATGGACCGTCCGGAGGATTTCTCTTTATAGAATGCGATAGTACGGATTGACTGTTGTTACCATGGATGGTTATGACATGGATGCCGAAAAACGGCATCAGTGGTTGAAGATTGTGAACGGTGGACGGATGAACCGTTGATTTGATGTTTGAAGGGAATCTGCTATAATAGGCGGTGCGCCTGCGAGCAAGTCAGCGGGCGACTCTATAATTATTGAGAAACGACATGAGAAAATGGTGCTCCGGCGCGCGCTGCGTTGCGATATGTAACCGATTGGATGCGCAGGCCGTGAGGCGGAGTTGAGAAGCCCGGTGGCTTTTGCAGACTCATTTTCGAAAATAAATATGTCGTGGATTTTGGTAAGTGTATGAATGAAATGAAGAGCAGGCGGATCCTGGGGTTCCCGGATGAATTCTGGATCGGCTTTGTTATCATGATCGGCATTTTTTTGAAGCTGGTCTACAACGTATCGGTGGGGTATGAGGTCTGCGGGCACAACCCCGGGGAATGGACGGCGATCATCAATGACATTCCCAATGGCGGGCACATCGGGTACATTCAGTATCTGTATGTGTATCATCGGCTGCCCAGTTTTGACCCGTCGCTGATTCCGGGGTATACCCAGCAACCGCTGTTTTACATTTTCAGTGCGGTGGTGCTCCAGATTTTCCATGGTTTTATGGGCTGGAATCTGGGGTCGGTGCTGCATTGTATCCAGTGCGTTAACTTTGTGTTTGTGCTGGTGGGGACATTTTCGGGTGTCGGCATCCTGGGCCGGATGGGGGTCAAGGGACGGAAAAAGGTGATGCTTCTGCTGTTCCTGATGTTCTACCCGGGGCTTTATAACCTGGGGGCGGCGCTGGATAACACACCGATGGCCTTTATGTTCGGCATGCTGGCCATGGGAAAAGCTTTGAAATGGTACGAGACGAGAAAACGCGGTGTGGCGATCAGCTGCGGTGTGATGCTGGGGATGGCGCTGATGGCCAAGTTCTCGGCTTTCGTGGTGATATTCCCCATCGGGGCTTTGTTTGTGCTGGCCCGGTTCTACGATCGCCGGGGTTCCGATAAGGTCCTGTATCAGCATATGGGCCTGGTGGCAGGCATTTCCCTGCCGATGGGGCTGTGGTATCCCATCCGCAACCTGGTCAAATTCGGGACTTCACCCTTCTATACGGTGCCGGAGGCTGCGGTATGGCAGGATGTGAGCGGATATTCATTTTTCCAGAGACTGCGGCTGCCGAAGCTGGAGGAACTGTCGCAGCTTCATTTAACACCGAATACCTTCTATGAATATAATATCTGGTCCCAGACCTTCAAGACCACGGTGGTGGACGAATATGCCCTCAATGTGGAAAATGTGGGGCCGCATTTCCTGGCCGTGTTCCTGGTGGTGTCGGTGATCTTTTTCGCTATTCTGGCGCTGGTGATGCTGGTGCAGACACTGACGGCCAACCGGATGCAGTTCGAAAATAAAATATTTGTGCTGACTGGCACGGTGGTGTTCTTCGTCATTTACATCATCCATTGCTTTGCCAATCCCACGGTTTCGGCTATGAATGCCCGGGAAATCCCCTTTATGATCTTCTTCCTGTGCATTGGGGTGGGAATGTGCGGATCGGCGACGCCCAGAGACACCATTTTCGAAAAAGTGACCACCTATATGGCGCACATGCTCATTGTGGTGATCTCCATGCTGTCCGCTTTTCTTTTTGGTTTTTATGCTATATAATGACTGTATTCCAATCAAAGGAGATTTTGCTTTACTATGATCGATGATAAAAAAGTCCTGTTTTCCGGCATGCAGGCCACAGGCAATCTGACACTCGGCAACTATCTGGGGGCTCTTAAGAACTGGGTTAACCTGGCCGATGAGTATCAGTGCTTCTACTGCGTTGTCGATGAACATTCCATCACTGTCAGACAGGATCCGGCGACTCTGAGAAAGCGCGCCCGGAACCTTCTGATGCTGTATATTGCCGCCGGTATCGATCCGGAAAAGAATTGTCTGTATTATCAGTCACACGTTTCCGCGCATGCCGAGCTGGCCTGGATCCTCAACTGCTACACCTATATGGGTGAAATGAATCGTATGACGCAGTTCAAGGATAAGAGTGCCAAGCATGCCGACAACATCAATGTCGGTCTTTTCGCATATCCGGTGCTGATGGCCGCCGACATTCTGCTGTTCCAGGCGGATGTGGTGCCGGTGGGTAAGGACCAGATGCAGCATCTGGAGATCACCCGTGACATCGCGGAACGTTTCAACAGCATTTACGGCGACGTGTTCACCATTCCGGAACCGTATTTCGGCAAGGCCGGTGCCCGGATCATGAGTCTTCAGGATCCGCTGCATAAGATGTCAAAATCTGATGAGAACCCCAACGGCAGCATTTACCTGATGGACGACAAGGACACCATCATGCGTAAGTTCAAGAGAGCGGTCACAGACTCCGAAGCCTGCATCCGTTATTCTGATGAGCAGCCGGGTATCCGCAACCTGCTGGATATCTACTGCGCCTGCAACGATGTGACACCGGATGAAGCGGTGAAGACATTCGAGGGCAAGGGTTACGGTGAACTGAAAATGGCTGTCGGTGAAACCGTAGCTGACAGACTGACCGGTCTGCAGACTGAGTTCCATCGTCTGGAGAAGGAAAAAGCCTTTATCGACGGCATCATTAAAGAAAATGCCGAGAAGGCCGGCTATTTTGCCAATAAGACTCTGAGAAAGGTTCAGAGAAAGATCGGTTTCCCGGATCGTATTCGCTGATGGTATGCGCTGATCGGATATGTCCGGCAAGACCGTAGACACCGAGTCAGCGGAAGCTTTGATAAGAAAATAAGCGTTGCCAGGGCCTTTGATTAGACTCATGAAACGTAAAGAGGAGTTGACGCTATGGCTAAGAAAGAAGCTTATGTGGCTTATGTCGGTACCTACACAAACGGCGGCAGCCACGGGATTCATATTTACGACGTTGACGTGGAAAAGGGCGAATTATTCCTGCGCCGAGTTGTCCCGCTTAAGAATTCAACATTTTTGACACTGTCCCGCAATGGGAAGATTCTCTATTCTCTGGCGGATGAAGGTGTTGAAGCCTTTGAGATTCAGCCGGATGGCGAGATCCTGCCCATCAATATGGTGGATATGGACGGGATGCGTGGTCATCAGATGACCCATGACAGGACCGGTAAATACCTGTTTGTCGGCGGTTATCATGACGGGAAGATTTCCATGATCGAGACTTTGCCGGATGGCACACTGGGGGATCAGCTGGACGGTGTCTATCACAAGGGTGAGGGCAGTGTCGGTGAAAGAAGCTGGATGCCGCATATCTGCTGTGTCCGCATGACACCGGATAATAAGTTCCTGTGCGCGGCGGACAGTGCTTTAAATCGTGTGTCCATTTACCGGATCAACCCGAATACCGAAAAGCTTCAGCAGGTGGACAATCTGCGGATGGGCCGCGAGGTTGGCCCGCGCGTGCTTCATTTTTCAGAGGATGGCCGCTTTGCTTATCTCCTCTGTGAAATCAGCTGCTGTGTTCGTCTCTATGCCTATTCCATCGGCGAAGATGGTTATCCGCATTTTGACTATATTGAAGAATACAGCACACTGTCTGAGAATCACGATGTGTATGATGCTGCTGTGTCCATGAACCTGTCCTATGACGGCAATTATCTGATCTGCTCCACAGCCGGTGACAATTCCGTGACCATTTTCAAGGTGGATAAGGCTTCCGGTAAGCTGTCCCGGATTCTGGCTCTGCCCATTGCCGGCCGTTTCCCGAAGGCGACCTGCCTGTTCCCGGATCAGAAACACCTGGCGGTTCTTAACAATGCGTCCAACACCATCACCACCTTCGCGGTGGATTATGAGAAGGGTACCATTGTCATGAATGCCCGGCCGCAGACAATCCATAACCCGAACTGCATGATCTTCAATAAGATCGAGAAGGCCCCGGAGGTCTTCCGCAATGTGTCGGATGAAGAGGCTGAAAAAGAAGCCGCCGCTATCATGGAAATTCGCAAGAAGAAGAGATCGATTTCTCTGAAGCAGAGATATTGAACTTCATAATCAATAATGAGAAAAACCCGCCGCAGCCGTAGCTGTGGCGGGTTTTGAGTTTCAAAATCCGATGCCGCGGGCCTGCGAGGCCGGCAAAGGTTGTATCACGGCTGATAAAACCGCTTCACATTATCCACCCGAGCGGTCATATTCCGCAGTAGGAGGTCTGCCAGCACAAGGCCGGTCATGGCTTCCACCACCACCACGGCCCGGGGCAGGATGCACACGTCGTGACGGCCCTTGATGACCAGATCGGTGTCTTCGCCGGAGCGGGTCACGGTCTGCTGAACACTGCTGATGGAGGGGGTGGGCTTAAAGGCTGCCCGGAAGACAATCTCATCGCCGCTGGACATGCCGCCTAAGATACCGCCGGCATGATGGGAGAGGAACTCGATCTGTCCGTCTTTCATCCGCATGGGGTCATTGTTATTACTGCCGGAAAGCCGAGAGGCGCCGAAGCCCTCGCCGAACTCAATACCCTTCACGGCACCGATGGACATGATCGCCTGAGAGAGCAGGGCATCAAGCTTATCAAACACAGTTTCGCCGACACCCGCCGGCATGCCGGTGACGCGACACTCGATGATGCCCCCCAGGGAATCGCCGCGGGCGGCGGCAGCGGCCAGCACATCCTCGGCTTCAGCAGCGGGAACACCGCCGATCATGGTGACGGCTGCTTTCACTTCAATGCCCAGCGTTTTCAAAAATTCAAGCGCCACGGCACCACCTGCCACACGGGCAGCGGTTTCACGACCGGAGGACCGGCCGCCGCCGCGATAGTCGCGGAAGCCGTACTTGCTGTCAAAGGTCAGATCGGCATGACCGGGGCGGAAGAGCTCCGCGATGTTACCGTAGTCCCGGCTGCGCTGATCCTCATTTTCTAAAATGATAGCGATGGGGGTGCCGGTGCTTTTGCCTTCAAAAACACCGGACAGGATTTTGGCGGTATCGCTTTCCTTGCGGGCAGTGGTGTAGGACTGCACGCCGGGGCGCCGCCGGTCAAGATAAGGCTGTATGATGGCTTCGGACAAATCAAGACCCGCCGGGCAGCCGTCAACAATGACGCCGATAGCTTTGCCGTGGGATTCGCCGAAGGTTGTGATGCGGAAAAGATCTCCGAATGTGGATCCGGCCATAAAAATTCCTCCTCAAAAAAACTTCTTTTCATTATAAAGGACTTTTGCCCTCTTGCAAAGGCTCTTGTGAATTGACACTGTTCTTCACATCAAATATAATGATTGATTATATGTGAGAGGCAGAATATGGGAAAATTTTTATCAAAAATGGAACGAAAATTCGGCAAGAATGCCGTACCGCATCTGACCTACGTGATCATCGGCTGTTATGTCATCGGGTATCTGCTGCTGTTTCTCAATCCGCAGATCGTGCCCTACATGACCCTTGATCCCTATGCCATCCTGCATGGCGAGGTCTGGCGCATCATCACCTGGGTCATCGTGCCCCCGTCATCCTTCAGCATTTTCACCATCATCATGCTGTTCTTTTACCTGTCCATCGGACGGTCATTGGAAAATGCCTGGGGCGATTTCAAGTATAACCTGTACATTTTCGGCGGTATGCTGCTGTCGCTGATCGGCGCCTTTGTCATCTACTTCGCCTTCTCAGCTGCGGGCCATTTCGAACCTGCCAGCCTGGGCTACTACATCGGCGCATCCTTCCAGACCTACTACATCTGTATGTCACTGCTGCTGGCCTTCGCCGCCACATTTCCGGATGTGCAGGTTCTGCTGTACTTCATCATTCCGATCAAGATCAAATGGCTCGGCGTCTTCTACGTGGTCATCATCGGATTTGACATTTTCCAGCAGATCCGGGCGGTCATGCAGGGCTACATCGGCAATCTGATCAGCATCCTGGCCATCCTGATCTCGCTGCTGAACTTCATCATTTTCTTCCTGATCACCCGGGATTTCCGTCGCCAGGCGGCCAACCGGAGACGTCAGGCAGCCTTCAAAAAGTCCTATCAGCAGGGACAGGCGGCGCGGCCGATCCGACCGAACCGCCCCAACGTCACCTATGGTTCAGGTGCGCCGACTTCTGACGGAAATGGCGCTGCCGCCGGCCAGAACGGTGCTTCAGCTCAGGCCAAAACGGCTCGTCACCGCTGCGATATCTGCGGCAAGACAGATCTGACACATCCGGATATGGACTTCCGGTACTGCAGCCGCTGCGCCGGGGCGCATGAATACTGCAGCTACCATCTGTTTACACACGAGCACATCAAGTAATATACGGGAAAAGGCCGGGTCGGAATCCGGCATTATGAGTGAGGAGATTGATTATGAAAACACCTTTTGTTACCAAGGAGAAACTGGAAGAAATCATCAAAGAAGTGCCCACACCTTTTCACATTTATGATGAAAAGGGTCTGAGAGCCAACGCAGAGGCTGTCAAAAAGGCATTTTCCTGGAATAAGGGCTATCGCGAATATTTTGCCGTGAAGGCTCTGCCGAACCCGAGCATTCTGAAGATTCTGCAGGAGTACGGCTGCGGCAGCGACTGCTCCTCATTTACGGAACTGGTTATGGCCAAGGCGGTGGGCAACACCGGCGATATGGTCATGTATTCTTCAAATGACACACCGGACGAAGAGTATGTCTTCGCCAACAACATGGAAGCCATCATCAACCTTGATGACCTGACCATGGTGGAATGCTTCGAAAAGGCCGTGGGCAAGTTCCCGAAGACCATGAGCTGCCGGTTCAATCCGGGCGGTGTCTTCGAGGTTTCCAACGGTATCATGGATAACCCGGGCGATGCCAAGTACGGCATGACCGCCGATCAGCTGAAGGAAGCCTTCCGCATCATGAAGAGCAAAGGCGTGGAACATTTCGGTATCCATTCCTTCCTGGTCAGCAACTGCCTGACAAATGATTATTATCCGATGCTGGCCAAAACACTGTTCAAACTGGCTGTGGAAGTGAGTCAGGAAGTGGGCTGCCACATCGCTTTCATCAATCTGTCCGGTGGCGTGGGTATCCCCTACAAACCGGAAGACAAGGGCAATGACATCATCGCCATCGGCGAAGGTGTGCGCAAGGCTTATGAAGAAATCCTGGTACCGGCCGGTATGGACGACGTGGCCATTTATACGGAAATGGGTCGTTTTATGACAGGTCCTTACGGCGGTCTCGTCACCACAGCTATTCATGAAAAGCACATCATGAAGGAATACATCGGTGTGGATGCCTGCGCCTGCAACCTGATGCGTCCGGCTATGTACGGTTCCTACCATCACATTACTGTCATGGGCAAGGAAGATGCCCCCTGCACTGAAAAGTATGACATCACCGGTTCTCTGTGCGAAAACAACGACAAGTTCGCCATTGACCGTATGCTGCCGAAGATCGACATGGGCGACATCCTGTTCATCCATGACACCGGCGCTCACGGTTTTGCCATGGGTTACAACTACAACGGCAAGCTGAGATCAGCCGAGGTGTTGCTGCATGAAGACGGCACATGGGAAGTTATCCGCCGCGCTGAAAAGCCGCAGGATTACTTCGCCACATTTGATTCACTGCCGATCTACGACGAACTGATCAAGAACATGTAATCATAGAGGAGATATTATGTTAACAAGCAAACAGCGTGCTTATTTAAAGAGTCTCGCCATGACAGAGAACCCGGTGGTCCTTCTGGGCAAGGAATCTCTGACCGGTGCCAATACCATGAACGTGGAAGAGGCCCTGGCTGCCCGTGAACTGGTGAAGATCGGCGTGCTCAAGAACTGTGCCGACGATCCCCGTGTCATCGCCGAAATGGTGGCAGAACGGACCCATTCCGAGGTGGTACAGGTCATCGGCAAGAAGATCGTGCTTTACCGTCCGGGTAAGGGCAAAAACAAGAAAATCGAATTACCGAAGTAAGCATCAGACAGGATCGGCCGCAAGGCCGGTCCTTTTTTCATACGTCCCCTCTTGACAACCTGGTGGTACCGGCGTATAAAGAAGGTGTACCAACTGTACTGATTAAAATAGTACACGTAAGCGCGCCTATAAGGAGTTTACTATGATCATTCTGGATTATCAGGATCGGCGGGCAATCTACGAGCAGATCGTGGAGAAGTTCGAGTTGCTGATCCTAAGCGGGGGGCTGGAGCCGGATGCTCAGCTGCCGTCGGTGCGGAAGCTGGCGGTGGATCTGGCCATCAACCCCAACACCATCCAAAAAGCCTTCAGCATCCTGGAGGAGCGGGGCTACATTTACTCCATCAAGGGCCGCGGCAATTTTGTTTCTGCCGCCGGCGGGCTCCTGAAGGAAAAGAAAGAGAAGTACAGCCGTGAACTGAGGGACCTGCTCAAGAAGGGCCGCGACCTGGGTCTCACCCTGGAGGAAATCACCGACATGGCCCGCGCCAACTGGCAGGCCCTGACAGCCGCATCAGAGGGGAGGGCATCACATGATTAAGAGAGGACATCTGCCAAAGAGCACTGAGCAGATCACCGACATGGCCCGCACCAACCGGCAGGCTATAACAACGGCTGAGGGGAGGACATCACATGATTGAGATGTTAAATCTGTCAAAGAGCTTTGAAGACATCAAGGCCCTGAACGACATCAGCGGCAAAATAGAAGAAGGCCGCATTTTCGGTCTGGTGGGCACTAACGGGGCCGGCAAGAGCACTTGCCTGCGCATCATGGCCGGGGTTCTGAAGCCGGACAGCGGATACGTCTATTGCGACGGCGAACCCATTTTCGAAAATGACAAACAGAAGCAGGAGATCTTCTTCATCGCGGATGATCCCTACTATTTAAAAAATGCCACACCGGCGGCCATGATGGATTATTACGTCATGTTCTACCCGCGGTTCGACCGGGCGCGCTGCGAAAAACTGCTGGAAACCTTCGGCCTCGACAAAGGGCGGAAGATCGCCACATTTTCGAAAGGCATGAAAAAGCAGCTGTCCATTCTCATGGGCATTTGCGCCGGCACCCGGTACCTTCTGTGCGATGAAAGCTTCGACGGCCTCGACCCGGTGAAGCGCCAGGCCATCAAGAGTCTTTTCGCCCTGGAACTGACCAGCCGGCCCTTCACACCGGTGATCGCCTCCCACAACCTGCGGGAACTGGAAGACATCTGCGATCACGTGGGCCTGCTCCACGAAGGCGGCCTGCTGCTGTCGGAGGACCTTGACGATATGAAGGAAAACCTCCACAAAGTCCAGTGCGTGCTGACGGAGGAGAAAATGGCCGAGCTGGCAGAGGAACTCACCATCGTCCATCAGGAAAAACGGGGCAGTCTTTACACCCTGACGATCCGGGGCAATGCGGATGAGATCGCCGATGCCTTAAGAGCCAAAGAGCCGGTGTTCAGCGAGGTTCTGCCCCTGACACTGGAAGAAATCTTTATCAGTGAAACGGAGGTGGTCGGTTATGACATCAAGAGTCTCATTTCGTAAAATGGTCGGACAATCGATCCGCAGTCATATCTGGTTCGGGGCTCTGGGGCTTCTCCTCTTTTTCCTGACCATGCCCCTTCAGACCATGCTGGGCATCACCTCCCGGTCTGAGGTCACCATGGTTTACCAGGGCGAGGAACTGACACAACAGCTCATCCTGGCCGGGAATCGCTTCAATTGCATGGGCAGCCCGGGCAACTACGCGGCAGCGGGGATGGTCATCATCCTGGCCATTGCCGGCGGCATCATGAGCTTTGAGTTCCTCCATTCCCGCAGGAAAATGGATCTCATGGCCGCCCTCCCGGTGAAGCGGGGCCGCCTTTTCCTGACGGAAATGGTCAGTGCCCTCATCCTCTTTGTGGGGGCCTGGCTCATCAACGCTCTGCTCATGATTCCGGTGGGCATCGTGAAAGGCTTCCTGTCCGGACAGAGCCTGCTTTACGGACTCATCATGCTGGTGAGCTTTGTGGCCGGTTTCCTTTCCATTTATCTGGTGACAGCACTGGCCATGATTCTTACGGGCAACGTGCTCACCGGTATTCTGGGAACCGGCGTGTTCCTTGGGATGATCCCGGGACTCCTTTACATTCTGACACTGATGCCCGAGACATTTTTTGACACCTGCGTGTCCAATCCCGGCACCGGCGGGCTGGTGGTCTACAGCTCACCCATCGCCTGCCTTCTCAATATCGGTGTGAAGATGCAGTACGATTTCTACTGGTCGGGCCTTGGCCCCTTCCATTGGCCCTCCTTTGCGGTGCTGATCCTCATTGCCCTGGGCATCGGGGCTCTTAGCTATTGGCTCATCGGCAAACGCCCCGCGGAAGCGGCGGGCCGGGCTATGGCATTTCTGAAAACAGAAGCCCCGATCAAGCTGTTCGTGGTCTTCTTTGCAGCCTTCATGGGCGGCCTTGCTTTCTATGCCATCACCGGTCAGAACCGGAAAGTCTGGATGGCCTTCGGCGTCATTTTTGTCGGGTGCCTCGCGGCGATCCTGACAGAACTCATTTACCGCCAGGACAAAAAACACATCCTGGACCGC
Organism: Lachnospiraceae bacterium; assembly: GCA_030526195.1. Classification (GTDB taxonomy): domain Bacteria; phylum Bacillota; class Clostridia; order Lachnospirales; family Lachnospiraceae; genus Chordicoccus. Next base: position 75,220 of record JAUNDG010000007.1, read on the forward strand.
AAGATCATATCCCTTATCGGCATGGGCGGTGCGGCCCTGGTGCTGGCGATCTTCCTCTTTGATCTCACCGGTTATAACCGCTGGGTACCGCAGGAGAAGGACGTGAAGGCGGTCATGGTGACAGAATATGCCGGCAGCGAAGCCATTTCCAACATGGATATGATCGCGCTCTTTAAAGCGGATCCCGAGCAGTACGCCTGCCCCCATGGCCTTGATGTCATGCGGGAAGGCACGCAGCAAGTCAATATGCCGGAGGGTGACCGCCAGTCCGTGGTGGTGACCGTTCTTATGAAAAATGGTTCTGTGGCCCAACGGCGTTATCTGGTCTCCACAGAAACAGCCTGTCGGGCCAGCGAAAACCTGGCAAGGACAGAGGGCGGCAAGGCCCTGCTGTTCCCGATGCTGACCTATGATCCGGCAGAACTGAAAGTGGAAGCCATCACCATTTTCGGAAAGGAAATGAGTCGGGATCTGGACCTGACAGATGCTGAGAAAGCGACCTTTATTCAGCTGTATGCCGAGGATCTTAAAGCCATGGGTTATGAAGATATCTATGCCCCGGGCAATGTGGGCTACCTGGAATTCCGTCGGGAAGACAATGACCGGAGCCGCTGGGTGCCGAGCTCTTACCCCATCGGGGCGCGCTTTACCCGGAGCTGGCAGTTCTTAAAGAATATCCTGCCCACACTTCCGGAAACCTTTGACGATCTGCCGGTTATCACGGAGATCGGGGCGGATGGCTGGTCCTATGGGGCTTACCGTAATGCCTCAATTAAGGAAGGGAATCTTAAAAATATCACAAAAAATATGGTGGTTTCCTACGGACAGCAGTATTATGTAAATAAAGTCGCCGCTGATCCGGAGATGATCTTCCGGGTTTACTGGACCGATGAGGCGGGCGCTACCTTCGAGGTGTTCGCGCAGTACATCGGTGACAAGGTGCCGCAGGAGATCCTCGAGCGGATGAACGTCGACATCTCAGACATGGTCTGGGAGAAATACAGTGATGTAGAAGCCTGATGACTCACATCCCCGGCCTGCCATGTGCAGGTCGGGGATGATGCGCACAAATGGCTTCGAACGGAGAGAAAACATGAAAAACGGAATCGGAAAAACCATTTCCAAAAAGAAACTGACAGTGATCGTTATCGCGGCAGCGGTGGTGCTCCTTGTGGCGATCCTGGCCTTTGTGCTGAAGGGGAAGAGCAGTAAAAATGAGACTTTCGTCTATGCCGCCCCTGTTTCGGTCATTATGAACCCGGGCAACGACACCGGTGTCCTCAACCGGTTCGCCGGCGTGGTGGAAGCCCAGAAGACCCAGGACATCGTGGTGAACCAGGAAAAGACCGTGAAAGAGGTTTATGTCGAAGTGGGTGAAAAAGTGTCCGTGGGCACTGTGCTCTTTACCTACGACACAGATACCGACACCGACAACCTGGAAAAGGGCCGCCTTGAGTTGGAGCGCCTCAACAACGATCTTACCAATAAAAAAGCGGAGATCGAGCAGTTGAAGCGTGAGAAAGGCAACGTGGGCTCAGATGCTCAGCTGGATTACACCATCCAGATCCAGAGCGCGGAGATGGAACTCAAGCAGACGGAATACGGCATCAAGACAAAGGAAATCGAGCTTGAGAAGCTGGAGCAGAGCATCGCCAACGCTGATGTGAAAGCCACCATGTCCGGCACCGTGAAATCCATCCGCACCAATGACAGCATCCAGATGGGCAGCGATTCAAACAACGCCTTCATGTCCATCATCGGTGACGGCGCTTACCGGGTAAAGGGTAAGGTCAACGAGCAGAACATGTCCTCCGTTATCCCGGGCCAGCCGGTGATCGTCCATTCCCGCGTGGATGCGGACGTCATCTGGAAGGGCAAGCTCACGGAGGTTGACCGGGACAATCCGGGCAACGATTCCAATCAGATGTATTTTTCTTCGGGCGACAGCACCACCCAGTCCAATTCCTATCCCTTCTATGTGGAACTGGAATCCTCCACAGGTCTGATGCTGGGCCAGCATGTGTATGTTGAGATGGATTACGGCCAGGAGGAACCCAAAGAGGGTCTCTGGCTTGATGAAAGCTATATCTGCCGCGAAGAGGACGGCACCGCCTATGTCTGGAAAATGGGCAGCGGCGACCGCATCCGCAAGCAGACGCTCCGTCTGGGCGAGCACGATGAAGACCTGATGCAGTATGAAATCCTGGACGGCCTCACCAAAGAAGACGCTATCGCCTGGCCGGATGACGGCATCACAGAAGGCATGAAGGCGGTCCTCAGCGAAAACGGCCTCACCGGTCTCGTTATGCCCGGCGAGGAAGAAACCGGCATCAACAACAGCGAGGAGGACCTGATCATGGAGGATGACCTCATGACAGATGAGGATATCATGACCGATGATGGCGCCGCTGCTATGAATGACATTGCCGGTGAAGAGGCTTTCGAAAATGACGCTGCGGATGAAACCGCGGAGGCGTCACAGCTCATGGAGCACGTTGACACAAAAATGGAAGGCGGTGAGGCCTGATGATCCTTGAGATCTCTCATTTATATAAGACCTATCAGCAGGACAAGCTGGAAGTGCCGGTCCTGTTTGATATTAACTTTGCCATGGAGCAGGGTGAGTATGTGGCCATCATGGGGCCCTCCGGCTCCGGCAAGACCACCCTCATGAATCTGGTGGGGTGCCTGGATCAGGCCACCTCAGGGTCCCTTGTCCTTGACGGGCAGGAGGTGACCACCCTGTCAGACGATGATATGGCGGATATTCGTTTACATAAAATCGGATTTGTTTTCCAGAACTTCCAGCTGCTGCCCCGTCAGTCGGCCATCGACAACGTGGCCCTGCCCCTGTCCTATGCCGGCGTTTCCAGGGAAATGCGCCGGATCCGTGCCGCCAAGGCACTGGAACGAGTCGGCCTGGGTGAGCGACTGGACTTCATGCCCAATCAGCTTTCCGGCGGTCAGAAGCAGCGCGTGGCCATCGCCCGGGCCCTCATCAATGACCCGGCGATCCTGCTGGCGGACGAGCCCACCGGTGCCCTCGACAGCAGCTCCGGTGCGCAGATCATGGAGCTTTTCCGCGAACTTAACGACAATGGCGTGAGCATTCTGATGATCACCCATGATAAGGGCATCGCGTCCCATGCCGACCGGATCGTGACCATCCGGGACGGCCGCATCACGGAAGGAGGCCCCGATGAGTAAGCTTTCCGGACAGCAGTTAAAGAAGATCCTGATCGGCACGGCCGCCGGTGTGGCAGCCCTGGCCCTCATCATCGGTGTGGCCGTGAAGGCCAATCAGTCCAAGGTGATCGTGGTCCCGATGACGGAGCTCAACCAGTGGTACAGCGGCAACGAGCGCACCATCAGCGGTGTGGTGGCCACCGATGTGTCCCAGAACGTCTACCAGACCGAATCCCAGAAGGTGGAGGCCATCCACGTTGCTGAAGGGGATACGGTCAAGATCGGCGATCCTCTGGTAACCTACGATATGGAGCTGACTTCCATGGAGCTTGAAATGAAAAAGCTCGACCGGGAGAAGCTTCAGCTGAACATTAAAAAAGCGGAACGTGAGATCGAGAAGCTGATGACCGGCGGTGGCGGCGACGAGCCCTGGCCTGAACCGGAACCCGGCCCTGAGCCGGAACCCGATCCGGTGTACAAAGCCCTGGCCTCCCTGGATGATAAAGCGGAGCCCTTCGACGGCGACGGTTCCCAGGACTGGCCCTATCGTTTCCTTCTGAAGGAAAAGGGTTACATCAGCGGCAGTTTCTTCAATGCCATGGCCAAAGAAAAGGCCGCCTTCCTTATTGAAGTGCGGAAGGGTGATGTGTCAAACGGCGCCCTCATCTATGTCTGGGGCCAGTGCATCACAGATGAGAAATTCCATGTGGATCCCAAGGCGAAGTACCGTCTGGAGCTGGTGATGGAGGAACCGACCCCAACACCCACGCCGACCCCCACCCCGGGGCCGGACGATCCGACACCTACCCCGGGACCGGATGATCCCACACCCACACCGGAGCCCACCCCCACACCGACGGAACCGACCCCGGCTCCCTCACCGGTACCGGAGGCCACCGTCAATCAGGCTGAGACCATGAGTCTTGAGACAAACTCTGTTGAAGCGGGTAAGGTCATCGGCATGCCCGCCTTTGCGGCCCTCACACCGACGGCGGATGCCCCCGCGCTGACCCTGCTCGATTACGGCGATGAAACCGCCAAAATGATCCGGGAAAAGCAGCAGGAGATCAAGGGCTACGAACTCGACATCAAGGAAGCCGACCGGGAGATCGCCAAGATCGAACGCCAGCTGTCCGAAACCACGGTGACCGCCCATATCAACGGCGTGGTCAAATCCGTGCTGGTGCCGGATGAGACCAACGGCCAGCCCCTCATTTCCGTTGTCAGCAGTGAAGGTCTGTACATCAAAGGCACCATTTCCGAAAATGAACTGGATACCCTGGTGGTCGGCACAAAACTGAACGGTTACAGTTACGAAAATGGGGTGGCCTTCGAGGCGGAGATCCGTGAGGTATCCCCCTATCCGTCGGATGACAACGAACGGGGCAACCAGTCCAGCTATCCCTTTATCGCCTACGTGGCGGACGCCAACGGCCTCAACAATAACAACTGGGTGGAACTGACCACGGCGGAGGATGTGACGGACGGCGAAAGCGTCTCCGTTGAGAAACCCTTCGTCCGGACAGAAGGCGGCCGTTATTATGTCATGAAGGATGACGGCACCGGCCATCTGACGCGGCAGGACGTCACCGTGACAGGCATCGTCTGGGGCAGCATTTACAAGATCTCGGACGGCCTCACCATGGAAGATAAGATCGCCTTCCCCTACGGGAAGGATGTGAAGGAAGGGGCGCCCACCAAGGAAGGCACCTCTGCCGATATCAGAAGTTAGGAGGACACCTATGGGTGAAGATATCAGACAGGCATTTACCGGCCTGTGGTCTCATAAGATGCGGTCATTTCTGACCATGCTGGGGATCATCATCGGTATTGCCTCTATTATTTCCATTGTGTCCACCATCAAGGGCACAAACGAACAGATCAAACAGAATCTCATCGGCGCCGGCAACAACAACGTGGACATCAAGCTCTGCGAAGGCGAAAATGATTACGAGATCGGCTGGCGGGGGATCCCGGCCAACGTGGCGCTCATCACCGACGAGATCAAGGCGGAGATTGCGGCCATTGACGGTGTGGCCTCCGCCACCTATTATCACAGCCGGAATTACGCTGACGGCATTCAGGCCGGAGATGTGACATTGGACGGCGGCAGTATCTACGGCATCGATGAGCATTTCATTAAGACCCGGGGCTATCAGCTCAAAACCGGCCGCGGGTTCACGGAAGCCGATTTCAAGAACTTCAAAAAAGTGCTGCTGTTGGATGACAACGCAGCCCAGACCCTGTTCCCGGGTACCAATCCCCTGGGCCGGATCGTGGACATCATGGGGGAACCCTTCACCGTGGTGGGCACCATCTGCCAGGCGGACGGCTTTGAGCCCGTGATCAACAGCATGGAGGATTATTACACCTATTACCAGAACGCCTACGGCATGGTCCTCATACCGGACAGCACATGGCCTGTGCTCTACAACTTTGACGAGCCGGTGAATGTGGCGGTGATGGCCACCAACACCGATGAGATGAGCCGTGTGGGTAAGGCGGTGGAAGATGTGATGAACAAGCTGGTCCGCTCCGACAACAACGAAGGCCAGTCCATCGGCTACAAGGCCACCGACCTTCTGAAAACGGTGAAGAACCTCCAGGAGGTGAGCCAGAGCACCTATACACAGCTCATCTGGATCGCCGGCATTTCCCTTCTGGTGGGCGGCATCGGTGTTATGAACATCATGCTGGTGACCGTCACGGAAAGAACCTCGGAGATCGGTCTTAAGAAGGCGCTGGGGGCCAGACGGAAAAAGATCCTGCGGCAGTTCCTCACGGAAGCAGCGGTGCTCACCAGCATCGGCGGCATCCTGGGGGTCCTCATGGGCTTTATCCTGTCCCGTGTGATCTCCGTCATCACGGCTACACCCGCCGCCGACAGCATCGGGGCCGCGGTCCTGGCTGTGGCCTTCTCCATGATCATCGGCCTGGTCTTTGGTTTCCTGCCTTCCGTCAAGGCGGCTAATCTCAATCCCATTGAGGCTCTGAGACGGGATTAAGGCAACCGGCAGGCTGCATTGATGATGCCCGCCGGCTGTGATAAGATAGAAATAACTATGAATATCGCATCGGTTATCCGATAACAAGATACTTTACCAGGAGGAAATCATATGCTGCAGAATAATCGCGTTCTCATCGGCAAGGGCGAGCATGAGCTCTATCTCATGGGCGACAAGGTCAACCGCCACGGCCTCATCGCCGGCGCCACCGGTACCGGCAAAACCGTGACTCTGAAGGTACTGGCCGAAGGCCTGTCAGACATGGGGGTGCCCGTATTCCTGGCGGATGTGAAGGGTGATGTGAGCAGCATGTGCCTGGCCGGAGAGAAGAGCGAGAAGATCGTGTCCCGTCTCAACAGCATGGGCATCGATCCGGACAGCTTTAATCCCAAGAGCTATCCCTGCCGTTTCTGGGATGTGTTCGGCACCGGCGGTGTGCCGGTCCGGGCCAAGGTCTCGGACGTGGGGCCCGTCATCATCAGCCGTCTCCTGGGTCTCACCGAGGTGCAGACCGGCGTGCTTAACATTGTGTTCCATGTGGCCGACGATCTGGGCTGGCAGCTCATCGATTATAAGGATCTCAAAGCCATGCTGATGTACATCGCCGAGCATCGGGCAGAACTCACCACAGCCTACGGCAATGTCACCAGCCAGAGTATCGGCGCCATTCAGCGAGCCCTGCTCACCCTGGAAGACGAAGGGGCCGAGCAGTTCTTCGGCGAACCGGACCTTGACATCAATGACTGGTTCCGCCAGACCGAGGACGGCCGGGGCTATGTCAACATCCTGCACTGTGTGGAACTGGCTCAGCGCCCGACCCTGTATGCCGCCTTCATGCTGTGGATGCTGGGCGAACTTTACGAAAAGCTGCCGGAGGTAGGCGACCTCGACAAGCCGAAGTTCGTGTTCTTCTTTGACGAAGCTCATATGCTGTTTAACGACGCCCCCAAGAGCATGGTGGACAAGGTCACCCAGGTGGTGAAGCTCATCCGCAGTAAGGGCGTGGGTATCTACTTTATCACCCAGAGCCCCTCTGATATTCCCAATGAAGTACTGGCTCAGCTCAACAACCGGATCCTTCATGCCCTGCGGGCCTACACACCGGCTGAGCAGAAGGCCATCCGGGCAGCGGCCCAGGGCTTCCGGCCCAACCCTGCCTTCAAAACAGAGGATGCCATTGCCGAACTGGGAACCGGCGAAGCTCTGGTGTCTATGCTGGGCGAGGACGGTGCCCCCTGCATCGTGGAGAAAGCCACCATCTGTCCGCCCCAGTCCTCATTTACCGCTTTAGAAAATGCGGCTCGTGCCATGCTGGTGGCTCAGGATCCGGCCTACCAGGCTTACAAGGATGCGGTCGACAATCTGTCAGCCTACGAATACATCACCGATGAAATGGCTGCCGAACAGGAAAAGGCTGCCGCAGAACAGGCCGAAAAGGAACAGGCCGCCGCTGCCAGGCAGGCTGAAAAAGAAGCCAAGGCTGCTGAAAAAGCCGCAGCCGCAGCCGCCCGGGAAGAAGCCCGTGCCGCTCGCGAGCAGGAGAAGGCTCTGCAGGAGCAGTATAAAGCCGAAGGCCGAGATAAATATGGCCGTACCAAGATGCAGGCCAGCCTTGAAAAGGCCGCCAAGAGTGCGGTGAAATCGGAAAGCCGCAGCATCGGCCGGAAAATGGGCAAGTCCATCACCCGCGGCATTCTGGGCAACAGCAATAACGCCGCCGGCCGTCTGGTGGGCAATGCCGCCGGCAGTCTGATGAGTGACCTCATCGGCGGCTTCTTCAAGAGATAAGGCCTTCGCTCACAATCGGTATGCCTCTTAAGTGGCGCACACGTTTGCGCCAATATGAAAGTGGGCATGACGTCAAAAAATGACAAGAAAGGACAACACTATGTCAATTGAGAATTTAACCATGAACCCCTTTACCAAAATCGGCAAGGAATGGGCCCTGGTCAGCGCCGGGGATGCCGCATCCTCCAATACCATGACCGTCAGCTGGGGCGGCGTGGGTGTGCTTTGGGGTGTGAATGTTGTGTATATCTTCATCCGTGAATCCCGCCACACCAAAGGCTTTGTGGATAACGGCGACACATTTTCCCTGGCCTTCCTGGGAGATGAGTACCGCCAGGCCTTAAGCTACTGCGGCAGCCACTCCGGCCGTGACGGCAACAAGTGGGAAGCTGCCGGCCTCACACCGGCGGAAAAGGACGGCGTGGTCTATCCCGCCGAGGCCAGCCTGGTCTTCCTTTGCCGCAAGATGGCCGCCGTGCCGGTGAACGAGGACAGCTTCATCGACGCCGACATTCAGCCGAAATGGTATGGTGACCACGACATGCACACCATGTATGTGGGCCAGATCCTGGACGTCATCGAAAAATAAAAAAAGTCTTTATGAAAATGGGGCTCCCGGCCGCAGCTGAGCGGTGACGGCAGCCTCATTTTTTTGAACCGCAGCGAGCATTCCCCCGCTTCAAAGACGCAGAGTCTTAAGCATGGGTCCGCTTTACAGAAATTATGAGCGGTATCTACCATACTTTCTTCATATAGAACAGTAAAAAAATATTGAATAGAAGCAACGGCGAGTCTATAATGAGCGTGGTTCTTTTTTTAAGAATAGGAGGAAAGTTATATGGATAGCAATAAGCGCCCCGATAGTATGGAACGTATTACGACTCCGGCTCTGGCAGAAGCATTTATCGCTGAACAGGTTGAAGCCATCAAGGCTCAGGTTGGCGACAAGAAGGTTCTTCTGGCTCTGTCAGGCGGTGTTGATTCTTCAGTTGTTGCCGCTCTGCTGATCAAAGCCATCGGCAAGCAGCTCACATGTGTTCACGTTAACCACGGTCTGCTGCGTAAAGGCGAACCGGAACAGGTTGTGGAAGTCTTCAAGAATCAGATGGATGCTAACCTGATCTATGTTGATGCTGTGGATCGTTTCCTTGACAAGCTGGCCGGTGTTGATGATCCGGAAACAAAGAGAAAGATCATCGGCAAGGAATTCATCGATGTTTTCGCTGAAGAAGCCGGCAAGCTGGAAGGCATTGAGTTCCTGGCTCAGGGTACTATTTATCCGGATATCCTTGAAAGCGACGGCGTTAAGGCTCATCACAATGTCGGCGGTCTTCCGGAAGATCTGCAGTTCGAACTGGTAGAACCGGTCAAGTTGCTCTATAAGGATGAAGTACGTGTTGTCGGTAAGGCTCTGGGTCTGCCGGATAACATGGTTTATCGTCAGCCGTTCCCGGGTCCGGGTCTTGGTGTTCGTTGCACAGGCGCTATCACAAGAGACAGACTGGAAGCTCTGCGTGAATCTGACGCTATTCTGCGTGATGAATTCGCTAAGAACGGTCTGGAAGGCAAGGTATGGCAGTACTTCACCGTTGTGCCGGATTACAAGTCAACCGGTATCAAGGATGGTAAGAGAACCTTCGAATGGCCGGTCGTCATTCGTGCGGTCAACTCCATCGACGCCACATCCGCTTCCATCGAAGAAATCCCGTACAGCCTGCTGGCTGTCATCACAGACAGAATCCTGTCTGAGGTTCAGGGTGTTAACCGCGTGCTTTATGACCTGTCACCGAAGCCCGTGGCCACCATTGAATGGGAATAATGACTTAAGCTTTTTAATCGCATAAGGCATAGATCAGCCCTTCGGAAAACAATCGTTTTCCGGAGGGCTTTTTTTGATCTGCAGCGAGCATTCCCCCGCTTCAAAGACGTAGAGTCTTAAGCGGGGGTTACGGGGGAAGCTCGCATCAGCAGGGGTAAAAGCCCCTGCTGATGGGCTGCCGAAGGTAGCTGCGGTTCACGAGCAAGTAGCGAAGCGGACAGCGTGCCCTCTGGGTATTGCGAGTGTCCGCTTTACAATGGGAAATTCAGAGAATGATGGGATTTGACTTTCAGAATCAGGTCATATATAGTATGGCATGATATTGTGTGAAAGCACCAACTATGGGTTGAAAGTTTTTCCGCGCTATGGCAAAGGAAAGCCTTTCATTGAAGAAAATGGTGCTCGGGAAAGAGGTTTTACATGACAAACATCAACAGATGCTGGTGGCACGACAAGGTGGCCTACCAGATTTATCCGAAGAGCTTTCTGGATACGAACGGAGACGGCATTGGTGACCTGCGCGGCATCATTTCCAAACTGGACTACCTGAAGGCTTTAGGGATAGATATTATCTGGCTGTCCCCCATTTACAAATCACCCTTTGTAGATCAGGGGTACGATATCGCGGATTATTACGCCATTGCCGAGGAGTTCGGCACCATGGATGAGTTTGATGAACTGCTGCGGGAGGCAAAGAAGCGGGACATGGCCATCATCATGGACCTGGTGATCAATCATTGCTCCGACAAGCATGAGTGGTTCCAAAAGGCTTTGGCGGATCCTGACGGAGAATATGCGGATTATTTCTATTTCCGAAAAGGGAAGGATGGGAAAGCCCCCAATAACCTGCGGTCTTACTTCGGCGGCAGTATCTGGGAGCCGGTGCCCGGCACGGATAAATATTACCTGCATATGTTTGCAAAGGAACAACCGGATCTTAACTGGGAAAACCCGGTGCTGCGCCGGAAACTTTTCGATATGGTCAACTGGTGGCTGGAGAAGGGCCTGGCCGGGTTCCGGATCGATGCCATTATTAATATTAAGAAGGATCTGGCATTTCCGAATTTTGAACCGGATGGGCCGGATGGGTTGGCCTGGTGCTGGAAAATGGTGGACAGTGTTGACGGCGTCGGGACATTTTTGAAGGAACTCAAAGACGAGACCTTCCGGAAGTATGATGCCTTCACTGTGGGTGAGGTCTTTAATATGAAGGAAGATGAGCTCAATGCCTTTATCGGTGAGGATGGCTATTTTTCCACCATGTTCGATTTCAGCGCCCACCTGCTTATCGGCGGCGGTCACGGCTGGTACGAGGCGCCGGAACTTGACTTTGATGCCTGGCGCAGCACGGTGATCGCCTCTCAGCTCGAGACGGAAGCTGTCGGGTTTAAAGCGAACATCATTGAAAATCATGATGAACCCCGAGGAACTTCCCGGTACCTGCCGCCCTTTGCCCGGACACCCGCCGGTATCAAGATGCTGGGGACGGTGAGCCTCCTGCTGCGCGGGATTCCTTTTATTTTCCAGGGGCAGGAGATCGGCATGACCAATGCGGTCTGGAACAGTGTGGACGAGTTTAACGATATCAACACGAAGGATCAGATCAAGATGGCCCGGGAGGCCGGGCTTTCGGAGGCGGAGGCTTTGGTGGCCTGCAGCCGGATGAGCCGTGACAATGCCCGGACACCGGTGCAGTGGAGCGATGAGGTCAATGCGGGCTTTACCACCGGCACACCCTGGCTGAAGGTGAATGACAATTATAAGACCGTCAATGTGGCAGCCCAGGAGAAGGAGCCGGATTCGGTGCTTCATTTCTATCGCCGTCTGGTGGCTCTGCGAAAATCAGAGGCATACCGTGAGGTGTTTACCTACGGTCGTTTTGAGCCGGTCTATACGGATAAGGATAACATCATGGCTTACTATCGCCGGACGGAAGAACAACGGGTGCTGGTGGTGGCGAACTTTGGCAAGACGGCAACCGAGCTTGAACTTGAGGGTGATGTAAAGCGTGTGTTGCTGTCCAATCGTGTGGCAGAAGAAGGGGCTAACAGTGCCTCGCCGGTGATTATTGATGGCCGTCTGACCCTTGAAAGCTGCGAGGTGGCGGTGCTGGACATTTGACAGGCATTTATTATTGTCTTTTGGGAGGTTAAGATGAACAATCCGTTTCTTGAGGAGTCTGTCGGCAAACTGTATGCCAGGTTTTTGCCGTCAGCCATTATCGCGTTGCTGATCTCATCCGTGGCGTCTCTGATCGACACCATCGTGGTGTCCTATTTCATGGGTCCCACAGCCCTGTCGGCCGTCAATATCTGTATGCCGATCTACAGCATCCTGACAGCCGTCGGTCTTCTGATCGTTGGCGGTGCCGGTACCCTGTACAGCCAGTATCTTGGTCGCAATGAAAAAGAGAAGGCGCAGAAGGTCTTCACACTGGCCGCTTTTGTGCTGCTGGTCATTGGTGTCATTTATATGGTGGTGGGTATCCTGTTCACCGATGACATTGTGCGTATGCTGGGGGCTAATGATGCGGTTTTTGATATGGCCTCTCAGTACGCCCGGGTTCTGTTTTACTTTGTTTTGTTTAATATTCTGTTCCCCTTCCTGCAGACCTTCCTGCGGATCGATCTGAATCCGAATCTGACGGTTCTTGCCATTGTGATCTGTGCCCTTGTCAACCTGGTACTGGACATTTTATTTGTTGGGCCGTTCCTGTCACCGACGGGTTTTGGCACAACCGGTGCGGCGTATGCTACCTCTCTGGCTTATGTGGTCGCCTTCGTGCTGATGCTGACCCATTTTCTCAGTAAGAAAAATACCCTGCGTCTGGCAAAGCACTTCTTTAGTGGCAAAGAGTTGAAGGATATGATCGTGACCGGTCTGCCGGCATCTGTCACGTTGTTTGGCACAGCCATCACAATGACGGTGTTTAACAACTTTATCATGATAAACGGCGAGTACTATGGTGTGGGGGTCGGTGAACTGTATGTCTCAGTTTACAGTGTTGTGGTGCAGGTTGTCACGATCTCCATGGCTGTTTACGTTGGTATTGCTCAGTGTGCGCAGCCAATCATGGCCGCCAATTTTGGTGCCGGCCGTAAGGATCGCATCAAGGCATTATTTGTACAGGGGCTGAAAATCGAGATTGTGGCCAACATCATTCTTGGGGTTGTGCTTTTCTTTGGGGCCGAAAAGATCGCCGCCATGTTCTCCATGGACAAGGGCGCTTACGATATGACCGAGGTGGCAATCCTGGCCATCCGTGTGTTTGTCATTTCCCTGATCTTCACCGGTATCAACCAGATGGTTCAGTACCTGCTGCAGGTCACCGATTACGTGCTGCAGTCAACGATGGTGTCTTTGCTGTCCGGTACAATCCTTATGATCGTGGGCATTTACCTTCTGGCCGGCGTTATCATGCCGGGCAATCCGGATGGTCTGGGTGTATGGCTTACCTATACCTTTGCCCAGGGGCTGACATTGATCTATGCGATTATTGTGTACAATAAGAAGAAAAAAGAGATTTTTGGATAAGCGATTTGCGTATGTGTCGCTTGGGATTATCCTGGCAGACTGCGTGGTGATGATCGTGCTGGCCAATACGATTTGTAAGAAGTGAAGAAATAAATTGATGCTGATGGCAGCGGGTGTTCGAAAGGATACCTGCTGTCATTATGTTTGGGAGGTGTCGGAACGTTCGGGGCGGCTTTGTTTTATTATCGCAAAATGATATATGGGATATTTACTATATTCCGCTTGCTTTGTATAATCGAAACATGAGGGCTTTAAAGGAGGCAAAGCATGAGCGAAAAATTTGACGACTTTCTTCGGGAACAGTTGCTGGATCCCCAGTTCAGAGAAGAATACGAAGCCTTGCAGCCGGAACGTGCTTTGATGCAGGTTTTGATCGATGCCAGAAAAGAGGCCGGCATGACACAGAAAGAGTTATCGGAGATAACCGGCATTGCGCAGGGAGATATCAGTAAAATTGAGAAGGGCAATGCCAATCCTTCCATTCGGACCCTTCAGCGTCTGGCAAAGGGGATGGGAATGACTTTACGTCTGGAATTTGTCCCGAGATCCGGTGTATCACAGTAAATCATAGAGACGTAGAGAATCGAACAGAGGGGCATGTTTGGGTAAAGGGTGCCCTAACGAGAAAAGTAAGATGGCCCTGAAAAATCCCGCCCTTGGGTTCATCAAGGGCGGGGTAATAATTGGCGTTGTTATGAATTGTGTTGATGGGATATCCTGGGGAACCGATTGGCCTGTTGGGATTTCCCGGGGATGCGCAGAAGATTGCTCTGGATGGCCAGTGATGTCAGGATGAGGATCGCTCCGAGGAGAGCGTACATCGTCACCTGTTCTTTCAGAACCAGGCAACTTAAGGTTGAGGCGACAAGCGGTCCCAGCGCACAGAATGAGCCGGCTGTTTCAGGTGACAGTTTGCTTTGAGCCACCGGCTGCAATGTGAAGCCAAAACAAGTGCAGACCACCGCCAACATAAGAATCATCAAATACTGGGAGGGTTGCTGCGGTAAGGTCAGATGGCCTTCGATGGCCACATTGATCCAGGACAGAACGCCGGTGGTGGTGACCTGGAAGAATCCGATGACAAAAGCATCGCCTCCCTTCACCAGGCGGGAGGTTGTGCAAATGGCAGTGGCGTACAATGAGGCGGCCATCAAAAGGAAGCCTTCGCCGGTCGTAAAGCCGAAACGGTTGCCCACCATGGTTAAGGTTCCGACACCGATAACGGCAAGTGCAGCGCTGATCAGGTTCTTTTTGGATGGCAGCATGCGGGCTATGACACACTCAATAAAGGGCACAATGATGATGGCCAGGTTTTCAATGAAGGCGGCCGTTGAGGCATTGGTGGTCTTGAGACCGGTGTGTTCGGCGGTCAGCACCAGATAATAGATAGTGCCGATGATGATGCCGCTGATAACACTGTGTTTGCTGACTGAACGGAGCAGCTTACGATTGAAAATCAGGAACAGGATAACAGCGGCGGTGGTAAAACGCAGAGCCAGAAGACTGACAGTATTCATACTCAGCAGACACAGTTTGCTGAACATGAAGGAGGTGGCTCTGGCCGAGATAACAAGTGCCAGAAGAAGCGTGGCGCGTTTGGGTGATAACGTCATACGAGATTCTCTTTCATATACTCTTTTTTCGAGTTTGTGACTGTTTATGAAGCCCGAAGGGTCTATTATAAAGTGAGTAAGTAAGAAAAATCAAGTGAGGTGGTTCTATGTGGTTTATTATGGCTTTATTATCGGCTGTGTTTGCGGCTTTGACTTCTATTCTGGCAAAGGTTGGGATTGAAGGTGTCAGCTCGAATCTGGCCACGGCTATTCGGACGGTGGTGGTATTGGCTATGGCCTGGGGCATGGTCTTCTTGACGAATACCCAGGGTGGCATCGCTACGATCAGTAAAAAAAGCTGGGTGTTTCTGATTCTTTCCGGCCTCGCAACCGGTGCTTCATGGCTTTGCTATTATCGGGCACTCCAGATAGGGGAAGCATCAAAAGTCGTTCCTATTGATAAGTTAAGTGTTGTGATCACGTTAATCATGGCCTTTGTGTTCTTACATGAGAAGTTTACGGCCAGGTCTCTGGTTGGGTCGGTATTGATTGCTGCCGGGACGTTGGTTATGGTATTATGATACTACAGAATTTAATAGGTTTCTGTTTTCGGCAGGTGTTCTATCGAACACCTGCCATTCGTCTTTTTCGGAGAATATAACAATTGGGAACCGGAGAAAAAATGTATTATTGACACCATATATGACACCATGTATATTTTAGAAAGGAGAATGATATGTCCAAATGGGATAAACTGTTAAACAGTATTCGCCATTTATCATATAATCAGCAGAATACCACGATCCTCTATAGGTCGGGGATGAATGCTAAAAGACCGAACACGAGTCATAATTGAATTGAAAAACAAACATATGTTCGATATAATGGATGCATGGAGTATGTTTCCGATTTTCAGAGAAGGGAGGCATAAAGACATGTATCTTACGATCAAACAACAGTTGAAACATCTATCAAAAGAAGAATATAAAATCCTTTGTGAGTTGTGTCATATCGCCAAAAACCTGATGAATGAAGCAATCTATCAAGTCAGACAATACTATTTTGCTGAAGGTAAATATTTGAATTACGAAAGCAATTACAAGATATTAAAACAGTCCCCGAACTACAAATTGTTAAATTCAAATATGGCTCAGCAATTATTGAAAGAAGTGGATGGCTCATTCAAGTCTTTCTTTGGTCTAATAAAGCTTGCACAAAAAGGAAACTACGATCTCAAAGCGTGTAGACTTCCTCACTATCTTCCAAAAGATGGATATACAACATTAGTCATTGGCTTTGTACGATTGAATGGGAACAAACTGATCCTTCCATATTCTAACGCTTTTCGTAAAACTCATAAAAATCTGGAGATCACGATCCCTTCGGTACTGTTGAATAAAAAGGTGAAAGAGATCCGAATCATTCCGAAAGGAAATGCCAGATTCTTTGAGATACAATATACCTATGAGGCAGAACGTATCGAAAGAAATCTCGATAAAAAGCATGCACTGGCGTTGGATCTGGGAGTCAATAATCTGGTAACGGCTGTATCCAGCAAAGGAAAAAGCTTCATTGTCGATGGGAGACGTTTAAAATCTATCAATCAATGGTACAACAAAGAAAACGCAAGATTACAGTCGATCAAGGATAAGCAGAAATATGGCGATAAACCAACCAGGAAGCAGGTGCTGCTTGCCAGAAAGCGTAATAATCAAGTGAATGATCACCTGAGTAAAACAGCAAAAATGATCGTGGAATATTGTATTAAAAATGATATAGGTACCCTTGTGACAGGACATAATCGAACATTCCAAAAACAAAGTAGAATGGGAAGGGTGAACAATCAGAATTTCGTCAATATTCCATTTGGGAGACTATGCCGGAAATTAAAATACCTTTGCGAAATGAATGGCATTCAATATATCGAACAGGAAGAGAGCTACACATCAAAGGCAAGTTTTTGGGACCAGGACCTGATACCGGTCTATGGTGAGAATGATAAGAGAGAATGCGAATTCAGTGGTGTAAGAATCTATCGGGGCATGTATAAAAGAAATAACGGAAAGACCATCAATGCCGATCAGAATGGAGCATTGAATATTCTGAGGAAAAGTAATGTTGTGTCCTTAACCGGACTATACAGTAGAGGCGAAGTGGACACGCCTGTAAGAATAAGGATCGCCTGAAATCAGGTGGGAACTTAAAAATCAAACTTCTTAAACGGATGCGAAAGCATCCAAGAAGCCCCCACTTCTATAAGTGGGGGAGGTTCACCAAAGGAACTGCGATTCAATGAATTAAGAAAAGTATTGGAAACTTATGGATATGAAATGAACCAATCGAGGAGTGGGAGCAGTCATTATGTTTTTCGAAAGCCGGGGTGCAGACCGATTACAATACCCAGGCATGAACCGATTAAAAAAATATATGTGGAATTAGTGAGAGAGATTGTCGAAAGCGAGGAGAAGACGGATGAAGACATTGGATGATTACATGGCTATGCCGTATCGTTTGGAATTGGTTGAGGACAAAGAAGAGGGGGGATTTGTGGTGTCGTTTCCCGATTTGCCCGGTTGTCTGTCCTGTGGTGAAACAATGGAAAGTGCGCTTCAGAATGCTCTGGATGCTAAAAAGGTATGGCTCGAAACAGCACTGGAGGAAGGCATTGAGATTCGTGAACCGGACAGTCTCAAGGGGTATTCCGGTCAGTTTAAGCTGAGGCTGCCGCGGACTTTACATAGATCGTTGGCGGAACATGCCCAGCGGGAGGGCATCAGTATGAATCAATACTGTGTCTATTTGCTGGCAAAACACGATAATGAGATTTTTTCATTGCCCAAACAGGATAAAATGTGATAGACTCATCAATGCTGTGCGTTCAAAATCCGGCCTTTTTTTAAGGAAAAAAGCGGGTTTGCGCTGAAAATGGGTTTTTATTTCTACAGATAGCGGTTTTGATACGCCATACCCCGTGATTTTGAGGCATTATGCCCGAAAAAATGATTGAGTATGCATAAAAACTGCATAGAATGTAAAAAATATAAATTTCTGATGAATATATTGCATTTCTATGCAGAAGTATGTATAATGCCGATTATTGAATGAATTTGAAACCCGTTTTAAACAACAATAAATGAGAATGGAGTAATGAAAATGAAGAAAGTACTTGCAATGCTGCTGGCTGCCGGCATGATCTTTAGCATGACTGCCTGCGGCGCTAAGACAGAAGCCCCGGCTGAAGAAAAGAAAGAAACTGTTGAAGAAAACACTGAAGCTGTTGAAGAAAATGTCGAAGGCACAGAAGAGATGGACGGTGCTATGGTCCTGATCTCCGAAGGCAAGCTGGTTATGGCCACAAACGCTCAGTTCCCGCCGTACGAACTGGTATCCGACGGTGAAGGTGTTGACGGTACAGGCTTCGAAGGTATCGACATTGAGATCGCCATGGTTCTGGCTGAAAAACTGGGTCTGGAACTGCAGATCGACGACATGGATTTCGATGCTGCTCTGATGGCTGTTCAGGAAGGCAAATGCGACGTCGTGCTGGCCGGTCTGACATACACAGAAGAACGTGATCAGATCATGGACTTCTCTGATTCCTACGCTCAGGGCGTTCAGGTGATCATCGTTAACGAAGACAGCGCTATCAAGTCTGTCGATGATCTGGCCAATGCCGATCAGATCGGTACACAGCGTGGTACAACAGGTTACATCTACTGCTGCGACGATTACGGCGATGACCATGTGGCCGCTTATGACAACGGTGCTTCCGCTGTTCAGGCTCTGAAGAATGGTCAGGTTGACGCTGTTGTTATTGACAAAGCACCGGCTCTGGAGTATGTTGGTGCTAACGAGGGTCTGGTAATCCTGGATACCGAGTATGTTGTTGAAGATTACTGCGTAGCCATGGCCGAAGGCAACAGAGGTCTGCAGGCCGCTATCAACGTGGCTCTGAACGAACTGATCGAAGACGGCACAGTTGATGCCATCATCGAAAAGTACATCAAGGCTTAAGTAATCGAACGATTCGCTTGTAGTTAAAAAGGGGCGGCTTTGTGGCTGCCCCTTTTTTTGGAGGAAACGAGGTAAACTATTGTGAGTGAATTTTGGAACGAGATTCAGCGCGGCGTCTACATGAGTTTCATCACCGATGATCGCTGGAAACAGTATCTGGTCGGTGTGGGACGCACGCTGGAGGTAACGGCCATTGCGTTGATCCTGGGCGTACTCCTGGGTGTGATGGTGGCTCTGATCCGGACAGCCCATGATCAGAGACGGAAAGGGCAGCCGACAACCTTCGGCAGTGTCATTTTAAGCATCCTGAACGTGATCTGTAAGGTCTACACGACCATCATCCGTGGTACACCGTCCATGGTACAGCTGATGATCTTAGGCTTCGTCATTTTCAAAACAAGCCGTAACTTCACGCTGGTCGGTGCCCTCGGTCTGGGTATCAACTCCGGTGCCTACGTATCCGAGATCATCCGTTCCGGTCTGATGAGCGTTGACAACGGTCAGATGGAAGCCGGCCGGAGTCTGGGGCTTAATTACATCACCACTATGGTGCACATCGTGATCCCCCAGGCCATCAAGAACATTCTGCCGGCCCTGGGCAACGAGTTTATCGTGCTGCTCAAGGATACATCCCTTATTTCGGTTATCGCCGGTAAGGAACTGCTTTACGCCGCCAAATCCATCGGGGCCAAGACCTACGATTATATGTTCCCGCTTCTGGGAACGGCGGCCATCTACCTGCTGCTGGTTATTCTCTTTACCTGGCTGTTAGGTATTCTGGAAAGGAGGATGCGCGCAAGTGATCACCGTTAATCATCTGACGAAGGCCTTCGGGGACAATGTGGTCCTGAAGGATATCAGCGAGCATATCGCACCCGGTGAAAAAGTGGTTATCATCGGCCCCTCCGGTTCCGGTAAATCCACATTTTTACGCTGCATGAATCTGCTGGAGACACCTACCTCCGGCGAGATTATCTTTGATGGCAAGACCATCACCGATCCGAAGGCGGACATCGACGCGATCCGTCAGGAAATGGGTATGGTGTTCCAGCACTTCAATCTTTTCGCTAACCTGACGGTGGAAAAGAACCTGACACTGGCACCGGTCAAAACGAAGCTTATGACAAAGGCACAGGCCCACGAAGAGGCTATGAGACTTCTGGAACGTGTCGGTCTGCCGGATAAGGCCAATGCCTATCCGAATCAGCTTTCCGGCGGTCAGAAGCAGCGTATCGCCATTGCCCGTGCGCTGATGATGAAGCCGAAAATGATGCTCTTCGACGAACCGACATCTGCCCTTGACCCGGAGATGGTCGGTGAGGTTCTGGAGATTATGAAGGAACTGGCCCGTGAGGGTATGACCATGGCGGTCGTCACCCATGAAATGGGCTTCGCCCGCGAAGTGGCCACCCGTGTCCTCTTTATGGACGGCGGCGGTATCGTGGAGCAGGGTACACCGGAAGAGGTGTTCTCCAATCCGCAGGAAGAGCGGACCAGGAGCTTCCTGTCCAAGGTGCTTTGATCAGGTTTTTTCTGTTAAGCGACAAAACAATAATCCGATATGACGACATCTGCTGTTTCTGAAGGGACGGCAGATGTTTTTTTTCGGTGAATCAGGCAACCGTCACGTCGGCGTGACATAAGGCATCAGGCCGGAACGAATAAGGTCATAATTGTGAGAAAAATGGTATATTCTTTGACAACAGAAAGGGAATGTACTAATATTTATACAGAAGCGGTAAGCTTCTTAATTTCATATCTACAAGGAAAGCGGTAAAAATCCGCGCTGTCGCGCAACCGTGAAGCCGTATATTACGGACAAGTCGGATACTTGGTGTCAGGTGACCTTTCGCATGAAGAGGTTCTCCTTTTTTGTACAAAAAATATCCCACTGCCCGCAAAACGGATGCTGCTCTTACGGTTCGACAGAAAGAACGAGGAGGAAAGCATGAGAATGAAAAAGAGAATTCTCGCAGTGGTACTGACGATCGTCATGATGATCGGTCTGATGCCGCTATCAGCCTTTGCCGATGAATCGGTGACCGATTCGGAAGTCATGGCTGAAGACATGCTGACACCGACAGATGATATTGCCTCAGAAGAGGATCTTTTTGATCTGTCGGATGACACCACGAGTCTCACGGACGATGTCAATACGGCATCGGCGGAGGAGACTCTGTTCCAAACGGAAGAGGCTCTCAATACCTTAACGGGTGAGGGCACAGAGGCCTCACCTTACCAGATTGGCAGTGAGGCGGATCTGAAGGCCTTCCGTGATCTCGTCAATGCTGTGACGGCAGCGGATGATGGCAACAGAACCATCTGTGCCATCTTGACCGATGATATCACGCTGACAGAGGCCTGGACGCCCATCAGTAATACCACCACTGTGGCCAATCAGTACGGCGGTATCTTCGATGGGAATGACCATACCATTTCAGGCCTGTCCATCAACACCGATCAGATGAATCAGGGTCTTTTCGGCGGCACAAACGGGGCGGAGATCAAGAATCTGAAGGTTTCCGGATCCGTCATTTCCTCAAAGAATTATGTCGGCGGTATTGTCGGTAAGATCCAGGCGGGCTCAACGATCCGCAACTGTTCTTTCAGCGGTACTGTCACCAGCAGCAGCGGCACCGCTTATGCCGGCGGGCTTGTGGGCTGCATCAATTCAATAACACCCGCGTCTTTGATCAGCGGCTGCTCCAACGATGCCGCGGTCACCGGTTCCCATGCCGGCGGTATTCTGGGTTATTCCACAAAATCAGCCACAATCGAAAACTGTTACAATACAGGGACTATTAACGGCAGCAGCCGCAGCGGCGGCATTGTCGGTCAGTTGTCAACCGGTGTGATCAGCAACTGCTTCAACACCGGGGCCATTAAGGAGGATGCCACAAATCGCGGTGGTATCGCAGGCTTTACCAACGTCATAACTGAGAATTGTTATTTCACCAATATGCAGACCATGGCCATGGGCGGCACCGGTTTAGACGGCACACAGGTGACAGCCATTTCCGCCGAGCAGCTGGGTGATGCCTTTGTGGAGGGTGATGATCATCCGGTTCTGGCCTGGCAGAGCACGGCCGCACCGGTGAGCAAGGCCGTTATTTCTTTCAATATCAACGTGGAAGGTGCCGTTATCGAGCTTGACGGCAAGACCGTGGCTAATCCGGCCAAGGCAGCGGCCGGTGACCACACCTATCGTGTTTCAAAGAGCCGGTATTATGATGAAGCGGGGGCTTTCACCATTACAGAAGCACAGGCAACAGCCGGTGACACCGTGACGATCGATGTGGCCATGGTGGCAAAGACGGTGGTGTCTGTTTCTGTTACGGGCAACGCGGCCTCTTATGATCAGGGATCCGACCTGACAGGCCTCACCGTGACCGCTTATTACGATGATAATTCCACCGAGGTGGTGACAGATTATGAGGTCAGCGGCTTTGACAGCTCTCAGCCGGCTGAAAATATGACCGTCACCATCAGCTTCGGCGGTAAGAGCACTTCATTTACGGTCAACATCACAGAGAAACATTCTGTGCTGGATCCGCTGAAGAATTATTGCACTGTGACACAGGGGGCCACTTACACCTTCGTGGAAGATGAAGAAAATGGTTACCTCATCAGCAACAACAAGGGTGTCAACAGTTCAAGTGCCACACTGAAGCTGACGGCGCTGAGCAATCTCGAGCTGGCCTTTGATTATGCGGTGTCCTCAGAAGCCAGTTATGATGGCCTTAAGGTGCTGCTTAACAATACCGCCATCGGTTCCCACAAGGACAGTAATCATTCCGGTAATGTATCCTGGAAGACCCAGACGGTCACAATGGCCAGGGACGATGTTCTGGAACTGACCTATTTCAAGGATGCTAACGGCAACGGCGGGGACGATGTGGCGAAACTGAAAAACTTCGTCGTATCACCGGTTTACACCGTGACCTTTAACACAACACCGGCAGATGCTGTGGTGACCTTCAACAATCAGTCCGCGGGCAAGTCTTATCTGGCTAAGGCCGGGACATATGACTATACGGTCTCAGCTTTTGGGTATGAGACGGAAACCGGTACCGTGACGGTGACTGATGGCTCTCTCACAAAGGATGTGACCCTGACCGCGCTGCCGACCTATGAACTGAGCTTTAACATCACGCTTCCCGACAGTGTGAGCGGCGATGCTGCCATTTCCGTTAAAAATGGCACCACAGAGATGACACCAGCCGACGGTATCTATCACCTGCCGGCCGGCACCTACAGCTACACCATCACTCATCCGAATTGCGATGTTGTGACCGGAGAGGTGACCATCACCGATGCTAACGTGACCAAACCGATCACTCTGACAAGAAAATGGGTCATCGGCGATTACTTCACGGGGATGGCGCTGACCGCCGAAAATGGTGCCAGCTACGGTTTCGTGCTTGACACAACAGATGAAACCGTTCTTGTGAATAACAATGGCGGCAAGGGCAATTCAAAAGCCACACTGACGCTGACCATGCAGGCTGCCGGTCAGCTGGCCTTCCACTATACCGTGAACAGTGAGGCCACTTATGACAAATTCTATGTCACCAAAAACGGCACAAAGGTGGTCGCGGATAAGAGCGGTGTTGTGGCTGAAACAGCCTGCAACCTGCTGGTGGCTTCCGGCGATAAGATCGTTCTGACTTATGAAAAGGATGTTTCCGGCGATAAGAACGGCGATTGCGTCAAACTGTGTCATTTCGAACTGAATCCGGTGTATGCCCTGAGCTTTACAGGGGTATCGGACGTTTTCACCCTTACAGTGAAGGATAACGATGGCAACGTGGTGAATGCCGAAGCCGACGGTTCTTATACACTGGTACCGGGGACCTACACCTACGAAGCCGCCGCCTTTGGCTATCAGTCACAGACCGGCTCCGTTACGATCAGTGATAAAAATGAAGCTGTCGCTCTGTCAGCAGCGGAGCTTCTGCCCACCAAAACACTGACTTTTGTTTTGCCGGAAGGCGCATCAGCGGTGGTTTCCCACAGCAGCGCCGGCACCCTGACACCGGCTGAAGGCACACGCTATGTGCTGCCCGCCGGTGAAACCTATCAGTATGTCATCACAAAAGAAGGGTACCTGCCCATCGAGGCCTCTATCACACTTGACGATGATCAGACGGTGACGGTCAGTGCCGAAGATATGACCTATATCGGTGTGGCCTGGGACGGCACCACAAAGACAGAACCGCTTCAGGCTGACGGCGTCTATCAGATCGGGACAGCGGCCGAGCTGGCCTGGTTTGCCGACAGAGTCAATAACGGCGAAACAGCCGCTCAGGCGATGATCACCAATGAGATCAACCTGAACAACAAGCCCTGGAAGCTTATCGGGGCCTATATTTCCGATTCCACCTACGATAACCCCTTCACAGGGTCGATCGATGGCCAGGGCCACATCATTTCCGGGGCTACCTCAGCCATCATCGATTATCTTGGTTACACCGGGGCAACCGAAGCTTCTGTAAAGAATCTGACGGTGATGGGAACCATCAGCGGCAGCGGCCATGTGGGCGGTATTGTCAATACCTGCTACGGCACCGTCGAGGCCTGCGCCTTTAAGGGCTCCGTCACAAATGCTTCTGCCAGCTCAGCCAGCACCGGCGGTATCGTCGGCCGCTGCATCAAGGGCGCGACCATCCGCAACTGTGTCAACTACGGCACCATTTCCAACACTGCCACCATCTATTATGATGCGACTGTCTGCATGGGCGGTATTGTCGGCCAGGGCTATGCCAATATCGTGAACTGCTATAACCTGGGCTCTGTGTCAAAGACCGGTACTTACGGGAAGTCCATCGGCGGTATTGCCGGTACCAGCAACAGCCTGTTTGTCAACAACTACAATGCCGGGCCTGTTTCCGGCGGCTCTCTTGCGCAGGCACTGATTGGGGCCACCTCAACAGAGACACAGGTGACCAATTGTTATTATCTGTCCACTGCCGGCAGTGACGTGATCGGCACAGCCAAAACAGCGGACGAAATGAAGGCTGAGGACTTTGTCATCGTGCTCAGCGGTACAGAGGCCGGCGCCTACCATGCCGATACCGATGGTCTGAACGGTGGTTATCCGGTTCTGGCCTGGCAGGGCGGCACCGAAGTCATCGATCCGAATGCCGAAAAGGTCGCCCTCGATAAAGCGGCGCTCACCATCGATACAGCGGATATTCTTGAGAATAAGACCCTGTCACTGCCCGTTTCCGGGGAAAATGGGGCTGCCATCAGCTGGAGTTCCGACAATGAAGCGGTGATCGCCAACAACGGCGCGGTGACATTGCCGGCAGAGGGCACGGTTACCGTCAAGCTGACAGCCACCCTGACACTGGGCCTGGCATCCGATACGAAAGAATTTGAGATCAAAGTCATTTCCGAAAAACAGCAAAAACAGAATGCTGTCGATGATCTGGCGAAGAAACTGAACGGCAAGAGTCTGTGGGCTCAGGAAATCCTGCACAGTGGTGAGACCACGGTCGGTGATGTGGCCCTGCGTGCCATGGGCGAAAATATCCTGGCGCCCAGCGGCACCACAGTAACACTCAAGAGTGTCGGTGAGAAGGTTTATCCCGCCGACGATACCAATGTAAATATTGATGCCGACGGCACGATCCATTACTTCACCGGCGGCAAGGGCTACGAACGTTATGCCCAGTACAACGATGTGGTGCTGACGGTGACAAAGGACGGCGCCTCCGCCGATGCGACGGTGCGGTTCTTCATCAGCTGGGATCGTGAGACGGTGCAGCAGAAGGTGAATGCGGCGGCAGCTGCCATCACATGGGAAAATGTCAGACAGACGAATACCACCACAGGCACGACCACTCAGAAGGATAATGTTTACAAGGACACCATTGAGGGGTATACCAACAATAACTTACGTCTGCCCAACAGCCTCGGGGCCTGCACAGCCACCTGGCGGACAGAATTTGACAGCCGCTACGGCACGATCCTGAATCTGACGGAAAAGGTTGACGATGCGGGCGTGTTCACAGAATGTGCCGTGACACGGCCGGCTTTCAGCGACCAGCTGGTGTCCGTTATCGGTACCATTTCCTTTAACCTGCTCAATGACGGCGAGGACGAGGCTAATATCACCGCCACACGGACCTTCGCCTTCACAACAGAAAAGGATGAAAATGCGACCGTTGTGGATCCGGAACTGTCACAGGAAAACCTGGAAAAGGCCTATGAGGGGCTGATCACACAGGCGCTCTCACCGGACGATGAAAAGGCCGATCTTTCGGCTGTAACGGATGACCTCATCATGCCGCGTCCGGCAGATCTGGCGAAGGTCGGTATCATGCAGGATCGTTCAAATCAGAGGGTGGTCCTCACCAGCGGTGATACAAAGGTTCTGTCCTTCTACGGTTATCGCGCCAATATCTACAGACCACTGCCCGGTGAGCCGGATGCCGAAGTAAGTTACACCGTTGAGATTCAGAATCGCAGCGATGACTCCAAGGTTGCCGGTAAGACATTTACCATGACGGTGAAGGCGCTCACTCAGGCGGAAATTGATGAGGCGGCGGCGCTGATGAATTGCGTGGCCACTCAGGAGGTTTACTGGAATGGTCTGAAACCCGACAACGCTGCTCAGAATGCTGTCACCGGCAACCTCGCACCTTTCGCGGAGGTGACGGTGGATAATGAGGGCACCATGGGTTATGTCCGTTCTGTGGCTAAGATCACGGGCCTTGGGATCATTCTTGATGATATCCCGGGTTACGATCCCATGAGTTCTCAGAACTGGCGTATCCTGCGCTCCGACAACGAGCGTCTTATTGAGCCGGAGGTTCTGCGTGTCAACCGGCCGCTGTATGATACAACGGTGAAGGTGGACAGCGTCATGACCTATTCACGCTTCGGTAAATACTGGGAAAAATTCGGGGCTTCCGAGGAGGCCACCGATGCCACAAAGGCTGCTTATGCCGCTTTTGAACAGTTCTATAAGAAGCCGGTGGCTCTTGACCTGGTGGTGAAGGGCACAGAAGGCGAAGAGGATCCTGTGAAGGGCGCCAAGAAGGTGACCATCACGGTAAGTGGTCAGGATGGCGGCGCATTCCTTTACGCACCGCAGTCCGTTGAGGTGTCTTCCGATGCTGCCGAAAATGCCGGTCTGACGGATGGCTTTGCCGCAGAAGGGTCCGAGGCCGAGGTAACGGCTCTTGATGCCCTGACCACAGTTCATAGCCTGCTCTATCCGGATTTTGCGGATGACATCAGTGAGTACCTGGTGGCGGACAGCAGTGGTTTTGTCAGCAAGCTGTTCGGCATTTCCACAACAGCCAACGGTTTCCTGGTCAACAGCTTATTCCCCGCCGATGGCGATCTGGGTCTGACAGTGACGACCACAGCGCTGAAGGCTGATGATGTTGTTGAGTTCTTTACTTACGCTGACGAAGAGTATGGCGATTATTATGTCCGTATCGTGCCGGACAGCACTGAAGTGACAGGCGGCAGTTCTCTGTCCGTGACTGTGAGCGGTGCTCCGGTGCTCAATGCTTTCAATTACACAACGACAGAGGCTTTCTATGAAAGCTTCACGCCGATGGCGGGTCTTGGCCTCGGCTGGCTTGACCGGACAACCGGTGCGATCGAGCCGATCGATGGCATCAAAACCGATGCTACCGGCAAAGCGACGATCGTTATGCCGACAACACCGGGCCGCTATGAACTGTCAGTTTTCCGCCCGACGATCAATGAGCCGGAGGTTGTGCTGACAGTGACCGCTATTGATGTGTCCGGTCATGAGGATGAGAACAAGGACGGTGTCTGTGATGATTGCGGCACCGTGATCAGCG
Source organism: Lachnospiraceae bacterium (assembly GCA_030526195.1). Classification (GTDB taxonomy): domain Bacteria; phylum Bacillota; class Clostridia; order Lachnospirales; family Lachnospiraceae; genus Chordicoccus. The sequence continues at coordinate 102,944 of JAUNDG010000007.1, forward strand.
GTCTTGTTGACCTGCGGGGCAGCGATCGTTATCAGACCTGTGCCCTGATCGCAAAGGCAGCCTTTGAAGGCACTGTACCGGATGAGGTGGTCGTGGTGACCGGTCAGAGATTCCCGGATGCCCTGGCAGCCAATGCTTATGCCGGTGCTCATAACGGCGCGGTTGTTCTTTGCAAGGATACGAAACTGCCCGATCCCATCAAGTCGCTCCTTAAGGATACCTGGGGCGGTCAGGTGAAGAAGGCAGTCATTATCGGCGGTACGATCACAACGGCTGTTGACAATGACCTTAAGGCTTGCGGTGTCACCACCTGTGACAGAAGCATGGCCACCGGATCCGATCGCTACGCAACAGCTGAGCTGATCGCCCGGAAGATGCTGGATGAGCATGTGGCTGCCGATACCGTTATCCTGGCCACAGGCAAGAAGGCGGCGGATGCGCTGTCTGTCTCACCGGTCAGCTATTCCCGTCGGATGCCGATTCTTCTGGTGAAGGGGAACGGCACCATGACAGACAAGACAAAACAGCTTCTCAAGAAGTTTGATCGGGTTATCATCCTTGGCGGTTGCACACAGAAATCTGTCGTCGCCTCAGCCGGCGTGGCAGCCGATAAGATCGTCGAGATCAAGGGCAAGGATCGGTATGAGACCTCCAGCCTAATCGCTTCTTACTTTGCCTATGATGCCGGTTATGATACCTGGTCATGCGCTGTGGCACGTGGCCGGGATGCCAACTTCCCGGATGCTCTGGCCGGCGGTATGCTGGCAGGCCGCAAAGGTCAGCCGGTGCTTCTGGTGTCAACCACAGCCCGTGATGCCGAAAACTACATCAGTCAGCAGCTCTCAGGCAGCAAGACCGCAGGCGATATGTTCGTCCTTGGCGCTGCCGGTGATGAGCCGAGCATCGTGAAGTCCATTAAGAAGGCCACGGGCCTGGCAAGCACCCTGACCTACACACAGTGGGCCGATAAGGAAGCTGCCGAGTAAGAAAACAAAAGAGACAAGAAAACAGACAATAAAATGAGCAGGGCCCGCGAAAGCGGGTCCTGCTTTTTAATGACTGCCGGGATTCCCTGCTAGATAGCATGATATGGCTGAATCAGGGAAAAGTCGTGCCCGGCCGGTGGCCCTGCTGTTCGAAAATACGGCAGAAAAGGTAATAAGTGTGCTTACCGATTCATTTTCAGCATGGAAGAGAGGGTCGGCAGGTTCATGGGGCAGATGCTTGCGCAGGAGCGGGCTTTTGAGCAGCCCGCTGCGAAGTGCTTAGCATATGCCCTTTTGATGTCTTTTTGCCGCTCCTTTGTAAGCCCACGGCTCAGGCAGGCTTCATTGGCCAGAAGCGCCCCGTGGAAGCGTTCGCCCCGGTGATAGTTGGGGCAGACCTCCAGGCAGAGCCCGCATTTGAGGCACTTGGCAATGGTGTAGAGGTGTTCATACTCGCGGCTGTCCGGAGCCTTGGATGCTCCGGGATACATTCGGGTGAGGTTCAGATTCTCCTCGATGATGCGACGGTCCACCACCAGGTCATGGACCACCGGGAATTTGCTGAGGGGCTCCAGGGTGATCTTGTCGGGAGGCAGATCCCTCAGGAAGACCTGACAGGCCAGCGCCGGTATGCCGTTGATGACCATGGCACAGGCCCCGCACATGTTCTGGAGGCAGCTGCACTCCCAGAGAATACGGGGTGCGGGCTGGCCTTCAGTATCATAAAGGTCATCGGTGTAATTGATCACATCGAGAAGGGCTGCCACCGTGATATCCCGGGTGCCGGTGTAGGTGAAACTCTGATAGTAGGGGGCAGAGTCAGCGTGCCGCTGGCGTTTGATGCGGACGGTGAGGGTGGCGGGGGTGTCAGTTGCCTGAGTGTTGTGATCGGCACAGGCGCGCTCACTTGCCGAGGACGGCGACGCATCATGCGTGACGTTTGTTGATACTTTATGTGCGTCCATCTTACACCTCCTTCACGAATTCAACATCATAGCGACCGTTGTTGTAGCGCATGATCGTGGCACATAAGAAGCGGTCACTGGTTTCCGGATAATCCTCCCGGATATGGGCTCCGCGACTTTCCTGTCGATGGAGGGCGCAGGTGAGTACCGCCCGGGCCAGGGGGAGAAGCCCCTTGAGGGCATAACTCTGGTAGGGCGAGACACTGCTGTCAAAACGGATCTTTTCGCAGACACCGATGGCATGGTCAATGTCCTCGATCCCGGCCAGGAGCTTGTCTTCGGTGCGGGTGATGCCCAGGCACTCATTCATGACCCGGGCCACATCCCGGCGGATGTAGACGGCAGAGAAGGGACTCTTTGAAGCCGCATCTTCAACTCGTTCGGTGTCAATCGTCCCGGCGGCCACTTTGCCGCTGTAAATAGCCCCCAGCAAAGAGTTGCCCCCCAGGCGGTTGGCGCCGTGATAGATGGCGGCGCACTCGCCGATGGCATAGAGGCTCTCGATGTTGGTGCGATGATGGTTATCCACCGCGATGCCGCCCATGAAATAATGCACAGAGGGGTACACGGGGATATCGGCCTTTGTCACATCAAGATTGAGGTATCGCCGGCACAGCTCATCGACCTCCGAAAGCTTGCCGTGAATAACATCAGCCCCCAGATTGGCCACATCCAGATACACCTGAGTCGGCACATCGTAGATGCATTTTGCCACCACATCCCGGGGCATGAGATTCCCCCGCGGCCCGAATTTATCTTCCATAAAATAGACCCGCTGATCACCGTCAAGATAGTAAAGCCGGCCGCCCTCGCCCCGGGCCCCTTCGGTGATGAGCATCCGCTTTTGCGGTGTTTCGATGGCGGTGGGGTGATACTGAATAAATTCCAGGTTTTTGAGGGTGACGCCCTGGGTCATCAGCTTTCCGGCGGCGTATCCGTCGCACAGGGTGGAGCCGGTGGTCTTGCCGAAAAGCGCATTCTGACCGCCCGTGGCCATGACCACGGCATCCGCGAAAATGGGTTCAAAGACCCGTTTCACTTCATCGTACATCAGCGCCCCGTAGCAGTGTCCGTCACGGATGAGGCCTGAATGAAAATGAAGCCCCAGCCGGCGTTCGATGAGGCCGTCACATTCATATTTTCGAGCCTCATGCACTAGCGCCGTGACGATCTGCTTCCCGGTGGAAGCCCCGGCGTAGGCGGTGCGGCGGTGCGTCTGTCCGCCGAAGGCGCGAAGATCGATGCGGTTGTTCGCATCCCGGGTAAAGACTGTGCCTAATGTCTCCAGCCAGCGGAGAATGGCCGGGGCCTCTGCGCAAAGCCCCTGAACCGCTGTGGGCGAGGCGATATAACAACCGCCCTTCAGCGTGTCGGCAACATGGCAGGCCACAGAATCCTGTTCTCCCTTTGTGTCAAGCGCGGCATTGATCCCGCCGGCAGCCATGACGGACTGAGCCCGTTCCGATGGAAATGGCGAGGCCAGGGTGACCCGATGACCCATTTCCGCAAGGGAAATGGCACAGGTGAGGCCCGAGATGCCGCTGCCTATGATCAAAATCTCTTTCATACGGCCAGTCCTTTCGTAAAGAAAATGATGACGCTGCCGGCCGCTGCCACGAGCAGCACGGCGCACAGTGAGTAAGCGACTTTATCAATTCGGGCCAGGGCTTTTTCCGAGGTGACCAGGCCCAGCGTGAGAATAGCATTTCCGAAGGACGCGGCGATGTGGCACATGACGGCCCCGCACAGGAGGCACTCGGTGATGAGGCGGAAGATGATGCCGCCGGTGGTTAAGGGGGTGCCGGTGAGGATGAAGCCGTAGGCATGTCGGTGGGTGTGGATCAGGATGAGAAGCAAAAGAGCGGTGACCCTTTGCAGCACCATTTTCTTATTGAGGCGCGCGTAGGAGAGCGCACGGCCGTCGTGGCGGAAGAAGAACATGATGATCGATATGACTACGTGCAGCACAAAGCACAGAAGCGCGATGTGGGTCATCATTTTCCAGAAGACACCGCCGATGAAGCAGCCGGTGGCCAGGGTGATCGCCATGGCGCCGATGTGGCACAGGAGGGCGGCCACCATGATGAGGGTCAGAAGGGCATTGCATTTTTTGAGTGTCATAAGCGTGTCTCCGTGAAAAGTGTGTCTGTGGATGATAGCTTTGGTTTCATTATAGGGGGAAATGCAGGGGTTCGAAACTGTTTTGTGGTGGCAACGGATAAGATTTGTTTCATGAACGGGTCGCCAGACGGACGGATTTTGTATATAATAGGAAAGTGCGTTTTCGCCGGAACTAAAGACGAAAGGACGACAACTTATGTCTTTCCATAGAAATCATCACGATCACCAGACCCCGGAGGCCGAGGAACGGATCCTGCGCCTGGCCATGACGGAACTGTCCCGGGTAGCCAATCGGGCGCTTTTGGTGATCGCATTATTTGAAATCCTGATGGTGGTCAACTGGTGGTTCAGCTTTGACCACGATCTGACTTTGGGCAGCCTTGGCTATCTGGTCTGTTACCTTGTGCTGCTGGCTGCTTCTCTGATCACGATCGTGATCATCACCCGCGAGCGGAAAATGGGTCTGCCACACCCGCTTATTGTCAAGCGAACCCAGGATATCTACGCGGTGCTCATCCTGCTGTGGGCGCTGGCTATCACCTTACTGGATGGTCTTACCCGCGGGTCTTACAACGTCATCGTTTTTGTGACCATCATCACCATCGTGCCGGTTTTCTGTTACATGCGGCCGCTGGTGTGGGCGATCATTGAAGGCCTGTTGGGCCTTGCGATCATCATTTTCGCCATAAAATATTTTGACATGCGGGGCCTGAAGGGCTTCCTGATCAACTTCTCCGTCTTCATCATCATGTCCATTGTGGCGGAGATGTCGTTCCTTGAATTCCGCCGCAAGTATTATCGGAAGGAGTACCTTCTGCGGCTCAAAACCGAAGAGGAGCATCGCGCGGCCCGGGAGGATTACCTCACCGGCCTGCCCAATCAGCGCAGTTATGCCGAAGCGGTGTTAGCCTTTGAAAATGAGTTGCCCGGCGACCTGGTGGTGGCATCTTTTGACCTTAACAGTCTGAAAACACTCAATGATGAGCGCGGCCATCGGGCCGGTGATGAGGCCATCCGTCTGGCTGGTCAGGCGCTTAAGGAGAGTTTTGCCGGTATCGGCATCGTTTACCGCGTCGGCGGTGATGAGTTTACCGGTTTGCTGCGCGCTTCCCGTGAAGCGGTGGTAGAAGCCGATCGGCGATTGCATGAATTCTGTAGAGACCACAGCGGGACATATTGCGGTAAGATCACCATTTCCGCCGGCTACAGTTGCGCTGCCGATTATCCCGGGGCGCTGCTTCAGGTGCTGGAAAATGATGCCGATCACGAGATGTATCGTCAGAAGAAGGCGCACCATGAGACTGCCGGCAAATGATTGACAGTCAATGACCGACAGGAGGCTTTTGTGTATGGTCCGGTCGGCCCTAAGGCATGTGATTATCATGACGAGATTTCACGGAAATGAAAAATACGTGAGATGTTTTTTCGAAAATGGTGCTATAATGGGACTGGCAGTTTTGTGCCTGATACAACGATATTAAGAGAAAAGAGGCTATTATGAGCATTCGTATTATTACCGATTCAACCGCCGATATGCCCGATGTTGACGTGGCAAAGGTGACCGTCGTGCCCATGACGATCATGTTTGATGACGGCGAATATATCGATGGCGTCACCATTTCCAAAAATGAGTTTTATCAGAAGCTGGAAACAGCGGCTCATCTGCCAAAAACCAGCCAGGTCATTCCGGCCCAGTTTGAGGCTGTGTTTGATGAAGTGACCGCCGCCGGGGATGAAGCCATCGTGCTGACGCTGCCCGCCAGTCTGTCCGGTACCTATCAGAGTGCCTGCATCGCGGCGGCCGATCGGGATAATATCCGGGTTATTGACGGCGGCAATACCGCTATGGGCCTGGGTGTTATGGTCAAATATGCCATTCGCTGCGTGGAAGAGGGCATGAGCCTTGAGGAGGCGGAAAAGGCCATTCGGGAAAAACGGGAAAAATGTGTGCTGGTGGCACTTCTTGGTACGCTGGAATACCTGCAGAAGGGCGGCCGCGTGTCCAAGTCTGTGGCTTTTGCCGGGACACTGCTCAATATCAAGCCGGTCATTGCCCTGAAGAGAGGCGAGTTGTCCATGCTGGGTAAGGCCCGGGGCTCCAAGAAGGGTAACAATTATCTCATCGAACAGGTGAAGGCCCACGGTATTGATTACGATATGCCGATCCTGCTGGGTTACACCGGATGCTCCGACGAGCTGCTGTCCCAGTATATGGAAGATAACCACGAGCTGTGGGAGGGGAAGATTCCCGCTCCGGAACGGGCTCAGGCCGGCAGTACCATCGGGACTCACATCGGACCCGGTGCTATAGCGGTAGCCTTCTTTGAACAAGACTGATTTTGTCTGTATCTGACGGGCAGACGCCTGTTATAATAGGAAAAAATATCAACGAATCCCGGTCTTATCATAGGAAAATGAAAGGCCGGGAATAACTATTATATGAAACAAATATTATGGAGACGGAGGAATAGTGATATGATGAGAAAACCGTACGCCTTTGATGCAAAATCCACAAAAGATGCGGTGGTGGCCTGGATTCGCGACTTTTTTGAAGTCAATGGTAAGGGCTGTAACGCCGTTCTGGGCATTTCCGGAGGCAAGGACAGTTCTGTCTGCGCCGCTCTGTGTGTCGAAGCGCTGGGCAAGGACCGGGTGATCGGTGTGCTGATGCCCAACGGCGAGCAGGCGGATATCGACATGTCCCGTCTTCTGGTAGAACATCTGGGCATTGCCCATATCGTGGTCAATATCAAGGACAGCTATGACGGGCTCATCGGTGCTATCAAGGCCGGTGAAAAGCACGGCATGGATCCGGAGATCAGCAATCAGACACTGGTCAATCTGGCACCGCGTCTTCGGATGTCAACGGTTTATGCCGTCAGTCAGAGTATGAACGGCCGTGTGGTCAACACCTGTAACCTGTCTGAGGACTGGGTGGGGTATTCCACCCGTTACGGCGATGCTGCCGGTGATTTCAGTCCGTTGGCACACCTGACGGTAAATGAAGTCAAGGCCATCGGCCGGGAACTGGGTCTGCCGGAGGTGTTGGTGGAAAAGGTGCCCAGTGACGGTCTGTGCGGCAAGACGGATGAAGATAATCTTGGCTTTACCTATGCCATGCTGGATAAGTATCTGCGGGAAGGCGAGATCGATGATGCGGACAAGAAGACCCTCATCGACAACAAGCGCCGCTGGAATCGCTTTAAGCTTGAGCTGATGCCGTCCTTTGATCCGGAGATCCCGGTTTATGCGGATGATATCCGCTAACAGATCGGGGATTTGGTGACATTGTGTGACAAGTGGCACATTGTCAACAAATTAACTAAAAAATAAGGCGATTTTTGGATAATTATTGTTGCTGGTTTTGCGTTGATGTAATAAACTATTTGCATATTATTCATGATTCGTTTTATGTATTATCACATGAGAGGGAGAGTAACTAATGGAAAAAAGAAATACCTTTAAGGGGTCGATCGGCTTCGTTCTGGCAGCTGCCGGCAGTGCCGTCGGTCTCGGTAACATCTGGCGTTTCCCGTATCTGGCAGCAAGAGACGGCGGCGGTCTTTTCATCGTCGTGTATATCATTCTTGCGCTGACCTTCGGTTTCACACTGCTGATGACTGAAGTTGCCATCGGTCGTAAGACACGTCAGAGCCCGCTGACAGCTTATTCAGCACTGCGGAAGAAATGGAAATGGCTGGGTGTTCTGGCCTGCATCATTCCGATGATGATCTTCCCGTACTATATCGCCATCGGCGGTTGGGTCATCAAATATCTGGTGGCCTTCATCACCTCCAGCCCGGAAGTGGCCGCAGCTGACGGTTATTTCGGCGGTTTCATCACAGACGTGACACAGCCGCTGGTCATGATGCTGATTTTTGGTATCGCCGTGGCTATTATTGTTTATATGGGTGTTAACAAGGGCATCGAAGCCTCATCCAAGATCATCATGCCGCTGCTGATCCTCATCGTTATCGGCATTAGCATTTTCTCACTGACACTGTCCTACACCGATGCTGACGGTACCGTCAGAACAGGTCTTCAGGGTCTGAAGGTTATGTTCATCCCGAATCTTGAGGGGATGACGGTGAAAGGTTTCCTGCGTGTCTTCATGGATGCCATGGGTCAGCTGTTCTACAGTCTGTCTGTTGCCATGGGTATCATGATCGCCTACGGTTCTTATGTCCCGAAGGAAGCCAACATGTCCAAGTCTGTTAACCAGATCGAGATCTTCGACACAGCCATTGCTCTGCTGGCCGGTGTCATGATCATCCCGGCTGTCTTTGCTTTCATGGGCACAGAGGGTATGAGCGCTTCCGGTCCGAGCCTTATGTTTGTGACTCTGCCGAAGGTTCTGGCTGCCATGGGTCCGGTGGGCCGTCTGGTGGGTATCCTGTTCTTCGGTATGGTGCTCTTTGCTGCGCTGACAAGTGCTATCTCCATTCTGGAAGCCATCGTCGCCAGCTTCATGGACCAGTTCAAGGTATCCCGTCCGAAGGCGGTTATCATTGAATCTGTTATCGGACTGGTGGTCGGCGCCATCGTCTGCTTCGGCTACAACCTGCTTTACTTTGAATTCACACTGCCCACAGGTGCTGTGGCCCAGGTGCTGGATATCCTTGACTACCTGAGCAACTCCATCCTGATGCCGATCGTGGCCATCTCAACATGTATCCTGATCGGTTGGATCCTGGGGCCGAAGACTGTGATCGACGAAGTCACAAGAAACGGCGAAAAGATGAACCGCAAGGGCCTCTACATTGTCATGGTCAAGTACCTGGCACCGGTCCTGCTGACAGTTCTGTTCCTGACAGCTCTGGGTCTTTTCTAAAACTTCAAAATGCTATGACAAAAACGGCAGCTGCGGCTGCCGTTTTTTATATGTGGCCACTTTGTGCCGAAATGTGTCTTTATTCGACCAGATGGGGGCCCTCGCTTGCCCGCCTCATAGCTATCCTGTATAATGATTGTATATGACTTTTGATCGCTGGAGGGTTTCGATGACAGCAGCGGAGAACAAGAAAAAATGGAAAAAGAGGCTGCTGGTCCTTCTCTTTATTGCGTTTAACGTGGGGGTCATCCTCTGGACTGGGCTGACGGAATTATCCTCCGGCAGCGATGCCGAGAAGTTCCGGAATGTCAAAGTGGATTACAAACTGCTCATACCGGCAGCGGCCTGTTGTATCGGGGCGATCCTCATTGAAACCATCAAATACATCCATCTGATGAAGAAGATCTGCGGCTTTAAAAAGAGACGGCTCTGCTTAAAGACCGTGCTTCTGGGGCGCTATTACGACAACGTGACCCCCTCCGGCATCGGCGGACAGCCCATGCAGATCTATTACCTTAACAAAAATGGCGTTGACAACGCCGCCAGTGCCACGATTCCCATCGCCGCCTTCCTCACCATGCAGTTTGGCTTTATCATTTTAGCCCTCATCGTGATCATCGGGGGCAGAAGCTACATCCACATGGAAATCGTGAAAGCCGCCTGTGTCATCGGGATTATCAGCTATTCCATTTTCCCGACAATGATCCTCATTTTCACACTGCTGCCGAAGCTTGGCGTGAAAATGACAAACGGCTTTGTGTCATTCCTGGCTTTCTTACATCTGACGAAAAATAAGGAACGTCTGGCGGAGAAATTCATCCGCAACGTGGAGGGCTACAGCGATTGCCTCACCGGTTGCGTAAAAGCGAAGAGTACGGTGGCGTTCACATTTGTGCTGGGCTTCGTGTATCAGGTGCTCCTGTGCTGCATCCCCTATTTTGTGATCTCGGCCTTTGGCGGCTCGGTGACATTCCTGTCCTGTTTTGCCACCACCGTCATGATCTACGCTGCCATCACATTTATCCCCACCCCGGGTAATGCCGGCGCGGCGGAGGGGGTCTTTTATCTTGTCTTTTCATCACTGACCTCGGGCTATATGTTCTGGGCTATGCTGGTATGGCGGTTTTTCGTCTACTACATTTTCATTGCGGCCGGTATCATCATCACTCTGGTGGACTACCTGGCGGGCCGGAGGCAGTCTGTTTCTGCCGGAAAAACGACGGAGTAATTTATGAGAATTGGTATTTTTGGGGATACCTACTATCCTGAAAAAAATGGTGTGGCGGTTTCCATGTTCCAGCTGCGCAAGGGTCTTGAGGCACTGGGCCATGAGGTCTTCATTTTCACCATTGACGCGCCCGGTGCGCCGGAGGACGATCACGTGTATCGTTTCAAAGCCGTGCGGTCGGGGCTGGTGAAAAACCGCCGGGTGGCGATTCCCCATTTTCGAAAATGGCTCAGGCTCGTGGAGAGCCTCAACCTGGATGTGATCCACACCCAGACCGAGTTCACGTTGGGGTCTCTGGGGCGGAAGGCGGCCAAACGCCTGAATCTGCCGCTGGTGCACACCTATCACACGATCTACGAGCACAGCGCCATGTATTTCAACCTGCCCATCAGCGGTACGGCACTGATGGTGAAGATCATCACCGCCTACAGCGTCCGCTGGTGCAATCGGATGGATTTCCTCATCGTGCCCACCGGCAAGACGTTTGATCTTTTGAAAATGGAGGGTGTGAAGACCCCCATCAAAACGATTCCCACCGGGCTTGATGTTGACAAATATCAGACGCCTCATCTGGCCCACACCGAAGCCCTCCGCAAGGAAATGGGGCTCTCGGAGGCGGATAAGGTGTTGCTTTATCTTGGCCGGGTGGATCCGGAGAAGAGTATCCATGTGCTCGTCGATCACATGAAAATGGTGGTGCCAAAGGATCCCCATGTGAAGCTGGTGATCGTGGGTGGCGGCATGAGTGCCGATAAGCTGAAGGCTCAGGTGAAGAGTCTGGGGCTTGAGAAGAACATTTTCTTTACCGGGGCTGTCCGCTGGGACGAGGTGCAGGATTATTATGCGCTGGGGGACATCTTTGTGTCGGCGTCCATCAGCGAGACCCAGGGCCTGACCTATTACGAAGCGTTGGCCGCCGGGCTGCCGGTGCTGGCTTACCGGGATCGGTGTCTTGATGAAATGGTCATCGACGGCGAAAATGGCTATCGGTTTGATGCTGCGGAGGATTTCATCGATCATCTTTTTGAGATCCTGGACGACCACGAACGTTATAAGGCGAATGCCCGGGCCATGGCGGAGAATTTCACTGCGGAGAAATTTGGCGAAAACGTGCTGGCCATCTACGAGCAGGTGCTGGCGGACCGAGTGTGATGATAAGGCGGCTTTGCCATTTGTATCACACAACTGTCCGGCTTTTACGTTGACCTTGAGTGTTCTGATAAGGAAGCTTTGCTATTGGCATCGCATCGTGCCCGGACCGCATACGGGTGAGTCACGCCGGCAGAGAATGACTCGGCATTATATGGAAAAATTACATTTCATTATATGCAATCCGTTTGTTACTTTTATTGAAAAAAGTGCCGGATTGGAGTAAATTGAAAACGATTTTTTTTGTTTTTTAGTTGGTTTTTCATAGATTAAGGTGGCTTTGATCAAGCGATTTTGACCGGCCGAAGGAGCAAGGAGGAGATTTACATGAAGATCGGTATTTTAGGTTATGGTAATCTTGGACGCGGCGTTGAATGCGCCATCAAGCAGAATGATGATATGGAACTGGCAGCTGTCTTTACAAGACGTGACCCGGCCTCAGTCAAGATCCTGACAGAGGGTGTGCCGGTCTACGCAGCCGCTGATTTCGAAGCTCATGCTTCTGAAATCGATGTGCTGATCCTCTGCGGCGGCAGCGCCACTGACCTTCCGGAACAGACACCGGTTTACGCTTCACTTTGCAACGTCATCGACAGCTTCGACACACATGCCCGTATTCCGGAGCATTTTGCCAATGTTGATGCAGCAGCCAAGAAGAGTGGACACACAGCCCTCATTTCCTGCGGCTGGGATCCGGGTATGTTCTCACTGAATCGTTGCTATGCCAACGCCATCCTGCCCTGTGGCAAGGATTACACCTTCTGGGGCAAGGGCGTCAGCCAGGGTCATTCCGATGCCATCCGTCGTGTGCCGGGCGTCAAGAACGGCAAGCAGTACACCATTCCGGTTCAGGAAGCTCTTGATGCTGTCAGAAGCGGTTCCAATCCGGAACTGACCACACGTCAGAAACATACAAGAGAATGCTTCGTCGTACCGGAAGAAGGCGCCGATCTGGCTCAGATCGAAAAGACCATCAAGGAAATGCCGAACTACTTCTCAGACTATGACACCACTGTTCATTTCATCACAGAAGAAGAACTGGCTGCCAACCACAGCGGTATCCCGCACGGTGGCTTTGTTTTCAGAACAGGTGCCACAGGCTGGAATCTTGAAAATAAGCATGTCATCGAGTATAATCTGAAACTGGATTCCAACCCGGAATTCACATCATCTGTTATCGTGGCTTATGCCAGAGCCATCGGCCGTCTCGCTGCCGAAGGCCAGACAGGCTGCAAGACAGTCTTTGACATCGCTCCGGCTTACCTGAGCTCAATGTCCGCTGAAGAACTGCGCGCTCATCTACTGTAATCCGGGAGCGTGGCAGACACCGGCGATGGCGAGCGCGCAATGCGCACGTATTGTGTGATACATTTTGTAACACAAAGGTTGCATGCTGAAGGCAGGCACGCGCGTATGAGTCGTCGGTGACAGTGCATTATCGAAAAGAAATTTGAGGCATAGATTATGGCGAAAGACACTCATGATCATGAGTATCCCGCAGATATGAATCCAATCCATAAAGGCAAGACACAGGCGCATGATCATCATGCGCCTTGTTTGCATGATGAGGGGCATGATGCCGGGCATGAGCATGCACACGGCTCGGATCATGACCACGATGCCACCTCAGGCCATGCCCACAGTGCAGGACAGGATCATGGTAATGGAGAGGGGCATGAGCATGCACACGGCATGGAACATGACCACGATGCTGCTTCAGGCCATGCCCACAGTGCAGGACACGATCATGGTCACGGAGAGGGGCATGAACATGCACACGGCTCGGATCATGACCACGATGCCACCTCAGGCCATGCCCACAGTGCAGGACAGGATCATGGTAATGGAGAGGGGCATGAGCATGCACACGGCACCGGATCACACCGGGCGCACAGCCACACGCATACACACTCCCCCGAGGAGAAGAAGCGCCAGCTCAACCGCCTGGCCCGCATCATCGGCCATCTGCAGCACGTCAAACTCATGATCGAGAATGATGAAGACTGCGCCGACGTGCTGATCCAGTTATCCGCCTCCCGCTCAGCCCTCAACGGCCTGGGCAAGCAGATCATCAATGAGCATATCACCCACTGCATCGCCCATGCCATCGAGCACGGTGACGAGGAGGAAATCGAAGAGTTCCGCAAAGCCATTGAGCGGTTTATCTGACGATTAATTGAACTGCAGCAAGCATTCCCCCACTTCAAAGGTTCAGGATCTTAAGCGGGGGTCCGCTTTATAAAAAAACTGCTTCCATCGGGATGAATCAAAGTGATTCATCCCGAATTTTTTATTTCACATCAGCTTTTTAGGGAATCCTATTCGCTGACATCACTGAGAGGGCTCTGCCGTTACGTAGAGGTGCCCGCAACCTCAAAACAAGATTTGACTCATAGCGGTAGACACCGCTGAGAGGCTCCGCCGTTACGTGGAGGTGCCCGCAACCCTAAAACAAGATATGAATCATTGCGGGCGACACCGCTAAGAGGGGTCGCCGCTACGTAGAGGTGCCCGCAACCCTAAAACAAGATATGAATCATTGCGGGCGACACCGCTGAGAGGCTCCGCCGTTACGTAGAGGTGCCCATAACCCCAAAACAAGATTTGTATCATAGCGGTCGACACTGCTAAGAGGCTCCGCCAGTATGTAGAGGTGCCCGATTAGTTTACATAATGATAGGCTTACACCTCTGATCCGCTGAAAAGGCGAGGAGCAGTGCCCATTAGGGTGTCATGCCGGCTTTGAGGGCACCGGCGGTGGAATATTAAGCAAGATTGCGGTGTAGCAGGCTGAAAATCGGAGAAAAAAAGGGCACTGGGGGGAGCATGATAAGTGAGATGGTGGTGCTCGGCCAATTTTTAGCGATCTAAAAGGCAAGGATAGATCAGGATTTCACTTACCGGAGGTGCCGAGCGATCAAAATCACGTTCTGAAACCAATGCGGCGGCACCTCTGAAAAGCAGTGATAGATGATAGCGGTGCCGC
>JAUNDG010000007.1:117309-127855 GCA_030526195.1 Lachnospiraceae bacterium
AAGCAGTGATAGATGATAGCGGTGCCGCCGGCCGGCAAGGTACCCCAATAGCCAATGTGAAACCAATGCGGCGGCACCTCTGAAAAGCAGTGATAGATGATAGCGGTGCCGCCGGCCGGCAAGGTACCCCAATAGCCAAAGGGAAATCAATCAGGCGGCACCTCTGAAAAGCAGTGATAGATGATAGCGGTGCCGCCGGCCGGCAAGGTACCCCAATAGCCAAAGGGAAATCAATCAGGTGGCACCTCTGAAAAGCATTGATACATGATAGAGGTGCCGCCGGCCGGCAAGATGCCCAAATAGCCAATAGCAAACCAACCGGGCGGCCCTGCTGACAAGCCAAAGTGCTCGCCTGCGGTGCCGCCCGGTATAAATCAACAATTATTTACTTGTATTGGCTTCATTATGTTCGGCCGCGGCCTCTGCCGGACCCTTTACCGCCCTGGGGACGGCCATTTGTCTGATGCTTGACGCGGCCGGGGGCCTGTGAACGGCCGCCATTGTTGTTGCCGCGCTTGTCAGCCTGGTTACGGCTGCTCATATTGCTTCGGGTATTCCCGCCGCGGCCTGTTATCTGACCCTTGCCGCCGGTATTCCCGCCGCGGCCTGCGTTCAGACCCTTGCCACTGCGCTCGGTATTGTTTCCGCGGCCCGCACTCTTGCCCTTGCCGCCGGCCTGACCACCGCGACTTGCCGCCGCATTCTTGCCACTATCATGGCCGCCGCGCCCGCCGGCATTCCCGCGGCCGGCACTCGGACTCTTGCCCTGGGCATACTTCCCGCGGGCGATGACCCGGGGCGGGATGAGGCAGTACTCATCGAAGCCGATGAGGTCGCCCCGGCCGGCTTTAAGCAGCGCTTCCTTGACCAGCGCATGATTTTCCGGCATCCAGTACTGAACCAGCGCCCGTTGCAGGGCCTTTTCATGGGGATTGGTCACCACATAAACCGGCTCCATGGTGAGTGGATCAAGCCCTGTGTGATACATACAGGTGGAAACCGTACCGGGAGTGGGATAGAAATCCTGCACCTGATCCGGCCTGAGATGATGACTGTGCAGATATTCCGCCAGGGTGATGGCATCCTCCAGACGGCTGCCGGGATGGGAGGACATAAGATAAGGCACCAGGTACTGCTCACGGCCGGTGCGCTTGTTCACCTTCTCAAATGTCTCCACAAAGGATTCGTAAACCTTATGGGCCGGTTTGCCCATGTGCCTGAGCACATTGTCTGACACATGCTCCGGTGCCACCCGTAGCTGACCGCTGATGTGATGGGCGCACAGCTCCTGCAGGAACGTCCGATCCGCATCCGCCATCATGTAATCAAACCGGATCCCGGAACGGACAAACACTTTCTTCACGCCGGGCAGCTCCCGCACCGCCTTCAGCACGCGCAGATAAGCCTTGTGGTCTGCCTTCATATTGGGGCAGGGGGTGGGGAAGAGGCACTGCCGATCGGGACAGGTGCCTTTGGTGAGCTGCTTTTTGCAGGCCGGCTGCATGAAATTTGCTGTGGGACCGCCCACATCGTGGATATAACCCTTGAAGGCCGGATGCTGCGTCATGGCTTTGGCTTCCTTCAGAATAGAAGCCTCGCTCCGGCTCTGCACAATCCGTCCCTGATGGAAGGTCAGGGCACAGAAATGGCACCCCCCGAAGCACCCGCGATTGGCGGTGATGCTGAACTGTACCTCGGCAATGGCCGGAATCCCGCCGTCCTTATCGTAGATGGGGTGCCAGCTGTTCATAAAGGGCAGCTCGTAAATGTCATCAAATGCCATGGTGCTCAGCGGGTATGCCGGCGGATTCTGCACGACGCACATTTTCCCGCCGTAAACCTCGTAAAGCGTCTTCGCCCGATAGGGGTCTGTGTTCTTGAACTGAGTCGCAAACCCCGCGGCGTAGGCAGACTTATTTTCGGAAATGGTTTCAAAGTCCGGCAGTCTGATGGCATCGGTCAGGGTCTCCTCCCGGCGGGTCTTGTAGACCGTGCCCCGGATGAAGGTGATGTCCTTCACATCGATGCCGGCGTTCAGCGCATCCGCGATCTCCACGATGCTCTGCTCACCCATGCCGTAGGAAATGATATCCGCCCCCGCATCCAGCAAAACAGAGCGGCGCACTTTGTCGGACCAGTAATCGTAATGGCCCAGGCGCCGCAGGGAGGCTTCAAGACCGCCCAGGATAATGGGCGTTTTTTTATAGGTTTTCCGGATCAGGTTGCTGTACACAATGACGGCCCGGTCCGGCCGCTTGCCCATGACACCGCCCGGTGAATAGGCGTCGGTGTGCCGGTGCTTCAGGGCCACGGTGTAATGGTTCACCATGGAATCCATGTTGCCGGCGGACACGATAAAGCCAAGCCGCGGCTCTCCGAACACGTTGATGCTCTCCGGATCCAGCCAGTCCGGCTGGGCGATGAAGCCGACGGAATAGCCGTGGGCCTGCAAGATCCGGGTGATGATGGCCGGCCCGAAGGAGGGATGATCCACGTAGGCATCCCCGGACACGTAAACAAAATCCGGCTGCTCGATCCCCTGGGCGCGCATTTCCTCGCGGGTAATGGGGAGAAAGCCGGTATGCGGTCTTTCGGAAATGGGTTTCTCGGTTCGTTTATCGGTTCTGGCCATGGACACAGCAGTGGCTTCCTTTCATATAAAAACTGTCAGAGCCGCCGCGACATTTTCGAGGCGGCTTGCCTTATTATAAAGCAACCCGTCCCTCCCTTCAACAACCGACGGCAAAGGAAAGAAATCGGGAAAGAAATCTTATGTTTCCCATTGAGTCACATTTCCGTGAGGAGTAAAATAAAATGGATTGTAATGTCAAAATAAGGAAAGAACAGGTCTTTCCTTCGGTCATGATTGGTGATCGTCTCACATAAATCGATAAAAGAAACCCGTTAAAGAAACATATGAAAGCATCTATGAAGAAACTTCCTCTGGAATCAAAAAAACTTCTTCTCATTGTCTATGGTATCTGCATTGCGCTGGTATTGCTGACCGTTGTCAAGGCCCGCCATATTCTGGCGGAGGCTACTGTCGGACAACCGTCCATCGCGTATGAGGGCATGAGCGGCAATTCCATGACCGCCGTGAACGACGGCTGGTGGCTGGCTGATGACAATGGCGGTCGGACGGCCGTGACATTGCCGACGGTGATCGAGTCGGAAGGCCCCGTCACACTTTATCATGAGGCTGCCCCATTCAGAGGCCGGGCGCTGGTGATGAAGGCTTCCCGTGACAGCTACGAGCTGTTTGCGGGAGAGCAGCGGCTTGCCCATCTCAATGCCACAGAGTTGTCCCGCCAGCTCCGCTATCGTGACACCGTGATTCTGCCCATTTCCGATCAGTTCGAAGGGAATGAGGTCCGACTGGTGCTCAGTCATAGTGAAAATGGCGCTTTCGAGGTGCCGGAGCTTTGGTGCGGCGACCTGGCGGATGCCCGTTACAGCGTGCTTTTGCAGGAATGGATCACCATTTTCCTGATGCTGGTGCTCATCAGCATGGGTGTCATCATCCTGATGGCCGCCATCGTTCTGAGTGCGCATCATCGGGCGGATATGCGGATCTTAGATCTGTTCAGTTTCCTTATTCTGGCTGTGTGCTGGGGCTTCGGCGATTCCGCCCTGCCGTCCTTATTCGGTATTCCGCTGGAAATGGCGGGCTTTATCTGTTATCTGTCTCTGATGCTGATGCCGGTGCCTATCTGCCGGTTCCTCTATAATTCCATGGATAAGGAAGGCCGGGTGTTCCCGTTCTGGACCTGGATCTTCCTGGGCAACATGATCCTGCAGCTGGTGCTGAGCAATCTTGGTCTTGTGCCGCTTCACCGCACACTGATCGTGACCCATAGCCTGTATATTGCCTTTACCATCACAGGCCTCATTCACATCAATCAGCTGAGACGAAAACGCAAGGATATCACGGTGCTGTTTGTGGGCCTCATTGTGCTGGGGGCTACAGGTATCGGTTCCCTGGCGGCCTTCGGTGCGCTGGGGGATGTGGGCTACCGCACCATTTACCTCACAGGCCTCATTTTCTTCATTGTCACCCTCTTTGTGTCCATCATGATCCATTACATGGAATCCATCACAGAGCACGAGAAGGCTCTTGAGAAAATGCGTGTGCAGGAGCGCCTGGCGTATTACGATGCCATGACCGGCCTTCAGAATCGCCGCGGCTTTGAACGGCTGCTGGCGGAAATTGATGAGATGGCCGATGAGTACGAGCTGCGGGACGATCATCCTAACACCGTGCTGGTGATGATGGACGTCAACGGGCTCAAGCATACCAATGACACCTACGGCCATGCCGCCGGCGATGAGCTGGTGGTCACAGCCGCTAATATGATCAAGGCTGTTTTCGGCGAGGAGGCGGATTGCTTCCGTATCGGCGGCGACGAGTTCGCGGTCATTTTCAAAGATATGAAAAAGGATCTGTCCGCTTACAAGGTGGCGCTGGAGGAGGCTATGGCCACGGATGATCCGAAGCGCCAGTGGCATCTGTCCATGGCCTGCGGGGCCAGTTATCTTTTCAGTGCCCGGGGCGATCGCATGACCTTAAGCGACTGGAAGATGGAAGCGGACATCCGCATGTACCGTCAGAAGGTGACCATGAGCGAGGGCCATCGTTACTCCGACGCGGACGGTCTGAAGGACATCATCGACTGCATCGTCACCACATTGGAAGCCAAGGACGATTACACCGCATCTCATTCCAAGCGCGTGTGCCGGATCTCTTTGTGCATCGGCCAGCGTATGGGCTTAAGCCCGGTGACACTGGAAGAACTCAAAAATGCGGCCTACCTCCACGACATCGGCAAGGTGGGCATTCCGGATAACATCCTGATGAAGCCGTCAGGGCTCACGGATCGCGAATTCAGGGAAATGCAGAAGCATGCGGGCATCGGGGCCGACATTGTCGGGCGGGCCCGGGGCTTTGCGGAAGTCTCTCAGATCATTCGTCACCACCACGAGCGTTGGGACGGAAATGGGTATCCCGCCGGCCTGTCCGGTGCCGACATCCCGCTGTGTTCCCGCATCATCGCGGTGGCGGATTCCATCGATGCCATGACCTCCCGTCGTGTGTACCGCGGCAGTCTCCCCATCGAAGAGTGCCGTCTGGAAATCGAAAAAAACAGTGGCCGGATGTACGATCCCGCCATTGTCAGCATCACCATGGAAAGCTGGCATGAGATCAAGGACATCATCATGCTGCACCCGAATCGCTTTGCCCGTGATAATCGGGAAAAAGAGTCCGAAAATGAGACGGACAATGTGTAAGATTTACTGATAAATGCAGATATTCTACGGAATATCTGCATTTTTGTATGACAATTTTGTGCAAGATGGTATAATGATGGCGGCTTGGCAGCGCCTAGCCGTGATGAATGATGAGGGAAAGTCAGGATGTATGATGAGGGAGGACGTGCCATGGCACAACAGGCTGCAGAAAAGGCGTATTTTCACTTGCCGGGACTATTTGAGTTTTACAGTTTTTATGAGGCATTTCTTCCGGTCTGGCAGGAGCACCGGGAGTATTTCCATGACTGGTGCGACATCGGGTCTATTTATGGCGCCCCTGCGGATTGCACCTGGGGTGGTGGTCGTGTCGAAAATGGTGCTGCGAAGCCCGCGGAGGTGTTGGCATTACTCAAGACCTACGGCATTTCAGGCAGACTGACCTTCAGCAATTCGCTGCTCAAAAATGCGCATCTTCGGAACAAGGCCTGCAATGAGCTGTGTCGGCTGTTCTCGGAATCGTCCCGGGAGCGGTCGGCAAAAAAGTCGGTGGCCGTTGCGGATTCTGACGGAGCGCCTGAGAGTGGTTCAGCCAAGGTCGCGGGGACAGGAGAGCAGAGTGAGCCTCTGACAGTGCCCGCCCCGGCATCAGTTGACGGCGCTGTAGCAGGACATGAGGCGGGGGATGGGCGCATCCGAAACGGCGTTATCGTGCACTCGGACCTGTTGCTTAAATATATCAAAGAACATTATCCGGATCTCTATGTTGTGTCATCCACCACCAAGGTGCTGACAGAATTTGCGGATCTTAAGAAAGAACTTGAGCGAGAGGAGTTCCGCTACGTGGTGCCGGACTTCCGGCTCAATAAACATTTTGATGAATTATCCCAACTGCCGCAGGAAGAGAAGGACAAGGTGGAGTTCCTCTGCAATGAGTGCTGTTCCTTCTATTGTAAGGATCGGAAGGCCTGCTATGAGTCGGTCAGCCGGAAAAATCTGGGCATCGACGGTCCGGAGCATCATTGCCGGGCCCGGGGATCCAACACCGGTTATCGGTTCTCCACAGCCATGGCCAATCCCGGCTTTATCAGTGCGGATCACATCCATCGGGTGTACATGCCTATGGGCTTCTCCAACTTCAAGATCGAAGGTCGGAGTCTTGGCAGCGCCCTGCTTCTGGAATTTGTTTTGTATTACATGACAAAGCCGGAGTACCAGATTCATGTGCGGGAGGCCCTGTATCTGGATAACATGCTGGATTTGTTCTGATATGTATCAAAAAAAGCAGATACCGTTTTATCCGGAATAAGCAGAATGCCACGATCCTTTATAGGGCGGGGATGAATGCAAAATCAAAAGAATACTATGCGGACAGCGTTTCCTACGGAACGTCTGTCCGCTTTGTTATGAGCGGGGGATTTGTGTCCACATATTGCGTATGAGTGATAACTCATTTACAATGGCAGATGGATTGGGAAAACTCACATACGTGAGGACCCGCTTACCGATGGAAGAGTTCCCGGGAAGGACTCTGTCTCGGAGAGTTTACATAAAATGAACGGAGAGTGGCAACTATGGCAGCAGAAGCTGTGATTCAGTACTTAAAAGATAAAGGCATGGGTGATCGCATCACCATTCACGAAGAAACCATCGACACGGTGGAGCACGCGGCAGAGCAGATCGGATGCACCGAGGCGGAGATCGCCAAGACCCTGTCATTTCTGGTGGATGACAAACCGGTGATCGTGGTGATGGCCGGTGACGGCCGGGTCAACAGCTCTAAATTCAAGGCGCAGTTCCACACCAAACCCCATATGATCCCTCGGGATCAGGTGGTGGACCTCATCGGTCATGAACCGGGTGGTGTGTGCCCCTTCATGTTGAAGGCTGGTGTGCCGGTGTGGCTTGATGAGTCCATGAAGCGCTTCACCATCATTCATCCCGCCGGCGGTTCCGAGTTTGTTTCGGTGGCTCTGACCCCGGATGAACTGGAAACTCTTACCGGCGCGGAAGGCTGGTGCGATGTATGCAAGCTGCCGGAAGCCAATCAAGATCAGGATACACAGACGAGGGGATAACGCATGATTTACAAGCAGATTAAGGGCATCGACAAAAAAGTCTCCGCCCTTTTCTACGGCACCGCTTCCGAGGCCTTCCTGGCCGGCGGTGACCATAATGAGATTCTGGATGCGGTCGTGGAGACCGGCATTAATGCCATCGACACGGGCCGCGTTTACGGCAATGCGGAGGAGAGCCTTGGAAAATGGCTTCGCGCCCGCAACAACCGCAGCGAGATGGTCCTGCTGAGCAAATGCGGCCATCCGGACAATGCTACCGGCGCCGACCGCATCAGCGAGAAGGAAATCCGCGCCGATTTCGCTGTGAGCTCTGAGCTTCTCGGCACAGATTACATCGACATTTACCTGCTGCATCGTGACAACCCGGCGATCCCGGTGGGGGAAATCGTGGAGATCATGAATGCCCTGAAGCAGGAAGGCAAGATCGGCATTTTCGGCGGCTCTAACTGGAGCACTGCCCGGATTCAGGAGGCCAATGCCTACGCGGCAGCCCATGGCCTTGACCCCTTCGTGGTGTCCAGCCCCAGCTACGGCATCGCGGAGCAGGTGAAAATGCCCTGGATCGGTGTCGGCGAAACCCTGACGGGTCCGAAGGCTGCCGCCGACCGCGCCTGGTATCGGGACAATGATATGCCGGTTCTGGCCTATGCCAGTCTCGGCCACGGGATGTTCAGTGGCCGTGTCAAGAGCGACGATCCCGCCACCGCCGAGCGCTTTATGGATGAATTTGGCTGTAAGGGCTACGCTTACCCGGTCAATTTCGAAACCCTGGCCCGCGTCGAGAAAATGGCGCAGGAGAAGGGCGTTTCGGTGCCGGCTCTGGCCACAGCCTGGCTGCTCCACTCCGATATGAACGTCTTCTCCATCGTCAGTTCCATGAATGTGGGCCGCATGAAAGAAAATGCCGCAGCCGCCGACATTGTCCTCACAAAGGAAGAGCGGGATTATCTCAAGACAGAAGCTTAGTGCGTAATTTTCTGAAGACAGAAGCCTGGTGCGTTGTCCTGAAGAGATTTATGTGATATGATGATGACGACAAGTAGTTTTCATCTCTAAATGCAAACTCAGGGCACCTCATTTTCTTTATGAAAATGGGTCTGCGGAAACGATTTGTTATTGAAATGAAAACGAAGGCTTGAGATGACTCATTTTCTAAAAAAGAAATGAGACGTGAATAGAACAAATGTCGGAACAAGTTTACAAACAGTATATGGGATTTATGAAGAAAGGAATTTGAGATTATGATCACAAGAGGCGAAACACATCACGTTGACCTTAACAAAAATATGCGCGGTGGTGAAGGCACCATCAAGATCACACATTTCATGAACAAAGAGGATGCCGAGGGTCACGGCCGTCTGTTTGCCAAGATCGAGATCCCGGTGGGCGGTTCCATCGGTGTGCATGATCACCAGGGCGAATTTGAGACTTTCTACATCATCGGTGGTGAAGGCATCATCGTGGACAACGGCGAAGAAGTGAAGGTCAATGTGGGCGATTTCCATAAATGTGCTTCCGGCAGCAGCCACGGTGTCATCAACACAGGCAGCGAACCGCTGGTGATGATCGCGCTGATCATGTCTGCACAAGCATAAGATATGAGACATAATATTGCACTGCTGAACGATTCATTTCCGCCTCAGATCGACGGTGTGGCCAATACCGTGGTGAATTACGCTAAGATCATCGAACGTGATCTGGGCCATTCCATGGTCATCACACCTAATTTCCCCGAGGCCAATGACGAGGGTTTTCCATTTCCGGTCGTGCGCTATCCCAGCTTCGACGCCCGGAATTTCATCGGGTATATGGCCGGTGTGCCATTTTCGCCCACTGTCCTGAAGACCATGAAGCAGGAGCAGGTGGAATTGCTGCATTGTCATTGTCCGGCAGCGGCCATGCTGATCGCGCGGGAAACGCGGTTCAAGTTGAAGGCGCCGGTGGTGTTCACCTATCACACCAAATATGACGTGGACCTGCTGAAGGCGTTGAAGCTGAAGCTCTTGTCATCGAACGTTGTCAAGATGATGGTCAGCAACATTTCCTCCTGTGATGAGGTGTGGACTGTCAGCCACGGGGCCGGCGAAAATCTGAAGAGCCTGGGGTTCGAGGGCGAGTATATCGTCATGCCCAATGGTGTTGATATGCCGCTGGGCCGTTTGGATGATGAGTTTGTCGAGGAAACGGTAAAGGATTACGACCTGCCCCACGACGTGCCGGTATTTTTGTTTGTCGGCCGTATGATGTGGTATAAGGGAATCCGCCTGATTCTCGATGCGGTGGCAGGGCTTAAGGCACGGGGCTTTGATTTCCGCATGGTGTTCATCGGTGACGGGGCTGATGCCACGGCGATCCGCGCTTATACCGATTCGCTTCAGCTGAATGACAAAGTGATTTTCACGGGAGCTTTGCGGGACCGCCAGGTCCTGAAGGCCTGGTATTGCCGGGCCGATCTTTTCCTGTTCCCGTCAACATATGATACGAATGGTCTGGTTGTCCGGGAAGCGGCAGCCTGCTCGCTGGCCTCGATCCTGGTCAGAGGGAGCTGCGCGGCGGAGGATGTGACCGAGGACCGCAACGGGTTCTTTATGGATGAAACGGCGGAGTCATTGGAAGCCAAGCTGGCTGAGCTTTGTGAGCATCCGGAGGCCATGAAGGCTGCCGGGGAAAAAGCCGCTGAGGAGCTTTATATCTCCTGGGATACCGCTGTGCGTCATGCTTATGACCGATACGAGGTGGTGCTGGAGAACTTCCGCGCCGGCAAGTATCCGCGCCGCCGGCACATCACGGATGAAATCCTGCGGGCCAACGGCGAACTCATGACCGTCCTGTCTAAGATGCCCCTCATCGACACCGTCTTTGGGTGGTTTACAGGAGACTAGAGAATATCGAAAGTTTTCAAAAGGGTGCTGTCGCAATGCGGCAGCACCCTTTTTCGCGGCGGTTATGGTGCCCTGATTGGTTGAGATAGATTTGCGCAGGGCCATTGGGCCCTGCGAGCTTGCTCATTGTGGTGATTGTGGTGCCCAGACAGGGTGAGAAAGATTTGCGCAGGGCTTGGAGCCCTGCGAGCTTGCTTATTATGCCGGTAGCGGTGTCATCATTCGGTTTGTGAGAGGTCAGGTTCCCTGAAGGTAGGTAAGAACAGGAGAAATCAGGGAAGCCGAGCGTGTAGAGAGAGGTCAGGTTCCCTGATGGCAAGCAAGAACAGGAGAAATCAGGGA
>JAUNDG010000042.1 GCA_030526195.1 Lachnospiraceae bacterium
GTTGTGGTCAAACCGCCCCACGGGGCCGGTTCCATGGGTGTGCGGTTCTGCGACACCCGGGAAGAGGTGATCGAGCGGTTCACGGAACAGTCTCAGAAGGAAAACTTTTTCGGAGAGATGACGCCCAGTCTGCTGGTGCAGGAGCGGATCGTCGGTGAGGAATACATCGTGAATACCGTGACGGTCGATGGTCAGCATCGGCTGGTATCCTTGATGAAATATGAGAAAAAGGCCCTGCCCAACGGCTCCAATATCTATGTGGGCATGAAATTCCTGCCCACCATGACACCGGAAACCTATGAGCTGGTGACGTATGCCTTTGCGGTGCTGGATGCCATCGGCATCAGACAGGGGCCGGTGCACGGCGAATACATGCTGGATGAAAATGGCCCGGTGCTGATGGAGGTCAACTGTCGCTGCATAGGTGGTTCTCTGTCGGCGGATTACGGCGATCGGGTGATGGGGCATCATGAGACGGATATGGCGCTGGATTCATATCTTGATCCGGAGCGCGTGCTGGCCGCCACCGATGGTGTTTATAAAACGAAAGCTTACGGCATGGAGAAATTCTTCAGAGCGTCGGAGGATACCACCATTATGTCCACGCCGCTTATCGGGATTCTGCCGTATCTGCGCAGTTTCCATGCCAGCGCCCTTCTGACCACGGCGACCCGGAATGACATGCCCAAAACCGTTGATCTCGAAACCACGCCGGGCTGCATTTACATGGTTCACGAGGATGAAGGCGTGCTGAGACAGGAATACGAGCTTCTGTGTGAACTGGATGCCAATTATTTTGGCCTGCTCTATCAGAAGGCTTACGATCCGTCATTGGGCGCCCTGACCTATGTGACCGGTGAAGAAAATGAGTTGGCTTCCTTCACTATGACCCAGACTCAGCTGAAGGATTATCCCCTGGAAGACGTGTATCAGTATCTGAAAGACATCATCCGCATCGTCAAACCGGGCGGCAGCATTGTGGTGCCGAAAATGGTCTATGATGACTTCCCCTATGGCGCCGCCGGTATGATCATGATCATGAAGGTCATGAACTGCGCCGTCATGAGACCGGCATACGGCTCAGACGACATGGTGTTTGTGAACGGGAAACAGGCATGAATGACAGTGGGCATGCCCTGCTTTGAACTGCAGCAAGCATTCCACCACTTCAAAGACGCAGAGTCTTAAGCGGGCAGAAAAGCAGACCGAGTATCCAATCTTGTGGTCTGTGAGAGCGAAACGCGAGAAGCTACTGTGTATCCGATAACTTCGGAAGGACACTATCGGAAAAATGAAAATGTAAATAAAACCGCTGCGTCCTGCACAGATGTGTGGAACGCGGCGGTTTGTTTCGTTATATTTGGCAGTCGCGGCACCGCAGTGTATGCTGAGCCTTTTTTTGATATTAGATGGACCGCGATCGCAGGGGGGATCTCAGTCAGTAATTCGACGGCGATCGCTATGGCTTCGATTGGGCAGCGGTTTGTGCTTTGAGATTCTAGGTTGTCTCGCCCAGGTGCTTCAGGCGGTTCTTGATGACCTGCATTTTCTCATCCAGGGCCGCACTCTGGTCGGCGCATTCCAGAAGCTCGCGGGCCAGAAGCGCCGCCTCATTTTCGGGAATATGCTTTTTATAACGGATCTTATGCTCCAGGCTGGCCCAGAAATCCATGGCGATGGTGCGCAGCTGCACCTCCACCTTCATGTTCCGCTTTTCATTTTGCAGGAAAATGGGTATGGAAATGATCAGGTGCAGGCTTCGGTAGCCGCCGGGCTTGGGATTTTTGATGTAGTCCTTGATGGCGATCAGGGTAACGTCATCCTGCATCAGGAAGCTTTCGGCGATGGTGTAAATGTCATCGATGAAGGAGCAGATGATGCGGATGCCGGCGATATCGTTGATGTGTTCTTCAACGGTCTCGATGGAAACGGGGATGTCCTTCTGGCGCATTTTCCGGAAAATGCTTTCCGGTGTTTTGATGCGGCCTTTGATGCTCTCGATGGGATTGCGTTCGTAGCTTAAGGACAGTTCCTCGTTGAGGACCTTGAATTTTGTCTCAACTTCCATGATGGCGCAGCGGTAATAGGTCATCAGCTTCTGATAGGGCATGGTGTTGACCCGAAGAAGCTCGAGGGCTGCGTCTGTGGAAAGTTCGGACAACTGCAGACGTTTGTCATTTAAGTTGATGACCGCTTTGCTGACAGCGTCGGCTTCGGCGGCAGCCATGCGGGCCGTGCGAATGGCATTTTTGGCAGCGGCGATCTCCGCAACGGCCTGGGCCCGACGGGATTCGTCGGATGTGGTGTCTTTGCTCGGATCACCTGTGGCATTGGTGGAGTCTGTGCTCGGTATGCCTGTGGTGTTAGTGAAGCCTGTGTGCGGAGTACCTGTGGTGTTGCCGGTGGTGTTGACTGTGACCGGATGTTCGGTCGACTGGCTGCCGATGTTGGCAGCGTTTTGTGCATCGGAATGCGGTGCAGAATTATTGTGCATAGAGTTTCCTTTGTTGATCTATGGATTGATAGCGGTGGTTGGGAGGTATCTCAAACCACCATTTTTCATTATATCATCTCTTGCGGGATTTTTGAGACAGTTGTATAAAAATTCACGTATTGTTTATAAATTGTTTGTAATGTTCATCGATGGGCGGGATGAGCGAAGCCATCCGTGAGCACGCAACGGCGTTTACACCGCGCCCGGCGGGGGTGTGAGCAGAGGCAACAGCGTTCATGGGGCAGTGAGCAAGGGGCAGTAGCCGTTCATGGGGCAGTGAACAGGGGGGAACAGACGATTATGGGATGGTGTGAAACGGGTATCGGGAGTTGGCGATGAGAGGAATGGCAAGTTGTAGTTTTCGATAAATCAACCTGATTAATTACATATTGATATAAGTAAATCATCCGGAGAGGATATCTTACGAATTGCTTTCTGATATAATTCGAGTAGGCGTCGTGGACTCAGCAGATTTTTCATTTGATAAATCACATTAAGGCTATGCCATTTTGAACTGCAGCAAGCATTCCCCCGCTTCAAAGACGCAGAGTCTTAAGCGGGGGTTACGGGGGAAGCTTGCATCAGCAGGGGTAAAAGCCCCTGCTGATGGGCTACCGAAGGTAGCTGCGGTTCACGAGCAAGGAGCGAAGCGTATTGCGAGTGTCCGCTTTACGATGCGCATGTAAGAGGCATTTTCAGAAGGGAAATGGCATTGTGTCGACAGTGCAGAGGCTTTTTCAAAATAATACGAGTGAAATGGCTGAGCGCGATGGTGATTTTGAAAATGATGAAGGGGACGCGACAGACTCATTTTCTAAAAAACAAAAATGGCAGGACATTAACTGCAGGAGGATTTTATTATGGCTGATTATCGTCAGATGTGGAATGATCTCGGTATGGACTTGGAATCTCACGACGTACTGTGCAACGTGCTTCCGGTAGCTTTTGGTGATGTGTACCTTTCACAGGAAAATCGCCCGGCAGCCATGGACTTCTGGGATATGGTCGTGGCCGATGTGCACGGGATTCGTCCTGCAGAGCTGATCGAAGCTCAGAAAAATGGTCAGAAGGTTTTCGGTACTTTCTGTGTTTACGTGCCGGATGAAGTGGTCATTGCGGCCAACGGTATTGTGACCGGTCTTTGCGGCGGTTCCGATTTCTGGGTACCGGCCGGCGAAGCTGTTCTGCCGAAGGGCACCTGCCCGCTGATCAAGGCCAGCGTTGGTGCCAGACTGTCTAAGACCTGCCCGTTCTTCCGCATCGCTGACATGTATATCGGCGAAACGACCTGCGACGGCAAGAAGAAGGCCTGGGAAATCCTGGGCAAGGATGTGCCGATGTACATCATGGATATGCCGCAGATGAAGCGGGAAAAAGATATTGTGAAATGGACTGAGGAGATCAAGGATTTCTCCAAGATGATCCAGGAATTCACAGGCAATGAGATCACACCGGAGAAGCTGGCTGAGGCTATCAAGACCATCAATGCCAAGAGAGCTGCTATGGAACGTGTTTACAATGCCCGTAAGGATAAGAATATCCCGATCAGCGGCAAGGATGCTCTGCTTATGACACAGATCGCTTTCTTCGATGATCCGGTACGCTGCGCCCAGATGTGCAACCGTCTGGCTGATGAGCTGGAAGAAAGAAACAAAAATGGCATCAGCGTCTTCCCGGCCGGCACAAAGCGTATCATGGTTTCCGGTACACCGATGGCTATTCCGAACTGGAAGCTGCATCACATTATCGAAACAGTGGGCGGCGCCGTCGTCTGCGAAGAAACCTGCACAGGTACTCGTTATTTCGAAGGCCAGGTTGACGAAACCAAGACAACTCTGGACGAACAGTATCGCGCTATCGCCGAACGTTACATGGGCATTAACTGTGCTTGTTTCACACCGAATACAGGCCGTATCGACGATATCATTCGTCTGGCCAAGGAATACCAGGTTGACGGTGTCATCGATGTAAACCTGAAATTCTGCTGCCTGTATGACACAGAAGGCTACACAGTCGAAGAAGCTCTGAAGAAGGAAGGCATCCCGGTGCTGGGTATCGAAACCGATTACAGCGATGCCGATGCTGAACAGCTGCGCACAAGAATCGAAGCCTTCATCGAAATGCTGGGCTGATATAAGCACAGCGGGGATATTTCCATCGCATCAAAGACACGCAGATTAGGGTCTGTCATGGCATATCGACATTCGGTCATGGCCTGAAGAATCAAAGTCACGTGAGCTTAAGGAATGTCATGGCGTGTTAAGGCATCGGAGAAAATAGTGCTGAGATTGCGAGCGGTGGGAATTATATTAAAGAATATGGGATGATATCATGGCTAAAGACATTAATTATTATGTACTCGTCACCACGTATACTGAGGCCATGAAGATTCAGGCAATGCTGCGGGAAGGAAATATTCCTTCCCGCATTTCGCCGACTCCTCATGCGATTCAGGGGATTGTGGGATGCGGCGTTTCCATTTTGCTCCTGCCGGAGGATCTGGAAAATGCCCGGTCTTACATGGATGAGCATGGGGCAAAGTATCACAGCATCGTGCCGTTGGAGCGTCAGATTGATCCGCGGCGGATCCCGCATGTGTAGAGAGATGATTTGAGCATCTGCAGGAACTTGTCTGAACGCATCTGCGGTTCACACAAGTGTGAGGGAGGTTATTGTTGTCAGTTTCATCGGACAATGCGTGCGGATGATGCAGACGGATTTTGAACCGCAGCAAGCATTCCACTGCTGAGGTGTTGACGAGAAGGGCTGCGGTTCACGAGTTAACAGAGAAGCGGACAAGGTGTCCGATCGGTAGTGTGTGTTCGTCATACTGACAGTAATAAAAAGAAATACACTGTGGTATGATGTTGAAGAGCAAGGAGCGAAGCGTGTTGCAAGTGTCCGCTTTACTAAGAGGGCTGAAAAGCCGTAACATTTTCATGGGAGATCATAAACATGTGGTATATCGGTATTGATATGGGTTCCACCTGCACAAAAATTGCGGTGGTGGATGGTGAGCAGAATCTTGTTTTCACGGATGTGAGGCCCACAGGCTGGAGCAGTGTGGAGACGTCTGAAATGATCCACGCCGATCTTATCAAGGCCGGTTATCTGGCAGCGGATGAGGAGGTGTCGGCTCCGGCGAAGAGTGCTTTTGTGACCGCCACCGGTTATGGGCGTGTGTCGGTGCCGTTTGCCAACAAATCCGTGACGGAGATTACCTGCCACGGCCGGGGCGCCGATTTCCTTTTCGGGAGCAAGGATCTTTGCATCATCGATATCGGCGGCCAGGATACCAAGGCGATCAAGCTTGAAAATGGCCTGGTCAAGAATTTCATGATGAACGATAAGTGTTCCGCCGGGACAGGGCGTTTTCTTGAGATTATGGGCAACAACATGGCCCTGAAGCCGAATGAACTGTGCGAAATCGCCCGCAGCGGGCGCGGCATCAAGATCAGCTCCATGTGCACTGTGTTCGCGGAATCCGAGGTCATCAGTTTGATCGGCCGCGGCGAAAAGCGCGAGAATATCGCCTACGCGGTGGTGGATTCCATCGCCGAGAAGGTGGTGTCCCAGTGCAGCCGTATCTACGTGCCGGGGGATATGGTTTGCCTCACCGGCGGCCTGTGCGCATGCACCTTTCTCAGGGAAATGCTGGAGAAAAAGATCGGCGCACCGATCACCACTAATGAAAAAGCAAGATTTGCCGGCGCCGTTGGCGCCGCACTCATCAGCCTGAAGAGTGCGAAGTGAGGGCACTTTTGAAAATAATCATTCAAGATCGCCGATACAAGAGGCAAATTCAGGAAGCAAGATTTGAACTGCAGCGAGCATTCCCCCGCTTCAAAGACGCAGAGTCTTAAGCGGGGG
>JAUNDG010000008.1 GCA_030526195.1 Lachnospiraceae bacterium
TAGGGGCTGAAGGGGACGACGCGCGTGCCGAGCATCATGCAGCCGCAAGGCGCGTCAATAGATATCAGCAATGCCCCCGCGCGTCTTTACCAGGTTAATCCTCGAAGCGCACCGCCACGGAATTGGCATGTGCCGTCAGGCCCTCGGCCTTGGCAAAGCTTTCGATGTCTTCGTGCACTTCCCGCAGGGCTTCTTCGGAATAATAGATGACGGATGACTTCTTGATGAAATCGTCCACACCCAGCGGTGAGAAGAACCGGGCTGTGCCGTTAGTGGGCAGCACGTGGTTCGGACCGGCAAAGTAATCACCCAGCGGCTCGCTTGAATAGCTGCCAAGGAAGATGGCGCCGGCGTTGCGGATCTTGGTCATGGTCTTGAACGGATCCGCTGTGACGATTTCCAGATGCTCGGAAGCGATCTCATTAACGGCGGTGATGGCATCTTCCATGGAGTCAGCCACCAGAATACGGCCGAAGTTTTCAAGGGATTTGCGGATGATATCCTGACGGGACAGCACCTCAACGAAGCGATCCACCTCAGCGGAAACCGCATCAGCCAGTTCGCGGGATGTGGTGACCAGGATGGCGGAAGCCAGCTCGTCATGTTCAGCCTGGCTTAAGAGGTCAGCGGCCACAAAACGGGGATTGGCTGTCTCATCTGCCAGCACCAGGATCTCGCTGGGACCGGCCACTGAGTCGATGGCCACAAAGCCGTAAACCGCTCTCTTGGCCAGGGCGACGAAGATGTTGCCCGGCCCCACGATCTTATCAACACGGGGGATAGATGCTGTACCGTATGCCATAGCGGCAACAGCCTGAGCACCGCCAATCTTGTAGATCACATCGGCGCCGGCTTCTTTGGCGGCCACCAGGGTATTCGGGTTGACCTTACCGTCACGACCGCAGGGGGTGCACATGATGATCTCATCCACACCGGCCACCTTAGCCGGCACCACGTTCATAAGAACGGTGGAGGGATAAGCGGCCTTACCGCCCGGGACATAGACGCCCACGCGCTGCAGCGCTGTAACCTTCTGACCCAGCAGTGTGCCCTTCTCGTCGGTTGAGAACCAGCTCTGACGGACCTGACGTTCATGATAAGAGCGGATATTGACTAAGGAGCGGCGGATCACCCCCACCAGCTCCGGTGATACTTCCTTGTAAGCAGCTTCGATCTCAGCCTCGGTGACCTTCACAGTCTCCGGTGTCAGACGGAAGCCGTCGAATTTTTCTGTGTAGGCAAACACAGCCTCATCGCCCTTCTCGGCCACAGCGGCCAGAATCTCCTTAACGGCCGCTTCCTGGGCCGGATAGCTTGATGTGCTGCGTTTTAAAAGACTTTCGGTGATAGTACCGAAGGACTCCTTTGTTAATGCCAGTGTTTTCATTTCTTTAAAGCCTCTCTGCAGGCGGCCACCAGCTTGGTGATCCGCTCATTTTCCATTTTCATACTCACCTGGTTGACCACCATACGGGCAGACAGCGGGCAGACCTCTTCCAGGATCTCCAGGCCGTTCTCTCTTAAGGTGGAACCGGTTTCCACGATATCCACGATGACCTCTGACAGCCCGACGATGGGGGCCAGCTCGATGGAACCGTTCAGTTTGATCAGCTCGATAGTCTGATTCTTTTTGTTATAGAAGTAATCCCGCGCGATCTTCGGATATTTGGTGGCCACGCGGATGAGCTCATTGTGCTCCAGATACTTTTTGGCGGAGGCAGGACCGCACACGCACATGCGGCACTTGCCGAAGCCCAGGTCCATGACCTCGTAAAGCTTCCGGTTCTCCTCCAGGATAGTGTCATACCCCACAATACCGATATCCGCAGCGCCGTATTCCACATAGGTGGGGACGTCCGGGCCCTTTGCCAGGAAGAAACGGATGCCGAATTCCTCATTTTCGAAAATGAGCTTGCGGGTATTCGGATCGTTCATTTCCTCAAGGGAAATGCCGATCTTATTGAACATCTCCATGCTCTTTTTTGCAAGACGCCCTTTGGTGAGGGCTACTGTCAACATTCTCATACTCATTTGCCTGAGCGGTCAGATCTGTTTAAACAGACGGCGAGCTGATCGATCGCAAGACCGACGCCCACGGCCGCTTCATCCTTTCCGAATTGTCCCAGCAGGCTGTCGTAACGACCGCCCTTGGCCACCGGCTCACCGCTTCCGTAGGTGAAGGCCGAGAAAATAATGCCTGTGTAGTAGCGATAACGGCTGATGGTGCCGAAATCAAAGCTGATATAACGGGCCATATCCTTTTTCTCCAGGATCCCGTAGATATTCTCTAGGCGATCGATGGCGGCATGGCATCTAGCACCCACGGCCAGGTCTCGGGCTGTCTTCAAGACTTCCGGACCGCCAAAAAGAGCCGGCATCTTGATAAGCGCATTGCGGCGCTCGGCACTCATGGTGGTGCCGTCCAGGAGATCCTCAATACCGAACACGTTGCGGATGATAAGGAGGCGGCGCAGCTCTTCTGTCTGCTCTGTGGTAAGATTCCCCTCTGCGATCAGGGAACCGATGAGGTTGACCTCGCCGATGCTCAGCTGGAAGTCGGACAGGCCGACCTTCTTCAGGCAATCGATGGTGAGGGCAATGATCTCAGCGTCCGCTTCGGCGGAGCCGTCACCGATCATTTCAACGCCCATCTGAGTGGACTCTTTAAGACGGCCCTGATATTCGGAGCTGTTGACGAAGGTGCTGCCCTCATAGCAAAGCCGTAAAGGACGGGGCACATCATCAAAATATGCGGATACCGTTCTGGCGATGGACGGTGTGAAGTCCGGTCTTAAGGCCAGGGTGCGGCCGTCTCTGTCAAAGAATTTGAAGAGCTCATTGGAGGGAGCGGTGCCCACCTCGCTGCCGAAAACATCCAGAAATTCAAAAGTCGGTGTCTCGATCGGCTCATAGCCGTAAGCATCAAAGACCTGATTGCATTCGTTCATCATGGTCTTTTTTCTCCGGCATTCGCTGCCGTAAATATCCCGGACACCGTCGGGTGTGTGAAGGATTCTTTGCACGATTATTCCCTTTCTTCCAGATCCTTTTGTATCGCTTCCAGGATCGGGAGTGTGGGCTTGCGGCCCTGATTGATGAAATGCCTGAAATCCAGTTCATCGAAGCGGAAGCTTTTGCGTCCTCCGGCTTTCATCCGGTCCCAGAAGACCTTCATTTCCCGGTAGGGCATGTAATAATATTCATGACGCGTGGTGTACGCGATGAGGAAAAAGGCAAGGCCGTCCTGACGTTCGAATTCCTCCATGAAATCCATCTGATGCTGGTGGACATTTTGCAGCGGAAATGTATCCTCCGCACATTCCTTGGCATCAAAGCACACGGGAATGCCCTGCACGTTGCCTAAATAGTCGATGGTACTCTTCTGGTCAAAATAGGCCAGGGTGATGTGCCGCGAGTCCTTATCGATCTTGATCGGCGTGATGGGCGTCGGGATCTTCTGGATCAGCGCCAGATGTTTTTCCCGATACTGCTCGATTGTCAGGTTAATGAGATCCTCCAGTGTGGAACCGCGAAGACCTCGGGTATTCCAGGTCGCCATTTTTTACCTTTCCCTAATATACTCCACCGCTTTACTGTTGTAAAGTGGTAAAATGCTAAAGTGATAAATTTTTGTGATCGCCATTTTCTTATGACTGTTAAAGGGCTCATTCCTGATGCTCTTTGTCAGTCTTTCAGCGCACCATCCCGATCTTATTGATGGGCCAGTAACGCAGGGCCGCCTTCCCCAGGATCTGATCCCGGGACACGTATTTGTTCTCCCAGAAACGGGAATCCCGGCTGTTCTCCCGGTTGTCCCCCATCATGAAATAATGGCCCTCCGGCACCACAAAGGGCCCGTAATCGCCCCGGGGCACCTCCGGACAAAAACTGTCATCCAGCGGCTCCAGACTGCCGTCGATGTAAACCTTGCCGTCCTCGATGACCACCGTTTCCCCGGGCAGACCGATGACGCGCTTGATGAAGAGCTTACTCTCATCGTCCGGGTATTTGAAAATGACAATATCAAACCGCTCCGGGTCGCTGCTGAGATAAGCCAGGCGGTTCCCGAAGATCCGGTCATTTTTCATAATGGTATTTTCCATGGATGAAGACGGGATCCGGGCATTGACGATGACAAACTGCGTCAGCAAAAACACCGCCAGCGCCACCACCGCGATGAGCACCACGTATTCCAGAAGTTCCCGTCCCAGAGACTTTTCAGGCGCTTCCTCCTCCGGCTCCACCGCCCGGTTTTTGCGTTTCCGGGAAAACTGGGCCTCGTAATCGAGGGTTTCTTCCTGATCAAAATCCTTGTTTTTCATGTTTAATCCTTTCCGCCCGCAGGCAGACCGCAGCTTTTAGCCGCTTTTTCGAAAATGGGGCTCAAGGGCGCCGTGAAGCTTTGCCCGTCCGGCAGAACGATGCGCCGGGCATGGAGTAAATGGCTCCGCAGCCCCAGCCTCTGCCGGTCAGTGGCCACCCTCTTGCCGCCGTATTTGCTGTCCCCGGCCACCGGATGGCCGATATGGGATAACTGAGCTCTGATCTGATGGCTCTTGCCGGTGATGAGATGCACCTCCAGAAGGGTCATGTCCGATGACGTGGCCAGCGCTTTGTAGGACAGCTTCAGTTCATCGAACCCCTCCGCCCGGGTGTCACGCACCTCAAGCCGATTGTTTTTCGTATCCTTTCGCCCGTAAGCTGTCAAAAGCTTCTCTCCCGTCAGCACGCCGTGGACAATGGTGAGATAATACTTCTCCAGTGCCCGGGACCGGATCACTTCCGAGAGATACTGTTCCCCTGCCAGCGATTTCCCGCACAGGATGAGGCCACTGGTGTTGCGGTCCAGCCGGTTGCAGGGCGCCGGAGTGAATTTCTGCAGATCCGCTTCCGTGAGCTGACCGCTCTCCAGAAGGTAGGCCGGCACAAAGGCCGCCACCGACGGATCCCCGGATTTATCCCCCTGGGACAACAAGCCCGCCGGCTTATTGAGGATCAGAAGATCACTGTTTTCAAAAATAACAGTCGGACGAAGACCTTTGTAGGGAGCGACCGCTTTGGTGTGACGGAAGCCCTCGATGGTCTCATCAGACAAAAAGAGCTTCACCACATCATTTTCTTCAAGCCGCTCCGAACCATCGGCTTTCCGTCCGTTCAGAGTCATATTCTTTTTACGCAGCATTTTGTAAATGAAGCTCTTGGGGGCCTCGTTGAGATATTTCCCCAGGAATTTATCAAACCGCTGCCCCGCTTCATTTTTGCCGATAACAATTTCTCTCATGCTCTATCCTTAACCGAGATTATGCTCATGCCTCACGGATGTGCGCTGACCGCTGTGCCGGCGTTATAGTTTTGCCGTCAGGCCGGCATGGTGGCCGCTGAGCCTTGTTTTCCACATTGCCTTACAGGCTTTACAGAGAGATGGCCAGTAAGAGGTTCAGGATCAGATCCTCCACATCAAGATCCGGATACCGTTCATCCGGTGTGTACCGGACACCCTCGCGAAGAGACGCCCGATGAAGGTCCATGGAATCCAGCCGCTCGTTGAACTTATTAAGGTCCGTGAGAATGTTCACATGGGAGGGAATGCCGTTCTGACGCAGGATCCCGGTGATGTGCTTCTCAAGATACCGGATATCCGCCTTCGGTTCCCGCGCCAGACCCACCACCGTATTGCCGGCGATAGCCACCGCGTCCACCATGGTATTCTTTTCGTATGCCGTCATGTAAAGCTCATAACCCATGGTCAAAGACCCTACATGCTTCTGGATCTCCTCATAATCCGCATCCGCCAGAGACTGACGGGGCATCATCATGATAAGGCCAACCGCCGCCTTACAGGCCGGCAGCACACCCACCACAGCCAGCACCGTAATAATGGTGGCTCGGGTGCCATTGACAATGATACCGATGATGAAAACGGTTATCGGCAGCGCCAGAAGTGCCAGAAATGTCAGCAAACGGCGCCGTTTTTCTGATTTGATATAACCTTTATCGCCCTTGGGCGTGATCAATCGTGCCATACGTTATCTCCTAATATTTCCTGTTTTTTGCTCTATCATCAGCCAAGCCTGTCTGAGGTGATCATGTCGTCAGTTCATCCGGCAGCAACTCGTGGAAATCATCCACCCAGCCATCCGCCAGAGCCCGTTTCTTACTCTCCTGAGCCGCTGACCAGTCGTCCGCCACAGCATAAACCGTCATGCCGGCCCGCTTGCCGGCCTCAATACCCCGCACCACGTCCTCAAACACCAGACATTTTTCCGGCGGGGTCTTTAACAGCTGAGCCGCGGTGAGATACACCGCCGGATCCGGCTTATTGGCCTTCACATCATCGCAGGTCACCAGCACATCAAAGACATCCTCAAGCTCCCGGGCCTTTAAGAAATCCCGGATAAGGACGGCATCATTCGAAGAAGCAATGGCCAGACGCAGCCCCATTTTCTTAAGAAAATGAAGCAGTTCGGGAGCCCCGGACTTCATGGCGACGCCGTAGCAGTACTGCTCCAGCACCATCTGACGCCAGTCCGCCTTGATGACCTCCGGGCTGTCTTTAAGATCAAAGCGCCGGATGAAATACAGGGCCGTCTCATGGAGACTTAAGCCCTCCAGCTCCCGCTGAAGATCCGCCGGGCAGGGAATGTCGAAGCGGCTCAGGTAGTCCCGATCCACATTTTTCCACATGCCCATGGAATCCACCAGGGTGCCGTCAAGATCAAATATCACGGCCTCAAAGGCCTTAAATTCTATACGTGCCATTCGAATTTCCGCGGTTCTGAGTCAAAATTGACGGTCTGGCTCCGATTGTCCTCGGACAGGATATCCAGCTCGTCATGGAAACGCTGCAGTTCATTCATATCATGCAGCTTGTAAATGCGATAGAACTCGTTCTGGATCTTCATGGCCTCCCGCTCGTTCTGCACGCGGTAGAGGTTTTCGATCTCCGTCACGATATCCCGCACCAGGTTGATCTCCAGAAGGGAATTGATCTCCGCGTCCATGATGTCGCGGCGCACATTCATCATTTCCTCATCCAGCTGATCGGTGGCGCGTGACAGGGCTGCCATTTTCTCCCGCACATTGGCCGGCAGACCGCCCTTATACTTGTACTGAAGGAAATGCTCCGAGGTGGCCCAGGTGTCCATGGCCATGGTCCGGATCTGGATCTCCACCGGCAGTTCCTTGGGGCCTTCCATGGTGTTCACGGTGTAGCGCACCACCAGATGGAAGCTGCGGTAGCCGCTCTCCTTCTTGGTGTTGAGATAATCCTTCACCTGCACCACCTCAATGTCGGTGCGTTTGCGGATGATCTCCACCGCCGCCGGAATATCCTCGATGAACTGACAGATCACCCGGATGCCGGCGATATCTTCCATCTCCGCTTCCAGCGTATCAAAACTGATATTCTTGCGGATCATTTTGTCGAGAATACTGGGAATTTCCTTCACACGGCCGCTGACGCTCTCGATGGGGCAATAAATGCCCTTCCGGCGGTATTCCGTCCGTGTGTTGTCCAGTTTGATGACAAGCTCAGACACGGCCTGTGCATAGGGGTCGAGCTTCTCGCGCCAGAGTTGAATCTTCATAATAAACTCCTGTTTACTGGGCCAGCGCCTTCAGAACGTCCCGAAGGTAGGCATACACCCGTCTTGCGGAAGACAGGGACAAGGTTTCGTTGTAAGTGTGGATATCCCGGATGTTCGGGCCGATGGATACGGCATCCAGGTCCTCAATGGCCTGGTAGAAAATGCCGCACTCAAGGCCGGCATGCACCGCTTCCACGACCATGTCCTTACCGGTCATTTTCCGGTAAACATCACACATGACCTCCCGGAGCGGTGATTTATCCCGGAATTCCCAGGCCGGATAGGTCCCATCGATGCGGGTCCGCCCGTCCAGTGACCGGGCCAGTGCCGTCATGGCATCCCCGATCTGATCCCGTTTTGAGGTGATGGAGCTGCGCACGGAGGACAGGGCTGTGAACACTTTATCGGTGCAGCTCACCCGGCCCAGATTGGCGGAGGTTTCCACCAGGTCCGGAATGTGTCGCTCCATGGCCTGTACCCCGTAGGGGGTGTTGAGCAGGAAGGCCAGCACGCGGTTTAAAGCATCCTGTGTCATAACGGCCGCTTCGCCCTGACCGGTCATCTCGATGGCGATCTCGAGACCGTCATCGACACCCGCCAGTTCGTGGGCATACACCGCCTTCAGAATATCGATATGCGTGCCGATCAGGGCCGCATCCTCTTCATTTTCAAGCAGCACCCTGGCCACCGCCCGGAAAGGAATCACATTGTCCCGGGCGCCGCCTTCAAGACTGATCAGCCGAAGCGACACCATTTCCTTTAATTCGTAAAGAAGGCGTCCCATCATTTTGATGGCGTTGCCGCGTCCTTTATCGATCATCACGCCGGAATGGCCGCCCTTAAGACCTGACAGGGTGATGGTGGCGGTCATGCCCTCCGCTTCGATGCGTTTAAGGGACAGTTCTGTTGTCACCGACATGCCGCCGGCACAACCGGCTGTGAGAATGCCTTCCTCTTCGGAATCGATGTTGATGAGGCGCTTGCCCTTAAGTTTCGTCATATCAAGCGCCGCCGCGCCCTGAAGGCCGATCTCCTCATCCACGGTGAACACAGCTTCAATGGGCGGATACACCGATTCCGGATCCTCCAAAATGGCCAGCATGTAGGCAGCGGCAATGCCGTCATCCGCCCCTAAAGTGGTCCGATCCGCGTGCAGATCATCCCCATCCAGGGACAAAGACAGCGGATCTGTCAGAAAATCGTGGTCGGAATCCGGGGCTTTATCCCCCACCATATCGATATGGCCCTGCAGGATCACCGGCTCGGTGTCCGGGGCGCACTTTTGTCCGGCCTTGTAAATGATGACGTTCCCCTTCTCATCCACATAGTAGGGCAGGTCCTCTTTCTGGGCATAAGAGACCAGATAGCGGGTCGCTGCCTCCGTATGGCCGGAAATTCTCGGAATAGCGGACAGTTCTTCAAAAAAATGAAGGAACCGCGCGTTGACGATACCGTCGCATATACTCATAGGCTTCTCCTTATCGTCGTAATTGAAAAACGGGGAATGCCGTCAGCATTCCCCGGAAGCTATCAAATTGAATATCAGACTTCTTCGTCGTCCAGATCAAGATCGTAGTCGTCTTCACCGTCTTCTTCCACGTAGCTGGCTGTTCCGGCCTGCGGATTCAGCTCGGCACGGTTCTGATTCACGGTATTATAGAAACCCTGAAGGGAATCGATGAAGGCTTTGTACTTGTTGCCGGCATCTTCCAGTGTGCTGCCCATCAGGTCACCCAGGTTGGCCAGCATGTCATCCGTATAAGTGATGGAGGACAGGCGGATATTGTTGGCGTCCTGTGTGGCGGAATCCAGAATACCCTGAGCCTGCTGATTGGCTCTGTTTATGGTGGCATTGGCCTGTGCGTAAGCCTGCTGTGTAACCTCGTGCTGGCTGACCAGCTCTCTGGCTCTGGCTTCAGCGTTGGCGATGATGCCATCAGCCTTGGACTGGGCATCGGCCAGGATCGCATCCTTATTGGAGATGATCTTCTGGTAACGTTTGATCTCATCCGGTGTTTTCAGACGGAGCTCTCTGAGAAGTTCCTCAAGCTCTTCCTTGTTGACAACGATCTTCGTTGTGGATAACGCCTGGAACTTACAGCTGTCTACGTACTCTTCGATTTCTTCAATGATCTGCTCGATTCTGCTGCTCATACTCTGTCTCCCAAAACACTATTATTTCTGAATAATTTCTTTATATTTCTCTTTAATCTTTTCTGCGGCATACGGCGGGACAAAACGTTCGATTGCCTCACCGTGGGATGCCAGTTCTTTGACTATTGTCGAACTCAGATAAGCATATTCAAGGCTGGTGACCATCAGCATTGTGTCAATGTCCGGGGCAATCACACGATTTGTCTGAGCCATCTGAAGCTCATTTTCAAAATCGGTGACGGCTCGCAGGCCACGGATGATCACACCGGCGCCGCAGGCTCTGACAAAATTAACGGTCATGCCATCGAAAGAATCCACCCGAACACCGGGAATATCTTTCGTCACTTCCTGTAACATTCTAACACGTTCATCTATAGAAAACAACGGACTTTTTTTTGAATTGCAAAGAACACCGACGACGACCTCATCAAACTGTTGGGCCGCACGTCGGATAATATCCAGATGTCCGTTTGTCACGGGATCAAAGGTCCCGGGGTAAACTGCACGTCTCATATATGAAATTGTTCTCCTCACATCTTCCGTATAAAGATATGTCTGTTATTTTTGTAAAGCTTATCCTTGAAGGCTTCAAAGCCCAGGGATTCCAGATAGGAAAAGTCCGTCTCTTTTGAGGCTTCCACCACAATGATGGTCTCGTCCGTCACCAGCGGACTGTCCTTTAAAAGCTCCAGCACCTGTTTTTCCAGCCCGTTATCATAGGGCGGATCCATGAAAATGATGTCGAAGGGCTCTTCGTTCTGAAGACGCGCCGGCGCCGCCAGCACATCCATTTTCAAAAGACGGCTCTTATCTGTGAATTTTGTGAAGGCCAGGTTCTCCTCGATGACGCGCTGAGCCGCTCTGTCCCGTTCGACAAAGACCGCTGCTTTCGCACCGCGGCTGATGGCCTCGATCCCGATGGCGCCGCTGCCGGCAAAAAGGTCCAGGAACCGGCATTCGTAAATATACGGCATCAGGATGTTGAAAAGTGTTTCTTTCGTTTTGTCTGTCGTGGGCCGCACATCCTTTGTGGGCACGGTTTTCAGCGGCAGACTTCTGGCTGTTCCGGCAATGACTCTCATATCATATAACCGCTTTCACTGTTAAGACTCATACGCCAGTCAAGGTCACCTCTGTCAAGACCCAGGATCAGCATCTCGGCTGTGGCGATGTTGGTGGCCACGGGAATGCTGTTCAGGTCGCAGACGCGGATGATGCCGGCAATATCCGGATCCTGGGGATCCACCATGTTCGGGTTATAGAACAGGATCACCATATCCATGGCATTGCGCTCGATCATTTCCATGAACTGCTTATCGCCGCCGATACTGCCCGGCAGGAACTTGTGGACATGGAGATTAGCCGCCGCTTCGATACGGCGACCGGTGGTCCCTGTGGCGTAAATGTCATGTCTGGACAACATGGTTTTGTAAGCTATACAAAAATCTTCAATAAGAATACGCTTGCTGTTATGTGCAATAATTCCGATATTCATTTTTTGTCACCTCGCTAACTACAGGGATTATAGCAAATCTCTCTAACGAACGCAAGAAATCCATGGGCTGTTTTGTTATGAAATGCCAATGCCCGCCATTTTCCTAAACCTTGTGCTTTTCGGCACATAAAAATCACGGGGGATCATTTTCTGATCGGCAAACAGGCTGTTATCAGCCTGATCGGACTTTACAAAATAATACCGGTTGTCTCTTCCTTCAAATATCGGTCAAGTCGCTTTGACAGCTCCTGCCATTCCTCCCCGAAGAGATGGGGATCATCCGTCAGAAGAGCTGTGGCCGCATCGCCGGCCATTTTCAGCACCTCTTCGTCCCGGAAAATATCCGCCGCTTTAAAGAGCGTTTCACCGCTCTGGCGAATCCCCAGAAGATCGCCGGGACCTCGCAGCTCATAATCCTTTCGGGCGATCTCAAGGCCGTCATGGGATTTATTCAGGATATCCAGGCGCTCCCGGATGGCATCCGTCATCATACCGGCGATGTAAATGCAGTAAGACTGTTCACTGCCCCGGCCCACGCGGCCCCGTAGCTGATGGAGTGTGGCAAGACCAAAGCGCTCCGCATTTTCCACCATCATCACCACCGCATTGGGCACATCGACGCCTACCTCGATAACGGTGGTGGCCACCAGAATGCTGATGCTGCCCTCAGAGAAAGCTTTCATCACGTTGTCCTTCTCCTCTGCGCTCATGCGGCCGTGCAACACCGCCGCCGGAATCCCCGGCAGTTCCTTTTTCACCCGATTGATGTAATCCAGGACATTTTCCGCCTCCAGACCTTCGGAAGCCTCGATCATAGGGCAGACAATGTAGACCTGCCGCCCCTCTCCCACCCGATCCTTAATGAACTTAAAGGCGGTGGGCCGATACTCCGTCCCGACGACACAGGTCTTAATGGGCCGACGTGCCTTGGGCATCTCATCAATAACGGAAATGGCCATGTCGCCGTACACCGCCACCGCCAGTGTCCGGGGAATGGGGGTGGCACTCATGACCAGCATATGGGGTTCAATGCCTTTTTCCGAAAATGTTTTGCGCTGCTCCACCCCAAATCGGTGCTGTTCATCGGTGATCACGAGCCCCAGTTTATGGTAGCTCACTTTATTCTGAATAAGCGCATGGGTGCCGATCACCACACCGGCCTCGCCGGAGGCAATGGCCTCCCGGGCCTCCCGGGCGGCAGCCGCCCCCATGGAGCTGACCAGAAGCACCGGGCGAAGGGACGGCAAAATCCCCGCCTCCGTCAAGTGGCAGAGATTCTCATAATGCTGACGGGCCAGCACCTCAGTCGGTGCCATCAAGGCCCCCTGACACCCATTTTCGACGGCTAAGGCCAGGGCCAGGAAGGACACAATGGTCTTGCCGGACCCCACGTCACCCTGCAGAAGCCGGGCCATACGGCGGCCGCCGGTCAGGTCATTTTCAATCTCATGCCAGGCGCGGAGCTGAGCCTTCGTCAGGTCATATGGCAGCCGTTCCAGGATGTTTTCCGTTTCCCAGGATTTCTCAAAGACATAAGCCTCTTCCGTCTCATCAGTCTTCCGCCGCAACAGCCGAAGTGCCAGAATAAACAGGAAAAACTCATCAAAGGCGATTCGCCGACGGGCGGCCACCAGATCTTCCTGATTCTTTGGAAAATGTATCGCCTGCACCGCTTCCCATTCCGGCCGGAGGCCGTAAAGCTGACGATAGGTCGAGGGCAGGTAGTCCTCCCGTCGCTCCACCAGTTCCATGGCCCCCGCCACAGCTTTGCCGAAAGCATTGTTGCTGAGGCCCTTGGTCAGCCCGTAAACCGGTGTCAGGGTTTTGACTTTGTTATCGTAGATGCCCGGGGCAAAGATTTCCGGATGATCCATGGTGAGACCATTACGGCTTGCACGGATCACGCCGCGAAAAACAAGG
Organism: Lachnospiraceae bacterium; assembly: GCA_030526195.1. GTDB lineage: Bacteria > Bacillota > Clostridia > Lachnospirales > Lachnospiraceae > Chordicoccus. Next base: position 13,156 of record JAUNDG010000008.1, read on the forward strand.
AAACTCCCCTTTATCAGGCGCTGACGCACATAGGGCATGTTGTACCAGGTCAGCTTCAATGACCCGGTCTCATCCCGAATAACGGTGGAGACGATCTTGAGATTGCGGGCCGACGTAAAGAAGCTGACATTGCCGGTGATACGTCCGAGAATAGCGCAGGTCATCCCGTCCGCCGCCTCTCCGATCTTAATCGGCGGTTCGTAGGCATCATAATGCACCGGGTAGGTCCCGATGAGATCCTCACAGGAACGAATCCCCAGTTTATCAAACAAGGCGGCCGTTTTGGGGCCGATACCCTTTAATTTTGTCAGTTCCGTCATTTTCCAAATCTCCGCTATCTGATGAGTTAAAAAGCCACACACGCAGCACACCAGGGTGCGATGTCAGAATGCCATTTCCCGGCATCGGACTCCTTATAACGCTTACTCTCCGATGCCACAAATACCGGACTTTCAGTAGTGTCGGCATCGGAGAACTGTCTCATTAAGGAGCTCCGATGCCGGGTCTAGCTAAAATAAGATCAATAATGCATCGGAGCTAAAGCAAAAACAACCGTTCCGATGCCCGACATTTTTTGAAGAGTGATTTAGGCATCGGACACCCTATAATTCCTTCTCTCCGATGCCGTATGAATATTTGATGCATCGGAATGCAGGCCACAGGCTCTTTCCGATGCCAAAAGCCGGATGAAAAATTCCCCCATAACCCTCACTTAAGACTCTACGTCTTTGAAGCGGGGGAATGCTTGCTGCAGTTCAATCCACGGTTGAGCACACAGCCCTGTCAGGCACACAGAGTTCAGACCCACGGCAGGTGCACAGCGGCGGCAGGCACAAAAAACGGCAGGCATCCCCCGGACACCTGCCGTCATAATTTCTGTTTAGTCCGGTTCACCGGCCGGCGCCCTCGACGTCGGCACAGCCATCACGTTGTGATCGCCGGATTATTCGACAGATACGATGCAGTAATACACCGCCTGTCCGCCGTAATTCAGTTCAACATCGCAATCCGGGAAGGCTTCTTCCACCATTCCCTGAAGTTCTTCCGCATCTTCTGAGGAAAGATCTTCACCGTTGTAGATGCTGATGAGTTCGGCATCTTCATCCACCATAGCCTTCAGCATATCGAGACAGACAGCCTTGATATCCTGACCCACGGCAGCAATACCGTCATCATTGATGCCCATCATATCGCCCACGTGGATTTCCTTGCCGTCGATGGAGGTATCACGCACAGCGTATGTGACCTGACCGGTCTTAACGCGGCCAATCTCCTCTGTCATGGCGGCCACATTTTCCTCAACGGAACGATCCGGCACGTAGTTAATGACAGCTGTCAGACCCTGCGGGATTGTCTTTGTGGGGATAACAGCCACACGGCAATCCTTACTCAGATCCGCTGCCTGACTGGCAGCCAGAATGATGTTCTTATTGTTCGGCAGGATGTAGACCACCTCGGCATTGACTTCTTCAATCGCATTGAGGAAATCTTCTGTGCTGGGGTTCATGGTCTGACCACCCTTGATCACTTTCTCAACGCCGCAGTTGGCAAAGATTTCAGCCATACCGTCACCGGAGGCCACAGCGATAAAGGCATAGGGCTTTGCCGGTTCCTTGGCCTTCTCTTCTTTCACAGGCGCTTCGGCCTCGTCAACAGCAAAAGCTGCAGCGCCTTCCGGAATGGTCATATTGCGGACACGGGATGCGGCCAGTTCACCGACTGTCATCAGTTTTTCGATTACGATGCCCGGTTCATCTGTCACCATAGACACGCGCACACAAGTGCCGCCCACAGCGATTTCAACCTCATCACCCACGGTATCCAGCAAATTGCTCAGTACCTGACGTTCTCTGTCGCTCATCACCGCATCTGTGATCACAACAATTTCGGCCTTGTAGGGATAAGACACAGCTTCGGCCATCTCCACATGAACCTCTTCCGGTTCACGACCGTAGAAGGCATCCACAGCGCCGTGCAGGATCGTCATCAGGCCCTGACCGCCGGCATCCACAACACCGGCTTCCTTCAGGACCGGCAACATCTCCGGTGTTCTGGCCAGTGTGCTGTCACCGGCAGCCAGGATGGCTTCCATAAAGTCACCCAGCGGCATCTCGTTATAGCACAGCTCAGCCGCTCTGTCTGACAGAGCCTTGGCCACCGTGAGGATCGTGCCTTCCTTCGGCTTCATAACCGCCTTGTAGGCTGTCTCTGTCGCCTTTGTCATAGCAGCCGAGATAATCGGCGCTGTCAGGCTCGTCTGATCCTTCAGGCCCTTGTAGAAACCACGGAACAGCTGAGACAGGATAACACCGGAATTACCTCTGGCACCTCTTAAGGAACCTGAAGAAATGGCTTTAGCCACTTCTTCCACTGAGGGATTTTCCAGGTTGCTGACGGTTTCGGCAGCGGTGGTGATGGTTAAGGACATATTGGTCCCGGTATCACCATCCGGCACCGGGAAAACATTCAAATCATTAATATAATTCTTCTGAATCTCAAGACATCTGGCACCCGTCACAAACATTTTGCGGAATGTCAGCGCATCTATTTCTCTTACTTCCACGTTAACTGTACCTCCAGGGGGTTTTAATCAATAACCCGTACGCCCTCTACCAGGACATCGATCTTATCAACGGGCATACCGGTGAATTCTTCTACCTTATACTTAACGGAATCCACCAGGTTATCGGCCACTGTCAGAACACTGACACCGTAGGACACGATGCAATGGAATGTCAGAGAGATCTTATTATCTTCGATCCGGACATTGATGCCATGCTTCAGGGAATCACGTCTTAAAAGCTTGACAAGACCATCCTTCATGCTGACAGCTGCCATACCGACGATGCCGAAACATTCAACAGCAACGGAGCCGGCATATGTGGCCACTACCTCGGGATCGATCAGGATTTCTCCGAATTCAGAATTCATTCTACCTTTCATATCAGGCTTCCTCCTATATGTAGGCCTATTATAACCTGTTTTGAAATAAAAAAAAAGGTCGATTTTTTCCATGAGGGGCTTGCATATAGTAAACCTTTCTGCTAAAATACGTAGATGTTGCGGGTTCCATCTGTGAACCCACTTCTCAAGCAAGGAGGTGTTCGAGATGGCAGTATGTTCAGTTTGCGGAAAGGGCGCTCATTTTGGCATTAGAGTCAGCCATTCACATAGAAGATCAAATCATATGTGGAAGTCCAACATCAAAAAAGTCAAAGTGAAAATCAACGGAGTTCCGCAGCACGCTCACGTGTGCACACATTGCTTAAAATCCGGCAAAGTGGAACGCGCTTAATCAAATTGAAACAAAGAATCGAGACGAATGCATCGCATTCGTCTTTTTTCATGTCCAAAATTATCACATCAAATCATTGTACAACGCACCGCTCTCCTGCGCAAGAGTCGCGGGCACCGCAATTTCACACTTCCTGCCGTCTCCGATGCTTCAATGAGTTGTTGAACCATTGCACAGTGCCTTCGGACACTGCAATTTCCCTGTTTCCCTCATCTCCAATGCTTTCATTAGTTGTTGAACCATTGCGCAGTGCCCTCGGGCACTGCGATCTTGCTTTTCATGCTGTCCCGGTGCCGTGACAAATATCTTGTCAATGGCGCAGGCGATGCGGGCACCGCAATCTTGCTTTTCATGCCGCCCCGGTGCCATGACAACTATCTGGTTAATGCCACATGCGCCAGCGGGCACCGCGAGCTTGCTTCTTATTCCTAGCGCAGTGCTCCTTTTGGCTCTCAAATTTCGGCCGGCACCACCGCCCTCTATTTCGAGCCCCAAGCAGTGTCAATTTCACATCATTTTATTCTTACCAGCCCTGCGCGGAAGCTGCATAAGCTTTTTGCGGTGTCACATTTCGCTGATTCCCCGGTCAAATGACCATACTACCATGGCATTTTCACCTTTAGCGGTGTCAGCCACTTTTTTCGAAGTCAAAAAAGGCACCGCAATTCCCCCGTTTTTCTCATCTCCGATGCTTTCATGAGTCGTTGAACCAATACGCAGTGCCTTCAGGCACTGCGATCTTGCTTTTCATGCTGTCCCGGTGCCGTGACAACTATCAAGTTAATGGCGCAGTGCCTTCGGGCACTGCGAGCTTGCTTTTCATGCTGTCCCGGTGCCACAGCATCGAGCCAGGAAACGTCTCTGTGCGTGATTATTCATTGACACCATTTCATATCTCCAGTCCGAATAGAACAACGGAGCTGCCGCATAAATCGCGGCAGCTCCGAGTGGATTTTATTCATTTTTGATTCATTCTTCAGGCCTTAAGCTTCTTCATCAGCCTTCTTATCGGCATCCGTTGCTCCGGCAGCGGCGCCTGCAACATCTGAAGCCGGTTTTCTGTCGGCTGTGAACTTGTTCACGAAATCCGGCACCATATCCAGGATCTTGGTGACGCTGTCCTGGTTCTTCACATTGACCAGCTTGGTGGTGCCGTTGTTGATAACGAGAACGGCTGAGGGTGACATCTTACCACCCATACCGCCACCGGCACCCGGATTTTTCTCTGAGGTCTGGCCGGCACCGGCGCCGACAGCAAAAGAGACATCCACCAGAGGCAGGATAATCGTCTCACCGATGTGGATCGGTTCGCCCACAACAGTCTTGGACGTCATGAAGCTGTCCATACCCTTAAAAAGCTCTTCTACGGTATTCTTGAAATTATTATCAGACATGATTATTTGCCTCCTTTGTATTCTGTAAATAGTTCATGACGAATCTCACATCCTTGTTGCGCCATAAGCCAAAGCCCTGGATCAGCACAAAAATAATAAAGATACGCCCTTTGGCATTTATTTCTCCCTCCAGTACCGCCTGGTCAAACACGGGATACAGGTCAAGATTTCGTCCCCAGATGGGGAAAAATGGTTCGACACCCGCCAGCACAAGACCGGTCTGATACGGATCATCAAATCCAAATCGGATATAGCCCTTCAGCCGTTTAGGCCAGATGTGTTTGAATAATCGTTTGGCTTTCTGAAGCAGATATTTGATGCACCGACGGGTGCGTTCATCTCTGAGGAATCCGATAATCGTTTTTATTGTAGCACAGAACCCACGGATACGGCCCAGGATTTTCCCGATTCTGCCGACGATCCGCCGGGGGATGGCAAAAAGAAATGCCGCCACACGGGCCACGCCTTTGCCGGTTTTGCCGGCAGTTTGCCACATACCGATTACGGTATGCCGTATCCGGCGCAGAGCCTGTCGGATGGGATGACGTTTGGCCGCTGCCTTTTGCGTCTCCTGCTTTTCTTCCAGCAGCCGGGCTTCCTCTTCGGCTTTCACCCGCGCCTCTTCTTTTCGCCGGCGTTCCATAGCCTCGGCCCTCAGCCGCTCATAGGTTTCGGGATCCTGCTCTTTTAATTTCTTCAGTTTTTTCCGGACCTTTTCCTTCTTCTTCCGTGGCGTGAAAAGCGCTTTCAGTTTTTCAAAGGGAATGCCCAGGATTTTCAGCCGGTAAACCATGGCCGTCTCCCGGACACTGTCATAACTCAGATGAAAGCTGACGGCATGGAGAAACCAGGTGACCTTCACCTCGCCGGTCAAATGCTTTTCCTGCAATGCCCCGAAAACACGGTAGCGCACCGGCGAAAAAAGAACAAGGCACGCCAAAAAAAGGATGATCCCCAGGATCACCAGAAGCACGATCCCTATGATTTTCAGCACAGCCAGAATGATCACAGTTCCTTCTTAACCTTCTCCTTCAGATAATCTGCCAGATGCGCTTCCCCGGTGGCCATGAGACACTCTTCCGTGATCTGCAGCACCAGCGCCAGCGCCTCCTCATAACTGCCCGCCACCCCCACGATTTCGGGCAGGCGGTCACGCACCATTTTCTGCATGAGGAACGTGGCATTTAAAATATCCAGTTCGTTATGGGGCGACGTGGCATACGTCACAAGATACAGACCAAAGACAGGCCGGCCCGCCTCCAGCTTTTGTCTGGCACGGCGGATCCGCCCGCGAATGGAATCACCGATATAAAGTTCAGGATACCAGGTCATCATCGTATTATTTCACCGTCATATAAGTATCAAAAAGCTGCGCGGCGATGGGCACGGCCGTGGCCGCACTGGAGCCGCCATTTTCAGCCAGAATCGCCACCACCAGTTCCGGATCATCAGGATTGAGGATCCCCACAAACCAGGAATTGGCGCCGGGTGTATCGTCAGCCGCTACAAAATCGGCGGTACCGGTCTTGCCGGCAGCTTCATAGCCCCGGCCGGACAAAGCTGACGCTGTACCCTCTGTCACAACACCCTTCATCAACGTTGTCATGGCTTCAGCCTCATCTTCTGTCAGGATACGGCCGTAGGTTTCCGCCCCCTTCTGTGAGACAACATGGCCTTCATGATTCTTCACATAAGACACCAGATTGGGCTTCATCAGCACACCATCATTAGCGATGGCTGCTGTGAGCAGGGCCATATGGTACGGGGTCACCAGGGTGGTGCCCTGACCGAAAGAAACCTGCATCAGATTAAAGACATCCGTGGTGCCGTCCTTAAAGCAGGAGCTCTGATTATAGGGCAGGTCACTGGGCAGCTTTCCGTTAAAGAGCACGCTGTCCGCAGTAGCCTTCAGTTTCTTATCGCCTAAAGTCATGCCGATATCTGTAAACGCACAGTTACAGCTTTCGGCAAAAGCCTTGTAAAGATCCAGTTCTCCGTGCACCTCACCCTGGAAACAGTGAATGGCGTTGTCCTCATGGACATATTCCCCGGTGCAAGTGTAATGGTAACCGTCAAGAGACCCATTTTCTTTGTAATAGGCCAGGGCTGTGACAATCTTGAAGACGGACCCCGGTGCATAACGCCCCTGGGTCACACGGTTCACCAGATTGGAGGCTGAACTGTCTGCCACCAGATCTGCCCACTCCGCTGCCAGCGTATTGGGATCAAAGTCGGGTTTGCTCACCAGACAGATCACATCACCGGTCTTGGGATCCAGGGCAATGATCGCCCCCTGATACCCGCCCAGCGCTTCGTAAGCGGTCTGTTGCATGGTGGCATTCAAAGTGGTCACCACCGTATCCCCCGGATTCTTTTTATCCAGGAAATCGTTGATCACGTGATCCACCACATTATTATGGGCTGTCAGTAATGTGTAATTTTCTTCTGACTCAAGCCCACTCTTACCGTTGTTGACATAGCCCACCACATGGGCAAAGAGACGACCGCAGGGATAGCTGCGATGCTCATTTCCTTCATCATCCACCAGGGTTTCCGCCAGGATCACCCCGTCGGCACTTTCGATGTTGCCGCGGATGACATATTCGCCCAGGGAATCCTGCCGTTTGTTATAGGAACTCTTCAGTACGTCATCCTTGAGAACGCCGTTGAAATACGCCACATAACCGATCAGGACCAGGAACAAGGCCACAAAGCCGTAGGAAATGACCAGGTAAACCCGGCTCCGTTTTCGTTTTTTCTTTTCTGCCTGACGGAAGGCCTTCTGGTCATCCTCTGTCTGTCCGCCCTTCTCTTCCAGAATATCCCGGACATCCAGACCGATGAGGTCCTCCGTATTATCCAGCAGATCATCATCCGATATTGCTTCAAATTCGACTCCTTCATCCTCCCGGAGGATATAAAGCCCCTGAATAATGGCCAGCATGATGATGGTGCTCATAACAGAGCTGCCGCCGTAACTGACAAGGGGCAATGTGATGCCGGTCATGGGGATGAGTTTGATGACACCGCCCACGGTCAGGAAGACCTGGAAGGCATACTCGGTCCCGAGACCCAGCGCGATCAGCTTATAGAAGGGCCGCCTGATCATGACGGCCATATTGACAATAAGCAAGAAGAGGCACATGCACACCAGCAGGAGGCAAATGCCGAAGATACAGCCAAACTCCTCACAGATAGCTGCGAAAATGAAGTCCTTGGAGGCCACAGGGATCGAGGTGGGTGACCCCTGACAAAGACCGGTGCCGAACCAGCCGCCGGCGCCGATGGCAAAGAGCCCCTGCACGATCTGGAACCCGGCCCCGTCATAGACAGAAAATGGGTCCTGCCAGGCGATGACACGTTTCCGCACATGGGAGAAGGCAAAGTAAGCCCCCACCGCTGCCAGTGCCCCGCCTCCGAGCCCGGCCAGTGTATACGCCGGTTTGTGGGTGGCCGCAAAGACCATGACAAGGTAAGCCACAAAGAAGACCAGGGCGCTGCCAAGGTCCGTGGACAACACCAGAAGGATCACATGAAGCGCCGCCACCACAGTGGTGACCGCCACCCGCTTGAAAGACGTGTCCTCCTTCAGCATACAGGCGATAAAGAACACCAGCGTGATCTTGACGATCTCAGAAAACTGAAATGAAATGCCGCCGATGGTCAACGACAGTTTGGCGCCGCCGCTGATGGCCGCCAGTGCCAGAACCGCCATAAGGGCCACAATGCCCAGCACCGCATAGAGCCAGGTAAGTTTCGATAAAATCCTGAGTTTCCGGATGATCACCGGAATGATAAAAGCAAAAACGGTGGCCGCCGCTGCGATCACGATCTGCTTCCAGGCCTCATCGGGCTTCAACCGGCAGATCATGATAAAGCCGATCACCAGCAGCATCAGCATATTGTTGACCAGCAGCTGGGAGGCTCTCGGGTAAATGAGCCGCCACAGCATCATGGTCAGCATAACGTACACAAGGGCCGCCGCCCCTATGATAGCCACTCCGATGCTGAAATTGTTGACCAGCAAAATGGCATAGCCGAAGATCAGCGTGAAAATAATCACGCTTCTCTGCCGCCCCAGGCCTTTTTTCCGGCGCTCTTCCGTCCTTTTCTTGAAGTAAGTGAAGTCTTCAAGGGAAAAAATCAGGATCAGGATAATAAAAAATATCTTAGATAACTGTGTCAGTAAATTCAAAACAACGCATCCTATCCGGCCGCTTATTCCACACCCCGGCCGTAATGACCGCGGGTAAAAGCGGCACCATTTTCAAAACGAATGCCCGCCCTGAGGGCCGCTTCCGCTTTTTCGGTGATCTGCCGACAGGCCGCAGCACGCTCATCCGTAAACATGAGCCGCCAGGCACAAATGCCGGTTTTTCGCCAGTCCGCCGCGTCGTTGAAAAGCGCCAGCGGCACACTGTTATAGATGACATTATAGCAGAAAGCACATTCATTTTTTACTAAAAGTTGGCGGTCTGTCCGGTCGGTGAGAGCCGTGAAGCCCCACTGCCCGGTGCAGCCGGTGGTGTTCTTTTTCACGCACTGGGCGGACACCATAAGAGCCTGCCGCCCGTAAAGAGCCATTTCCGTGTAGGTACCGGCCATGCGGCACAGTTCCCGGCGATTGAGCTCCACCGGGGCTGTCAGTTCCCCGATGCCCAGCTGGCGCAAAAATGACGCAGCCTGATGATTCCAGGTATAGAGGGAAGCATCCGCCGTCACAAAAGCCTGAAGCCCCCGGTTCACCAGACGGGCCAGCGTTTCAAAGGAACGCACCAGGAAGCCGTCAATACCCATCTGAAGAAGCGCCTCTTCATCCGGCAGAAAATGGTCCACAAAGGCCCCGTCCACCGGGCGCTCCACGTGAGCGAGCCCTAAGAAAATGGCTTTCCCGCCTTCATGAGCTTTCGTGATGATCCGGCGCTGCTCAGCTTCATTTTTTAATGAAAACAGGGCGGCCGGGTAATAAATCCGGCTGATCGCCGACAATGTCACCAGGGTATCAAACTGCTCGTCCGTCTCGCAGGAGGCGGTGAGCACGGGAAGCGTGGACTCATACTGATCAGTTGCAGCAGAATCCGCTTTAAGAGATGCCTCAGAACAGGTCCGACGAAGGCCCACCGTAAGTCTCCGCATCGAAACCGGCGACGCCTTGGCATCAGCAGGCATTTCCTGATCCGGTGACTCAAGGCAGATTTCAGCTTCGCCCCGTCTGAAGGGCGCTAAAATCGCCGCGGCCAGGCCTGCCGCTGCTTCACGCCGCAGGGCATTGAGCTGGCCCATGGGCACAAAAACATTGGGGTCCGCCGTGACGCTCATGCCTGTCACGATAAAACCGGTGCCCCCGGTTTTGGCCAGCTGGCGCTCGATCCGGTCGGCTGATAAAGGCGCGCCGGTGGCCATTTCCGGCACCGGACCCTCCGCCCGATAACTCACACGGCCGTCGGCGGTTGTCAGGGTAAGACTCATCGGGATGCCCAACTGCACCTGCGCTTCTCCTGTCACCGGCACCTCTTTTTCACGGTCCACATAACGACGCTTCATCTCCGCGTAAACCGCTTCGTTGTGATTTCCTTCGGGCCGTGTCTCTTTCATGGCCATCATATCCCGACCGTTGTGGCGGGTTAGATAGCCGTCGGTGAAGCCCTCCCGGTTAAACAAATCAAAAAGGAGCTGCCGATCCTCTTCCCGCACTGCAAAGTGCGCCGGATCCTGCTGATAAAGATCCAGATACCGACGATAAACCGATACCACCCCGGCAGCATAGGCCGGCTGCTTCATACGGCCTTCGATCTTATAGGAAATGACACCGCTTTCCACCAGCCCCGGCAGCTGATCCAGGGTGCACAGGTCCCGGGGGCTTAAGAGGCGGCCGGAAATGGTCTGTGACCGACGATCGCCTTTTGTACCTTTTTTACCACTTTTCTTACCGGAATTGCGCTCTTCGTTCTGCCGTTCCACCCCATAGGACAGACGGCAGGGCTGGGCGCAGCGGCCCCGGTTGCCGGAACGGCCGCCGATGAGAGAGCTCATCAGGCACTGGCCTGAATAACAATAACAGAGCGCCCCGTGGATAAACGCCTCCACCTCAAGACCGCTCTCATCATGGATCATTTTCAATTCCTCAAGGGACATTTCTCTGGCCGGCACCACCCGGGTGACACCGTAGGCCTTCAGTAAACGGGCGCTCTCCGGCCCGGTGACTGTCATCTGGGTGCTGGCATGCAGCGGCAGGGTGGGATAACGCTCATGAAGGGCGACCAAAGCCCCCCAATCCTGAACCAGAATGCCGTCAATGCCGTGCAACACATAGGGCCGCACGAAGGCCAGCATCTCTTCAAGTTCTGCCTCTTTGATCAGGGTGTTGACGGTCAGGTACATCCGCACACCCCGTAAATGGGCATAGTCGATGGCCGCCAGCAGATCCTCTTCCTCCGGATTATCCGCAAAGGCCCGGGCGCTGAAACGGGCACCCCCGATATAGACCGCATCGGCTCCGGCGGCAATGACCGCCTTAAGGCCCGCCATGGAACCGGCCGGCGCCAGCAGTTCAAGTGTGTTATTATTCATACGTATTAAGACACCTGTTTTCTGATGTAAAAAAGACGATCACCGAAGCGACCGTCCATCCTTTTTCATAGCTTCCAGCTGGACCTCGAGATCCACGATCTGCTGTTTAAGATCATAGAGCTCATTGTCCTTGCTCTGCAGATCCTCCTCAAAGGCCTCTGCCTGCTTTTTTGCCTTAAAATAGTCATCACTGACATTCAGGGATAACAGAAGATTCCGTGTCTCTGCCGGCATACGGTTGAAACTGCTCAGTTCCTTTAATTCGCTGAGCTTGTGGTTAAGGTATGAAGCGACCTGATTCAGGTACTCTTCGCTTTCATATCCGGAAAGGTGAATGATCTTTCCGCCGATGAGAACCTCAACTGTATTCTTTGCTGACATGATAACCTCCGATTGTGTCCTGATGATAAAAAACTACTATCATTATAGCGAAAGTCTGTTAAAAAACAACCTTTATTCCGTTTCCTCCGGCGTGTCATAGCCAAGATGCTCATAGGCACAAACGGTGGCCACCCTTCCCTTAGGGGTTCTGTTGAGAAAGCCATTTTTGATGAGGTACGGTTCGTAAACCTCCTCTAAAGTCCCGGAATCCTCGCCGATAGCCGCCGCCAGGGTATCAAGCCCTACAGGACCGCCGCCAAACTTCACGATGATGGTCTCCAGGATCTCCCGGTCCACCTTTTCCAGACCGAACTGATCCACTTCCAGAAGGTCAAGGGCCATAGCTGAAACCGCATCATCAATGATACCGTTCCCTCTGGCCTGGGCAAAATCACGGGTCCGCTTCAAAAGGCGATTGGCCAGACGGGGCGTGCCGCGTGACCGGCGGGCCAGCTCCGCAGCCCCTTTATCATCAATGTCTACCCCCAGCAGGCCGGCGGAATGACGGATGATCTGAGCCAGTTCCGGGACGGTGTAATATTCCAGATGCTCCACGATACCGAAACGGTCCCTGAGCGGTGCTGTCAGAAGGCCGGGTCTTGTGGTGGCCCCAACCAGGGTAAAATGGGGCAGATCCAGACGGATCGACCGGGCAGAGGCCCCCTTCCCGATCATGATATCGATGGCGTAGTCCTCCATGGCGGGATACAGCACCTCCTCAACCTGACGGTTGAGCCGATGGATCTCATCCACGAATAACACATCATTTTCTTCAAGATTATTTAAAACAGCTGCCAGTTCGCCCGGCTTTTCGATGGCCGGACCGGAGGTCACCTTAAGCCGGGACCCCATCTCGTTGGCAATGATACCGGCCAGAGTGGTCTTACCAAGGCCCGGCGGGCCATAAAAGAGCACGTGATCCAGGGGCTCCTCTCTGAGTCTGGCCGCATCCAGATACACCTTCAGGTTGGTCACAACCCGAGTCTGACCCACATAATCCTTTAAGAGCTGGGGCCTCAGGGAGCGATCCAGCCGATTATCCTCCGGCGTGGCCGCTTCTGTTGTAATGATTCTTTTCTGCATAATCCTATCTTCTGTCGTCAATGCCGGCGGTTGAGCCGTTACATCTTCTTAAGCGCTTTTTTGAGAACTTCCTCCACGGTAAGCTCCGGCTCTGCGGCCAGAACTGCCTGCACGGCCCGCATAGCTTCCGTGCCGCCGTAGCCCAGGGCTGTCAGAGCCATCACGGCATCCGACCGCACCGAACTGTTGTCGGCAGAAACCGCCGCAGCATTGCCGCCGCCAAGACCCGTTTCCAGCGCTTCATTTAAGTCAAATTTATCCTTCAGCTCCAGGATCATCTTCTGGGCTGTCTTTCGTCCCAGCCCCGGTACCTTGGAAATGCTCTTGATGTCATCTGAGAGCACCGCAAACCGCAGTTCCGAAGCGCTCATGGTGGACAGCACCGCCAGAGCTGTCTTCGGACCGATTCCGCTGACATTTAAGATCAGGCGGAACACACCAAGATCATCCTTATCCGTAAAACCGTAAAGGGTCAGGGCGTCTTCCCGCACCCCCATATGGGTGTAAATGCGCACTTCTTCGCCAATGCCCACGGTATCCAGCACCCGGCCGGGCACGAAGATACGATATCCCATGCCGTTGTTGTCCAGCACCAGGTAATTCTCGGCCAGATCCGCCACGATTCCTCTGATATATGCAATCATGTGACTCTCTCCAAATCTGATTTGATGGGGCGCCTCTTGCCCGTGCTCCAGTTTATCACATCTCGCCCTGCCTTGTCCACGGAGGAGAGGCAAAAATCCAAACCTTTGTTCGATTGGTTATCTGCCGGTCAGGCATTCATCGGTCGATATGGCTTCGACTGAGTATACCCTCGCTTGCCCCGACCATCTCCGCCTGATATCCTGCTCAAGCCTTATGCCCGGCTGCCCCCACCTGCTTTATCAGTTCTCGTTGGTATGCCGCTGACTATTCCTCTTCTTCATAAACGGCAGACACACCGGCTCGTAGATGTTTTTCAATCTCACCAGGAGATCCACAGCCTTCCGCTCATTCCAGGGTCCCTTCTCCCGATGAAGTTCCACCACATTGAGGGGTTCATCGTCTTTCATTCGAGCAAGCAACGCCTTTTTCATGTTATCGATGGTGGCACTTTCATCGTAAATGTAGAGGCTGAATACCCCGGGGAACCCGGCCTGGGGTCTTACCACCAGACGCAGATGATACCGCTCCATATGGGGTCCCAGCTTGGCCTCCAGTCGACGGATCCGTTCTTCCGTATCGGAGAACTTAAAGAACACCACCTGGTCCTCTTCGTAATAGAGCCCCTCAGCGTAGTGACGATAGGGCGACCGTTTCATGATCTCATAGAGCGCCTGCTCCGCTTCATTCCGCTCCCCTTCCCGATAAATGAAATAGCTGTTGCCATGAATGGTATGTACGGTAAAAGACAGACCCATATCGCGGAACAGATGGAACATAATGTCCGCATCCCGATGAGGAATCGCGATGACTTCGAGGTATCGCTGCTCCGCCTTATCGTAAAGAGCAGCCCCGTCCATCATGATGAGCGGTGTGTTCACCTTCGTACTGCCCATCTGTGACATAAAGAAGGCAGGTCCGTGTTCGGAAATGAGGCTGATGCGGGCCCCGTCGTCAAAGAAGCGATTCAGCATAACGAGAACCCGGGAGGGAATGGCCCCGATCCGGTCAGGCACCAGATCCGCTGTGCGGAGGAAAAACAAGGTATGGTCATCCTTATCCCGCGGCAAGGTGAAGGAGTTCACGCCGATGGCCACCAGCGTGCCCACCAGCGTATCGATGATCCGGTTGGCGGTCTGCACAAGAGGCGCCTCAATATCGGGATACGGCACCACCACGCACACAAAGACCACAGCCGCCAGTGACGCCGAATCCGGCTGGCGGATCAGCACCATGGTGTAAAGCGCAATCCCCGTCCCTACGGCGATGAGCAGAATCAACACACAATAAAAGGCAGAAAATGCTGTGGCCGGCTTCTCATGCATGGCCGTATAGATCGGCATGGCCCCTCCGAAAAACGGAGCAATGCGTTCAAAGATCAAAAGAAACAAAAGGCCCCAGGCCGCTCCGATGATGGTGCCCAGCACGCGGTTATAGGCTGACTGGCGTGTCTCCGACACCTGTGGCAGCATGCAAATCACGGCAGCAATGACAGACTGCAGCGGCATCCCGCGATACCCCCGCACCATATAGATCACAAGGCACAAAGCCACCGCCACAACAGTTTTCTTGATGCGATACCCTAAAGGCGGCAGATATTGACGGATAGTATCCATGGCAGGCCCTCCTCTCCCCAGACAGACAACGGCATCTCCATTGTACGCATTGTCTGCTGTGAAAACAGTGTAAAGTCCCCTCCCTTAAGACTCTTCGTCTTTGAAACAGGGACATGCTTACTTCCGGTAAAGCAGACACGCGCAACACCCGCAGAGCACGATGTCCGCTTTGCTACTTGTTCTTCAAATATAGAAAACGGCTATCCCCAGATATCTGGGGACAGCCGTATAAATCACTTAATAATCGCTATTCGAGATTATTCTTCTACCGGAGCTTCTTCAGCCGGAGCTTCTCCTGTCTGTTCCGGTTCCGGTTCCAGAGCCTTCATGGACAGAGAGATTCTCTGATCAGCAGCGTTGAATGTCACAACCTTAGCTTCGATTTCCTGACCGATCTTAAGAGCAGCGGACGGTTTCACGATATGAGCGTGAGAAATCTGGGAAACATGAAGCAGAGCATCGATGCCCGGTTCCAGTTCGACGAAAGCGCCGAAGTCTGTCATTCTGGCAATCTTGTCTTTGATGATTGTGCCGACAGCGTATTTCTGTTCTGCCAGGATCCACGGATTTTCGTTCGGGAACTTCAGAGACAGAGCAATCTTTTCGCCGTTGATCTCTTTGATCAGGACGCGCATTGTCTGACCAACTTCGAAGACCTTCTTCGGATTTTCGACGCGGCCCCAGGACATCTCGGAGATGTGAAGCAGACCATCAGCGCCGCCCAGATCGATGAAGGCACCAAAGTCTGTGATGTTCTTAACTGTACCTTCGACAATATCGCCGACCTGTACACGTGAGAACAGTTCTTCTGCTGCGGAAGCCTTCTGCTCCTGAAGCAGTTTCTTGCGGTTACCGATGATACGCGGCTTGCGGCCGTCAAGCTGGTACTCTGTCAGGTAGAATTCGATCTCCTGGCCTTCGTACTTGCTCAAATCCTTTTCGTAAGAATCGGAAACCAGAGAAGCCGGAATGAATACCGGTGTACCTTCAACGTCAGCCTTCAGACCGCCATTGGAGATAACTTCTGAAACGGCAGCCTTCAGCGGTGTGCCGTTGTTGTAAGCGTCTTCCAGAGTCTGGTTGCCCTTGATAACCGGAGCAACTCTCTTGTGAGAAACGGTAACAATACCTTCAACATCGTTGATGCGCAGGACTTTGACCATCAGCTTGTCATCAAGGTTCAGAACTGTCGTCAGATCAACATCCTGTTTGCTGTATTCTTCTTTTGTTAAGATACCTTCTGATTTATAACCGATATTGAGATAGGCCTGATCCGGCTTTACATCAATAACCTTACCCTCTAAAACATCACCGTTCTTGATCGCTTTTAAGGGTTCGCTTTCGAACAAATCCTTAAAACTTAATTCTGACATAATCTGAAACCTCCTGGATAATATTATGTGGAGCTGATGCTCCTGCAGTAATCCCAACGCAGCTGCCGGGTGAGATCTGGACGGTGACCAGGTCTTCCGGTTTTTCGATATAATAGGTATTGCTGCATTTTCCTTTACATATGTCGTAAAGTTTTTGTGTGTTCGAACTTTCTTTGCTGCCGACCACAAGCATAACATCAACCCGGCCTGCCAGATCTGCCGCCTCGCGCTGTCTTTCACGAGTAGCATTGCAAATAGTATTCGTAACTTCTACATCATATCCTAAAAAGCAAGCGATTTCAACTAATTCTTGAAAATAATCGAAATTAAAAGTTGTTTGGGCCACGATGGTCAATGGCGCATCCTTCGGCAGGTTCAAAGCCTTGAAATCCTCCAATGTTGCCACCACATCGCAGGGTCCTTTGGCCCATCCCCGGATGCCGATAACCTCCGGATGGGCGCGATTGCCCACTATGATCACATGACGTCCTTTCAGTGTCTCCTGCTCCACGATTCGATGGATTTTTTTCACAAAAGGACAAGTGGCATCCACCACCTTAAGACCGCTGGCTTTCAGACTGTTATAAGTCTCTTCTGTTACCCCGTGGGACCGGACGATGACACACCCTTCCGTCGGCAGCGCCCCCTCATGCTCTTTCAGCACGGACACACCTTTAGACTCCATATCCTTCACCACGATTTCATTGTGGATAATGGGTCCCCAGGTATACACAGGCACAGACTCCCGGTCGGCCGCTTCATACACCATATCCACGGCCCGCTGGACGCCAAAGCAAAAACCGGCCGTTTTGGCTACTTTAACATTTTCCATGGGCAATCTCCAGAATACGGTCTGTCACCTGATCGATGGTCATATCGGAAGAATCCAGCAACACCGCATCCTCCGCCTGCTTTAAGGGTGAGGCTTCTCTTGTGGTGTCACGCTCGTCACGCTCCCGGATAGAGGCCTCGATCTCCTCCAGTGTCATGGATGTATCGCCCTTCTCCTGCATTTCCTTAAAACGTCTCACCGCCCGCACATGAGCTGAGGCTGTGAGGAAAATCTTCACCTCCGCATCCGGCAGCACCACCGTGCCGATGTCACGGCCGTCCATGACAACAGAGGTTTCCCGAGCCAGCTTCTGCTGAAGCGACACCAGCTTCACACGGATAGCCGGTACAGCTGAGGAAATGGAGGCCATTTGAGACACCTCATCGGTTCTCAGGTAATCGGTCACATCCTCATCACCCAGCATCACCCGCTGACAGCCGTCCTTGAAGCAAATGGAAATCTCCGCCTCCTCGCAGGCTTTTTCCATGCCGGCCACATCCTCCGGCGCAATGCCCTTCTTGAGCAGATACAAGGCCATGGCTCTGTACATAGCCCCTGTGTCCACGTAAATGCATGTCATGGCCTGGGCCACTTTTTTGGCAATCGTGCTTTTCCCGGCTCCGGCCGGTCCGTCAATCGCAATGTTCATCATATTATTCCACTCTCCTGATGACATGACCCGGCTACTAATCTCGCCGGTCATCCACTTATTTATCAAATCCGATGTGATTGTCATGTGTTACGTATGGCTGCATGTTGTCAGGCAGACATGCGTCAATCCCGCTTAAAACCTTTGCGTCTTTGAAGCGGGGAAATGCTTGCTGTCGTTCACTTACTCGGCGCTGCCCGCAGCCCAGCCTGTGCTCCAGGCAATCTGCAGGTTAAAGCCGCCTGTGACGGCATCAAGGTCCAGCACTTCTCCGGCAAAGTAAAGGCCTTTCACCTTCTTCGAAGCCATGGTAGCCGGATCTACATCCTTCACCGACACACCGCCGTGGGTCACAATGGCCTCCTCAAAGCCCCGAAGCCCTGTCATATTGAGGGTAAAGGCTTTGGTGGCGCTGCGAAGCGCAGCCCGCTCAGCCTTTGTGATGTCATGGGCTTTTTTGTTTAACGGTATACCGGCCCGATCCAACAGCACATTGACCATAGAGGCCGGATACAGGGACCGGATGGCATGGACAGCATCCTTATTGGCATGCTCCTCAAAGAGACGCACCAGATCCTCATCGAGCCGCTGTTCGTCCACCGTGGGCTTTAAGTCGATCGTGGCCTTCACAGGACCCTTTTTGAAGTCATCACCGATGCGAGCGCCGGCGGTCAGCACCAACGGACCGGACACACCAAAGTGAGTAAACAGCATTTCACCAAAATCACTGTAGACCACCTTCTTGCCGCGGTAAACCGACAACGTGACATTTTTTAAGGACAGACCCTGCAGGGGCTTTAAATCCACATCGCCGCAGGTAATGGCCACAAGGGACGGTCGACATGCTGTAACCCGATGACCGGTGGCCTCCGCCATCCGATGGCCGTCACCCCGGGAGCCGGTGGAGGGATAAGACAGACCGCCGGTGGCCACCAGCACACGGTCGGCGGGATACACCCGGCCGCCGGCTTTGACACCGGTGATTCGCATGGTCGGCCCTTTCTTTTTCTTGCCATCCTCGGTCGGTTCCTCCGGCAGGTCCTCGGTCAAGAGGGCCTCGGCCTTAGTGTTCAGAAGGACCTTAACCCCCAGTTTCTTCATGGTGAGCTTCAGGGCATCGATCACATCATAGCTGTGATCGGAAACCGGGAAGACCCGACGCCCTCTCTCCACCTTGATCTCAAGGCCCCAGCTCTCAAAAAGCCGCATCACATCCTGCGCGGTGCAGGCGGCATAGGAACTGAAAAGGAACTTCGGGTTGCTGATCATAGAGGAAAAGAAGGTTTCCTCGTCGCAGTCATTGGTCAGGTTACACCGGCCCTTGCCTGTGATAAAAATCTTCTTCCCCAGTTTTTCATTCTGTTCAAGCAATGTGACGTCGAAACCGCGCTGAGCATAGCGGATCGCCGCCATCATGCCCGCGGCTCCGCCGCCGATAATCACTGTTTTTTCCAAATCTGTCTCCATTTCCTGTTTCATTATATATCGCTGATGTCCTTCTGAATGCGGGTATCGGCATTCAGGAAATTCATTTCATCGGAGGAATCCACCGGATACTCCTGCCAGATACGCTCCATTTCCTGAAGATTCTCAAACACCGCCTTTCGATTCTTGGCGCACAGAGCCACCACCAGAGCATTGATCACCGCGATGGGGGCTGTCATGGAATCCACGATGGAGGTCATTTTTGTGTAGGCCAGCAGGTTGCAAGACGAATAGAGGCACACCGGTGAGTGCGGATTATCCGTCAGGGTGATGATGCCGGCACTTCTTGAATTGGCAAACTCCAGGGCCTTCAGCACGCGCATGGAGTACCGCGGGAAGCTGATGCCCACCACCACATCCCGCTTATCCAGATGCAGCAGCTGCTCAAAAATCTCCGAGGCGGAATTGGTACGGATCACCCGCACATCCGCGTGGATCTGGTGCATGTAATACCCCAGATATTCAGCCAGCGGTGCGCAGGAACGCACCCCCAGAATATAGACATGACGGGCCTTTGAGATCATGTCCACCGCCTGCACAAACACGTCGGGATTCAGTTTCTCCCCGGTTTTGGTCAGCAGCATTTTGTCATGCTCAAGAGCCTTTTTTAACAGTTCTTCAGAACGCTTCATGAAGGACTTCCCCTTATCTTATGGTTTCTTAGTTGTAAAATGAGCACTCGCAATACGCTTCGCTACTTGCTCGTGAATCACGGCTACCCTTGGTAGCCATCAGCAGGTGCTCCCCCCTGCTGATGCATGCTTTCCAAATTTCTCATTTCATACTCATTCATTATGAATCAAGGAAAGCATGCTGCGTGTAAAGCGGACACTCGCAATCCGCTTTGCTACTTGCTCGTGAACCGCAGCTACCTTCGGTAGCCCATCAGCAGGGGCTTTTACCCCTGCTGATGCGAGCTTCCCCCGTAACCCCCGCTTAAGACTCCAGGTCTTTGAAGCGGGGGAATGCTCGCTGCAGTTCATACTCCGCATTATCATACCAACTGAAATGACCTATATCAAGCATGATTCACCCGGCTTCTAAGAACGGAAAAAGAACCACGAAAAAGGAACCGCTGCACAGTGTGCAACGGTTCCTGATGTTTTTGAAAATGTCTTTCCCGATTATACCGGGTAAGCTTTGTTTTCTGTGTCGGCGGACTTAACGTCAACACCTGTATCCTGAGCATCTCTGTACTTGAAGTAGTCGATGGCTACCTGCGGGAACAGAGCATATGTCAGAACGTCTTCGTCCTGTTTCTTGTACGGAGCCACTTCCTTTTCGAAAGCTTCAAGGCCCGGTTCAAGAAGGTCAGCCGGACGGCATGTGATCGGTTCTACATCGCCGATGCACTTCTTAACGACTTCCGGATTGAACGGCTTGACGCACTTACCATACTTGCCACTGAGGATGTCCTTTGTTTCCTTTGTGACCATCTTATATCTTTCGCCGGCCAGAACGTTCATAACGGCCTGTGTACCAACGATCTGAGATGACGGTGTAACAAGGGGCGGTTCGCCGAGGTCCTTACGGACGCGCGGTACTTCCTCAAGAACATCATAGAACTTGTCTTCTGCGCCCTGCTGAGCCAGCTGGCTTGTCAGGTTGGACAGCATACCGCCCGGTACCTGATACTGAAGAGTCTTGATGTTGACGCCCATGTTCAGCGGGTTCAGAGTACCATTTTCAAGGTACTTGTCGCGGATCGGACGGAAGTAATCAGCGATTTCAGCCAGAAGGTTAAGATCAAGACCTGTGTCGTACTCTGTACCCTTGAAGGCCTGAACCATAACCTCAGTTGCCGGCTGGGATGTACCCAGGGCGAACGGGCTGATAGCGGTATCGATGATGTCGCAGCCGGCTTCAACAGCCTTCATGTATGTCATGGCAGCAACACCTGATGTGTAATGAGTATGAAGTTCGATCGGCAGCTTAGTGGCAGCCTTCAGAGATGTAACCAGCTCTGTGGCGGCTGTCGGAACAAGCAGACCGGCCATATCCTTGATGCAGATAGAGTCAGCGCCCATATCTTCGATTCTTCTGGCGATGTCCATCCAGTATTCCATGGTGTAAGCATCACCCAGAGTGTAGGACAGAGCGATCTGAGCTTCAGCACCGTACTGCTTTGTTGCGTCAACGGCAGTCTTCAGGTTGCGAAGGTCGTTGAGGCAGTCAAAGATACGGATAACATTGATACCATTGTCGATGGATTTCTTGCAGAAGTAGTCAACAACATCATCCGGATACGGCTTGTAGCCCAGGATGTTCTGACCACGGAACAGCATCTGAAGTTTTGTCTTCTTGAAGCCTTCTCTGAACTTTCTCAGACGATCCCACGGATCTTCATGCAGGAAACGCAGAGCGGCATCGAATGTGGCACCACCCCAGCATTCAACAGCTTTGTAACCGACTTCGTCCAGCTTCGGAACGATCGGGAGCATTTCTTCCGTTGTCATACGTGTGGCGATCAGAGACTGATGGGCATCACGCAGGATCGTATCAACGATCTGGACGGGTTTCTTCACGATTTCAGCCATAATTTAATATCCTCCTTATACACCGAACAGAGCCATGAAGGTACCGGCAGCAACAGCTGTACCGATAACACCGGCAACGTTCGGACCCATAGCATGCATTAACAGGAAATTCGTAGGATCGGCTTCAGCACCGACCTTCTGCGAAACTCGGGCCGCCATGGGAACCGCGGATACACCGGCGGAACCGATAAGCGGGTTGATCTTGCCATGAGTGACTTTGCAGAGCAGTTTACCCAGAAGTACACCGGCGGCCGTACCGACACAGAAAGCAACAAGACCCAGAACGACGATCTTCAGAGTAGAAACGTTCAGGAAGTTTTCTGCGCTTGTGGAAGCACCGACTGAAGTACCCAGAAGGATAACAACGATGTACATAAGAGCGTTGGAAGCTGTTTCTGTCAGCTGGTGAACAACGCCGCTCTCACGGAACAGGTTACCCAGCATCAGCATACCGACAAGCGGAGCTGTTGTCGGCAGAAGCAGACAGACAACGATGGTGATAACGATCGGGAAAAGGATCTTTTCCAGTTTGGAAACCGGTCTGAGCTGACCCATCTTGATCTTACGCTCTTTCTCAGTTGTGAGGAGCTTCATGATGGGCGGCTGGATGATCGGAACCAGTGACATGTAGGAGTAAGCAGCAACAGCGATGGGGCCCATCAGAGTTGTCTGACCAAGCTTACCTGCCAGGAAGATGGAAGTCGGGCCGTCGGCACCACCGATGATGGAGATGGCGGCAGCGGCTTTGCCGTTGAAACCAAGCAGGATAGCGAAAATGTAAGCGATGTAGATACCGGCCTGAGCAGCAGCACCCATAAGGAAGCTGATGGGGTTGGCGATAAGCGGACCGAAGTCAGTCATAGCACCGACGCCCATGAAGATCAGGGACGGAAGGATACTCCATTCATCCATGATATAGAAGTAATGGAGAAGACCGCCGACACCATTGGATGTGGATGCCGGAACAGCCATGATATCCGGATAGATGTTAACCAGGAGCATACCGAAAGCGATCGGAACCAGAAGCAGCGGTTCATACCCCTTCTTGATAGCCAGGAAAAGGAAGACACAGGCTACCGCGATCATGAGGTAATTGCCCCAGCTCAGATTGAAGAACGCTGTCTGATGCGCCAGGTTGTTCAATGTATCAAGAATAGACATTTAGATACCTCCAAGAGAGTGGGTCATCAGTTCAGAGATGCGATGAGGTCACCATTATTGACTGTGTCGCCTTCGCTGACATTGATACCGGCAACCACACCATCTTCCGGAGCAACAACCGGGATTTCCATCTTCATAGCTTCAAGGATAACAATGTTGTCGCCCTTCTTCAGAGAATCGCCAACCTTGGCCACAACCTTCCAGACCATACCGGCAACCTGAGCAGCAACTTCAACAGAACCTGCAGCAGCAACCGGTGCAGCGACCGGAGCAGCAGCCGGAGCTGAGCAAGCACCTTCTTCAACAGTGACGGCGTAAGCTGTACCATTAACTGTGATTGTATAAGATTTCATTTTTTAATCCTCCTAGTGAGTCTGGCTTTAGCGCCATTTGTTAGAATCTAATCTTCTGATGGAACGGACGACAAAGCCGGACGGGCTTGTACCTTCCGCAGCTGCGATCGCGGCAGCGATAACAGCGATAAGTTCTTTGTTATCTTCTTCTTTCTTGACAACCGGAGCAGCAACCGGAGCCTGAACGGCTTCCTTCTTCTCTTCTACCGGTTTGGCCACCTTCTTCGGAGCACCGACACCGCCGATAAACTTGAAGCTGGTGATGATGAGGCACAGGATGATCAGCATCATGAAGACGACCAGAAGGCCAACAACGATGTTGCCGGCAGCGGCTGTCATCTTGCTGCCCAGAGTCTGGGTGCTGTCATCGGAGTACTCTGTCAGGACTGTCTTGATCGGGTTGACCTGTTCATCATAAGTGATGCTCAGTGTCATAGACGGTTCAGCGTCATTTAAACCCTGCAGAAGGATGCGGCAGTCGAAACCTTCCAGAGAACTTTCAGCCTGTGTTTCGATAACCTCGGCATAAACAACCTGGCCGTGTTCTTCTTCGAAGAATTTCCAACGGCTCAGGAAATCGTTGCTGAAGGTCGGGTTGAACAGAGCCTGGCCCATGTTCATGTAGCCTTCCAGATCGGCAGCTGTCAGCTGAGTGAGCAGCTGGACGAAATTGGCTTCTGTAAACTGTTCAACAGATTTCAGATCGTTTTCACGAATCGTTGCCTGAGCTTCGGTTTCAACCTCGGCAGCTGTTTTACCGCAGCCTGTGAAGGCAACAGCCATCAGCACAAGACCAAGAAGAAGGGGGAGAATCTTTTTCATTCGTTTCATATCAACTCCGCCTTTCTTATACTGTACCGTGTTTCTTTACCGGACGATCTTCCCGCTTTGTATAAAGCATTTCAAGAGCACCGATCACGTACTTACGTGTATCCTGCGGATCGATGATCGTATCAACATAACCTCTGGCGGCAGCTGAAGAAACAGACTGCTGAAGGCTGCTGAACTTGGCGGCGCCTTCCTTCAGTGTTTCGGCATCAGCATCGGCATACAGGATCTTGGCAGCAGCCTTGGCATCCATCACACCGATTTCAGCCTTCGGCCAGGCGTAGACCATATCGGCACCGACAGACTTGCTGCCCATGACGACATACGGTGTACCATAAGCCTTGCCTGTGACAACAGTAACCTTCGGTACTGTGGCATCAGCATAAGCATAAACAAGAGAAGCGGCTGACTTCGGCATTGTGATCTCGCCGCACTTGCTCTGGCTGAACTTTTCAACATTAACCAGTGTGACCACCGGAATGCCGTAAGCATCGCAGAACTTGATGAAGGAAGCAGCCTTGGCAGCACCGCGGCCTCTGAGTTCCTTATCGTTATTGGCAACAGCACCGACTGTGACACCGTTCATTCTCATGAAGCCTGTGATCATGCTTGTGGCAAAATCCTTCTTAACTTCCATGAAAGCACCGTTATCAGCCAGAAGAGCCAGCTGACCGGCAGCTGTCACACCGTCGATACCTGTTACAGCGCGGTTCGGGTCATCATTTGTGGCCACGATCTCGCCGTCATCTTCGTTGTTGCAGGGCAGCAGAGCCAGAAGGGCGCGCATATTGGCGAAAACTTCTTCTTCTGTGCCGACGAAGTCGACATTGCCTTTTTCTGCCTGATAAGAAGCAGCGGCTGTGTCGCACTTATCAATTGTGTTGCCGATGATGGCATCCGGTGTATTCACAAATACACGGCCTTTGCTGCTTTCCACAAATGAGAAATCGGAAAGAGCCGGAATGACGGAAAGACCGCCGCCGCAGCTGCCGAAAACGGCTGTGATCTGCGGGATGACACCTGAAGCCATAACCTCGCTCATGTAGATGCTGCCGACAGCATCAAGAGCATCGGTTGATTCCTGAAGACGTACACCGCCGCAATCGATCAGGCCGACAACCGGAGCACCGGTCTTCATAGCCATCTTGTAAATGTTGACGATCTTGCGGGCATGCATTTCACCGATTGTACCGCCCAGAACAGCTGCATCCTGGCTGTAAACATACACCAGATTGCCGCCGACTGTACCATAACCGGTAATAACGCCGTCAGAGGGTGCCTTCTTTTCATCCATGTTGAAATCTGTACTTCTGGCTGTCACGCCACCGCCGATCTCAACAAAGCTGTTTGCATCAAGCAGAGAAGAAATTCTCTTACCTGCTGCACCATTAAGGTCGCTCATATTTGAATCCTCCATAAAGATTTATTAATATACATAAAGACAGGACAATGATACAGGAAATTGTGTTTCATTTCAAGCAATACACAGTAATTAGTGGGTGACTAATTTCATATTTCCGTTACCAAAAAATTGCTTTTGGGTATAGTGACGGTTATCACAATAAAAAAAATGGCTGAAATCAGCCATTTTTCACACTTCCACCCGGGCTCTGGCTTCCTCTTCCGCTTCCGCCTGGAAATCGGCCATATGCATGGAATCGATGGCGGGCAGGTCTTCGGCACTGCTCACCCCGAAACTCCGCAGGAATTCCTCAGTCGTACCGAAAAGGATCGGCCGACCGGGGGCATTCAGACGGCCCAGTTCACGGACAAGGCCGTATTCCACCAGTTTATTCACAGAATGATCGGAATTGACACCGCGGATATGCTGGATCTCAGCCTTGGTCACCGGCTGCTTATAGGCAATGATGGATAAAGTCTCCAGCTGGATATCGGAAAGCTTGGGCTCCTTCGGGGCCACCTCCAGGGCGATGAGGTCATCGAAGAAATCTTCCTTCGTGCACATCTGCCAGGCATCATCCAGGCGAATAATGCGAATGCCGTGGTCATCCGTTTCAAACCGGTCCACCAGTTCGGCCATGGCTCTGTCGAAGTTACGGCGACTGATCTTCAGCGCCGTCATCAGACGGGCAGAACTCACCGCCTCGCCTGTAGTGAAAAGCATAGCTTCAAGGGCAGCCACGACACTTTCAAACGATCGGGGACCTTCATCCGTGGGGATGATATCCTCATCTTCTTCAAAATCGTCATCCTCATCGACCTCCTCAGCGTCGTCTTCCGCTTCTGCGTCAACCGCCTCAGAGTCAGTATCATCGGACACCTCGACATCTTCGTCATCGGTTTCATCCTCTGACACATCCGACTCGTCGCTGTCAGTCTCCTCTGCTCTTTCCTCGGACATACCATCCGCTTCAGTTTCCTCAGACACCTCGGTTTCGGCTTCTGCCTCCTCGGTCACCGCCTCGTCATTTACGTCAAGGCTTTCTTCCGGGCTCTCTGCGGGTTCATCCGCCGTCACCACCGGTTCTTCCGCCATCTCATTTTCAAAAATTTCTTCACTCATCATTCAAATCCATTCCCGTCGTCGGAGTCATTGTCGGAAGCATCCGACGGTTCATCGATATCTTCAAATGTGACACGGCTCAGGTCCGCATCGGGTGTTCTGGTCAGCAGAATGTCCCCGTCCACCTCCTCCTGGGAGACATTGAGGACGCCGTCACGGATCATCTGCAAAATGCACAGGAACGTGACGATGACGGACATGGTGCCGTCATTCTCCGTCAGCAACTGCTTAAAGGAATAACTTTCGTGCTCCGTGGTGAAGGCCAGAATGTAATCGATCCGGTCCTTCAGATGCACTTCTTCTTTTTTAATATCCCCGAACTTGCTTCGGACAGGGTCCAGCTTATCGGTCTGGCGCTTCATCACCGCCCGGAAAATGTCATGGAGCTTGGCCAGAGTCGTGTCCGCCAGAAGCTCCTCCGGGCTCACCTCCGGCCGGTACTTCAGCACGCTGGCCGGCGTGGTGTTCGGCTTGAAATAATGCTTCGCCGCCAGCGCCATTTTCTCACGCAGCTCAAAGGACATATATTTGTAAACCTTGTATTCCAGGAGCTGTCGCACCAGGTCATCTCGCGGGTCGATCTCTTCACCCTCTTCGTCCACCTCGGGTGGCAGCAGCATACGGCATTTGATGGAAATGAGGTCCGCGGCCATCACCATGAATTCGCTCATGACGTTGAGGTCCTCGGTCTCCATCTGCCGGACGTAATCAAGATACTGCTCCGTGATCTCCACGATGGGGATATCGAAAATGTTGACTTTATTCTTTTCGATCAGATGCAGAAGAAGGTCCAACGGACCGTCAAATGCCTGAAGTTCTACCTTTAGTGCCATTACCGTTGCCTCACGCGGATCAGGACCGCTTCATAAGGATTGTGGATTCTGAAGGGCAGCACATGCTCCCCGAGACCGGAGGTCACGATGGCGGTGCCGCCGTTGCCGTCATACCGGCCGTAGCCGTATTTCGGAAATGGAAAACCGTAGGGACTGATGAGGACCTGACGTTGTGTCAGCCGCATAAAGCCCCCGTGAAAATGGCCGCAAAGCGTCAGATCCGCGCCCCAGTCAAGGTACTGCGGCACAAAGGACGGATTGTGGGCCAGTAAAATGTTAAAGGACGTATCATCGGGATGCCCCAATGCCGTTGTCAGGGCCTCCTTTTCAAGAACGGGCCGCCGGAACTTTTCGTAGGTCTCCAGCGGGGCTTCGTAGCCGTAGAGACACAAGGGATTGCCGCCGATGGTAATCGCCATTTTCTCATTGCGCAAAAATGGGACACCACTTGTCTTCAGCGCCTGCATCAGCCGGTCCCGGTTTTCAAGGCAGGTCGGATCGGTCTCACCCGGCCGGAAGGCCCGGCTTTCATGATTCCCCGGTGCCATATAGCAGGGCGCGATCTGTGCCAGCTTCTCAAGGAGCCGACAGCCAACCTCCGCCCGAGCGGGATCCCGCCGGACAATGAGATCTCCGCCGATCAGAATAAGATCGGGGTTAGTCTTTGCCAGCCGGTTCGCCAGTTCCTGTCCGTCAGTGCCATAAAGGCGACCGTGCAGGTCCGACAGAAACAGGATCGTCATGGGCGATACTGCTTTTTCCGACAGAATGTCATAGGTTTTAAAAATAAAACTCACTGATATTTGTCTCCGTCTTGAAAAAAAACCCTGACGGTTACCGCCAGGGTTTTAATAAATCGATCACAGATATTTACGTCTACGAGCAGCTTCTGATTTCTTTTTGCGTCTCACTGACGGTTTTTCGTAATGTTCACGCTTTCTGATTTCCTGCTGGATACCAGCCTTGGCGCAGCTTCTTTTGAATCTTCTCAGAGCGCTGTCCAGCGTTTCATTTTCTTTTACGATAACAGTTGCCATATCTATGTCTACCCTCCCCTCTTAATCGCTAAGGGACTTTTTTTTCGAACAGATACCATTATATCAGATAATCAATACCTGTCAAGAAAAAACTTCATGACTTCTTTGGGCTCATAAGAGCCCAAACGGAGTCTCATTTGTAGTTTAGTTCAGCTGACCAAGTGCCAGTTCAAGACCGAGAGCCAGGGCTTCGTCAGCCTTGGACAGATCGGAACCGCCACCCTGAGCCATGTTCGGACGACCACCGCCCTTACCGGCAGCCACCTT
This sequence comes from Lachnospiraceae bacterium, assembly GCA_030526195.1. Taxonomy (GTDB): domain Bacteria; phylum Bacillota; class Clostridia; order Lachnospirales; family Lachnospiraceae; genus Chordicoccus. Next base: position 42,016 of record JAUNDG010000008.1, read on the forward strand.
GGTGATCTCGCGGATGATGTTGCCGGCATGAGCACCGGCCTTCACGGCACCGTCTGAAGCGGCAGCCATGAAGCTGAGCTTGCCGTCGTTGACGGAGGCCAGCACCAGGACGCATTCGCCCAGGCTATCCTTCAGCTGATCGCTTAAAGTTCTCAGACCGTTCGGGTCAGAACCGTCCACGCGGCGAGCCAGCACCTTGATGCCGTTCTTTTCTGTGACATCGGAAGCCACATCACCCATGGACTGCTGAGCCAGCTTAGCCTTGAGAGATTCGATCTCACTGTTGAGAGACTTGATCTCATCAGCCATGTGACGGATCTTTTCCGGAATCTCAGCCGGCTGAGTGCGCAGAGCACCGGCGGCTTCATTCAGAGTCTTTTCGATCTGACGATAATATTCGAAAACAGCGGAGCCTGTCAGAGCTTCGATACGGCGGACACCGGCAGCAATACCGGATTCGCTGACGATCTTGAAGGCCTGGATTTCAGCGGCATTACGGACATGAGTACCGCCGCAGAATTCCTTGGAGAAATCGCCGATAGAAACAACGCGGACCTTATCGCCGTACTTTTCATCAAAGAGGGCCATAGCGCCTGTTTCACGGGCTTCTTCGATGGTCATGACATCGGTGCGAACCTCAAGGGCCTCACGGATCTTTTCATTGACCATATCTTCCACGCGACGGATTTCCTCTTCGCTCATGGCTTTGAAATGAACAAAGTCGAAACGCAGACGATAGGGATCCACATAAGAACCCTTCTGGGCCACGTGATCACCCAGCACCAGCTTCAGAGCCTTCTGCAGGATGTGAGTGGCGCTGTGATTCTTTTCGGTATCGCTTCTCTCGGCAGAGGTAACCGTCATGTTGACCTTGTCGCCAACCTTCAGACTGCCCTTCACCATCACGCCCTTGTGACCTCTCTTGTCACCGTCAAGCTTGATGGTCTCTTCCACCTTGAATTCGCCATCGGCGGAAGCGATGATGCCGGTATCGCCGACCTGACCACCCATGGTGGCATAGAACGGAGATTTTTCAGTGATGATGGTACCGACCTGACCCTCTGTCAGCGTATCCACCAGTTCGGTTTCAGATGTCAGCACAGTGATGGTGCTCTCATCTGTCAGAGTGGTGTAACCTGTGAATTCTGTTGTCACAGAGGGATCGATGAGGTCATAGACATTCATGTCACGGCCCATGTAATTCTGCACCTTGCGGGCATTACGGGCTGTCACACGCTGATTTTCCATGGCGGCCTTGAAGCCTTCCTCATCAACGGTCATGTTCTTCTCAGCCAGGATCTCGGTTGTCAGATCCAGCGGGAAGCCGTAGGTATCAAACAGACGGAATGCCTTGGCGCCTTCCAGAACGGAAGTGCCGGCCTTCTGCATCTCATCTTCAAATTCAGCCAGGATCTTAAGACCGGTGTCGATGGTGCGGTCAAACTGCTGCTCTTCGTTGTTGAGCACCTCGAAGATCATCGCCTTGTTATCATCCAGTTCCGGATAGCCATCCTTGGAGGAATCGATGACTGTCTTTGACAGTTCAGCCAGGAAACGATCCTTGATGCCTAAAAGACGGCCATGACGGGCAGCGCGGCGGATGAGACGACGGAGCACGTAACCGCGGCCTTCATTTGACGGAATAACACCGTCGGAAATGAGGAAGCTGGCGGACCGGATGTGATCGGTGATCACACGGATGCTGATGTCATCCTTTTCATTTTCTTTGTAGACCTTACCGGCAATGCGGCAGACCTCTTCTCTCAGAGCACGGATGGTGTCAACGTCAAACATGGAGTCCACATCCTGAACAGCCACAGCCAGTCGTTCCAGACCCATACCGGTATCGATGTTCTTATTCTGAAGAGTTTCGTAATGACCCTTGCCGTCATTTTCGAACTGTGTGAACACGTTGTTCCAGACTTCCATGTAACGGTCACAGTCGCAGCCGACGGTGCAGCCTTCCTTACCGCAGCCATATTTCTCACCGCGGTCATAGTAGATTTCGGAGCAGGGGCCGCAGGGACCGGCACCGTGTTCCCAGAAGTTATCGGCCTTGCCGAAGCGATAGATGCGTTCCGGTGCAATGCCCACTTCCTTGTTCCAGATATCGAAGGCTTCGTCATCATCTTCGTAAACTGACGGATAAAGACGATCCGGGTCAAGACCCACCACCTCTGTCAGGAATTCCCATGACCAGGCAATGGCTTCATGCTTAAAGTAATCACCGAAGGAGAAGTTACCCAGCATTTCAAAAAATGTGCCGTGACGGGCTGTCTTACCGACATTGTCGATATCGCCTGTCCGGATACACTTCTGGCAGGTAGCGACTCTCTTTTTCGGCGGAATCTCGGCGCCTGTGAAGTACGGCTTCAGCGGGGCCATACCGGCGTTGATCAGCAGAAGACTCTTGTCATTCTGCGGGACCAGCGAAAATGATTTCATCACAAGATGATCTTTGGTTTCGAAGAAATCAAGGAACATCTTTCTTAATTCATTCACGCCATATTTTTTCATAAAATATGCCTCCTGTATTGACACGGATCTCATCCGTTCATTCTTAGAATACTATAACTTTTTGATAATAGCATAACCCTGTGTCCGCGTAAAGTGGGCTTTGCAACACGCCCGGCATCACAACTGCCGTCACAACTGCCGCATAACTGTCGCATAACTGTCGCCCAACCGCCAAGTCGCAGGCCAATCAGGCACAGCCAAAGGCTACGCCTCCATGCCGCCCTCGAGGTGCGGACCGTGATCCGCCGCGTAGGTAGCCAGGGCATCGCACCGCTCATTTTCAGGATGACCCGCATGGCCCTCCACCCAGGCAAAGGTCACCTGATGGGGTGCCATGGCCTTTAAGAGCCGCTGCCACAGATCCTTATTGAGCACCGGTTTCTTATCCGCTTTTTTCCAGCCGCGCTTCTGCCAGCCGTCGATCCATTTCTTATTAAAAGCATCCGTCAGATAGCGGGAATCGGAGGTCAGCAGCACCTCACAGGGGAGACGCAGCGCCTCCAGCGCCGCAATGGCCCCCATCAGTTCCATCCGGTTGTTAGTGGTTTCCCGATAACCGGCGGACAGCTCCTTTTCATGCAGCTGCCCCTTACTGTCGGTGTACTTCAGCACAGCGCCGTACCCGCCGGGTCCGGGATTGCCCCGGGAGGATCCGTCTGTATAGATAAAAACTTTCACAGTTTCCACTCTCCTGTTTCTTCAAAATGGGCCGCTGAAGCCACCGCTTTCTCAATGACGGTCTCGTCATAATCAAAACTCTTCAGCAGTCGGATGGCGTTGCGGGTGGAAGCCCGGCCTTCTTTAAGCCGGTAATCAAAGACCACATCCTCTTCGCCCATCCGTTCTTCAAAATGATAATTCCTGTAAAGCCCCTCCAGCATAAAGGTAAGCTCAATATCGTGGGTGGCCGCCAGAGAGACCACATGGGGCCGCGGCAGGCTTCTTAAAATCTGCGCCGAAGCGGCAATGCGTTCAATGGTGTTGGTCCCCCGCAGCACCTCATCCACCAGTGTCAGAATCGGCACCTCCGTTTTTGCCGCATCCAGAATCCGTTTGAGGGAGCGGATTTCCACCACATAATAGCTCTCGCCGCCCTTCAGGTTATCAGCCAGGGCCATGGAGGACATCACCCTGAAATAAGATGCTTCGTATCGTCGGGCCGGCACTGTACTAAGGGCCTCCGCCATCACGGCGCAGATGGCCGTATTCCGCAAAAAGGTGGATTTCCCGGAGGCATTGGAGCCCGTGATGAGATTCCCACCTTCTAAAATGGCGCTGTTTTCCACCGGCGCGTTAATGAGGGGATGCACCATGCCCTCCACCGTCAGGCTTGCCGTTTCTTCTTTAGAAAATGAGGGACGACACCAGACCGGCAAGGTCCGGCGATAGGATGCCACGGCACAGGCCGTATCCAGATAGCCCAGTTCCCGCATCAGTGTCACCGGTTCTTCTTTGTGAAGGGCCAGTTCCCGGAGCATGGCATCGAACTTTATAAGATCCACATGGAAAAACAGCTTGATGTACTGCAGGATGGCCTGTCCCGGCCCCTCCGCATAGACGTTGCGGCCGGTGACCAGAAAAGCCCCGCGCCGGAAAGCACTCAGTTCATCCCGGGCCTTCACCAGACGGCGAATACACGCCGTCACCCGATCTGTCCGATTCTTCCCCTTGAGGATGCGTTCCAGTGTTTCCAGCTCATCAACCGCCGTCATCATCCGCAGGATGGCCCGAAAGCCCGTCAGCACATCTTCTGTTGTGTCCTTCAGTTTCAGGAACAGCACGATGTTGACCGCTGAGAGCGGGATGAACAACAGCACCGCATAGAGCGGACAGAAAAAGAAGAAAATAAGATCCGCCAGTGTTAAAAGGGCAGGGATCACAAAACGGGATCCGCCCACCGGATGACCATTTTCAAGACCGGAAAGAGCCTCCGCCACAGACAGATCCTCATCCCGGCCCACCTCGCTTAAAATGAGCTGCACCCGGCGGCGCAGAGCCTCATTTTCATCAAACCAGACTGCCGTTTCGTCGAAAGCCTTCAGCTCCGCCTCCGAAAATGACGGGCGGCGCAGCCGCTCATACAGCAGGCAGTCGCCACAGGAGGAGCGGGTGGTGTTGATGTCACGGTAAAGCCGATCCATGTCAAGATCATGCCAGGTCACATCGTCCACATCATAGACCGTCGGCCGACCGCCGTTTGTGTCATCTAAAATCCGGGCAATGCTTTCAAGCTGCCGGCGGGTAAACCGATACCGGCCCTTTCGTCCCCAGTTTTCCTCAAGCTCCCGGCGCACCTCTTCCTCATGACGCCGGCGGCCTCCCGCGATGGAGATGGCCGCGATCATGAGAAAGGCGATGATCACACCGAAGAATACCATCAGTGTCTGATTCATTTCCAAATCTCCGCTTCGTTGTAATAGATATGACCCTTATAGGTCAGGGTATGATGGCCGGCTGTTGTGAAGCCGTGACGCTGCCAGGCAGCCGGGGTCATAAAACCGTCATAACGGGCAAAAACAGACCGGTTCAGCACGGCCCCCTTCTGGTAGACCGTGGTGCCGCCCGGATACGTCATCACCGCCTGCTCCTCCAGGGTCACGCTCTGGCCACCGGCGCAGGCTGCTCCTGCGTTCCGGGCCGTGCCGAGGGAATTGTACCCGGCGGTGTTGTTGGTGGATATGGCATTCAGGATCTTTGTCAGAGAGCCATTCCGGCAGATCTCATACTGCCCGTAATCGTAGATGGCAAAGCGCACATCCTGAAGAGAGGTGGTGTTCAAAATGGAATACCCCACCATCATCATGCCGGCCAGGCCCTGATTGCCGGCCTCGGTGTAAATAGCCGCAGCCAGGAAATCCTGATCCGACACCCGGGGATCATCCCAGAAGGTGCCTTCCAGCCAGTGCATTTTCCCGGTGGAATCTGCGGCATAGCCGTGCCATCTTAAGTAACAGCTCGTGGAGGTCCGGTTGAAATAGAATTTCTGGGCCTGGGAGCCGTTGAATTTATAGACCTGCAGTGGGGTGTCCTCCGCTGTCAGGCCGCCCTTGACATCAATATAGTAGCCACAGGCAGCATTTTTGATGTAATAGCCGCCGTCTCCCGTGGGCACCAGCTGCCATTTCTGATAAATCTTATAGGAATTGCCTTCGATCTCGTTGTAATCAATGACCGTTGTGCCGGAGGAAGCGCCCCAGGTGCTGCCCCCGTAGGCCTTGGCTGTTAAGACCAGACCATTTTTGGCATTCATAATGAGATAATAGCCATCCCCGGTGCTGGTCAGGCGGAAGTTCTGATTCTCCGAGAAGTTGGAGCTGTGGATCTGCATCAGCATCCCCTCCGCCCAGGAGGAGTTGGGGACGTCAATGACCTTGGTGGGATCCAGCGCCGAGACGATGCGGTAGATTTTCCCGTCCACCGGCTGGCTGCCGGAGATCACCGGGCGGAAACAGAACCGCTGCCCCGCTGCACCCTTATCGGAGGCGATCACCAGATTGGCATCCTGACCGATACTGCCGCTGACAGACAGCACCCGACTGCCCAATGAGGACACGATGCGGTAACGGCCCTGGCATCCCACGATCTTCCAGTTCTGGGCCAGGCTCTTGTTGTTGGCGGTGTGCTGCTGCACATTGGTGCCCTCCGCAGAAGATGCACCGGCCACATCCAGGGCATTAAAGGAATGCATGTTGATGATAAGGGACCCGCCCTTGCCGTCGGGCATCACCAGGAACTTCTGAGCCTCGGTATGATTGGCCTTGTGGATCCGCACATTGGCGGTGCCAACAGAGGCATTTTCCACATCAAAGGCATACCGGCTCTGGCCGGTGGGATAAATCTCATAAACACCGGTGGCCAGGGCCACGGAGGGCTCTGACACAGACTTAAATGTCCAGAGAGCCGGATCCGCCGAGGTGGTCCCGGCCAGCTCCACATTCACACCGCTGCCGTCGGCCCCGGTATTGACCCGCAGGGTTTTGCCCACATCCGAAGCGGGCACCAGCTTAAGACCGCCGCCGGTGTCGTAAATGCGCCATTTCTGATTTTTGTCACTCTCCGACCATTCTCGCTGGACCACATTGGTCCCGGCATTGGCGGTGCCGTTAAAACTCAGATAAAGCCCGGAATTGCAGGCCATCAGACTGTAAGTACCGTCGGTCCCTTTTTCCAGATAAAAGACCTGAGCCGCCGTGCCGTTGCTCTTATGGGTCTTCACATTGGCTCCGGCTGACAGCGAGGCATCCGCCACATCCATCACCTTGCCGTTGGCCTTGGAGACCAGGGTGTAATAGCCGTTGTTCATTTTGGCTTCTGTTTCACCGGACACCGGCACAAAGCGCCACTCCTGGGCGGCGGAATAATTCATGCGCCACAGCCGGATATTGGTGCGCTTGGCCGCCTTGCCATTTTCCACATCACACACAAAACCGCTCTTGACGGAACGGATGATGCTGCAGCCATCCCTGAGGCCTTTGGCAATGTAAAACTGCATGGCGTAGGTGCCGTCATTTTTGTACTGCCAGATATTGGCCCCCTTGGCGATGGAGCCGTTCTGAACATTCAGATAATAGGAAGATTTAAAATTCTGAATGGTGTACCGGCCGTTGCCGATGGGCTTCACATAAAAGACCTGGGCCGGGGTGCCGTTGTTGATATAAAGCTGAATATTGGCCCGTTTTTCCGTGGACCCGCCGGCCACATCCATCACATAATCCGCATTGAGGGCGGATTCGATCCGGTAGTAGCCTTCCTTAAGCTCGGAATCCTCCCCCAGCATACCAAAGGGCAGATCCTCATCTTCCATGATCACCAGATCGCTGTCGGAGGCCTCATTGTCCTTGTCATCCGGCTTAACATTGTCGGCAATGTCCTTGTCGGATGTGTCGCCGACCACCGGGTCGTCACCGTCGCTGCCGTCTGTGGTTTCACCGCTGCTGCCGTCCGTGTTATCGCCCTTGGTGCCGTCTGTGCTCTCACCGGCGCTGCCGTCAATGCTATCGACACCGGCACCATCTGTGTTCCCGCCGCCGGTGCTATCCGTGCTTTCACCGCCGATGCCGGCGGCGCTATCGACACCGCTGCCGTCCGTGTTTTCACCACCGGTCATGTCCTCTTTGCCGCTCGGCGCTTTGCCATCGCCATCATTTCCTGAAGCGGCGGTCCTGTCCGGTGTCTCACTGCCGGTTAAGTCTCGACCTGATCCGTCGCTGATGCGCATCAACGGCTCCGCGGTCTGTGTGGTGCCGGTCTGTGCAATGCCGACCTGCGTGGTGCCATCCTGCGCGGTGTCGGCCTCCGCAGGACCTGCCCCCAGCACGCCGGCCGGGGTCAGCCCCACCATCATGATCATCGCCAGCGCCAAAGCACCGGCCTTAAAACCTTTATATCTCATATTCAATGCCTCTCTTTTCTCCGGGCCGGGCCCGGCAGGCCGTAATGTTTTATTAATAGAAGTGCCTCATTATCGTCATCATTCAATGTTATAATAACATGAATTATGGAGGTTTATATGCATAAAACGATTACTTTGAACAACGGCGTTGCCATGCCGCGCCTCGGTCTGGGCACTTACAAATCCACATCGGAATGTGATGTGCAGGGTGCCATCCGTGATGCTGTCAGCACCGGCTACCGTCTCATCGACACAGCCTCATTTTATAAAAATGAAGAAGCGGTCGGTGACGGCATTCGCAAATGCGGTATTCCCCGTGAAGAGCTTTTTGTCACCACCAAAGTCTGGAATACAGCCCAAAGACTCGGCGATGTGGAAAATGCCTTCAACCGTTCCCTGGAACGTCTGGGGCTGGATTACATCGATCTTTACCTGATCCACTGGCCCGTCCCCGGCTGCTCTCTGGAAACCTGGCATTTGCTTGAAAAACTGCTGGCCGACGGCCGCTGCCGTGCCATCGGTGTTTCCAACTTTAATGAAATGCAGCTTCAGGAACTCATGGATAACAGCACCATCGTCCCTGCGGTCAATCAGATCGAATACCACCCGCTGTGGAACCGGGATTCCCTGCGCAGCTTCTGCCAGAGCAACGGCATCGCTGTCCAGGCTTACTGTCCGTTAGCCCGCGGCGCCTTCTTCGATCGCTCTGTCATCGAAAACCTGGCCCTGAAATACAACCGCACACCGGCTCAGATCGGTCTGCGCTGGCTGCTGCAGAAGGATATCTGTCCAATCCCGAAATCTGTCAATGCGGACCGCATCATCAGCAACGCCTGCATTTTCGATTTCGCTCTGGACGAACACGAAATGGCCAGCATCGACGGCCTAAACGAAAATCACCGTGTTGCCGGTGTGCCGGACGACATCGTGGCGCCGTAAAAACCATTTTCGTAAACCTATTTTATGCCATTTGCCGACTGTCGGCAATGAGGCGCTCAACTCAATAGCTGATAAATTGAACAGGCCGGACTGCCTCAGCAGCCGGCCTGTTTTTTGTACATAATTGATAATCCATTTTCGTCCATCCGGCAATCAAGTGGCCTGCGTCAGGCACACCGTCATCGCAAGATGTCACCTTGACCCGTCGCTTTATGACCAGCCGGAGTCGTCGCCCTCAGACTTACGATCGCGGAGCATCAGATCTTCCACAGCCTGACGGGGATTCTTGTCCTCAAAGAGAACGGCATTAACTTCGGAAATGATGGGCATTTCCACGCCGTATTTCTGTGACAGATGATAGGCAGCCTTGGTGGAATACACACCTTCCACGATCTGGCTCACCATTTCCATGGCTTCCTTCATGCTGTGGCCCTGACCGATATAATAACCGGCCATGCGGTTACGGCTGTGCACAGAGGTGCAGGTCACGATAAGATCGCCAATGCCGGACAGACCACTTAAGGTCTCAAAGCGGGCGCCCATCTTAAGGCCCAGCTGGCCCAGTTCATGGATACCTCGGGTGATCAGAGCCGCTTTGCAGTTGTCACCGTAGCCCAGGCCATCCACAACGCCGGCGGCCAGCGCAATGACATTTTTTAAGGAACCACCCAGTTCAACGCCCACCATATCGGGGCTTGTGTACACACGGAAAACCGGGCTCATAAAGACGGCCTGAACCCGCTCCGCCACGGATTTCTTCGGGCAGGCAGCCACCACTGTGGTGGGCATCTGACGCACCACCTCTTCGGCATGGCTGGGACCGGACAGGGCGCAGGTCACCGCCCCCTTGATCTCATCCTCGATCACATCCGTCAGAGTGAAATAGGTCTCATCTTCAATACCCTTCGCCACGGACACGATCACCTGATCCGGCTGATAATAAGCGGCCATCTGACGGGCCGTGCTTCTGGTAAAGGGTGAAGGCACAGCCAGAACAACAATTTCCTTATCGGCCATGGCCTCCTTGAGATCTGTGGTATACTGAAGCGCTTCCGGCAGAAGAACCCCCGGCAGTTTTTCCTGCTGCATATGGGTTTCCTTCAGCATGCGGATCTCCGCTTCAATACAGGACCACAACACCACATCATGTCCGTTATCGCATAACAGTCTTGCCAGCGCGGTTCCCCAGGAACCGGCTCCGATCACACCGATCTTAGCCATCTTCTGTCTCCTTATTCCGGTTTGTGTAAAAGGTAGGTCTTGCGTTCGGTATGGGTAGCCAGACGCTTAATGTTGCTGCGATGCTGGAAAAAGGCCAGCACAATGAGCAGCACATAAACCACCATAGCCTGTCCCATGCCGTTGACCGGCATAGCCACCACGCCTGTCAGACTTAAAGCAGCGGCGGCGACCACCGTCATCGAAAGGGCCACCAGTGAGCCCAGAGATACATAGTGAATCGTGAGCACAATGGTCAGAAAGATCACAAAGCCAAAAATAGCCAGCGGCCAGTACAGCATCACCGCCACACCCAAAGTGCAGGCGATACCTTTGCCGCCCTTAAAGCCCATATAGAAGGGGAAATTGTGACCCAGCACGCAGCCAAGGCCTGCAAACAGGCCGATAAGATGCCCCATCGCCGGATCACCGCCGGCAAACAGAGCCCGAGCCACCAGGACAGCGACCACGCATTTTAAGAGGTCACCAAGCAACACCAGAGCCCCCACCTTTTTGCCGTAGCTGCGCAGCGCATTGGTGGTGCCGGCATTGCCGGAGCCCTTCTGACGAATATCCTCCCCTCTCAGCTTGCTGTAGATAAAGGAGGTCTGGAAAAGACCGGCTGCATAGCCGATGATTAAAGAAAGAACGATCATTTTGATACTCATTTCTGATCCTTGTCCTTTCTCTCACGTACGATAAAATGAAGCGCCGTGCCCTTGAAGCCGAAGGTATCGCGGATCCGGTTTTCCAGATACCGGGTGTATGAGAAATGCATCAGCTTCTTGTCATTTACGAAAATGACGAATGTGGGCGGCTTCACGCTGACCTGGGTCATGTAGTAAATGCGCAGGCGGCGTCCCTTATCTGAGGGCGGCTGGTTAAGTGCCACGGCCTCTGCCAGGATTTCATTAAGAATACCGGTGGAAATGCGCTTGTTCTGGTTTTCGATAACCTCTTCGATGGTCTCGAAAATCTTCGGCAGTCTCTGACCGGTTTCGGCGGACACAAAGAGAATCTCCGCATAGGGCATGTAGGCCAGCACATCCCGGACATCGTCCGTGAATTCCTTGACCGTATGATTGTCCTTTTCCACCGCATCCCATTTATTAACGGCGATGATCATGCCCTTGCCCCGTTCATGGGCAATACCGGCGATCTTGGCATCCTGCTCGGTGATGCCTTCTGTGGCATCGATGACCAGCACACACACATCGGCCCGCTCCACGGCGGTGACGGTGCGGATGATCATGTAGCGCTCCAGTTCCTCATTGATCCGGCTCTTCCGACGAAGACCGGCGGTGTCAACAAAGATGTATTCCTTCTTATTCCATTTCACACGGGTGTCAATGGCATCACGGGTTGTGCCCGCAATGTTGGAAACGATACAACGATTCTCACCCAGAAGCTTATTAATAATAGAGGATTTGCCCACGTTCGGCTTACCGATGATGGCAATACGCGGGATATCTTCCTCCTCTTCCGCCTCTGACCGTTCATTGAAGTAGGCCACGACCTCATCCAGAAGGTCGCCGATACCCTGACGGTTGGCGGCGGAAATGGGATACGGATCCCCCAGGCCCAGATTATAGAATTCATATACATCGGCCTGCTGTTTTTTGAAATCATCTGTCTTGTTGACCGCCATGACGATGGGTTTAGCAGATTTTCTCAGAATGTCGGCCACGGAATAATCCGCATCCACAACACCCTGACGCACATCCACCATGAAAATGATAACGTCGGCTGTATCAATGGCGATCTGGGCCTGGGTTCTCATTTCCCTGAGAATCAGGTCCTGGGAGGCGGGTTCGATACCGCCGGTGTCGATTAATGTAAATGAATAACCTGACCACTCAACATCGGCATAGATACGGTCACGGGTGACACCCGGTGTATCCTTGACGATGGAAATGTCAGCGCCGGCCAGTACATTAAATAAAGTCGACTTACCCACATTCGGGCGGCCGACAATAGCTGCAATAGGCTTGCTCATGCTGATATTACCTTTCCAAACATAACCGTAAAAAATGATCGCGGACAAAATTCCGCTATTACTGCATCGTAATACTGTATCAATGATACCAATTGAAATCATTTTTGTAAACATTCTTGAACGGGTATAGTCCGAATGTTATAATCATTCTGCACTTCACAATGAAGGAGAAAAACTATGTCTGATAAGATCAAGCGTCACATCACAAAGCCCGTTGCGCCGTTAAAACTGGCCTATCTTGAGGGTTCCGCTTACCTGGCTAAAGCCGTCAATGAGATTCTTCTGAAAGAAAGACGAGCACTTGCCGCCGAGTATCCGGAACTGGCAGCCTGCCCCGATTATCAGGTGGATTCTTACCTGCTTGACTGCACTGCCACCCGTTACGGCACCGGCGAAGGCCGTGTCCGCATCAACGAAACTGTCCGCGGTACCGACCTTTATGTTTTCTGCGATATTACCAACTACAGTCCCACCTTCAAGGTTTGCGGCCGTGAGAACCACATGTCCCCGGATAACCATTTCCAGGATCTGAAGCGTATCATTTCCGCTGCCAACGGTCGTGCTCACCGGATCAAGGTTATCATGCCCTTCCTTTATGAAGGGCGTCAGCACAAAAAGACAGGCCGTGAATCTCTCGACTGTGCTCTGGGACTTAAGGAACTGGTGGACATGGGTGTTTCCGAGATCATCACCTTCGATGCTCACGATCCCCGTGTCATGAACGCCATTCCGCTGTGTTCCTTTGACAACTACATGCCCACTTACCAGTTCATGAAAGCTCTCATCACATCCGTTCCGGATCTGAAGACAGATAAAGAGCATTTCATGGTGGTCAGCCCCGACGAAGGTGCCATGGACAGAGGTCTTTACTTCTCCAACCTTCTGGGTGTCGATATGGGTACCTTCTACAAACGCCGCGATTATTCCAAGGTCGTTAACGGCCGTAACCCCATCGTGGCCCATGAATTCCTGGGTGATTCCGTTGAGGGCAAGGATGTGGTCGTCATCGACGATATGATTTCCTCCGGCGGTTCCATGCTGGATGTGTGCAAGCAGCTGAAGGAAAAAGGTTGCCGCCGTGTCTTCATCTGCGCCACCTTCGGTCTTTTCACCAATGGTATGGCTGACTTCGACAAGTATTATGAGCAGGGTCTCCTGGACAAGGTCATCTGCACCAACCTGACCTACCTGCCGGAAGAGATTCTGGCGAAGCCCTACTTTGAGACCGCCAATATGTTTAACTATCTGACCAGCATCATCAACGCTGTTAACCATGACTTGGCGTCCAACATTCACAGCACCCCCACTATGATCAATTCTCTTCTTGAGGAGCGTGAATCAGTCCGGTCACTGCTGGAAAGAAAGTAATGACAGATGTTTCTGCCCGGCCACTGCCGGCAATACAACGCCATATGTGTTTATGGAGATCGTCGCCTGCGGGCGGCGATCTTTTTTTGTGTTCCCTGTCACACAGATGATCTCAATCCCCGAAGCCTCATGTCCGCTTCACCATTTTCCCGTCAACCACCGAGACTCTCGACTGCCCGGGGTAAGGGGCCTCCGCCTGACAGGTCATCACGCCTGATCACTATATCTGCTGACCAGAAAATGGCAGAGCCCTATATCTATGAAAGGCCATGGAAAGCCACCACACTCTGTGCACATGTGACAAATCTGTGTTCTCTTACCGTTAAGGCTTGAAAAATCCCACTCTTTATGACATACTATTACATAATCATTAAACAAAAGTGGATAGATGTGTCATTTCTCGATATAGATTTGACATGAAGGATTTACAGAACTTATGAAAAAACGATTACTTTGCCTCACTCTGGGCCTGTCGATGGCTCTGGCGGCACCGATGTCTGTTCTGGCCGATCAGGAATCCGATCTGAAGGCCCAGATCAATGCCAACGCCAATGCCTTGACAACAACGCAGGGTGACCTTAAAAACAACGAAACTGCTCACAACATCGTTGAGGAAGAAATCACCAATCTGGATGCTGAGCTGGTTGACCTGATGGCCAACATCTCTCTTCTGGAAGCTGATCTGATCGACGCCGAAAACCGTCTGGTACAGAAAGGTGAGGAACTGGTGGTCGCCGAAGCCCAGTGTGATGAACAGTACGCTGATATGAAGACGCGTATCCAGTACATTTACGAAAATGGCTCCGACATGACCTGGCTCAGTTATCTGGCCGATGCCTCCTCCTTTGTGGATCTTCTGAACCGCTTCCAGTACGCTCAGGACATTAATAAATATGACCGCGAAGCCCTGGCCAGCTATGAAGAAACCGTCAACGAGATCGTGACGATCAAGGAAAACCTTGAATTCAAAAAAGAGGAAATGGCCGCCGAACAGGAAAGCCTTGAAACTCAGAAAGGCCGCCTGAATGAAGCTCTTGAAGAAAAGAAACAGATTTCAGCCGATTACGAAGCCGAGATCCTGGCCCTTCAGGAACAGGCCAATGCTCTGAACGCCACTATCGCCTCCCAGAACCAGCAGTTGCAGGCGATTCAGGAGGAAAAGAGACGTCAGGCTGAAGAAGAAGCCCGCCGCGCTGCTGAAGAAGCCGCCCGTAAGGCTGCCGAAGAAGAAGCCCAGCGTCAGCAGGAAGAAGCCAATAAGCCGGCCGAACCTGATAAACCGGCCGATGAAGCGCCGGCTCCTGCTCCGGACCCGACACCGGCTCCCACACCGGAACCGGCACCGCAGCCGGCTCCCCAGCCCGCACCGCCTTCCACCGGTAATCCTTCAGGGAATGCCGCTGCCAAGGCCGAGGCTCTGGCTAACCAGTATATGGGCAGCCCGTACCATGGTCGTATTCTTTCCGCCAACCGCGAGGCCGCTGCCGTGCAGCGCGCCGGTATCGGCTCTGAACTGGCCAACTTCGCCTGCTCCTTCGTCGGCAGAATCCCCTACGTTGTGGCCGGTGAAAGCCTTCAGACAGGTGTTGACTGTGCCGGTCTTGTCAAAGCCGTCTACGCCGTCTATGGTGTTCACTTTGATCGTAACCTTGAGCTCTTCAATCTGATGGGCGAAGCGGTTTCACCCAGCACAGCGGCTATGCAGCCCGGTGATGTTATCCTTTACTGGGCCGGCAGCGGTATCGGCCATGCCGCCATCTACATCGGCAACGGCATGATCGTCAACGCCAGTGATCCCTCCATCGGTCTTTGCACACGGCCCTTCAACTACAGAGCCATCGCCAGTGTCAGACGCTTCTTCTGCTATTGATGCTGACAGCATAAGAAACCGATGAAAACAAATACATAACCATCCTGGTATTTAACACCCCGGCAGGGTTTCTGCCGGGGTGTTTTTTTCTCTCCCATATTCAAATTATTTCCTCCATAGAAGAAGGGTGAAGGGATCAACTCGCGCACCTTAAAAAGAGGCTGCCCATAGGGCAGCCTCTCAAAACGCGATTTGAAATTATGTTGTGAATTCCGATGGATTACTCTTCTTCGCTCACCAGCTGATCGGCACGAGCCTTGATCTGCTTTTCCTGAACATCGGCCGGAGCCTGTTCATAGCGGGCAAAGTCGAAAGCAAAGTTACCGGCACCACCTGTCATGGAGCGCAGTGTTGTGCCGTAGCCGTAGAGTTCCATTTCCGGAACTTCTGCTTCGACGCAGGTCACACCTGACTTAACCGGGTTCATACCCAGCACACGGCCTCTTCTCTTATTGAGGTCGCCCATGACATCACCGGTGAATTTATCCGGAACAGTGACCTTCAGGGAAACGATCGGCTCAAGGAGAACCGGACCGGCCTTCAGGAAGCCATCCTTGAATGCCATACGTGTGGCAGACTTGAAGGCCTGTTCTGAGGAGTCAACCGGATGATAAGAACCATCGTACAGAGTGGCCTTAACACCGACAACCGGATAAGCGGCAAGCGGGCCCTTAAGGACGGATTCGCTCAGACCCTTTTCAACGGCCGGATAATAGTTCTTCGGAACGGTACCACCGACAACGGCGATAGCAAATTCGTAGGCCTTGGATGTGTCGGCGCTGGGCTCGAAACGCATCTTAACGTGACCATACTGGCCGTGACCACCGGTCTGCTTCTTATACTTACCTTCAACATCGGAGTTCTTACGGATCGTTTCACGGAAAGCGATCTTCGGAGCTGTCAGTTCGATGTCAACTTTGTAACGTTCTTTCAGCTTGCTGACGATGATGTCCAGATGCTGTTCGCCCATACCGTAAAGCAGTGACTGACGGTTGGCGGAATCCTGAACAACGCGAACGGTGTGGTCTTCCCATGTCAGACGAGCCAGAGACTGAGCGATCTTATCTTCTTCGCCCTTCTTCAGAGCTTTGTAACGTTTGTAGGTATACGGGATAGACAGCTCAGCTTTTTCATAGGCAACCTGAGTAGCCTTTGTGGCCAGTGAGAAGCCTGTGCTGACTTCTGTCAGTTTAGCCAGAGCACCGATGTCGCCGGCAGCCAGAGTCGGAACTTCAGCCGGCTTATTGCCTGTCAGAACATACAGCTTACCGATCTTCTGTTCCAGCTGCTTATCCATGATATACATCATATCGTCGGATTTCAGAGTACCGGAGCAGACCTTGATGAAGCTGTACTTACCGATGAACGGGTCAACCATGGTCTTCCAGACATAAGCTGTCTTTTCCTTGTTCGGATCATAGTTGGCTTCGAAGGCTTCGCCTGTCTTGGCATTGGTACCGGAGATCTGTCTCTTATCCGGTGACGGCATGATAGCCACGATGTCATTCAGCAGTCTGGCAACGCCCTTCACCTGTGTTGAGGAACCGAAGGAAACCGGTACTGTGCTGACATCATTTACGTTGATAGCCAGAGCTTCAGCGATCTCTTCTGCTGTGAATTCATCACCACCGAAGAAACGATCCATGAATTCTTCTGAAGATTCAGCGACAGATTCCATCAGAGTGCCGTGATAGCTTTCGATATCACCGGCCATATCTGCCGGAACATCGCAGGCTGTTTCTTTATCCTTATCACCGAACATAGCGGCTGTCTGGGAAGCCACACTGGCATAACCCACCAGCTTACCGCCGTCGCGGATCGGCACGTTAAGCGGTACGATCTTTGTACCGAAACGATCTGTCAGCTGAGCCAGAACATCATCATAATTTGCCGCTTCGTTGTCCATACCTGTCAGATAGAACATACGCGGCAGGTTGTTCTTGTCGCAAAGATCCCAGGCCTTCTGTGTCCCGACCTGGATACCATCCTTGGCGGATACAACGATGACAGCGGCATCAGCCACGCTGGCAGCTTCTTCAGCTTCACCGACGAAGTCAAAATAACCCGGTGTATCCAGCACGTTGATCTTACAGCCGTTCCATTCGATCGGCAGCATAGCTGCTGAAATTGAGAATTTTCGTTTGATTTCTTCTTTATCAAAGTCGCAGACGGTATTGCCGTCGGCAACGTTACCGAGACGATTGGTAATACCGGTCAGGTATGCCATTGCTTCTGCCAGGCTAGTTTTGCCTGCGCCACCATGTCCAAGTAAGACCACGTTTCGAATTTGTTCTGTTTTGTAAACGTTCATAACTAACCTCCAAAAGGGTATAACATATTTAGCACTATTGTACTAAACGCATGACCAAAAAACAAGTGATTTGTATATTTTGTCCATTTTCCATCAAATTCCTACCCAATAATTGGTTAATAATTCAACGCTTTATTTAATTAAAGTATTCTGTGTTGAACCAAAGGGTTCTACATGGTAAAATAAACAGTTGAATGGTTGCTTCAGAGCCCCATTTCCGAAGGAAAGTCTCATCCGGACATACTGAAGCACACCGCCTATTACCGAAAAAGAATACCGAAAAGAAGGTGTATTATGACAGTTGGTTTTATTGGTCTCGGACTCATCGGGGGGTCTATTGCGAAAGCGATCCGGGATAAAATGCCCGACACCATCATCGTGGCGTACAACCGCAATCAGGAGGTCCTGAAGCAGGCCATCCTTGATGATGTGGTGGACATCGCTCTCCCCTCCCCCGAAGAAGGGTTCAGTGACTGTGACATAATTTTTATCTGTGTGCCGGTGATCAAGGCCCTTGACTATCTGCCGATCCTTAAGAAGCAGATCAAGCCCACCTGCATCCTGACGGATGTGGGGTCCACTAAGACGGCCATTCACAAGGCCGTTGAGGAAATGGGCCTGACCCGCCAGTTTATCGGCGGTCACCCCATGACAGGTTCCGAAAAGACAGGTTATGCCAATGGCAACCTCCTGCTGCTCGAAAATGCCTATTACATGCTCACACCCACAGATGATGTGGATCCCGCCCAGACGGAATTCATGCGGACTTACATCGCGGACCTGGGCTCTCTCCCGCTGGTGCTCAATTATGAGCAGCACGACCGTGTCGTAGCCGGTGTGAGCCATCTGCCGCATCTGATCTCCGCCTCCCTGGTCAATCTGGTCCATGAGGTGGACGCGGAGGATCACCTGATGAAAACCGTGGCAGCCGGCGGCTTCCGCGACATCACCCGTATCTCCTCCTCTTCTCCGGAAATGTGGCAGGAGATCTGTCTGGCCAACGGTCCGGCCATTGTGGACCTGCTGGACCGCTACATCACCCAGCTGACCGCTTACCGGGATGCCGTCAAGCGGTCTGACAGCGACGAGCTCCTGAGCATTTTCACGGAATGCAAGGAATTCCGCGACAGCTTCAGTTCCCGCGCCAGAGGCGAATACCGTCTCTACTGCGATGTGGCCGATGAATATGGTGCCATTGCCCGTATCGCCGGTCTTCTGGCCGAAAACGGCATCAGTATCAAGAATATCGGCGTTGTCCATAACCGCGAATTTGAGGAAGGCGTTCTGCAGATCAATTTCTACGATCGCCGCTCCATGCTCCGGTCCATTAGAAAATTGAAAGGCTCCGGTTATACCATTTATGAAAGTTGATCGTTCCAATGGTCTTCGCGGCACCATGACGGTGCCGGGAGACAAATCCATTTCCCACCGCTCTGTTATGTTCGGGGCTCTGGCTGAAGGCACCACCCGTGTCCGGCATTTCCTGTCCGGCGCCGACTGCCTCTCCACCATCGACTGCATGAGTCGCATGGGCATTTCCGTTGAAAAAGATAATGAAGAGCTGCTGATCCACGGCAAGGGCCTTCACGGCCTGACAGCCCCGACAGAGACACTGGATGCCGGCAACAGCGGCACCACCACAAGACTCCTGTCCGGTATTCTGGCCGGCCAGCGTTTCTCTTCCCGCATCACCGGGGACAGTTCTCTGACGAGTCGCCCCATGAAGCGCATCATGGAGCCCCTGACGCAGATGGGCGCCCGGATTCGTTCCGAACAAGGCAACGGCTGCGCCCCGCTCATTATTGACGGCGCCCCCCTTCAGGGCATCACCTACCATACGCCGGTGGCTTCTGCTCAGGTCAAGTCCTGTATCCTGCTGGCCGGTCTTTACGCCGAAGGCCTCACCCGTGTCTACGAACCCGCCTTATCACGGGATCATACAGAGCGCATGCTGCGAGCCTTTGGGGCGGATGTGGCCACAGATGCCGACGGTTCCATCGTCCTGACACCGGGCCGAAAGCTCACAGGCCAGGCCGTGGAAGTGCCGGGGGATATCTCCTCCGCAGCATATTTCCTTGCCGCCGGTCTTCTCGTACCGAACTCTGAGATCATTTTAGAAAATGTGGGACTTAACCCAACCCGGGACGGTATGATCTGTGTCATTGAGAAAATGGGTGGTCAGATGACCTTCCTGAAGCGCTATCACGAAGACACTGAGCCTGCCGCTGATATCCTGGTGCGGCCCTCACAGCTTCACGGCACCGTTATCGAAGGGGCTATCATCCCGACGCTCATTGACGAGCTGCCCATCATTGCCGTTATGGCCGCTTTCGCCGAAGGCGAGACCATCATCAAAGATGCCGCCGAGCTGAAGGTTAAAGAAACCGACCGTCTGGCGCTCATCACCGAGAATCTTACCCGCATGGGGGCGGATATCACCGCCACCGATGACGGCATGATCATCCGGGGCGGCCGACCGCTTCACGGCGCCGCTATTGAGGTCCAGGGCGATCACCGCATGGCCATGGCCTTCGCCATTGCCGGTCTTCTCACAGGCGATATGGAGATTGCCGATGCCGCCTGCGTCAGCGTCTCCTACCCCACTTTCTTCGAAACATTAAAAAACCTGAGTCGATGACTCAGGTTTTTTTGCACAAAAAAAACAGGCAGCGAGCTGCCTGTTTTTTGAATAATGTGAATTGTCTGATTATCTGGAATAACGCGGTTCCTTGATGCAGGCTGTTTCGCCTGTCAGACGGTTGTACGGACCCACATCCGGTGTGGAGTGGAAATCTTCGTTCGGCTGGAGATCTTCCGGCATTTCAAGACCCTGACGTTTGTACATGGTCTTCTTAACAGCTCTTAAGATGTTCTCATAGCCTGTGCAGCGGCACAGATGGCCGGACAGAAGTTTACGCAGCTCATCGTCTGTGTAAATCTTGTTTCTTTCCAGAATTTCTTCGGCTGTCATGATGAAGCCCGGGCTGCAGAAGCCGCACTGAATGGCTGTTTCATCAATGAAGGCCTGCTGGATGTCGGACAGTTCACCGTTCGGGCCTTCCAGACCTTCCAGTGTGCGGATATCCTTGCCTTCTGCCCATACGGCCAGATAAATGCAGGAGTTGAAGCATTCGCCGTTAATGATCACATTGCAGGCGCCGCATTCGCCGACTTCACACCCTTTTTTGACAGATGTGAGTTCATATTCGTTTCTCAGCATGTCTGTCAGAGACGCTCTGACATCAACCATGGCTGACCGTTCTTTACCGTTGATCGTGCAGGTTACTAATTTATACTGGCGCTGACCCATCAGATGTCACCTCCTGCTCTCTTGATCGCTTCGATTGTTGCTCTTTCCGCCATCGTCTTGCAAAGGTGGAGACGGAATTCCTTTGAGGCTCTCCAGCTGTCACGAGGCTTCACATCCTCAAGAACCTTTTCGCTGACAAGCTTCACGGTATCCATAGAAACCGGCTGGCCCTTACCGGCAGCTTCCGCTGTCACCGCACGAAGCGGCACCGGGCCGGCAACACCGTAACCGATACGGATGTCCAGGATGGTCTTTTTATCATCGGACAGCTTCACGTTGACGGAGCAGCCTGTTGTGGCGATTTCCATGGCATTTCTCATGCCGTATTTGATGTAGTTGCCGTAGTAGCCTTCATAAGCTGCCTTCGGGATCATGATGGCTGTCTGCACTTCGTTGTGAGCCAGATCAACTTTGCCCGGGCCAAGGTAGAATTCCTTGATCGGCAGTGTACGGACACCGTTCGGACCTGTGACTTCAACGATGGCATCCAGCGCGTGCAGTGTGGATGAGGAGTCAGCTGATGTCACACCGTTGCAGGTGTTGCCGCCGATGGTACCGATGCAGCGTACCTGCGGGGAACCGACAGTGGAAACAGCTTCACCCAGAACCGGGATATATTTCTGAACAATAGGATCCTCGGCAATGTGATAGAAGGATGTCAGAGAGCCGATACGGATGGTGCCGTCCTCCAACATGGAGACGCCTCTCATATCATCGATCATATAAATGGACACAAGTTCTTTACCGGCGCGTCTGCCGCCGCGGATCTGAACCAGAACGTCGGAACCGCCGGCGATGATCTGTGCTTCCGGATGCTCGGTCAGAAGACGAATGGCATCCTCGACGCTCTCAGCTTCATAAAGCGCTTTAATATCATACATAACGCCATTCTCCTTTCTTAAATGAGATTTTCTTCTTTAAACCGCTTGAACAGAAGGTGCGGTCTCATCGGCAATTCATTGCAGGCAACGTCTGTGGCATTCAGAATGGCGTTGCGGATCGCCGGAGCCACCGGGTTAACCGGCGGTTCGCCCAGGCCCTTGGTGCCGTAGGCTGATGTGGGTTCGGCGTTCTCGATGAACTGTGCTTCCAGATGCGGATGATCCATAAATGTGGACAGCTTGTAGTCAAGCAGGTTGTCGTTCAGCAGACGGCCTGTCTTTTCATCATAAAGCAGAACCTCTGACAGAGCGAAACCGATACCCATACTCATACCGCCGTGAACCTGTGCACGGGCCAGAGCCGGGTTGATCAGAGTACCGACGTCATGGACATTGGTGATGTTGACCAGCTTGCACTTGCACATCTTAAGATCCACTTCAACTTCAGCGATGCAGCAGCCAAAGCTGTAAGCATTGCTTCTGATGGATGTGGTAGTCTCAATGTGAAGATGTTCACTGTCATCCTTATCATACAGGGACAGCAGAGACAGTTCCTGCATAGTCATCAGAACGCGGCCGTCTGTCACTCTGACGATCTTGCCGTCTTCAATATCCATCAGATACGGCTGGATCTTGGTGAACTTGAAGGCACGTTCCAGAATCTTTTTCTTAAAGGCCTCAGCGGCGGTACGGATACCCATACCGGCTGTATAGGTCTGACGGGAAGCGTAAGCACCTGTACCGAAGGGGCAGACATCCGTATCCTGGTTGCTGACCACATTGACCATGTGGAGCGGGAAGCCCAGGGTTTCGGCTGCCATCTGTGTATAGGCCGTATCGGCACCCTGGCCGATTTCTGTTTCACCGACCTGAACCTGAACAGAACCGTCCTGATTCATGACCATACGGCAGGATGATGTTTCCGGAGAGATCGGATATGTCGCTGTGTTGTACCAGGACAGCGCAATACCGATACCACGGCGGATATCACCGGTCTGGTTCTTGTAGGCTTCAACCTTGTTCTTATAATCGGTCACTTCAATGGCTCTGTCGAGACACTGATTGTAAGTATCGAAATACTGTTCGTTCTTGGAGAACGGTTCATAGAAGCCCACCGGCATGCTGAATTTACGTCTGTATTCCAGCGGATCCAGACCCAGCTTGCGGCAGATATCTTCACAATGGCATTCCTGGGCGAACATAGCCTGCGGAATACCGTAACCTCTCATGGCACCGGCCACACCTGTATTGGTGTAAACAGTATAAGCATCAGCTTCTACATTATCGCAGGGATAAAGCTGAGTGATGACGCCCATGCCCTTGGCGGCAATACCATGACCATGAGAACCGTAAGCCCCCTGATTAGACCAGCATTCGAATTTTCTGGCCACCGGTGTGCCGTCCGGACGCAGATAAGATTTGATATGGGTCCGGATACCGTGACGGACACGGCAGTTGGTGAAGGTTTCTTCACGAGTACATTCCAGCTTAACGCAATGGCCACCCACCTGTGTTGTCAGCCAGGCGCACAGCGGTTCGTAAAGAGCATCCTGCTTATCACCGAAGCCACCGCCGATGTACGGCTTGATCACACGGATCTTGCCCCAGTCCATGCTGAGGGCCTGACCGATGATACGACGGACAATGTGCGGGATCTGAGTGGAAGCCACAACCACGATACGGCCGTTTTCCATGTAAGCATAGCACAGGAAATTTTCAATGTGACAATGCTGGACCTTCGGTGTTTCATACCAGCCGTCAACACAGATAAGACCAGGTTCCTTAATGGCCTCTTCAACATTACCCTTACGGATATCGGTATGGGCGATACAGTTGTTCGGTGCCCGGTCGTGAAGAACCGGAGCCCCCTCTTCCATCGCTTTCTGGGCATCCAGAACGAACGGCAGCTCTTCGTATTCGACTTTGACCTTTCTCATGGCCTGAACAGCTGACACTTCGTCTTCAGCCACAACCACGGCCACTTCATCACCGTAATAACGGACATGACGATTCAGCAGATGGCGGTCAGCGATATCCTGATGAGACGGGTCATTGGAATAGGGATGACCGGCTGTGGGGAAATCAACTTCCGGCGCATCAAAGCATGTCAGGATCTTGACAACCCCCGGCACCTTTTCAGCCTCGGAGGTATCGATTGATTTAACAAAACCATGGGTAATCGTGGAATGAACGATTTTAGCGATATAGGCCTTGCGGCTGCAAAGATCGTCCGTGTACTTTGTTCTGCCCGTCGCCTTATCATAGGCGTCTACACGGGGAACACTTTTACCGATCAGCATGACAGTATCCTCCCAAAAATTGTATTAGTTTGTTAAAATTGTAATAATGTTAGACCAGAGAGTCAAGTTTCGCAAAAATACCATTCGCCAAATTATGACTGTATAGATTATCTAATATTACAATTAAAAACAGCACTTGCTTTTGTCAGATTATATAAAAGATTTTGGTTAAAAGCAACTTTTTTGGATAAATTCATCTGTATTTATTTGAGTCCCCTATAGATCCTGTGGTTTTCGTCTGCACAAAAATCAATTATTCAGCCAACTTTGCATGCGGATTCACTTGGCTCATCGGGGCAGGAGGGAAACCACCTCCTGCCTTTATCCCTTCGGCATCACCTCGATTCCGCATAGCTCCATCTCGGTGATAGCCGTTCGCCAAATGAATCCGTTCATGCAAGCATGCGGATTCACTTGGCTCATCGGGATAACAAAAAAACCCCGGAAGTTTTCACTTCCGGGGTACGAGCTGCTAACCAGACTCGAACTGGTGACCTCATCATTACCAATGATGTGCGCTACCACCTGTGCCATAGCAGCCTGTGTTTTTCACACTTGATAAATTATACATCATGTTTGGTGCTTTTGCAAACACTTTTTTAACATATATAGCAAGAATCTCCCCACCCTCATTTGAAAAAGTAAATTCCACCCCCACCTCTCCCCAGGATGGAAGTTACTTGTTCTAAAGACGCAGGTGGCGTTTACTTTTTCCGAATGCTATGCCTATCGTCCCTGACTGAACCCGTTCTGCCCCGTCGTCTACTCTTCTTTCTTCCCGATCCGTCTGAGCCGCTCATCCGTCATCAACGCGCCTCTGGTGACCGCCTGTCGTCCGAAGTCCTTACGGATCTTATCCGTCATGGCATCCAGCTTCTTCATTTTCTCCCGTCTTGCTTCATCCGCCGGCGTTTCAAAAAGAGACATTTGGTGCATGTCCTCCTCATCAAGAGAAGACACGGTAATCCCCAGAAGGCGGATTGGTTTACGGCCGTCCCAGATTTCCCGTACCAGACCCACCGCCGTTTCAAAGATCACATCCGTCATATCGGTGGGGTCGCTGAGTTTCTTTTGCCGGGCATGATTGGCAAAATCCGCCGTCCGCACCGTCACCGCCACTGTCCGGCCTTTCCGGCCGTCCCGGCGCATCCGCGAGCCCACAGAATCCGCCAGCGCCAGCATCACCGGCCGCAGCCGCTCATTGGCATTGGCGGCGGTGATGTTTTCCGCCAGAGTGGTGGAATTGCCGTAACTTTGCTCGTGTGAGGTCCGTTGCCCGACTTCACCCTCATCGAGGCCATTGGCTGCCCGATGAATGTAGGCACCCCCCTTCTGCCCCAGCCGACGGCACAGCACCTGTTCATCCGCCCTGGCCGCATCCCCGATGGTCATGATCTTCAAAGCCCTCAGAGCCTCCGCCGTGGACTCGCCCACACCAAAAAGCTCGCCGATGGGCAGTGGCCACATTTTCGTCGGTACCTCCTCCGGAAATAATGTGTGCACCTTATCAGGTTTCTCAAAATCAGAGGCCATTTTCGCCAGCAATTTATTAGAAGAAATGCCCACATTCACTGTAAACCCCAGCGTATCGCGAATCTCATTTTTTAAACGGGCCGCAAAGGCTGTCAGGTCTCCGTAAAGGTTTTCCGTGCCTGTAAAATCACAGAATGCCTCGTCCACCGATACCTGTTCCACCACGGGCGCGTATTTTTTCAAAATGGCGATGAAAGCCTCGGAGCAGCGTCGGTACACCTGAAAGTCCGGTGCTGTCAGTACAAGCTCCGGACACTTGCGCAGAGCCGCAGCTGTGGGCTCCCCGGTGACAACCCGGTACTTTTTGGCGGGCACAGACTTGGCCAAAATGATGCCGTGGCGGCTCTTCGGATCGCCGGAAACCGCCGACGGGATCGTGCGTAAATCCACCGCATTGGGATCCTTCAGCAATTTGTCCACCGCTGACCAGGATAAAAATGCCGAATTAACATCGACATGGAAGATGGTCCGTTTTATAATCATGGTAATAACCCCTTTAATTAAAGAAAGGACTGATGATTATGGCTATTCTTGTAACCGGTGGCTGCGGGTTTATCGGCAGCCATACCTGTGTGGAGCTTCTGAATGCCGGCTATGATGTGGTCATCTGCGACGACCTCTCCAATTCAAAGGCCGTCGTTGTGGACCGGATCCAGGCGATCACCGGCAAGCGCCCCGCCTTTTACAACATTGATATCAAGGATAAAGATGCGTTAACCTATGTCTTCGATATTGAAATGATCGAAGCCGTCATCCATTTCGCCGGTTTTAAGGCCGTGGGCGAATCTGTGGTCAAGCCCATCGAATACTATCAGAACAATCTCATCGGTACCCTGACCCTGGTGGATGTGATGCGGGAGCACGACTGCAAAAAGCTGGTCTTCTCCTCCTCCGCCACGGTTTACGGCGATCCCGCCTTCGTGCCCATTACGGAAAGTTGCCCGTTAGGCGAGACCACCAATCCCTACGGCACCACCAAAGCCTGGCAGGAACGCATTTTCAAAGACATTTATTTTGCTGACAACAGTTGGCAGATCGTGTTGCTGCGCTATTTCAATCCCATCGGTGCCCACGAAAGCGGGCTCATCGGTGAGGATCCCAAGGGCATTCCCAACAACCTGGTGCCCTACGTGGCCCAGACAGCCCTCGGCATCCGGGAATGTCTCCACATTTTCGGAAATGATTATCCCACGCCGGACGGCACATGCATCCGGGATTACATCCACGTGGTGGACCTGGCCATCGGTCACATCAAAGCCATCGAGGCCATGGACCGTCTCAACGGCATCAGCATTTTCAACCTGGGCACCGGCAAGGGCTCTTCCGTGCTTGATGTGGTGAATGCCTACTCAAAGGCCTGCGGCAAGGACATCCCTTATGTATTCGATGCCCGTCGCCCCGGGGACGTGACCACCTGCTATGCCGATCCCAGCCTGGCCGCCGAGATCCTGGGCTGGAAAGCCGAACGCACCCTCGAGCAGATGTGCGCCGACTCCTTCCGCTGGCAGTCCATGAATCCCACCGGCTATCCGGATTAATGTTAAAACGATTATAACACGACCGGGTACGGCAAATGCCGACCCGGTCGATTTTTTCATATGATTATATTCAGGCCTCTGCTGCCACAACAGCCCGCAACTGCTCAGCCGTGGCGCTCACATTCCCCTCGGCGATCTCCTTGCCGCCGCCTCTGGCACCGCACTGATCCTTCAGAGCCTTGTTGAGAGCTCCTGTACGCCCCTCTGAGGCACCCAGAACGTAATGGTAACCTGTTTCATCTGAACCGATGAAGACAGCCGTTACACCGCCTTTCTCAGCCACGCGATCCGTCACGGCATTGCGCACAGCCTTGCTGTCGGCTTCTGCCATGAAAAGAACCGTCACGGCTTCGTCCTCCGGAAGCGCCGCAAATGTAAGGGCCAGGACACGAGCCTCAGCCTTCTGGGCTGCCGCTTTAAGACTCCGGATGTCCTCCTGCATGGCGGTGATCTTGCCGGCCACCTCCGTGGTTGATGTGGACATCATGCGGGCAATGGACACCATTTCCTCGGTACGGGCGTTCATATAATCAAAAGCCCGCTTGCCGGCCAGGATCCAGACGCGGATGCCGCCCTTGTAATTCTGGAAGGACACCACCTTGAAAAGGCCGATCTCGCCGGTGCGCTTCACATGGGGTGCACAGCAGGCGCACAGGTCGACGCCGGGATAACGCACCAGACGTGTCTGACCGGCAATCTCCTTCTTGCTGCGATAATCCAGCGTCTTTTCCTCTTCCTTGGTCGGATAAAGGATTTCGCTCTTGATATTAGAAGTAATGACATCATTCACCCCGGACTCCAGAAGACGCAAATCCTCTTCCGTCAGGGCCTTATCGAAATCCACCGTCACTTCCCGTTCGCTCAAATGAAAGCCCACGTTGGTGCAGCCAAACAGTGTGTGCGCAAGGCCGGAAAAGAGATGCTCAGCGGAATGCTGCTGCATGTTCATGAAGCGATGGCCCACATCAACATGGCCCTCCACTTCTGTCCCGACTTCAAGCGGGGCCTTCAGGGTATGGGTGACCACATCATCCTCGATGCCGACATAAAGCACCTCAAGATCTGCCAGAACCCCCTTATCGCAGGACTGGCCGCCCTGCTCCGGGAAGAAGGCGGTTCTGTCCAGAATGACATCGTAGACCGTCTCCTCTTCCTTTGTCTTGCGGGCTTCGCAAGACACTACAACAGCCTCAAAATCCATCAGATAGGCGGTATCATCAAAAAGCTTGACTGTTTTTTCAACTGCAGACATGGCAGGACTCCTTCCGCTGTGACTTAGCGCTTAGTTTTAAGAAAATGTGTTTTCGGGTAAAACAAAAGCCGCAGATTTCTCTGCGGCTTGTTCGCGTGCATGACAAGATTCGAACTCGTGACCTTCTGGTCCGTAGCCAGACGCTCTATCCAGCTGAGCTACATGCACATCACTGTTTTTTCTCAACAGCAACATCTATTATACTCGCTTATCAACTTTTGTCAAGAAGAAAAACAAATATTTTTCACATCACTGCTGATGGATCTTCGGGGACTCGAACCCAGGACCGACCGGTTATGAGCCGGCTGCTCTAACCAACTGAGCTAAAGATCCCTAAAGATAAATGACCCCAAGCAGATTCGAACTGCTGTTACCGCCGTGAAAGGGCGATGTCTTAACCGCTTGACCATGGGGCCTTAAACTCCCCGAGTTGGGCTCGAACCAACAACCCCTCGGTTAACAGCCGAGTGCTCTACCATTGAGCTATCGAGGAAAATGTTTTGTTAATTGCCTGTCGCTCCATCTATTATACGCAAATACAGATAGTTGTCAACAGGCAAATAACATTTTTAAAAAATAATTTGCCCGATGATGCCACAGATGATGGCGATCACCAACAGGAGGCCGATGATAAAGGCACTCTCCTTCTTATCCCGGTTGACCTTGGCCAACACCACAATGCCAAGCCCCGCTGAGGAGCAAAGGCCTGCCAGCACAGAGCCGAAGGACATGACCCCTTCCATATACAGCTGCACCAGCACCACCGACGAGGCACAGTTGGGAATGAGCCCGATAAGAGCCGCCAGGATCGGCTGGAAAACCGTATCCGTCAGCAGGATGCGGGACACATTTTCGATCCCCACAAAGTGCAGCACCAGATTCAGAATCAGAGTAAAGACAAAGATAAAGATAAAGATCTTAAAGGTATGATGAAGGGCCGGCTTCAAAAGCCCGGCATTGTCTTCATGACAGCCGCAATCCTCATCCCGGCACAGTTCTTCAATATCGTGAAGATGACGGTGGATCCGGAAGGTTTTCATGATCAGCATAATAAGATAACCGGCCACAGCCCCGATCACGATCTTACAGATGATCATTTTCAGCACAACACCCGCCGGTGCCGCGCCGGACATCATAATGATGAGAGCCTCATCGGATGTAGCCAGGTAAACAGCCATCAGGGTACCCAGCGACACCACGCCGCCGGCATAAAAGTTGGAGGCCAGGATAGAGAAGCCGCACTGCGGGATACACCCCACCAGAGCCCCCACCAGGGGCCCCAGTTTTTCGGCCTTCACCAGAGTCTGATTGATTTTATCAAGAGAATGATGTTCCAGAGCCTCCAGCAACAAAAAGGCTACAAACAAAAACGGCAGCATTTTCACGCAGTCCAGAACAGCATCCAGTATCGTTTCTAAAAGCATCGTTGTTTTTCCCGTTCGTAAGCTTTGCGGCGCTCTTCCGCCGCAGTCAACAATTCACAAAAAGCCCGTGATCAATACCAGTGGCCAACAGCCGTGAAAATACTCACACCGACCAGGAGGGTCACCACAATCATAACCACGGTGATGATAAGTGATAAAATAAGGTTTGCTCGCGCCCAGTTCTTTTTCTCCGGATCAGTATCCGCCGAAAATGACCAGATGATGAGCAACACAAGGCCTGCCACCGGCAGACTGGCCAGGAAGATCGTCAGTACCCACTGCCACATGGAGGTGGGCTCTGAAGCTGTCGGAGTAGGCTGATACGGATTCTGCGGCCCGTTCTGATAGTTAACAGGACCATTGCCGCCGGGCTGACCGCTTGTTGAGTAGGTGCCCGCACCGTTGCCATAAGATGTATTGGGATTTGAACCTGCTGAGCCGTTATTGACCCAGACACCGTCTTCATTTTTGTACCAGCCATTCTGAGGCACGAAGTTTTCCTTCGGTGTATCCGGTTTCAGGTTAGCCGGACCGCCGCAGAACCGGCAGAACTTATCTTCGTCATTCATGACACAACCGCAATTGGCACAGGTCTTCATAAGCCTCTCCTTTCTTTGCATGTCGCAAATGTGATGCGTTATCGCAGGTGATCTGTTGTCGCTTATTATAGCAGACGTCAGATGAAAACTATATCACAATTATCACCTGTTTATGAAAACAGAAAAAAATTGAGATAAAAAAAACGACCTGCAAGAGGTCGAACAAATCAAATGTATTATGCCGGTGGCCGGACTCGAACCGGCACGGATTTAACTCCGAGGGATTTTAAGTCCCTTGTGTCTACCAATTCCACCACACCGGCTTAAAAAGAAACGACCCAGATCGGACTCGAACCGACGGCCTCCGCCGTGACAGGGCGGCGCTCTAACCAACTGAGCCACTGGGCCTTGCAATGTACCAGATATGACAAATGCCATAAACCGGAGTTTTAAGAGTGTTACCTCTTAAAGAAATGACCCCAAGCAGATTCGAACTGCTGTTACCGCCGTGAAAGGGCGATGTCTTAACCGCTTGACCATGGGGCCTTAAACTCCCCGAGTTGGGCTCGAACCAACAACCCCTCGGTTAACAGCCGAGTGCTCTACCATTGAGCTATCGAGGAATGTCTCTCGCTTATCGCTCGCGACTTGATTATCTTATCACATCCGCAAGCACTTTGCAAGCACTTTTTTTGCTTTGTTCGAAATTAATGGGCTTAAGTGGACTCGAACCACCGACCTCACGCTTATCAGGCGTGCGCTCTAACCAGCTGAGCTATAAGCCCATCAAACGGAGAAGGAGGGATTTGAACCCTCGCGCCGCTATTAACGACCTGCACCCTTTCCAGGGGTGTCCCTTCGGCCAGCTTGGGTACTTCTCCAAATTGCTCGAACAGCAAAACCTATTATAGGTGCTCTCCCACTATATTGCAAGTCTTTTTTTCATTTTTTTTATTTTTTTCGTCGGCTCTCATTTGAAAAAGTAAATTCCACCCCCACCTGCTCCAATATCCTTTTTGATTTTTGACGGGAGAAAAAACGGCAGGCCCCGCAGGACCTGCCGTCATAGGTTTACGTTAAAGAATCGATCAGCCTACGATCGCATTGGCCATGATCAGCGCCATAGCCTTATCCTTCTTGATATCCGGCGCCAGATAGTCTGAGGGTGACCCGGAGAACATATTGCGGATTTCCACCACGGAGATACCGTAAGCAGCCGCCAGGGCCTTCAGCGCCTCACGGATTTCCTCATCGGACACCGTGATGTTCTCGGCCTTCACGATGGCATTCAGCAGCACCTCGTACTCAAGACTCTTCTTAGCCTTACCACGGAACTCCTTCTCCATCTCCTCCTGATTGGTGCCCATATAGCTCAGATACTTCTCAAGTTCCAGATTCTGGCTCTGAAGCTGGTCACTGAACTGCTTGACCATATCCTTCACGCGGATATCGACCATTTTATCAGACACCCAGACCTTTGAGTTCTGAAGAACAGCTTCGATAGCCTCATCCTTCATTTTCTCATAAGCCGCATCCTCTTTCTGAGCATAAATGCTGGCCTTGATATGATCCAGGTACTCAGCCGTGCTGTTGAGACCGGTCTTCTCTTTTACCAGCTTGTCGTCAAACTTCGGCAGATAGCGGGCCTTCACACCGTGGATCACGATGTGGAACGTAGCCTCCTTGCCGGCCAGATGCTTCACGGTATAATCCTCCGGGAAGGGCACCTTGATGTCGAAGACATCACCGGCAGAATGGCCAATGAGCGCTTCTTCAAAGCCCGGGATAAACGTATGAGACCCCAGAGTCAGTTCGGCATTTTCGGCAGAACCGTCTTTGAAACCAAGGCCGTTCAAGGTACCTTCATAGTCCATGATCACCACGTCAGCCTCTCTGGCGGGACGATTCACATCCTCCAGGTAGGCAGACTCCTCGCACAATGAAGCAATCACGCTGACAAGATCACTTTCGGAAATGGTGATCGGCTCCGGTTTGGCCAGATGAATCCCCTTGTACTGCCCCAGCTCCGGATCCGGCACGATGGGCAGCATGGCCTTAAATGAAAAATCCTCACCATTCTTGGCAAAAATGTCCAGCAGGTTGGGATTTTCCACCAGTGTCAGTTCTTCTTTCTTTGTGATATCCGCCAGAATCTCGGAAATGAGTTTGTTGGCGGCATCACCGGTGAACATGTCAGCCCCGTAAATGGATTCCACCATTTCACGGGTGACCACCTTGCGTTTGATGTCCGGTGATACAAATTCCTTACGTCTGTCACGGAAAATGGCATCAGCAGCACTGCCAAGTTCGGCAGCCGGGGCTGTGACCTCAACCTTGATGCGGTCACGGGCCATTTTCTCCATTTTATAGGTATAATTCAGCATAGTCGCTCTCTCCCTCGTTCAGATATATGACACTTCTGTCTGTCAGACCTCGAAAATGAGGTCGGCATAAGACGGTACCGGCCAGAGTTTTTCATCCACGATGAGCTCAGCCGCATCAATGGGCGCCCGCAGCTCTTCCATGGCCGGCACGACCAGTTCATGATAGAAGTTGGCCTGTTCACGGACATCCGTCATGGCCTGAGCTTCCTTTGTCACCTTTTCCAGAGCGCGCAGAGCTTTATGTGCCGCTTCCAGATGACGGCCCAGCTCTGTCAGGATATCACGCTGCACATAGGCTTCGCAGATACCGGTCTTCTCCACCAGGGCGATCTGTTCGCCCAGTTCGCCGGCATAGGCCATCATGGCCGGAATAAACTGGCGGCCGGCCATCTGCTGCATGGTCAGTGATTCGATATTGATCGCCTTCACATAGGTTTCGTACTGGATTTCCGCCCGGGATTCCAGCTCGACTTTGGTGAAAATACCGGCATTGCCGAAAAGACGGATGCTCTTCTCACTGGTCAGCGCCGGAATGGCATCCACCATGGAGCGCAGGTTGGGCAGACCACGGCGCGTTGCCTCTTCCACCCACTCATCGGAATAACCGTTACCGTTGAAGACGATGCGCTTATGCTCGCTCATGTAACGGCGAATAAGCGCCCGGCAGGCTGTTTCGAAATCATCGGCCTTTTCCAGTTCATCACAGGCTTCGTTAAAGGCCTCCGCCGCAATGGCATTGAGCACCACGTTGGGGCTGGCCACAGAGTCCCGTGACCCGGCCATACGGAATTCAAACTTATTGCCGGTGAAGGCAAAGGGTGAGGTGCGGTTCCGGTCTGTGGCATCCTTGTGGACATCTGTCAGAGAGCCGACACCGGTCTCCAGCTTACCGCCCTTTAAGATGTGATCCGCCGAACCGGTCTCGATGATCTGATCCATCATTTCCTCAAGCTGTTCCCCGAGGAATACAGAAATGATGGCCGGCGGCGCTTCATTGGCCCCCAGACGCAGATCGTTGCCCACATCCGCTGCGGATTCCCGCAGAAGATCGGCATGGGTATCCACCGCCTTCAGCATACAGGCCAGCACCAGCTGGAACTGCAGGTTCTGGTGGGGATTTTTGCCCGGATTGAGCAGATTGATGCCGTCATCCGTGGTCAGTGACCAGTTATTGTGTTTACCGGAGCCGTTGACACCGGCAAAAGGTTTTTCGTGGAGCACACATTTGAGACCGTGACGGGTGGCCACACGGCGCAGGATCTGCATGATGACCTGGTTGTGATCCACCGCCACGTTAGCGGTTTCAAAAATGGGGGCCAGTTCGTGCTGAGCCGGCGCCACTTCATTGTGCTGTGTCTTGGAGGGCACGCCCTTCTTCCACAGTTCCTCATTGACCTCATGCATGTAGGCGGCAATACGGGGCCGAATGGTGCCGAAATAATGGTCATCCATTTCCTGACCCTTGGGCGGCATCGCCCCGAACAATGTCCGGCCGGTGAACACCAGGTCCCGACGAGCCAGATATTTCTGACGGTCCAGAATGAAATATTCCTGTTCAATACCCACAGAGGGTTTCACATGCTGGGATGTGGTGTTGCCGAAAAGACGCACCAGACGAATCGCCGCCTGGGAGACCTTTTCCATAGACCGCAGCAGCGGTGTCTTCTGATCCAGGGCTTCCCCTGTGTAGGAGCAGAAAGCGGTGGGAATCACCAGAATGGCCCCGCACTCATCGCGACGGACAAAGGCCGGTGAGGTGCAGTCCCAGATGGTGTAACCACGGGCTTCAAATGTGGCCCGGATACCACCTGACGGAAATGAAGAGGCATCCGGCTCACCTTTGATGAGTTCCTTACCGGACAGGTTCAGCACCACCTGACCATCCTGTGTGGGCGCCGAAATAAACGCGTCATGCTTTTCGGCCGTCATACCGGTCAGCGGCTGGAACCAGTGGGTATAATGGGTAGCCCCCTTTTCGATGGCCCAGTCCTTCATCTCCCGGGCGATCACATCGGCAGTGGCCAGATCAAGCTGGCCGCCTTCCTCCCGGACAAGCTGTAATTTTTCAAAAACGTCACGCGGCAGGCGGGCCTTCATGACCCGGTCATTGAAGACCTCCTCGCCGAACATCACGTCAACTTTCATTTCTGTTTCTCCTGACATGACTCTATCAGCCTCCTGATTGATAAATCGAGCTTTTATCAAAGCTCAGCGTGTTTCCGGCAACGGCATCTTGTTGACATTCTGATCGATGAAGGGCCGGATAAACGCCTGTGCCGATTCATAATCCGGAGCTGACATATTTTCGCAGGCATCCATAGCCGCTCTGGCCAGACGGATCACCTTCCCGAACTTGGAATGATTCAGCTCATTCTCCGGCACGTCATTTAATTCAAAGCTGTAATGCTCTTCTGTCATGGTATCCAGCTTGCGCAGCTCATGATCAAAAGCCACATTGTAGCCGTTTGTCATGGTCACCGCGATGTCAAACATAGGCATGGAGGAAATGCGGATGTCATCCTCCTCAAAAGCCCGGGACACCAGCACAAAGAAGTTAGCCCCTTCCTTGTCTGTCACCATGATCTCGGTAATGGTATTATCGGCGGGATCGCCGTCTTTTCCCCAACGTAAATTTTTAACAAACATAGATTTTACCTCGCAATCCTTTACATTATACCTTTTTTTCACAGGTGACGGAAGATATTTCTTCACGCCGCATCGGCGTCCCCCGCCGTTTCTCCGCCGTTTCCCTCCGTTCCTCCACCTCTCCCCTTTCCCGTGCCACTTCCGTGCGGCGTGCGTCCGTTCACCGGCCCCTGAAGAACAACTCATCCCCATAATACGAAAGACATGATATGATAAACGTGCACCGCAAACCGCAGATGACAAACATGCCCGACAGGAGCATCAGTCGACGGCTTACTGATAATCAATAAACTGCTCCGGCATGCGATCTGCCGGCCTGCTGTGCCACTACATAAATACTAAAGGATAACACTATGTCTCATATCATCCCCATCACCGATTTTCTTGACCCGGCCCTCGACCTCTATGCCCGCCTCACGGAAAACCAGCTGCTCAACCGGGCCGATCCGACCCACGGCATGTTCATTGCCGAAAGTCCCAAAGTGATCGAACGCGCCCTGAATGCCGGCTGCCGCCCCATTTCCTTCCTGGTGGAGGATCGCCATGTAGACGGTGAGGCCGCCGGAGTTCTCGCCCGTTGCCCGGACACACCGGTGTACACAGCCCCATTTTCTGTACTGAAGGACCTGACGGGCTTTGCGCTCACACGGGGCGCCCTCTGCGCCATGTACCGGCCCGTGCAGCCTTCCGTGGCCAGCCTCGTGGATCAGGCCGCCCGACTTGTCATTTTAGAAAATGTGGTGAATCCTACAAACGTAGGCGCTATCTTCCGCTCCGCGGCCGCTATGGGCATGGACGGGGTGCTGCTCACCCCCGGCTGCAGCGATCCGCTTTATCGGCGGGCCATTCGTGTGAGCATGGGGACCGTCTTCCAGATTCCCTGGACCTATCTTGACCGGGACACCTGGCCCGCACCGACCATCGACACCTTGAAACAGGCCGGTTTCACCACCGTTTCCATGGCGCTTAAACCGGATTCTCTCCGCCTGGATGACCCAACCCTGAAGGCCGCCGACAAGCTGGCCATTATTCTCGGCACCGAGGGCGACGGATTGGCCGATGACACCCTGGCCGCCTGCGATCACACCGTCATCATCCCCATGTACCATGAGGTGGATTCCTTAAATGTAGCCGCCGCGGCCGCCGTCACCTTCTGGGAACTGGGGCGGCATCGTGAGTAAAGCCGAAAACAATCCCGATGCCCGCATTTTTTGCAACGCCCAGGATACATCAAAACAATACAAAAGCAGTTTTTCGATGCCCCACTTATCAATACAGAACAAAACATAAAAAAGAGTTCAGATTTTCAGGACGCCCGGTCTTTGAACAATCTGAACTCTCTTTTTTAATTCTCTATTCCGTTTTCCTTGACGGATGTGCAAAGCAGACACTCACCATACCCACAGAGCACGATGGACGCTTCGATCCTTACTCATGAACCGCGCTGAAAGTGTCTTAACCCTCTTCTCCTGTCAGTTCAGCAATGCCTCCACCATGTCCACGGTGAAGGTCACACTCTTCACATGATCCACTTCAATGCGGTACAGGGCATTGGCGGCCAGATGTTCCGCCACCTGTTCCAGATCACGGATACCGCTGTCGCCGGCATGATTGGCCACGATCACATCAAGAGCCTCATCGCTGACCACCACTTCTTCCGGCAGAAGGCTCATGCGCTTGAGCACCTTCGGCAGGGCGAAGCGGCTGAAAATGACCTTCTTCTCTTCCGGTGTATAGTCCGGAATATCGATCACGGCAAAACGTGACAGAAGGGGCGCGCTGATGGCAGATTTATCATTGGCTGTGGCAATGGGGTAAACACCGGCGGTGGGAATCATACATTCCATGTAGTTGTCGGTGAAGCCCAGGTTATCAAGCAGCGTCAGCAACACGTCCGCCGGATTGCCGTTGCCTTTGCCCGCTGCGGCCTTGTCCAGCTCGTTGATGATAAAGACAAGGTTGGATTCGCCGGCCATGGAGAAGGCCTCCATGATGATACCCGGCTTCGCGTTGGAATAAATACGGGAACTGCCGGTCAGCTGTTCCGGATCGTTGATGGAGCTCATGTCCAGTGTTGTCCAGGGCAGCTTCAGGATACGGGCCACCGCATAGGCCACCTGAGATTTACCGGTACCGGCAGGGCCTGCCAGAAGAAGGCCGTAAGCCGGCAGCGTATGGGTCCGGTTGATCTGAATGATGGTCTCGATGATACGTTGCTTCACCCGATCCATGCCGTAAAGCTCTTCGTCCAGGATACGACGGGCCTCCACCGGATCGATGGATTCAAAATAATTGCCCTTCCACTGAATGTTCATCATGATGGACAGCGCCCGCTGAGCATGACGCCGTTCTTCCTGGGTGACCTCATGGGATCTGGCCACCGCCAGGTTCCGTCTGGCCCAGAGACGAATGTTATCCGGCAGTGTCCGACCGGCACAGTTCATAAAGTCTGTGATGCTCTGGACACTGGTGAGGCGCATGTCATCGCCCTCTTCCTCGGCGTCCTCGTCCACCACATCAACCTCAGACGGGGCATCGGATGCCAGGAGACGCTCGATCATAAACTGAAGGAAACCGTCCTCAGCAGACAGCTTGGTGGCGGCGCCGAAACTCATTTCCTTAATCTTATACACCGCATAGCCCTCCGGACGATTGGCGCCGGAAAGCCGCACATGGATATGGTTCTCGCCGAGCCATTTCAGAAGGCTGGTGAACCGGGCATCAATGCTGATAATATCGGTGGTCATCTTGTGACCGTCAATGCTGTTAAATTCAAAGGCCGTCCGCTTGATGGGATTGACAAAGAGGCCCTCGGCGTGATGCGGCCACTCCCGGCTGCTGTTGTCCAGGATCAGGAACGGCTGTTCCGGGGATACCTCGTGATTGCTGGCATAAAATACTTCGTAGGTGCATTCCGGAGCCTTTCCGCTCTCCGGTGTGCTGTTAAAATCAAATACCGGCATAGTGTTACTGCATGGCGGGGTCCGGCCCGTCATGCCTTCCTTTCTTCATATATTTTCGGAAATGGCGCTGTGGCCGCTTCCGTTCATTTTCTGTCATTCGCTTCGGTTCATGCCTCAGGCATCGGATGAATGCCCCTGCCCGCCGGCACGAATCTTTTTTCTTGCCCGGGCCCGATCAATGAGGGCTTCCGCTTCATCGAAGGCCTCCGGCAAATAGGGAGCTGCTTTATCTTTTCCGGCTTTTTCCCGGGCCTTCACCTGTTCCCACAGATCCAGCACCTCCGCCGAATCTGAGGCCGAGGCCTCACCGAACACGTGGGGATGGCGCCGGATCATTTTCTCACGGAGCCCCTCCATCACATCATCCATGGTGAAGAGTCCTTCCTCTTCGGCGATGAGGGCCTGCATGATCACCTGCAGCAAAAGATCCCCCAGTTCTTCCTTGAGGTTATCGCCGTCACCGGTGTCCTTCAGCAGATTGATGGCGCCCAGAACCTCGGCCGCCTCTTCCACCACAGGAGCTTTCAGGCTCTCATGGGTCTGTTCCCGGTCCCAGGGACAGCCATCCGGTGCCCGCAGACGCCGCAGCACATCGATCAGTTCATTGTAAACCTGCATGATGTTCCTTCCATTTGTTTAGATGAACGCATCCGCTTGACAGCGTTGCCACCCTAGCCATAAGTTTGCGGTAAATGCGCTCCGTGACCCAGGCCTCCGTGGATTTCTCCGGAATAAGCTCATTGGGGATCCAATCCACCGCCTCATTTTCGTCCTCGCAGACGCGCAAAGGCGCTTCGTCATCCGCCTCCAGCAAAAATGTCACATTCATATGAAGATGGGAGGACACATAAGCCCCCTTCTTCACATGACCGGCCACCGGCAGGATTTCCAATGACAGAATATCCTCCGACACCAGCGACACCTCTGTCAGGCCACTCTCTTCCATGGCTTCTTTAATCGCCACCCGGGGCAGGTCCTCGCAGCCGTCCGCGTGACCCCCGAGCCAGGCCCAGGAATCATATATCTTGTGATAAGCCATCAGCACCCGACTGCGGTCGCGGTTAACCACCCAGGCCGACACCGTCATGTGCGCCCGGGTATTGTCACGGGAAAAAGATGTCGGTTCATTCAGTAGAAAATGAATCATTTCCTGCCGATCGGCGGCTTCCTGCTCATTATAAGGGACAAAGGCCACCACTTTTTCGATCAAATCATCTCTTGTCATGCGATAATCTCATACTGCAGCATTTCATACTTCAGTTCTGTGCCCTCCCGGATCTCATCCGGCAGAAGGGCCCGGGCCACGAGAATGGTATCCTCTGTGTCCCGATCGGTTCTTAATAAGTGGGCGTAATCGCCGTCAATGGCCGCCACACGATAAAAAATGGTTTCCATGATATTTCCTCTCTGTTTTCGGCAAAGTCAGCGGGTGCTTCCCGTCATGATCAAAGCGCGTTTCGGCGCATACGATGAACTGTTATCACAGACACCGCATCTGTCGATCACCCGAAAAGCTCCCGGGCCGCCTTCATCCGGCTCACCACCGGCACACCGAAGGGGCAACGCTTTTCGCAGCCACCGCAGGCGATGCAATCCGAGGCGTTGGCCGTCAGCGCCCGGTAATGCTCCCGCACGGTATCCGGCACATGCGCCTGCATTACCGCCATGTCATAGAACTTATTCACCATGGCAATGTCGATGGCCTTCGGACAGGGGAGACAATGGTTGCAATACATACATTTATGGGTATCTGCCTGATATTCGGACGAAGCCAGGACTTTTGTGAAATCCTTCTCTTCTTCCGAAGCCTCTTCATAATGCACCGCCTCATCAATATGAGCCGGTTCACCGAAGCCGGTCATGACAGAAGCCACGCCCGGGCGGGTCAGAGCATAGTGAAGACACTGAATCGGTGTCATGGCCACACTGAAAGGTGAGGCCTCCGCCTTAAAAAGACGGCCTGCCGCAAAAGGCTTCATGACGGTGATACCAATATCCATCTGTTCACAGAGCTTATAAAGCTCCACCCGATCAGGATGAATGCCCGCCAGCTTATCCACGAAATGATCGCTGGCCAGAAGGTCATCCAGATGCTTGGTGGGCATCAGGTCAAAGGAGGGATTGATGGCAAACATCAGCATATCCACTTCACCGGACATGATGATTCGTTTGGCCACCTTGGCATTATGGGAACTGGCCCCCACATAGCGGATCACACCTCGGGCCTTCAGATCACGCACGTACTCAATAAACGGCCCATTGATGATCGTGTCCCAATCTTCATCCGTGTCCACGTAGTGGATCATGCCAAGATCGATGTAATCGGTTTCCAGACGCTTCAAAAGATCTTCAAATGCCGGAACCACCACCGACATATCACGGGTTCGCACATACTGGCCGTTCTGCCAGGTGGGGCCGATGTGGCCCTGAATGATCCATTTGTCCCGACGGTCTCTTAAGCTGCGACCGATCAGAGACCGCACCTCAGGATCCGACATCCAGCAATCCAGGATGTTGATTCCATAAGCTGTGGCTTTATCAAAGAAAAGCCCGGCTTCCTCATCGGTCTTCCCGGGCAGCCATTCGCCGCCAAAGCCGATCTCACTGACCATGAGGCCGGTCCGGCCAAGTCGTCTGTATTTCATGGATACCTCCGTTTGTCTTCGTTGTCGATAGTCGAAAATCGGCACATGCCATCCGCATAGGACAGCTGTCCGCTTCGCTGCGTGCTGTGAGCCTGCATTTCTTTAAATCGCGCACGCCACAGTACCTGCTCACCGCTCATCATTATATCATTTTCCACTCTGCCGACAAAGGGTCGACGCTAAAAAAGCATAAGGAAAGAGCTGCCCCCTTCCGAGACAGCTCTTGAACATACACTTATCAGATCAATAATTGATCAATTGGGTTATTGAGTTAAGAGAGAATCTCTCAAACCGATAATACGAAATTACTGGTTGATAGCTTCTGTATACTTCTTAACTTCTTCCAGAGATTCAACACAGTTGTTAGCATCGATGATCTTGCAGCCTGTGTCGATGTAAGATTCAGCTTTTTCGCCCATAAGGACTTTGCACATATTGATAACACCGAGTTTACCCATAACGATCGGCTGCTGAGCGCATGTAGCGACAAACTTGCCGTCAACAACGTACTGGATACCTTCAGAGATACCATCATAAGAATAGATGGAGATCTGATCTGTCTTGCCGGCTTCTTCTACAGCCTGGTAAGAACCGATACCCATAAGGTCGTTTTCGCAATAGATAACTTCGAGATCCGGGTTAGCGTTCAGAACGTTTGTGATGCATGTGTAAGCTTTGTCTGTTTCCCAGTCGCAGTGCTGTTCAGCAACGATTTCAACACCATCACCAGCTGTGCTCAGGAAGCCATTGTAACGATCGTCGTCGTTTGTCTGGCCGGAAACACCACGAAGGATAGCAACCTTAGCGCCATCCGGATACTTTTCAGCGAAAAGTTCACCAACCATAGAACCGCCAACATAGTTGTCAGTGCCATAGAACGGGATTTCAGATTCCAGAGCGCCACGTGTAGCTTCGTCAAGCTGTGTATCCAGGTTGATAACCGGGATGCCGGCAGCTTCACAATCCATCAGAGCAGAGATCAGACCCTGAGAGGAAGCCGGAACGAGGATGATACCATCAACGCCTTCAGCGATGTAGTTTTCGATGATGACCAGCTGTTCTTCAACAGAAGCATGTTCAGCACCAGCCTGAACTTCAACGCCCATGCCGATAGCTTCG
The DNA here is from genome assembly GCA_030526195.1 of Lachnospiraceae bacterium. Classification (GTDB taxonomy): domain Bacteria; phylum Bacillota; class Clostridia; order Lachnospirales; family Lachnospiraceae; genus Chordicoccus. The sequence goes on from JAUNDG010000008.1 coordinate 84,161, forward strand.
CAGGATTTCTTAACAGCGTTAGCAACGATGATGTGATATTCGTTGTTCAGAGTCATACCGCAGAAACCAACTGTGAACTGGCTGTAATCGCCTTCCGGGATAGCAGCAGCAATTTCAGTTGCCAGGTCAGAAGAATCAGATGTTGTTTCAACAACAGCTTCTTCGACTGCTTCTTCGATAGCTTCGCCAACTTCTTCTTCAAGTTCTTCAACAGCTTCTTCGACTGCTTCTTCCTTAGCCGGTTCTTCAGCCGGAGCTTCCTGCTTAGCACCGCAGGCTACGAGGCTGACTGCCATAGCGGCTGTCAGCATAAGTGCAAATACTTTCTTCATCATATTAAACTCCTTTCAAAATAAGTGTATGCTTCCTTCCTCTTTATGAATAAACACCAACCGGTGATTATTCCGCTTTACGTTCAGCGCTCTTATCCAGGAATACGGCGATGATAACAACGAGACCTGTGATAACCGTCTGATAGTAGGTCGGCACGTTCATGATCTGAAGGCCGTTTGTCAGAGCAGCCAGGATGATGGCACCGACAACGGTGTTGGCCAGACGGCCCTTACCACCTGACATGGAGATACCGCCGATAACGGCAGCGGCGATGGCGTTCATTTCGTAGGATGAACCTGCGCTGGGGTCAGCATACATAAGACGTGACAGCAACATAACGCCGGCGAAGGCAGCGAAGACGCCGCACAGGATGTAAACGATGATTTCAATCTTCTTTACCTTGATACCGGAAAGACGGGCTGCATTCTGGTTGCCGCCGATGGCGTAAACACTGCGGCCGAACTTTGTGTAGCCAAGGATGACACACATCAGTGTGTAGAAAACAATAACATACAGAACACCGATGGGCACAACACCGAAGAACTTAGTCTTCATGATGACGCCGATTTCAAGTGAGAAACCGGAAACAGCCTGACCACCATTGATGATCTGAGCCATACCACGCATAACCTGCATGGAACCCAGAGTGGCGATGAAAGCCGGAACCTTACCGTAGCTGATCAGAAGGCCATTGACAAGACCGACAACAGCACCGCAAAGCAGACAGACAATGAGAGCCACGGCGATGGAACCACCGTCTCTGAGCATCATAGCCATTAAAATACCGACGAAACCGACAACTGAACCGACGGAAAGGTCGATACCGCCTGTGATGATGACCATAGAAGCACCGATGGCCAGAATGGCATTGATAGAAGCCTGATTGATGATGTTCATGACGTTTGTAACGCTCATGAACTGTTTACCCATAAGTGAGCAGACAACGGTAAAGATAACAAAGATACCGATCATGCCCAGATAAATCGTCCAGTCGGACAGATTGATTTTCTTCTTGTTTTCCATTTTTTTAATCCTCCTCTGAAAGAGCAATCTTCAGAATATCCTTCTGTGTCAGATTGCCGTCGTTATCGAGAATAGCCTTCATACGGCCTTCACTCATAACACCGACACGGTCACTCATCTTCAGAACCTCGACAAGGTCAGATGAGATCATGATGATCGATGCGCCCTTGGCGATCAGATTGAACATGATGTTGTAGATCTCATCACGGGCACCGACGTCGATACCACGGGTCGGCTCATCGAAAATATAAATGTCAGCGTCGGAATACAGCCACTTGGCAATAACGACCTTCTGCTGATTACCACCGGAAAGACTCTTGGCCGGCACCTGATCGGAGAATGTCTTGATGCGCAGATCCTTGATATAGGATTTGGCCACTTCTCTCTCTTTTGATCTGTTCAGCATCGGCTTGCAAAGCTTGTCAAGGTTCGGCAGCGCGATATTATCGGCAACGGAATGGATCAGAGTCAGACCCTCATCCTTACGGTCTTCAGACAGGTAAACGATACCGGACTTGATATTCTCAGCCAGATCGGTACCGACTTCCTTGCCCTTGTAGACAACCTTACCGCTGTCTTTCTTATAACGGCCGATAATGGTCTTGGCGGTTTCAGTTCTGCCGGCACCCACAAGACCGGCCATACCGAAGATTTCGCCCTTATGCAGTTCAAAGGATACATCCTTGACAAGATTCTTATAATTCAGACCTTCAACGGACAGAACGACTTCGTTCATATCCACATACTGGTTTTCAATCTTGTCGAAGCTGACCTTACGGCCAACCATCATTTCTGTCAGTTCATCTTCTGTTGTGTCTTTGATCTGAACGGTACCGACGTATTCACCGTCACGCATAACCGTACAGGCATCACCGATCTCAAACAGCTCACTCATACGATGTGAGATGTAGATGATACCAACACCTTTGCTCTTCAGTTCACGGACAACGCCGAAGAGCATCTCAGTTTCCTTGTCTGTGATGGCCGCTGTCGGCTCGTCGAGAACAAGAAGCTTAACGTTATTAGAGATAGCCTTGGAGATCTCAACCAGCTGCTTCATAGCAACGGAGATCTGGCTGATCGGTGTGCGCGGGTCAATGTTAAGACCAACTCTTTCCATGAAGCCGCGAGCCTCTTCGATTTCTCTCTTGTGATCGATCATTAAGCCTTTGCGATACTCTTTGCCCAGGAAAATATTTTCATAGATCGGCATATCCGGCACCAGGTTGAATTCCTGATAGATAACGCTGACCCCTTCCTTAATGGTATCGCCCGGTGAAAGCGGCGGCAGTTCCTTACCATCAAACATAATGGTACCGCCTTCTCTTGCATAAGCACCCGATAAGATCTTGATCAGTGTTGACTTACCGGCACCGTTCTCACCCAATAAAACATGGACCTGTCCCTTTTCAACGGTCAACTGAGCGTCTTTCAGGACATTAACGCCATAGAAACTTTTTGAAATGTCTCTCATTTCCAAAATATTCTCAGCCATGTTTTATTTTCCTCCTTCCTCATTTACTCCACGGTATATACGGTTATTTATAAGTAACCGAGTACCATCCATTTATAATACCAAAAAACGATCAGTGTGACAATTTCCTGAACATGGCTAAAATGTCTTCACCACCGGGCTCAACACAAATCTCTCTCTTCTTGCCGGATGCGCCGATGATCTCACGCAGGTCGGACAGAGACAGTTCCGGTTTGAAGTATTTAAGCTGGAAGGCCACATTGCCCATGGATGTGCTCTCACCTTCACAGGCCACCATCGGCTTGCCCAGATGGCGGGATGACAGATTCAGCAGAATCCGGCTGGCAGAGCCACCGCCCACGATGTAGACCTTTTCAAAGGTCTGGCCGGTAATCTTTTCGATATTGTGGATAACCTCAGCATAAGCGCAGGCCAGTGTTTCGTAGAAAGCTCTGAACAGAACTTCCCAACGCAGTTTGCCTGACACCTGACCGGTCTTTGTCAGATACTTCCAAAGCGCTTCGGACATGCTGATCGGGTTGAAGAAAGCGGCATCGTTGATGTCGAAGACCACGGTTTCCGTGCAGTTTTCGGCCATCTCCGTGATCTCATCCCAGGAAACCTTACGGCCCTGTTTGAAATCGTACTCTTTCTTCAGTTCGTTAACAATGAACATACCGGCATTGTTGCGCAGCAGTGTGATCCGGCCCAGAGCCCCGACTTCGTTGGTCAGGTTCGCTTCCATAATAGCCTCATTGATGATGGGCTCTTTCAGCTCAGCACCGATCAGTGACCAGGTACCGCAGCTAATGAAAGCAAAAGGTTCTTCGGCAGCCGGAATAGCAGCCACGGCAGCCCCTGTATCATGGGACGGCACGCACACAACCGGAATGTCATAGTCTACACCGATTTCTTCCAGGATATCTTTTTTCACATAACCGATCAGCTTACCATGCTCACCGATCTTGCCGAAGAAAGATTCCGGAATCCCGAATTTCTCACAGATCTTCGGGTTAATCTTCTGGGTACAGGCATCCATCAGCTGTGTTGTGGACAGTTCGGAGGGTTCGTTCACCATTTCCCCTGTGAGGAAATAGTTGAAGACATCCGGCACCATCAGCAGACGAGATGCATTTTCGAAAATGACCGGAAAATGTTCTTTCATACCGGCCATCATATAAACGGAATTGATCTTATCGCACAGAATACCGGTCTCATTGAAGATCTCTTTCTTCTCTTCTTCAGAGAGGTTACCGATCATCTTCTCACCGATGGTGTTGCGGTAACTCAGCGGGTTGCTGATCATATGACCGTCCTTGTCGAACAGGGCAAAGTCAACACCCCAGGTGGCGATACCGACAGAATCGATATGACCGTATTCGGCAGCAATAGTCTTCAGATCCTGTTTAAAGGTGCTGAAGATTTTAAGGAAATCCCAGTAGTAATAGTCTCCGATCTTCACCATGCCATTCGGTGTCTGGCTGATGACCTTATTGACGATTCGGCCGTCGCGGTATTCACCCATGACGGTACGGAATGAGCTATTGCCGCAGTCAAGGGCAACCATTCTTAATACATTTCCCATAAAGACTCCTTACATAACCTTGATCTTGAGATTAAAGGTCTTTTCATAGGCCTTCAGATGATCCAGGTCTTTTATTTTGAGGGACGGCATATCCCCCATGGCGTACACGCGGCCCAGACCGTTGTACTTGTCAAGCCCCAGTCTGTGATACGGCAGGAAGACCACTTCCTTCACCTTATCCAGCCCTTCGGCAAATGACAGAAATGCCTCAATGGCTTCCGGTTCATCGTTGCAGCCCGGAATGTAGGGATAACGCAGTGACAGCTCACCTTTGAATTTCTCATTCATAAGCTTGATGTTCTCGATGATGCGTTCATTGCCCCGCCCTGTGTAGAGACGATGCTTCTCCGTGTCAAAATGCTTGAAATCGCAGTAGATGATATCCACGCAATCAAGGATTTCTTCCAGATGAGAGGTTTCCACCTCACCGCAGGTCTCGATGAGGACCGTGGCCCCCATGTCATGAATCCTGCCACAGCATGCCTTGATAAAGGATGAATAAATGAGCGGTTCGCCGCCGCTGAAAGTGATCCCGCCGCCGGATTTCCGATAGTAGGTTTCATCCTTCGCCAGAATGGCCATCAGTTCATCAACCGTGTAGTCCTCTCCCTGCAACACGCGGGCATCTACGTAGCAGTTATCCAGACACACACCGCAAGCTGTACATTTTTCAATATCCGAGATCATGCCAAAGCCCTCTTTTAAGCTGATGGCATTTTCCGGACACGCCTTCATGCATCGACCGCAGCCGATGCATTTGACGGATTTAAACAATATTTCTTTTTTGAAAATCTGTGATTCCGGATTGGCGCACCAGCGGCACCGCAGGTGACAGCCCTTTGTGAAGACTGTCGTGCGGAGCCCCGGTCCGTCCTCCGTTGAACATCTTTCGATGTTGAAAATTCTGGCTTTTTCCATGAACCTTAGAACTCAACCTCAGCACGGTTCATAACGTCATCCTGTGCAGCCTTACCCAAAGATGTGAACAGGGCGCTGTAGCCGGATACACGAACCATCAGATCCGGATAATCTTCCGGTCTTTCCTGAGCTTTCTTAAGTACTTCATTGTCTGTGACGTTGAACTGGATCTGTTCACCGTCTTTATCGAAGAAGGCACGCATCATATCGACGACCTTCTTACGGTTTTCTTCTGTGGCGATGGTGGAGGGTGCCAGTCTCATGTTGAAAATGTTACCCTTCTGGTCCCAGATGGTCGGGATCTTACCAACAGAGTTGCAGGCGGCTGTGGCACCATTTCTTTCACTGCCGTTGCAGGGTGAAACACCGTTGTTAACCGGTTCGCCGGCGGAACGGCCGTCCGGTGTGGCACCGACGCAGCCACCGAAGGAAATGTTACCGGTAACCGGAGTCTGGCTGTAAGCCATGCAGCAGGGGATCGGGCCCTTGCCATACTTAGAGCTCTTATAGTCGTTGTTCAGAGCAGAACCAACGAACTCTTCCACTGCGACAACCCACTTATCAGCGTAGTCATCGTCATTACCGAACTTCGGCGCCTTGTTCTTCAGGATCATCTGAAGTTCCGGACCTGTCGGTGTTGTGGTCTCATCCTTGAAGTTGGTGGACAGTGCGTGCAGCAGCTGTTCCATTGTGACGATCTTCTTATCGAAGACCAGATATTCGATACCTGTCAGAGCATCGCCGGCGCTGATGGTACCGGCTGTCGGCCCACCGTCGGCTGAATACAGGGAGCCACCCTCAACCAGGTCAAGGCAACGACCGATACAGTCATCAACCAGAGATGAACGGAAGGCATTTAAGTCGTAACGGACATGAACTTCGTCATTGATATGCTCTGTCAGACAGTTCAGATCCAGGAAATATCTCAGTTCCTTGCAATATTCTTCGAAGATTTCCTGTGTGGATGTGCAATCGGCGATCTTCTTATCTGTGCGACGGAAGACCTTGCCTGTGGCCGGATCAACGCCGTCGTTCAGAGTGATTTCAAGAACTTTCTGGATGCTCAGCCACGGACCCTTGGCGGCGAAATCCCATTTACCCGGGATAGAAGCTTCGATACAGCCGTCCGGACACCAATCAACCAGATCTTCTTCGGCAATGCCCATCTTTCTCAGGATCTTGATGAAGGCCTTGTCATTGTAGAAGGCCGGCATACCGCCCTTATGTTCGATGGTGGCTTCAAGAGCTTCCAGGAGCACTTCATCTGTTGTGCCGTCGAAGTACTTAACGGAAACAGACGGTGTGATGAGCTTCAGTTCACGGCAGGCCTGGATGCACAGCATGGAAACATCGTTAGTGGCATCCTTGCCGTCAACTGTCTGACCACAGATAGCCAGGTTGATGAACATCTGATAGCCCATGAAGAATTCTGTATCCGGCCAGGAACGCAGCTTGTTCAGCTCGTTGCATTTGATGAAGAAGCATTCAACGATTTCCAGAGCTTCTTCTTTTGTCAGTGTGCCGGCTTCGATTTCTTTCTTGTAAAGCGGGTAGACATACTGGTCAAAACGGCCAAGAGAAATGGCATGACCGTTGGATTCCAGATGGACAGCCAGAAGAACTGTGAAGATAGCCTGAACAGCTTCCTGGAATGTTTCGGCCGGATGCAGCGGCACGCGGCGGTTCACCTTGGCCAGGTTCAGCAGTTCCTGTTTTGTCTTTTCATCATCGCAGGTAGCGGCGACTTCTTCGCACTTATCAGCGATGCGGTTAGCAAATTTGATAACCGCCTTGTTGCCCATCATAGCAGCATCAAGGAAATGTTTCTTCTTAATAGAGTCCGGTTCCAGCATGTTCAGGCTGTCCATCTTAGCCTGGATGCGGGCCATAACATCTTCAAGACCTTTTTCGACGACTGTCTTGTAATCCACGATCTCGTTGCCAAGACCGGCAGCGCAAACCCATGTTTCATCTGTTACGCCGGCATCCCAGGCATCCAGGATTTCCGGTGTCAGGTTCTTTCTGACATAATCGTAAACGGTGTGGCCGTTCCAGTATTCGGCGCATTCACGGATGACTTTCTCATCTTCCGGCTTGATGTAGAACACATCGCCCGGACGATCTTCCCAACGGAAGGGCTTGCCGTCAAGTTCATCAAGGATCCACTGTGCGGAATATTCCGGATAGATCGGAGAACCCTTGGCCACGCGGGACTGATTACCGGCGATCAGTTCGCCCGGTTTTACCCAGACGGTCATCTTTGATAACACTTCATCAAAGGAAATGGCACGACGCATGATGATCGGAAGACCATCGGTCTGTTTCATAGATTCTGTAAAAATGAGACATCTTTCACTGTCAACGTAGGGCTTGGAAGCGGCTAATTCGTCACGCAGTCTCTGTACACGATCGTTCATCTTTCTCTCCTTTATTTCTACCGTCACATCACCTGTTATTGTCTGCTGTTTTGCATTTTGTTACTTGTGTAACATGTTACATGTGATGTAAAATAAAAAACAAGTCATCACTGATTACGATATGTGTCTCAAGTGAAACTTGTTAAAGTTCTATGTTGATTATCAACTAAAAGTAGTATAGAGTCAATTGTAAATATATATTTTGTATAGTCATCCAATTATCAGCCTGTGATTTTTGGGCAAAATGACTCACAGGAGGTTCTTATGACTGATGCACGCCAGAATTCGTCATCAAAAAAGAAGTCTTCAGCAGCCAAATCCTATGCCAATATCCGGGACATTGCCCGTCTGGCCGGAGTTTCCACCGCCACGGTCTCCCGTGTGATCAACCATCCGGAAAAATGCTCCCCGGACACCATTGCCCGGGTCAGAGCCATCATTGATGAGAAAGGTTATATCCCTAACGACGCCGTCAGCCAGATCATCAGCGGCTCATCCCGCACTCTGGCGGTCTTCGTCTTCGATATCCATAACCCCTTCTACACCCAGCTGACCCAGGCGCTCAACCGAATCTGCCTGCGCAATCAGTACACCCTGCTCATCTGTGATACAGCCAACGATCCCGAGGTCGAAGCGGCCTATCTGAAATCCTGTCTGGCCAAACGCTGCGAAGGGCTCATCATCACCGAAGGTCTCACCACCGATCTTTACAGTAACCTGCCCATGCCCTCCGTTATCCTCGACCGTCGTGACGACACACCGGGTGCCCGCACCATTGCATCCGAAAACTATCAGGGCGTTCGTGAGGCGGTGGATTATCTCTATGATCTGGGGCATCGCCGTATCGGCTTTGTCGGAACTGCCAATGACTTTCAGTCTGTCAAAATGCGCCGTGAAGCTTACCTCGACGGACTTGCCGCTCATGGCATTCCTGTGCGAGAGGACTATGTCTTCTCACTTAACCTTGGACTCACCCCGCGCCTGGGTCAGGCGGCCATCCGAGCCTTCCATAACCTGCCGGATCCGCCTACCGCTGTCATCTGCGCCAACGATATGGTGGCCCTGGGCCTGATGAACGAAGCCTTCCGCCTGAAGATTTCAGTACCGGAAGATCTTTCGGTTATCGGCTTTGATAAGATCGCGGAGGATCTCACCAGTGTGGTCATCACCACCATCCGCCAGGATATTGACACGCTGGCTCAGGCCATCTTCGATTCCCTGGTCCATCCCACACCGGAAAACTGCCACCAGACCATTCCCACCACCTTCGTGGAGGGCCAGACCTGTGGCAAGCCCCGGACCTGACGGCCTGAAGCTGAACTTCAGATCCCCCGCGTAAAGCGGACACTCGCAATACCCGCAGGGCACGATGTCCACTTCGTTACTTGTTCGTGAACCGCAGCCACCTTATGAAAATGATGTGGCCGGCAACGGTCATTCATCGATTATCGCTCTATCACACTTATGAAATATCCTAATTACTGCGAGGGAGTCTTTCTCTCACGCCCCAATCGATTCATCGCCAAAGTCACCATCGACGGCCGCGAAGAAACTGTCCATGTAAAAAATACCGGCCGCTGCCGGGAACTCCTGCTCCCCGGTGCCCGGGTGGGCCTGGTCTATGCCAAAGCTGACAATCCGGCCCGCAAAACAGCCTATGACCTCATCAGTGTTTATAAGGAAGGTCTCGGCTGGGTCAATATTGACAGCCAGGCCTCCAACGTGGTCGTGAAAGAATACCTGGAAAGCGATACTTCCCTCTTCGGCCAGGCTACTGACGGCGATCTTCTGAAACCCGAATACACCTACGGCGATTCCCGGGTGGACTTTTATCTCACACGGAGTGACCGTCGCATCCTCATCGAAGTCAAAGGCTGCACTCTGGAAATTGACGGCATCGGCTATTTCCCCGATGCCCCCACGGAGCGCGGTATCAAGCATCTCAACGAACTGGTCGCTGCCATCGATGACGGCTATGAAACATACCTCGCCTTTGTTATCGCCATGCCCGGTATCACAGAGGTAAGACCCAATATGGTCACCCATCCCGCCTTCGGAGAAGCTCTCGCAAAAGCCAAAGACCGTGGTGTGAAGGTCCTTTTCCTCAGCTGCGCTGTGTCACCGGATGAACTGGTGATCACCGGCTGCTCTGTGGCCCCCGCATCTCCCCTCTGAAATAAACACCCGCCTGCGTCTTATTGACTAACAGGCGGGTGTTCTTTATGCTAACGGACAATCATTCATGCTGTCCTTTATGAATGAATAACGCAATCACGGAAAGCCGATACGCACCATACCGAAAGCCACGGTGTCAGCTATGCGACAGGCTCTTCAAGTATTCTTCGACATTCAGATACCGAATACCATCCACCTCCGTTTCATCACCGCGATACAGCACATAGCGTCCCGTGATCGTTCCAAAGCGGTGCTCTGTCAAAGCGCATTTTTCCTCATTTTCGAGATGACGTCTCTGCTCCGGCGCCATTTCCCGGCTATGCTTGATTTCATAGAGCGAACAGGTTCCATTTTCATCATCCGCCACCACCATATCAAATTCGCTCACCGGAAACTGAAGCACAAAAACTCGCTTCCGAGGCTCTGCTTTTGTGGTTTCCAGAAGCACGATATCCTCCATCATCCGCCCCTTGATCTCGCTGATTATTCGCTCTTTTACGAAACGTCGCTCATCAAACGACAGAGCGCTGAATGTTTCATCAAGCAACAGACTCCGAATCAGCGCATCAGCCTGTGCATACCGAAGGCCCGGCTGCGTGATCACCATGCGCGTACCCACACGCGCCACATCAGGCAGACTCTCGATCGGAATCTTGTAAGTCAGTTCCAAAAGATCCAGATAGGTTTTTATCTCTCTAACATGGCCATCATTCAACGCCACCACTCTTTCGCCGGGATTCCGAATATCAAGGAAATGACGCAGTGTTTCCGTTACTTTCGTAGCATCAACCCGGTCAAGAATATCCTGCGGCTGTTGACGATCACGACGAAGATTGGCTGCACTTAAGACCAGATCATGAGAACGAAAGGTGCGTGTCAGCACCTCCAGTGCGAAACGATGATTGAGATCCTCGACCACGCGATTGATCACACTTGTCAGTTCTCCGGCTTCATACAGGTCCTGCAGACCGCGAAAATGACCGCCGTACTGGTAACACTTTAAAGAATGCTGAATATTCCGGGCCACCGCACTGTCCACATAGGCATCCGCCTTATCTTTATCGGCAAATGTGGAGGTTTCATTATAATGAACACCGCCAAGGCTCATGGTGCCACCATAACGGATATACTCATCAATTCCTTTTATCCCGAGGACATTTTCAAACTCACGATAGGCAATGAATGTGGTATGCAACAGCCGACATCGATCATAAAGCTGTTCATCCTCTGCAAAAAGGAAGCCCAGTGAATCTGTCCCGGACAAAACGACTTTCATCCCGCAGGCCGCAAAGATATCCGAAAAGAGGGCCGCTCCCTCTATAAAATCCCCCATCAAAGTCACTTCATCCAGGAAAACCCAACCATAGTGAGCGGCTGCCAGATATTTTAATACCCGGTTCACATCAGCCAACGTATCCCGCGCTGTCAGCTGAATAAAGGCCGTTCTTGATAGTTCTGCATCCGTCATATCATTCAGAATCTGGCGGATCATCGTTGTCTTGCCTGTTCGGCGGAGGCCGTAAAGCACAAAAACCTTCTCATCACTCTCATCCCGGATATAAGTGCACAGCTGATCAAAGCAGGCTCTTTTTTTATAATGACGCACCGGTGCTGCAAATGAACGCAAAGCCTCCCCGGTGAGCATATTGAGGGAAAACATCTCTGACAGAGACATCTGATCAGACACAAGCGTTGAAACAATAGCCGGCCTTTCCTCCAGGTTATGACCACTGACGGCTACACCGGCCTGCAATGCTTTTTTTTTCAACGATTTGAGAGCCTTCTCCAGCTGCTTCCGTTTGTCAATCTGTTCGGCAAGATAAGGCATCTCCTCTTCCCGGACATACATTTCGTGCCTTTTCTTATCCACCGTGACACGATGATAATAGTAGTCTTTGCCGTTAACCCTTTTCTTCGTCAAAGATCCGGGCGGCAATGTCGCTATCTGCTTTTGTATGGCCATTAAACGGCTCAGCATATCATGATCTGCCATAATACTCTCCTTTCACCTGACTCTGAACAGAGTATAAACTTATCGCCTCTTATACCCATTATACCCATTTATACCCGCGTGTAAACTGATAACCACGATAACACCCCAAGATTTTTGAGCGTAAAAATGGGGCTGTCTCACGCTTTACATTCGTGCAACAGCCCTCTAAGGTACATTATGATTATGAGATCAGTGCCATCTCACGATGAGCCGCTTATTGAAGGATCAGATGCCCAGTACCCGGGCAGCCTTCAAAATGGCTGTCTGTGTTTTACCGTCAGCGATCTTCCCGTTCATCACATCCTCAACCAGTTCCTTAAGCGGCACCAGTTCCACATTGAGGAATTCATCATCATCCAGATTCTGTTCCCCCTTATGCAGACCGGTGGCCAGATAGGTGTAGATGATCTCATCGCTGTAGGCAACGGTGGGATAAAAAGCCCCCAGATCCTGCCAGTGGTCAGCCGAATACCCTGTCTCCTCCCGCAGCTCGCGCTTGGCCGCTTCCAGCGGATCCTCAGCCTTGCTGTCCAGTTTGCCTGCCGGAATCTCCGTCATCACCGCGTCAAAGGGATAGCGATACTGACGCTCCACAATGACCCGGCCGTCATCCGTTACCGGCACCACGCAGGAAGCCCCCACGTGACGAATCAGCTCCCGGGTGGATTCGTGACCGTTCAGAAGACGGATCTTATCATTGAACACATGCAGCATACGGCCGCTGAAAACCTCCTCAGACGACACCGTGATTTCCTTCAGTTTTTCTTCATCAATTCTCATGTAAAAGCCTCATTTCCGGACAAAGTCCTTATATTACTAAATTAATGGCCGACAGATAAGCCGTCCTATCGTACGCCATCTGCCTGACACCTCATGCCCTCCATTTTACCGAATCAGACACCTTTTTGCCCATATTTCTCTCATTTTTTCTCTAAAATATGGTATGCTTTTTGTAATCTGTAACCAGGCAGGGCAAAGCGGCCACGCGCAATACCGGCAGGGCACAATGTTTCCGCCCTCCTTGCCCGTGATCCGCCACAGAATATGTGAAGGATAATATATCATACGGAGGAATCCCCATGAGTTCATTTAAAGATCTGCGCGTCGTGGATAATTTCTATCAGACATCGGCCTTTTTCCCGATGCCCACCGTCTGCATCAGCACCGTCAATCCGGACGGGAGCCTCAACATCGGCAGCTACTCCCTCTGCTTCCCCTACTACATCGCCGGAAAAGAGCGCTACGCCATGCTGCTGGAATGCCGCAACACCTCTAACACCGCCCGCAATATTCTCATGAGAGGAAAATGTGCCATCAATTTCATTCCCGATGACAAAAAATACTTCAAAGAAGCGGTGCGTTTCGGCTTCCCCGGTCCTTCTGAAGAAAAAATGCAGACCAATCTTTTCACCATGGAAAATGGTCTGGCCGGCCCCGAAGATGCCGATCGTCCTCAGGTGATCGCGGAAGCCTTCCAGGTCTTTGAATGCACCTGGGCCAGTTCTCTCGAACATGCGGATCGTTTCTCAGTTGAAGATATCGATGACGGCCATCCCGGTCCCTACAATGATTTCAACGGCATCACATCCAAGTACGGGGCTCATTTTGTCTTGTATATCGACAAGATCCTGATGAAGGAACGGTATTACAATGCCATCGTCAACGGTGTGGACAAGAACAGTTTCCCGCCGGTGCCGGTGGATTACGGTTATCGCGATTCCACCAACTTCTGGTATACCCCCTTCCCGCGGTTTAAGAAGCCGGTGGCTGAACCGATTCCGGCGCCAAAGGAAGTGGATCTGGCGTCTATCCGCTATGCCGCCGATCGCTGCGATGACACCATTCGTTTCACTGACGAAGCCCTGCTCAACTTTGTGAAGGTGCCCCGCCCCTTCCTCAAAACCGTTCTGAACGGCTGCATCGCCTGGGCCAGGGACAATGATGTGACAGTGATCACCGATGAACATGTGAAGATCATCAATGACAAACGGCGCCAGGAAAAAGAAGCCAAACGCTAAACACATATAGATATGAAAGAAGCACAGCCCCGTGGCTGTGCTTCTTTCGTATTAGTTTTCATTACTGTTCTTCTATGACAAACGGAGCCGCCAGTCCTTCCTTCACAATGCGATAATTCCCGGGGTCTAAGGCACCGTACATTTCAAGGGGACAGGCATCCTCCACAGTTTCATGCGGCGCTACCAACAACGCTTCCTCCGTAAAACCATAGTTTGATGCCCGGACCGGCAGTGTATACCAGCGTCCATCCATTTCCTTCTGAAGAGAGAAATAATGACCAAACCAGAAGTCTTCATCAGACTCATTTTCGAAAGCAATAGTCACGATGTTATCCGCCACAGCTTTAATGGACAATGTGACACCATTTTCTGAAGAAGGCATGGGTTCTTCGGCAGCTTCCAGGTAACGGTTATCATAGACGGCCAGATATGAGGCATTCAGCATGGAAGCACCGCCCTGTCTCACCTCCATGTCCGTGTCCGATATGCTGTTATACAGGGCCGGAAAATCGAAAGTGCCCTCGTAGACAGTCCCATCCTTAAGGAGCCACAACCCACGGCTGTAGGTCAGCCAAACGGCAAAGCCGTCTTTGTCAGAAATCTCAAGACCGTAAGTGGGGATTGTCATTTCTGCCAGACGATCGGCATCTGCCTCTTTGAGGGGCAACGCGTTGATTTCCCTGATAATAGCCTTTTCCTGATCTGTGTCAAAAAGCCATTTGATGGTGGTGTTTTGCCCGTCAAAACAATAGAAGGCCATGGCACTGGTCTCCGGCGAAGCTGAGTCGAGAAGTTTGGGGCCGGTTGAACGACCGCAACCTGTCAGTATGAGGGCAGCCCAAAGACAGCTTATGATGCTTATGATGCTTATCATTCTTTTCATCTGATGATCCTCCATATCCTATGTTGACATCTGACAATCGGCATATTGATTCGGAACGAACAGGCACACGAGCATAAACACCTGTCCGTTTATTTTCTTCAAAATATCATCCTCGATATCCTGTGTCAATCAGGCTGTTCCTGATCGATACAGCCGTGTGATTTGTTGCAGGTAAACAGCTTTCGTCCATCTGTTGAGAGACTTAGGCACGTCGACATAACCTGATCCATAACAAAACCCCCGCCACTCGGCGGGGGTTTCGCTTGCCCATTTCAGGGCTCTGTTTGGATAAAACCGGTATCCAAAACCGGATTTAGTAAGCATTTTTGACATGTTCTGCCTGAGGCTTACTCATTTTCGCAAATGAGCTTGCGAGTCTGCAGAATGTTGGTGGGGGTGACGGAGAATTCGTCCAGGCCCCACTCGATGAGCATGGGGATCATGCGTTCATCCGCAGCGGCTTCGCCGCACATGCCGACCATGATGCCGGCTGATTTGGCATTCTTGATGGTCATCTCGATGGCCCGGAGCACTGAGGGCTGCATGGCATCGTAGAGATTGGCCACGTGGGGGTTACCGCGATCGGCGGCCATGGTGTAACCGGTCAGGTCGTTGGTGCCGATGGAGAAGAACGACACCTCCTGTGCCAGCAGATCGCTGATAAGGGCTGCGGCGGGTGTTTCGATCATGACACCCAGGTCGACGGACCGATAGCGCAGCTCTTCTGCCTCAAGCTCAGCCTCGCAGGCTTTGATGAGCGCCTTGGCCTCACGCACCTCTTCCAGGGTGGTAACCAGCGGCAGCATGATCTTGATATCGCCGAACTGGGCCGCCCGCAGGATGGCCCGCAGCTGTTTTTTGAACAGGTCCGGATTGCTGAGGCAATACCGGATGGCCCGATGGCCCATGAAGGGGTTATCTTCCTTTGTGATGTTGAGATAATCGATGGCCTTGTCACCGCCGATATCCAGGGTCCGGATGATGACCTCCTTGCCGTCCATGGCCTTGGCCACGGTTGAGTAAGCCTCAAACTGCTCCTGCTCTGTGGGCTCGTGATCACGATCCATGAACAGGAATTCCGTCCGGAAAAGGCCGATGCCTTCGCCGCCGTTCTGCAGCACGTTCTGGGCATCCTCGGCCTTGCCGATGTTGCCGTAAACCTTTTTCACCACGCCGGATTTTGTCATGGTGGTCTTGCCGAAGTACTCGTTCAGGCTTTCCTTTTCAGCCAGGTAAACAGCCTTCTTTTCTTCGTACTCCCGCACCTCCTCTTCAGAGGGGTTCTGCATGACCTTACCCTTGAAACCGTCCACGATGAGCGCTTCGCCGTCGGTGATGATGTCGGTCACATTGAGCACAGACAGCACCGCAGGAATGCCCATGGCCCGGGCTAAAATGGCGCTGTGGCTGGTGACACCGCCGATCTCGGTGATGATGGCCGCCACATTATCTTTCTTGATCTGGGAAGTCATGGACGGGGTAAAGTCCTTGGCGATCAGGATGGAGCCTGCCGGCACACCGGCAATGTCCACGGTTTCGGCATGCAGCAGGATCCGCAGAAGGCTTTCCTTGATGTCCTTGATGTCGGAGGCCCGCTGCCGGGTCAGTTCATCATCGACGGAGGAGAACATGTCGATGAACATGGAGCAGACCTGATCCACTGCTCCTTCTGCCACGACGCCGCCGGTGATGATATCTTCCATCTGGGACAGCATGAAGGGGTCATTGAGCATAGCCACATGGCCCTCCAGGATTTCCGCCTCATGGTCGCCGGCGGATGCCTTGACCTCGGCGATCAGCTGATTAGTTTCCTCAAGGAAATCAGCCACTGCCTGATGGAGTCTTGCCTTCTCTTCCTCCGCACCTGCAAATTTCACAGCAGAGTAATCCGTATTGATATCTTTGATGATAACGGCTTTTCCGATGCCGTAGCCGGAAGAAGCCCCGATGCCTTTTAACATAGCCTTGTCCGCTCCTGACTATCTCTCAATTATCTGGAATTATTCTTCGCCGAAACCGTCCTCGATCAGAGCCGCAGCAGCTTCCAGAGCAGCATTTTCGTCGCTGCCACTGCATTCCACTGTGATCTCATGACCGCACTTGATGCAGGCAGCCATGACATTCATGATGCTCTTGCCGTTGATGGTTTTGCCGTTGAATACGATGTTGACGTCTGAATCGAATTTAGACACAGCTGTGACGAAAGCGTTCGCTGTTCTCATGTGAAGACCGGTTTTGTTTTTGATTGTAAATGCTTTGGATACCATAGTGTTTTCTCCTTTTGGGTTTTTGGTACTGCCCCTCCGGGCCCCGCAGACTCATTTTCGAAAATGGGGCTCCCGGAGGCGGACAGTTCTGGTTTATGAAAATGATGCGTCTTATGCCTGACGGTTTTTCTTCAGGATGGCCAGCATCAGAGCACCGGCGATCGCACCGCCGATGAGGGCTACCACATAAAGCAGCGGGTTGCTGCAGACGATGAAGGTGAAGATACCGCCGTGGGGTGCCGGGCAGGCCACGTTAAAGAGGGCTGTCAGGGCGCCGGCAACGGCTGAACCCACCATGCAGCTGGGGATGACACGGATCGGGTCGGCAGCGGCGTACGGAATGGCGCCTTCTGTGATGAAGCAAAGGCCCATCAGGTAGTTTACCGGACCAGATTTGATTTCTTCGTTTGTCCATTTCTTCTTATTGAAGGTGGTGGACAGAGCCAGGGCGATGGGCGGAACCATACCGCCGATCATAACAGCGGCCATGATCCAGGTGTTGCCGTCAGCGATGGCGGCTGTACCGAAGACGTAAGCGGCTTTGTTGAAGGGGCCGCCCATGTCGATGGCCATCATGGCAGCCAGCACGATGCAAAGCAGGAGCTTGCTGCTGTCACCAAGAGAAGCCAGACCGTTGGACAGAGCCATGTTCAGCATACCGATGAAGGGGTTGACCATAGCCATGATAAGACCCATCAGCAGTGTGCCGAAAAGCGGATAAATGAAGACCGGCTTGATGCCGTCCATGGACTTGGGCAGCCAGGCAAAGAGCTTCTTCAGGGCGTTGACCAGAAGACCGGCCAGGAAACCGGCGAACAGAGCGCCAAGGAAACCGGACACGGCGTTGCCGTCGCCTGCCAGACCGTCAGAAGCCAGTGTGGCCAGGGTGTAACCGCTGGAGGCGAACACACCACCCACCATACCGGGCAGAAGACCGGGACGATCTGCGATGGACTGCGCAATGTAAGCGGACAGGATCGGGAGCATCAGGGCGAAAGCGGCTTTACCGATCCAGAAGACAACAGCGGCCACCGGATGAGTGAAACCGAAGGTACCGCCCACATCGGCATTACCGGCGAAGGTATCGATGAGGAAGCCCAGGGCGATGAGCACACCGCCGCCCACAACGAAGGGCAGCATGTGGCTGACGCCGTTCATCAGATGCTTGTAGAGCTGATGACCGAAGCTTTCCTTTTCGTCATCATAAGAAGCTTCTTTTTCGGAAGCATCGGCGTGGTAGACCGGAGCCTTGCCGTCAACGATCTTCTGAATCAGTTCTTCCGGCTTGTGAATGCCGTTGGAGACAGAGGTCTTCACCACCATCTTACCATCAAAACGAGCCATGTCCACATTCTTGTCGGCAGCAATGATGATGCCGTCAGCGGCTGCGATCTCAGCCTTTGTGAGGACATTCTTGGCACCGCCGGAACCGTTTGTTTCGACTTTCAGCTTAAGACCCATGGCAGCGCCGGCTTTTTCCAGAGCTTCGGCAGCCATATAGGTATGGGCGATACCGGTGGGGCAGGCTGTGACAGCCAGGATGCGATAACCGTCATTTTCGACAACAGCAGCCTTGGCCTCGGCGGCTTCTTCCGGATATTTCTCAGCTTCCTTGGCATCGATGACAGCCAGGAATTCGTCAACTGTCTTAGCCGCGCGCAGAGCTGTGCAGAATTCCGGTTCCATCAGCATGACCATCAGACGGGACAGGATCTCAAGATGAAGATCACCGTCCATCGGGGCTGCGATCATGAAAAGCAGGTCTGAATCCTTGCCGTCCGGAGCGCCCCAGGCAATGCCCTTATCCACTGTGACAGCGGCAAGACCCGGCACCTTCACGCTGTCTGTCTTAGCGTGGGGAACGGCGATGCCTTCACCGACGGCTGTGGAGCCCTGTGCTTCTCTGGCGAGAATGGCTTCTTTGTAAACGTTGATGTCAGTCAGATTGCCGGCCGCTTCATGCAGCGCGGTCATTTTGTCGATAGCGACTTCCTTGGTCTCAAGGGATGCGTGAAGCGCGATGGCTTCCTTTTTTAACAAGTCGATAATTCTCATATCGTCCTCCCAGTCAGTGTCATCTCCCATCCCCCTTACCGGAACGGGTATGACTTTTGAAAAATAGCTTTCCTGTTTTATACATTCATGGCCAGAGCGGCTTCGATTTCCTCTTTCGTAGCCAGCTCCGGTGAAAATGCCGTGGCATTTCCGCAGGCTGTGCCCAGTCTTAAGGCATAGCCGTAATCGTGTTTTTCCAGATAACCGGCCACAAAACCGGCCACCATACTGTCACCGCAGCCCACACTGTTGACCAGTGTCCCTGGTGCGTTGCCGATGGTGTGTACCTGTCCCTCTTCGTCCACCAGAACGGCGCCCTTTTCGGCCCATGAGATCAGGACGTTGCGCGCGCCCATCTCCTGGAGTTTCCGGGCATAAGTGACGATTTTTTCCGTCGTGTCCGTTTCCACACCGAAGAGATCACCCAGTTCGTGATGATTCGGCTTGATGAGGAAGGGTCTGTACTTCAGCACATTGAGCAGCAGATCTCCGGTGGCATCCACGATGCAGTGAACACCGCGTCCTTCCAGTTTCTGCAGGATTCTTTCGTAAATGTCCTCCGGCAGATTTTTCGGTATGGAACCGGCCAGCACCAGATAATCCCCTTCACGGATCCTGTCGATCTTTTTCAACAGATGGTCAATGTCTGTCGAACTGATGTCGGGACCGTTGGCATTGATGTCCAGCTCGTCTCCCGCCTTGACCTTCACGTTGATCCGGGTGTTGCCTGTTTCGAGATAGTCGAAATCACAGACAATGTTGTCAGCCTTCAGCATGTCCTCCAGCTTCCGGCCCGTAAAACCTCCGACAAAGCCCATGGCGGCGTTGTCAATTCCCAGTCTGGTAAGAATCACGGACACATTGATGCCTTTTCCGCCGTAAAAAATGGCTTCTTTGGTCGCCCGGTTGATGTCGTCAAAGCGGAGCTTATCCACGTACATCACATAATCTAAAGCCGGGTTCAATGTAATCGTATATACCAAATCAGTTCACCTCTTTTACAAGTGCATTTTCTAAGATCATCTCATCCTCGCATCGATCGGTGACGATGGCGGCGGCATCCAGCTTCCCGAAGGAAACCGCGAAAACTTTGTTGAACTTTGTTCTGTCGCACAGCACATAGGACACAAAGCTTCGTTTGATGGCCGCGGCCTTCAGCATGGCTTCATCCGGATCCGGTGTTGTAAAGCCCTGCTTCACGCTGACGCCGTTCGCCCCGATAAAGGCTTTGGAAAAGTTGTAGCTTTGGAGATTTTCGGAAGCCATCAGGCCTTTGATCGCCCCGGTACTCTCCTTTAACTCACCGCCGAGAACAAAGACGCGGCAGCCTCTGGCGGCCAGTTCTTTGGCATGAGCAATGCCGTTCGTGACAAAACTGGCCCGGCAATTGTCGATGATGGTCGTCATCAGGTAGGTGGTGGAGCCGGCATCAATGAAAACAGAATCATCGTCATTGATGAGGGACACCGCGTACTGCGCGATCTTCATTTTCTCATCCACGTTTTTGAGGGTTTTAGCCTCCATGCGGTCTTCGGTCTTACCGAATTCCTCCGACAGGGCTGTGGCCCCGCCGTAAACCTTGTTGAGCTTCCCCAGATCTGACAGGGCCGCCAGATCGCGGCGGATGGTGCTCTCGCTGGTTTCAAACATGATGGCCAGTTCCGTTACTGACACGGTGCCGTTTTTATTCAGCAGGCCGAGTATCTGTTCTCTGCGTTCGTGTGTTAACATATCGTGCTCCTTGTGGTCGTCACCACTGCAAAAATAATTATTTTCTTAACGCAAGTGCACTATACCAAAAGTGCGCACAATCAGTCAATAGTGCGCGCTCATTTTTTCTTACTTTTGGTTATAAATGGCGATTCTCCCTGATTTAATTGTAAAAAAACACAAAAAAAGAGCATTCAAATGCGCACTTTTGATTGATTATCAAAAACCACGCATAAAAATGCTCATTTCTGCTATCAGTTTTCCTGACCGTCATTTTTGATGTGAACATCCAGCTGGTTGTACGGAATCTCGACCTGATGCTCTTCAAAGATCCGGTGGATCAGGGTCAGCGCATCCCGGCGGGCCTGAGGACCGTCATTTTTGTCATGAAGGAAAAGCTTGACCCGATAAGGAATCTGGGAATCGCCGAACTCCTGAATGCCCATCATCTTCACATCTGCCACCCGGTCAAGGGCCTTGAGCCCCTTTTCGATGGCGGCCAGCAGGTCATTCATGGCTTTCACAGTAAGATCATAGGGAATCGGCACACTCAGAAGCACAAAATCCGAGATGACCGCCACCTTCTGCAGATGACGATTGTTGATGGTCACGACAGCACCATTGTTGATATCCAGGATCTTTGTGCACTTCAGGGATATCTTCTGCACCTGACCCACAACGTCATCCACCTGGATATAATCCCCCACCATAAAGAAGTTTTCAAAAATGATGAAGAGACCCATGAGCCAGTCATTGATCACATCCTGCAGACCGTAGCCCACGATGATACTGGTGATGCCAAGGCCGGCTACCAGAGATGAGACCTGGACGCCATTTACCTGGAGCACAGCGATGAACAGAATGAAAAAGCACACGGCTTTGATAATCGTCATCAGAGTGCGGCTGTACTGCTGCAGCACCGGCCGATGGTCCATCTTCTCAAAGCGTCGGTTCATGAGGCGCTTAAAAAAGTGCCAGAAAACCAGCCCGAAAGCAATGGTCCCCAGGGTCAGCAAGGGTTTGACCGAAAATAAATAATTCTTAATGTCCTCGAAAATCATGTTTTTCCTCCGACTCTCCCGCCGGCACCACCTCGATTCGTTTTCACGCATCTTAGTGTGAGGCGTTCACCGGATGAAGCTTTCCATGTCGCCATGAATCTTCATCTGAATTATCCGGATACAAAAAATCCCCCGCATTCCTGCGGGGGGTTCAAAGCGGAGAGGATGGGATTCGAACCCATGCGCCGTTGCCGACAAACGGTTTTCAAGACCGCCCCGTTATGACCACTTCGGTACCTCTCCATATGCATTTCTCAAACGCAAGCATTATTATAGCAAACGCATTCGGGAAACGCAAGCATTATTTTAGTCTTTCTTCTTATCTTTCTTTTTGTCCTTGTCCTTCTTCTTGTCCTTATCCTTTTTATCTTTTCGGGACTTGTCATCAAGTTCAAGGTCGTCCGGTGTGGTGATCTTGATATTGTCGTAGGAACCTTCCACCAGCATGACTTTACCCATGCCGGCGCGCTCTACCACCATGGCATCGTCCGTGATGCCCTCCATGTTGTTCTCAGCCATCAGCTTGTCATAGGCTTCCCGGATCAGTTCATAACGGAAAGTCTGCGGTGTCTGGATGGTCCAAACCTTATCGCGGATGGGTGTGGCGGCCACAAAGCCCTCGTCGTCCACGATCTTCACCGTATCCTTGGAGGGCATGCCTACGGCCACCGCCGGGTTTTTCTTCACAGCCTCAAAGGCGCGCTTGATGATGTCCTTTGTCACATAGGGACGGGCACTGTCATGAATGAAGACATAGCGGCAGTTATCGCAGACCTTCAATCCCTCGTAAACAGAGGCATAGCGAGAATCGCCGCCCACCACGATCTTCTTCACCTTGTGGATATCGCTCTTTTTGATCTTCTTCCGGCACACATCCACATAGTCTTCACCGGTGACCAGCACGATCTCATCAATGATGTCGCTCTTGTCAAAGACCCGGAGGCTCTTCATCATCATGGGCTCGTTGCCGATGTTCAGAAACTGCTTGGGAATAAGGGTTTTCATGCGTGTTCCCTGGCCGGCTGCCAGGACGATGGCGATATTCTTCATGAGTGCTCTCCTAATCTCAGGTTCGGGACTGCGTTGAGATCCCATCCTGCAAAATGCTGTTTCTCATATTCAAAATATGCCGCTGCCCCGATCATCACCGCATTATCCGTGCAGTAGATCGGTGAGGGCATAAAGAGCTCAAGTCCGGCTTTGTCGCAGGCTGCCTGCATCCCGGCTCTTAAGGCACTGTTGGCCGACACGCCGCCGGCGATTGCCACCTGTTTCAGGCCGTGGGCCTTCGCCGCGCTGACCGCCCGGCTGCAAAGCACATCCACCACGGATTTCTGGAAAGAGGCCGCCAGATCGGCCTTGTTCACCGTCTCCCCTTTCATTTCCGCATGGTTCAGATAATTGAGCACCGCGGACTTCAAACCGCTGAAACTGAAGTCATACTCAGAGCCGCTCACATGGGCCTGCGGAAATGGGATGGCTTCCGGATTGCCTTCTTTGGCGATGCGGTCGATCTTCGGCCCCCCGGGGTAACCCAGGCCGATGGCTCTGGCCACCTTGTCAAAGGCCTCACCTGCCGCATCGTCCACCGTCCGGCCGAGGATCTTAAATTTCGTCGCCTCCTCCGCGATGAACATATGGGTATGACCGCCGGAAATGACCAGGCCCAGGTACGGGCTCTTCAGTTCCGGATGTTCAATATAATTGGCACAGATATGACCCTCAATGTGGTGCACACCGATGAGCGGCTTTTTCGCAGCCCAGGCAATAGCCTTGGCTTCCGCCACACCCACCAGGAGGGCCCCCACCAGGCCCGGCCCGGAGGTCACCGCGATCGCATCGATCTCCTCAAGGGTCTTCCCCGCATCCTTCAGGGCCTGACGCACCACGGGGTTGATCTTTTCGATATGGGCCCGGGAGGCCAGCTCCGGCACGACACCGCCGTACACGGTATGCATATCGATCTGTGAATAAATGACATTGGACAGCACCTCCCGGCCGTTGCGGACCACCGCCGCAGCCGTTTCATCGCAGGAGCTTTCGATTGCCAGAATGTCAACCGGCTTCATTTCACTCATAAATGCTTCTTTTCTCTTCCTGATTTCTGCCTGAGGTCATCACGTTTTTTCATGATTCATCCACTGAGTCACAAACCAAACATGAAGCGCCTCGGATTTATTCTTCGTCAAAATTCAGTTCCGCCGACTGGCCGTCTCTGGCCATCACCGTTTCCGGGAAAATGGCCCGAATCTCGTCCTCAAAAAAGTCGGGACGGGCACAGGAGGGACTGTAATGGGTGAGCCACATTTCCTTTACGTGGCAGTCCCGGCCTAAAACGGCAGCCTCCTGCATGGTCATATGCCGATACTTCCGGGCATTTTCCACCTTATCGGCTTCCCCGTACATCCCCTCGCAGATAAAGAGGTCGGACCCTTCCGCATAGCGGGCAATGAGATCCGTGGGACGGGTGTCAGTGTTATAGGTGATCTTAAGTCCTCTGCGTGTTTCGCCCAGTACCATGTCCGGGGTGTACACACGGCCTTCATCTTCAATAGTCTCACCCTTCTGCAGGCGACTCCAGAACTTCAGCGGAATCTCCTGAGCCTTGGCCCGGGCGGCATCAAAACGACCGGCACGGGGCAGCTCAATGGAATAGCCGTAGCAGGGGATCCGATGGAACACATGATACGCGTTCACCACCAGTTCCTTCACCTGGAAGCTTTCCTCCTGCTGCTCGATGGCCAGGCAGTTGATCTCAAAGGGCAGCTCCGGCGCGATCACCCGCACCGCGGCAATGACCCGTTCCACACCCTTGGGCCCGATCACCGTCACCGGTTCGGTCCGGTCGGCATTGCCCATGGTCAGAAACAGGCCCGGCAGCCCGGCAATGTGGTCCGCATGAAAATGGGTCAGCAGAATGCAGTCAATATCTTTAAATGACCAGCCCTTCTTCCGAATGGCGATCTGTGTCCCCTCACCGCAGTCGATCAGGAGACTGCTGCCGTTATGTCTGATCATCAGCGATGTCAGATGGCGCCGGGGCAGCGGCATCATACCGCCGCTTCCCAGTAAACATACATCAATCATATAGCTAATATTATCCTTGTCTGTGTGTCATAGTCACGGCATTTTCGACGGGGTTTGTGTAATAGCGCTTTCTGAGGCCGTCCCGGACAAAACCGAACTTTTCATACAGCCTGAGCGCTGCCTCATTACTCTCCCGCACCTCAAGGTGCACATCCGTCACGCCGTTAAAATAAGCCTCGTGCAGCACCTTCTCCATCAGCTTTGAGGCGATGCCTCGCCGCCGTCTGTCCTCCCGGACAGCGATGTTTAGGATATCCCCCTCAAAGGGCACCATCAGAAGGCCCACGTAGCCCACGATAACCTCGGCCGGTTCGTCATCTGCCGCGTCATCCTCAGCAGCAGAGCCTTCGACAGCCTCATTTTCGGCAGACTCATCAGCCGGTGCCGCTATGCTGTCAGCGGCAGACTCATCAACCGATGTTTCTGTGCTGTCTGCGGATACGAGTGCCTCATCTGCCGCGGCCTCAGCATCGTCTGCATCGGCTGCCGGCTCCGTGGCCACGTAAAACAATGTGTCATCTCTTAATAAATAAGTCAGCAGCCCCGTATCTGTCCAGCCGGACCCGGAGCCTGTCTTCTCTTCGATTTCCAGGACATCCATGATGTCAAACATGGTCATGTCCCGCAAGGTGATCGTATCGGTCATCTTTCTTTTCTTTCTATTTTTTCATCATTCTTGCGACATCTCGTCACACCTCGCCCAGGATCACGGTTTCCCCGTAAGATCAGGGGCAACGCACAAGCCGGATGCTCTGCAACACAAAGCCGTCCGGGGAAAAGCAGACACCCGCAGTCTCCACAGGGTACGATGTGCGCTTTGCAACTTGTCCGTCCTTCGGTTTATGCTCAGGCGAGCACCGTCTTGGAAAGCTTCGCCGCTTCCTTCTCTTCCCGGGTCTTTTCAGCCTGGGACTTCTGCAGATATACCGGCACATGATCATCCGCCGGCACGGTCTGTCCCGCCTTCAGCATCTGAAGCCCGATGGTCCCCACAGCACCGGCTCTGGGCCGTGCCAGATGACCCGGGGCAAAACGGAAGGGTCGTGTCAGGGATGCCTCGATCACATCCCGGTAAATGGCGATCCCGTCTCCCAGGAAAATGACGCAGCGCTCAGCCTCTTTGGGGTCTGCTGCCGCCCGGGCATTGAGTTCCTCGCAAAGCTCAGCCACGGTGAGGGCCCGCTGATCCGTGATGGTGACGAGAGCCCTATTTTCATAAGCATAAAGCCCGTTGTAGACACGGTCCCGGCGGGCATCCATGATCGGGCAAATGAGAGCCCGGTCGTCGTCAATATTGGCCGCCAGCCCCATCAGAGTGGGCACCTCCAGGATCGGCTTATCGATCACAAGGGCGATGCCTTTGGCTGTGGCGGATCCGATGCGCAGACCCGTAAATGACCCCGGCCCCGCGGCCACGGCCACACCGTCTATGTCGGCCAGATTCACATCCGCCATGCGGCAGATCTCATCCAGCATGGACAAAAGGGTCTTGCTGTGCTGCTGTTTATAATTCACCGTATATTCGGCGATCATGCTGTTTTCGTCCACAATGGCGGTTGAGGCCGTCAGTGCGGAGCTTTCAAGGGCAATAATCTTCATCCTTCAACCTGCTTTCCCGTCACGGTGATGATGCGGATATCATCCCCCAGCTCGGGCGCTCTTTCTATTTCAATACGAATCGTGTCGGCGGGCATCAGTTCCCGGACCTCATCGGCCCATTCCACCAGGCAGACCCCGTCGCCATCCAGATAATCCTCAAAGCCGATCTCATCCATTTCCACCGGATCATCGATGCGGTACACATCAAAATGATAAAACGGCAAACGGCCTTCGTCATATTCCTGCAGGATCGTAAATGTGGGGCTGCTGACGGCCTCTGTGATGCCGATGCCCTCTGCAAAGCCCTTGGCCAGCACCGTTTTGCCGGCTCCCAGATTCCCGATCAGGGCGTAGACTTCTCCTTTTTTTGCCGCCTCGGCCAGCTTGCGACCGAAGGCTTTTGTCTCTTCCGAACTATGGCTTACGTATTCCAAACTATTTTCCTCCATAATCCCTTTCAGTATAACACAGGGATTTTTCAGGAACAATGGGTCCGAGGGATTATGCACGGCAGACACACAAGTGCCTGTCACACATAGACGAAGCACCGGGCTTGTGATATGATACTGTTTACATTTTTTAAGAAAATGGGGCTGCCATCCGGCGAAGGTCTTCTCTATCCCGCCCGGCACAAAGTCCCGTGATCATAACACCAAAAAGGAGGCATCCACTATGTCCAATCCCATCGTAACCATCACCATGGCTGACGGCGGCGTCATCAAAGCCGAGCTTTATCCGGAAATCGCCCCGAACACAGTCAACAACTTCATCAGCCTTGTCAAGAAAGGCTTCTATGACGGTGTCATCTTCCACCGCGTCATCCCCGGCTTCATGATCCAGGGCGGTGACCCGAAGGGCACAGGCTCAGGCGGTCCGGGCTACTCCATCCGCGGTGAATTCTCCTCCAACGGCTTTAAGAACACACTCAGCCACGAAAGAGGCGTCCTTTCCATGGCCCGCACCATGATGCCCAACAGCGCCGGCTCTCAGTTCTTCATCATGCATGAATATGCCCCGCACCTGAATGGCGAATATGCCGCCTTCGGCAAGGTTCTGGAAGGCATGGAAGTGGTCGATAAGATTGCCAATGCCGACCGTGACCACTATGATCGTCCCTTCGAAGATCAGACTATGGCCACTGTCACTGTGGACACTCAGGGCGTTGATTATCCGGAACCGGACAAGATGTAAGCCCGCGGGTGCGCGACTCACGGTCCGCACTGCCACATCGTGTGCAGCCTGAATAAGTAAGTAAAAAGCGTATGAGCATTGTCTAACCGACATAGTTCATACGCTTTTTTATTTGTTTATGAAACCCGCGACTCATGGATCGTGGGTTCTCACCATAACGTTCATAAAGCCCGCGCCCCGTGGGCCGACGCAGCGACATTCGCCCGAGGAGCCCGAAGACCAAAGGGCTGAGGGGGACGAAGCGGGAGCGAGGCGGTCCATGGCTGCGGGTATTACCCACAACGTTTAATAAAGCCCATGGATCGCGGACTATATAATTATGTGGTTACTCCGGCACGACCTCGCCCTCGATCAGGCTGTAGGCCATCGCCTCCCCTTTCTCCATCACAGCCCGTCCGGCTGTCAGATCCGTCACCGCCGCCATCACCCGGTCGACCGCTTCCGGGTCCAGCACGATGGTGGTTTCCACATCTGCGCCGTATACCGTGTTCATGATCAGGATTTCCTGCTGGCGGAACATATACTTCAGCTTGCCGTCATCGTTGTAATTGGCGGTCACCTTGACCGGAAACCCCTGGCGGACCTCCCGATACACCGCATTTTCCAAAGCGGCCTTCACGGCGCCGGAATACGCCCGGATCAGACCGCCCACCCCAAGGAGTGTGCCGCCGAAATAACGGGTCACCACAGCGATCACATCGTGCAGTTCCTCGCCCTGCAGCACCGTCAGCATGGGACGGCCGGCAGAACCGCCGGGTTCACCGTCGTCGTTGGACCGGACAATCTCAAAATCTGATCCCACCACAAAGGCAGAACAATGATGACGGGCATCATAATACTTCTTCTTCTGGGCCGCCAGGAAGGCTTCAGCCTCAGCTTCATTTTCCACATGCGCCAGCTCGGCGATAAACCGTGACTTCTTTTCCACGATCTCGCCCACCGCTGTGCCCACGATGGTCTTTCTTGATTCACTCATGAATTCTCAAACCCTTAGTTCATAATCTGGCCTGTCCGAGCCGGCCGCTGCTCATTTCGTTTTCAGACTGTTGATGATGGCCAGAACGTCCTCATCCTCCAGGG
Organism: Lachnospiraceae bacterium; assembly: GCA_030526195.1. Lineage (GTDB taxonomy): Bacteria > Bacillota > Clostridia > Lachnospirales > Lachnospiraceae > Chordicoccus. Next base: position 113,030 of record JAUNDG010000008.1, read on the forward strand.
ACACACCGCCGATATCGGCCACATCCACCGGAATATTGAGCTGGAACACCTTGCCGTTGCCGGCATCAATGAAAACGAGGTCGTAAATATTCATAAAGCCTTCTTCCACCAGATCCTCGGTGCGGGCCTCATAGGCGATGCAATCACCATTTTCCGCAGTGAAACTGAACTCTTCCGCTTCATCGTACCAGTAGACGATCATCTCAGCCTGGTCCGCCAGACTGTTTTCATAAAGGTAAATGTAGATGGACGGTTTGGTCAGTGAATCCCAGTCATTTTCTCCGCCTTTGACCAGCACGTAGCTGTCCGTCTTCATGGGGAAGTCGCCGTTGTCATCGGGATCGGCGAAAATGTCCTGCTGAAGCTGACCCATCCAGCCGGCGGGCACATCCACCGTAAAGTCGCCCACATCCACATTTTCGACAAGAAGCGGTTTATCTTCCGTACCGCTGCCGGTCTCGGCCGCAGCTGAGCCGCCTGAAGAGCCGCAGGCTGTCAGCCCCAGGAGCATGGCACTCATCAGAATCACTGCTGTTAAACGTTTCATATCCTGTCCTCCGTTAGTTTCCGTCAGAAACATCATTTTCATCAGAAAGAAGTGACCGCTCTCGAACTTGTCAAGCAGCCACGCGCGATCGCGCTTAAGACTCTGCGTCTTTGAAGCGGGGAGTATGCTTGCTGCAGTTCATGGTGCGGCATCTTATGTACTGTCATCATAGCATGAGGCACGCCATTTTCGCAATATTCCCCATTTTCCGTGGCCTGACAGGCTCTTTTACAGAGGAACCGAAGATGGTATAATACGCCTATGAATTACGACAGATATCATTTAAACAAAAAAATCGAAAAACTGAAGCATGCGGATACCGGCGCCCACCTCGGAGTGGTGGCCATCCGTCTCATTGTCTTCCTGGCCGTCGCCGCCGTTGTGGTGATCACGGCCCTCTCCATCGGCTCCGTCCACGGCATCATCGCCAACGCGCCGGATATCGACGATATCAATTTCGCGCCCACCGGTTTTGCCACCTTTATCTATGACACCGACGGCAACCAGATGCAGAAGCTCACCACCTCCGACTCCAACCGGACCGCCGTCTCTCTGGAGAAAATCCCGGAGGATCTTCAGCATGCCGTGGTGGCCATCGAGGACGAGCGCTTCTACGAGCACAAAGGCATCGATCCCCAGGGTATCGTCCGCGCCCTCTTCGTGGGTGTGACCAATAATTTCCGTTTCACGGAAGGGGCCAGCACCATCACCCAGCAGCTGCTCAAAAACAATGTCTTCACCACCTGGACCAGTGAAAAATCGCTGATGGACCGGGTGAAGCGTAAGTTCCAGGAACAGTACCTGGCGGTTCTTCTGGAGGAAAAGCTGGATAACAAGAACCTGATCCTGGAGAACTACCTCAACACCATCAACCTTGGCGCCGGCACCTACGGTGTGCAGGCGGCTTCCCGGAAATATTTCAACAAGGATGTGTCCGAGCTGACATTGTCCGAGTGCGCTGTCATCGCCGGCATTACCCAGAACCCCAGCCGTTACAATCCCATCCGGCATCCGGATGAAAATGCTGAGCGCCGGGAGCGTGTGCTGACCAAGATGGTCGAGCAGGGCTACATCTCCGAAGCTGAAAAAAATGAAGCTCTGGCCGATCCGGTTTATCAGCGGATCGCCATTTCCCAGAATAATAACAAGACCAACACCGTCTACTCCTACTTCGTGGATGAGCTCATCAGCCAGGTAAAGGATGACCTGATGCGTGAAAAGGGTTATTCTGAAACGCAGGCTTATCAGATGCTGTATTCCGGCGGTCTGCGGATCTACACCACACAGGATCCGGCTATGCAGGCCATTATGGATGAGGAGTACACCAACGAAGAAAACTTCCCGGCAGGCGTGCAGTTCACCTTTGACTGGGCCTTGTCTGTCCGTCACAGCAACGGCGAGCTGCAGCATTTCAGTAAGGAACAGATGCGGAAATGGTTCCGCGAAAATGTGGATCCTGAGTTTAATCTCCTCTTCAATTCTTCTGAGGAGATCGAAAATGTACTGGCCCAGTACAAGGCCGCCGTTGTCCGGCCGGATGACGAGATTGTGGCCGAGCGTATCAGCTACGCGCCTCAACCCCAGTCTTCCATGGTCATCATGGATCAGCACACCGGCCAGGTAAAAGCCCTGGTGGGCGGCCGCGGCGAAAAGACCGCCTCCCTGACACTGAACCGGGCCACAGATTCCAAGCGCCAGCCCGGCTCCACCTTCAAGGTAGTGTCCACCTATGCCCCGGCCATCGATCGGTTCGGCATGGACCTGAGCACCCCCTATGTGGATGAACCCTACAATTACGCCACAGGCCGTCCGGTACGTGACTGGTCCGGGGATAATTACATGGGGCCCATCACCATCCGACAGGCTATTGCCCAGTCCGTCAACGTAGTGGCGGTCAAATGTCTCACCGACATCGGCCCCCACACCGGCTATGAGCAGCTGCTCCGCTTCGGTTTCACCACACTGGATGAAGAACATGATGCCCTGCAGCCTCTGGCATTGGGCGGTATCTACTATGGTGTCACCAACCTGGAACTGACCGCTGCCTACGCGTCCATCGCCAACAACGGCGTTTACACAAAGCCGATCTTCTACACACGGATCGAGGATCAGTACGGCAATATCGTGCTTGAGAACACACCGGAGGTTCACGAGGCCATCAAGCCCGAAACCGCCTACCAGCTGCAGGTGGCCATGCAGGACGTTGTCAATTGCGGCACCGGCGGAGCGCTCCGCCTTGCCTGCGGCATGCCGGTGGCCGGCAAGACCGGCACCACCTCCCGCTACAATGACGTCTGGTTTGTGGGATACACCCCCTACCTGACCTGTGGTGTCTGGGCCGGCTATGACAACGGCGAATACCTGGGCGGTGCCGACCGGGATTATCACAAGGTTCTGTGGAACAAAGTCATGAATCGGATTGCTTCCACTCAGCCGCTGCGCCATTTCACAGCGCCGGAAGGTGTCAATGCCGCCTACTATGACGGATTAGGGGCCGCTCCCATCACACCGGAGCCCACTCCGACCCCCTCTGAAACACCCACACCGACGCCCACAGCGACACCCACACCCACA
>JAUNDG010000025.1 GCA_030526195.1 Lachnospiraceae bacterium
TTTTGGCGATTTTGGCCCGATGATTATTGGCTGAAATCACCCGATGCTAACAATAGCCAACCAGACCATGTAAAACCCGCCGATATATCTAAGATAAAAAAGTGCGGTTTCAAAATAATGGTCCAATTCATACAATGCGATCGTACAAATTGCCTGTACAAAGCCATAACCTATACATATACCTAAAATCAACTTCCGACTGTCTTTCCATCCATATTTGCTGGTAGTGTTTAATGAAAGAATATTGCCAGGGCCAGGTGTAAAAGAGCAAACGACCATATAACCCAGTAGTGTAAAGAAGCTATCACCGTTTTTTGCCTCCTGTGTAAATCTGTATTATAGAATAATAGATTCACTATCATTTTCCAACATACTAACAAATTTATGAGCAACTTATAAATTCGCTAATATCTTGTTTGCAGGGGGCTATTTTTTTATGATTGAGACATCAAAAGTAATCCGATGGAGGTAACAATTATGTTGAATGAAAATGTGGTAAATCTATTAAAGAAGAGCATGTGGGATCTTGCTACTTGCAGTAATGGCGAGCCGAATGTAGTTCCAGTGGCATTTAAGGATGTAACACCCGATGGAAAACTACTTGTAGGAGATGTGTTTCTGGAAACTACTTTAAAGAACCTTGAGGTAAATGAAGGAAAAATCGCCATTTCCATCTATGACACACAGAATTTGGAAGGATACCAGGTGAAAGGTACTGCTGAATATCTCACAACAGGTGAAATTGTTGATACATTTAAGGCGATGGTTGAGAAAATGTTTAATGGCGCAGCAACTGCGAAAGGTGCCTTAGTTATTACACCAGAAAAAGTAATCGTAACAACGCCTGGCGCAGACAATAAAAAAGTACTGTAAAATTTATTTATTTCATCAATGAGAGAGTGGTCTCAATAAATCTAAGGTTTGGAGCATTTTATGTTATGACAAATGCACTTCAGGTAATGCTGGGACTTACAGGTCTTGTGTGGGCACAACCTGTTGCAGATGTGATATCTCTTATTGTGGATATTGTATTGTATTTGAGGATATCAAAAAAGATGATGAAAGTATCCGAATAGGATTGATGATAGTCTTAACCCGCCTTGTAAATATGCAGGGTGGGTTTTTCGTTAATAATGGAAAGAATGCTGTAACCATCCAGGTACAAACGGAAAATGAGACGTACATTCTTTGCCTGATCTTCATTGATGACAAGATGTCCGTTTCTATCATGTTTATAGCCATAGCAGACTTTGTTGTATAATTTGCTTTTACCTAACTTGGCACCGGCTTCTAATCCCCAGTTGATATTATCGGACCTGCTCATATTATCCTGCTCTGCAAAGGCAAGATGAGCAGCAAGATGTATCTGTATTTCCGGCAGAAAATGGGCCGGCAGCCAGTGATGTAAAATGGCCCGGGTGCTATCGTTGGATAATGGGTTCACAATACAACGATAAGGTTTCATAGGATGTCACATCAGACTCAAAGAATAGGACTTTCGGAGTTTACCCGTTTGATCGTGTGGATAAACCTGAAAGTCCTATTTTAGAAAAATGGTCATATTACCAAAAATCTAAAATAGAGTTGGAGACAGGCCCGGAATGAAAAAGGCAAAATGTTGATACCTTTTTCCGTAAATTTTACAGGAAATCTGCGCGCTTTTTTGGTACAATTATGTAGAATGCGGAATTTTTTTCTCGTTGTGGAGAACAACGGGAATTTATATCACCTGATAGAGGACTTGGAGAAGACACTTGACAGATAAGAGACCCCTTCAAACGGAACAAACAGAATATGGCGAGGCCTGTTCGCTGCCGGCGGTATCGGACAAAGGAACGAAAGGTAATGGCTCGGATCTGAAAAAGCAGAAAGCCAGACTGCTGCGGTCCTGCTTTATCCTTTTTGTGGCCATGACCTCCCTGGTGGTGGCTGTTGTGGCCTGGTTTGTCAACAATTCGAAAATGCAGGCGACGGGCATCACCATCGGTCTTGATGACCGGGCCGTGGAGCTGCGCAGTTATGGCACGGCGGGTGTCCATGATGACGTGCTGAAACGCATTTTGGGCACCGATGGCGAAAAGGGTTTCTGGTACAAGCTGGGATTGGGCGCTAACCCATTTTCGGAAACGAGTACAGGATATGCGGCCATCAACTGGCTGCTGAGCCCGGACAGCAATATCGGCAATTACAGCGATGTGCCCGTTGACTGGACAGATCCCAATGCCAACCGACAGGAAATGGCCATCGAGCCCGGCTCCAGCGGACGGGTTAGCTTCAGCATCGTGCCGAAGTACAGCGGCGATGTGAAACTGGATATGAACCTGGATCTGATCCCTATGGCGGTGTCGGAAACCAGTTTTTCCGAAATCCCGGAGGACAGCATCGAGCATGGCTTTATTGACGGCCATATTCGATTCTACATGATCAAGCCGGGCCTTAGCGGGGCGCAGTATCTTGAGTGGATCGAGGACGGGGCATTTTCAATCGAGATCGATAATGCCGAGGCGAACCGGGAGTACGTGTACACCCTGTATTGGTGCTGGCCGCAGACCTTTGCGGTGACGGTGCTGAAGGCTCGCGATGTGTACCTGAACGGCAGAGCGCCTCTCTTTTATGCCAATGTGGACGGCCTGATCGGGGCACTGTTTGGTAACAGCGAGGACATGCGCCGTTACTTGCTGACGGTGATGACCAATGATCCGCAGCATTATTTCTTCAGTAACCTGACCGGGGCGCCGCTTGAGCCGGGGCAGAAGGATCTGGCTTACATCGACGAAATTTACAACACACTGTCGACGGATATGTCTTTTGAGGCAAGAAATGCCTTTGTTGAGTTGAGTTCTTATTACAATCAGGCCGACCAGTATATCGGGAAAAACGTCAATTGCGTGAGGGTTAGCCTGACAGGAGATTTGCGTGATTAAGAAACGGAAAGAAAAGAACAATCTATCACCGGAAAAGAGGGCGAAGCGTATGCTCACGGCCTCGGTCGTGTCATGCATTGTGGCTGTGCTGGCGCTGATCATCGTGACCTTTTCCTGGCTGTCCTACAGAAGGGCGTTGGAGTCTCTGACATGGATCAAGATTCCCATCACCCTGGATATCCAGAGCGGTGATAATCATAACATCGCGTATATGGATATGGGCAATATCGATGCCGATCAGGGTGAAAAGACCTATGTTTTCTGCGTCTACGGGGAGCCGGTGGATATTTATTCCCTTCAGCTGGCGTATACCACGAATATTGCTTTCTATTATGACGTGTACAGAGCGGATCTGGCCTCCGGCAGCGGGGACGTGGCTTTTTCATTTACGGATGCCGGTGGTGACCACACTGAGTGGTTCAACTATGTGAAGGATGGCAGCGGTAATATCGCCGCACCCGTCATTTCCGCAAAGCCTGTTCATGCGCTGACCAGTGCCCAGGTGGCGGAGCATCAGAGCCACCGTTTAAGCTATGGTGACGAGAAGGGGCTGAACCCCATCAGCACGGATAAGGTGCAGAGCAATGCCCAGCCGCTTTACTGGCTGGCCAATGAAAATGGCATGAGCGTGCTTAATCCGCGCAACATTCAGTTCCGGGATGCCATGAACCAGTATTTCTGCGACTATTACATCATCAAAGTCAGATGGGATCCGGGCACCGTCGAAAATGACAAGGAAACCGACATGGTTTACTTGACCGCCAGCCGCTAATCTGTTGACGGCAGTGCGAAGGGGGCCTGAGCGCAAACTCGGATTCGGGAAATCTGACGGGACGGGCCGAAAAACGGGTCTGTGCTGCAGAATTGATAAGACAGAACGATAAGACAGCTCCGCCGGGGAAGGAGGATACAGATATGAAGAAACAGCCGAATATGAAGAAAATGAAGCAGTTGACCACTGTATTCTTTGTCCTTGCCGCCCTTCTGGCAGTCATCACCATCAGCTTTGCGGCTTACACCAGTATCAGTAGTGTGAAGCGAGTCGTCACCGTTAAGGGCACCGAGCAGTTATTTACATCAGACATCCTGATGCCCTATGAGGATGCGGACAATCTGGAGAGCCGGGTCATTTCCTTTGGCGCTGGGGCGACGGATAAGTCATTCGAGGTGAACATCTCAAACCACATTCAGGGCGACGTCAGCAAATACGATGCCAAGGGTTTCTCTTACACCTTTAACATGGAATTATTTGACCGGAACGGCAACCGGGTGACGGATGCGGCGGTTTATCAGCAGTTGAAGATCAACGGCACGGCCATGAGCGCCAATCCCTATGCCATTTCCGGTGTTTTCCCGGGCGGTGCCTCCAAGGATGATCTTTACAAGTTTACCCTGACGGATGATCTGATGGCCTGCAAGCTGAAGCTCACAGCCGTGTCTTCCGTCAATACCTATAAGCCCCTGGGCCGCCTTATCAGCTTCACCACGGACAAAACCAGTGCGAACTGGACCGGGGAGTTTATGACGGCTGAAAAGGTCACAGCGGTTATGAACAAAGAACTGGGCATGATCAATTATCTGATCTCCGGCCATGTGGAGGAGGATTGCGTGCTGAGCTGGGATGCCACACGGGTTGATATTGATCAGTGGTTCCTGGATGATCTGGGGGTGACGCCTGAAGAGGGCGACGGCGGTCGGAAAATGCTGAGACTTCATCTGGGCGCCGAGAATACACCGGATCAGTACATCATCACTTTCTACAGAACCTATGCCGTTTCTGACCTTGAAAGTGAAACCTGGGATGATATTCAGTCATACATTTCATTTACTAATTCCAAGGATACATCGGGAGGCAGTCTATGAAAAACATATATAAACGGTTGATGGCCCTGTCGCTGTCGTTCGTGCTCTCGTGGCAGAGCGTCAGCGCGGTCTATGCCGATAACATAACGGGACTTTCGACGGCCGAGTCAGCTGTTGAAAGCCAAAACGGTCAGGTTTCCGGCGATGTCGGAGGCACCGGTTCTGTCGACAATATCGGGCGAGCGGATGCCGCAAGAGTCGCGGCTGTCAACGTTGACCCGCAGGCGGAAAACGACGCCGGCGCAGGCGCGGGCACAGGCTCGGATACCGGATCAGGCTCGGATACCGGATCCGGTTCAGACAGCGGCTCGGAATCCGGCGCGGGTTCCGGTTCAGGAGAAGCACCCGGCACAGGTTCGGCGTCAGGCGATGGCACCGGTTCAGAAGGTGGTACCGGCTCGGGCGAGGAAACCGGCACGGAAGAGGGCGCCGGCTCAGGCGACGAGACGGGCTCGGAAGAGGGCAGCGATTCAGAAGACTCAGAAACTGAGGATGAGGCTGATTCAGAAGAAGACAAAAAAGAAGATGACACTTTAAAAGATGAGGGGCTTTGGCCGGATGACCTGGGTGATGAGCTCATCACGCTGGATGGGCCGCCGGAACTCAAGAGCTCTCAGGACTTTTTTGACCTGTCCGCTTTGCCGGCTGATGTCTATCAGTATGCGGATATCACCATCACCCGTGCATCGGATGTTGCCTTTGACCTGACGGAAAAGGACGAAAATGGCCTGCCGAAGTTCAAGGGCTTCGGGTCTGCCGAATACCCCTTCATGGGGTCCATCACGGTGACCAACTATCAGTCGGGTATCGAGATTCCTTTGGATACCCCGCTGTTTAACGCGCTGGATCAAAGCGCGGTGATTCACGAGGGCTTATTCCTGGAGGCCACGGTCGATACCAACAATCCGTTGCTGGCCGGCCAGTACACCAACAGAAATAATCTCCCGGAGGCCGGTCTTGTTCAGGTGAAGATCAATGCCCGGCAGAATATCAGCACCGGTGAGTTCCCCGGCTTCGGGGGTCTGATCGACACCATCGAAACCGGCGCAGCGCTGAGGCTCAGCGTGGATAATGTCACCGTGGCCGGCAATACCAGTGTGAACGGCAACGGCCATATCGGGTTATTCTGCAATAACCTGGCAGCCGGGGCCCGGCTGGATCTTATGGCCTACACCGGCGACACAGCTTTTAGTGTCATGACCATTGGCGGTCATGCCGGCGGCCTTATCGGTCAGATGGAAGCCGGTTCCGTGCTCAACTGCTATGCCTTTGCGGAGACCCTGACCCATACGGTCACATCTGCCGGCGGCTATGCCGGCGGCCTTGTGGGGCATATGCAGGATGAAGCCGAGATCCACATTTTCTCAGGTGAAGGCACAGCTTTTGCCGCTGAGGTTACGGGCAACTTTGCCGGCGGCATCGCCGGGCGAGCCCGGAATCCGCATGTTGACAGCCAGAACGCCATTTTCGTCAGAGGCACCATGTCCGGCGACAGCGCGGCGGGCGGTTTTATGGGTCTGGCGGAGTACGTCTCCGCTCAGGGCCAGGGCCGCGAGGTTGATTTTACGAAAATGACGCTGCAGGCGGCGACAAACGGCGGCCGTCATGTGGGCGGTGCCTACGGCGCTCTGAATCAGGGCGGCGCAGGCTCTCTGACTTTAAAAAATGGCTCTGTGACTTACACCCACAACAACGGGTTCACCAGCTGGCAGGATGCGGGCTTTATCGGCCAGTATACCTGTGATAATCTGGCCGCTGTCCTGCGAGTTCAGGATATGGTGATCGATGTCACGGAAAAAGGCAGCACCACGGCTTACGGTGGTGTGATCGGCTATGTGGCGGATACCGGCGCAGCCGACTGCATCGCAAATGCGGGGGCCGCTTATGTGGAAATCGACCATGTGACGGTGACAGCTTCTGTGAACGGGGGCAGTGTGAGCGGCGTTGACGGGACCTTCGGTGGCCTGGTGGGCCAGATGAGCGGGTCCGGTCACTTTGTGAATATCAGTGGTGTCAACACCATTTCCTCAAACGGCAAAGTCGGGGCGACCCGTTGGGGCGGCCTGGTGGGGTCCGCAAAGAACGGGGCGATCCGCATCGCCGGCACCTCGGATCTGGCGGGGCTTAGCACAGGCAGCCGGGGCAACACTGTCGGTGTGATCGTGGGTGAGATCAGCAGCACCCTGGTTTACGCCCTGGGCAGCGGCAATGATGCCGCCACCTGGCTGCTGAAGCGCGTGAACACCACCCAGACCAGTGACGTGGGTTCCTACGGCTCCGTCACAAGACTCTATAGTCCCGATGCCACCGGTCATGTTCTCACAGAAGCCGTGAGAACCGGCAATGCCCTGTCACCGGATCAGGCGGGGGCGGACGATGTGGTCGCTTTCTATTCAGACAGTCACCGCGTTGAAATCTGTTATAACGCCGGTGCCGATCTGGTGATCCGCAATAAGCGGGACCTGGTGGCCCTGGCCATGCTGATCCAGTGCGGCCTCACAGGCGATGTGGGCACCTACCGGAATCAGGCCGGTGCCACAGCCAACATTCTGACAAAAGATATCACGGTGGATGCCGCCCTCGGCGGTCAGACCATTGATCTTGCCGGCACCGGCTTTACCGGCATGCTGCGGGATAATGACAGTCAGCAGTATACCGGCAACTTTGAGGGGCAGAATGTGACCATCAAGCTGGCGGTGGGCGAAGCGTACGGCCTGACGGCCGGCGGCAATGCGGCCACTTACGGCGACTCGGCGGCCGGTCAGATCTACAATCATCCGACCATGGGCTTCTTTAGCCGCGTATCCGGGATCACCGTCAAAAATGTGACCTTCGACGGCATTTTCAACTTTGGTATGGTGGAAAATGGTCCCTTCGATCCGGTCAATTGCGGCATCGTGGCCGGGCAGGCCTGGAACGGCGTGACCTGCGAAAATGTCACGGTGAAGACGGTCATTTCCTATAAGGAAAAGGGCGGCGGCATCAAAAATGCCCGGGTGGCCGGGTATGTGGCCACCGTTTTCACGGGGGATTACAATTTCCTCAGCTGTACCATGGCGGGGCAGATCCTGAACACCTGCGGCGCCTGGTCTTTCTACAATGCCGGTTTTGTGGCTTACACCGATCAGCCCAATGCGAACTTCCGGTTTAAGGATTGTCGTCTGGAAGATATGGTGCTGTCCGCTGTGAGCATGGGGAGCAACTATTATGCCTTTATGGGTGGCCTTCTGGCTTATGCCCATAACTGCGGTCAGGAAAAGAAGATGGACATTGATGGCCTGACCATCACCAACTGTCTGATCGAGAATACGGCAAATGACCGGTCGGGTGGCCTTTTCGGTTACGAGTGGCAGGGCGTTTATGCCGAGGTAAAGGATGTGACCATCGACAGCTCCACCGTCAAAACCAACGCTGTTTTCGGCGGCCTGCTGTATGAACACACCGGTTACTTTAAGGTGGGCCGGGAAAATGCCGCTGACGGGACCTGCAGCGGGATCGCTTTCCGAATGAAGGACGGCAAGGGGAATAGCTTCAAGGGAAAGACTCTTGAAAGCTCACCCTCAGCCCTGATGATCGCCACCACCAAGGATATCTATAATGAGTATTACTCTTATATCGAGATCCTGAAGGATGGCTATGTGCTTGAGGACGGTGCGGTGACTGTGACCTTAAACGGCGGCAATTATTTTGATGATATTGCCGGTGTGACCGAGTATAAGGACAACGCCAATACGGTTGTGTCCATCGGTCTGACAGCTCAGTCTGCCGGTCAGGCGGTGCTGCTGGATGAGGCAGGCTGCAACAGCTGGCACAACGGGTGCCTGGTCAACGGCAGCAAGGCCTACATCAACAGCCATACACGTTACTATTACAATCTGGATTATTACCGGAAGGCGGCGGGCACGGTGATCAGCACCATTGACACACCGGGCAAGCTTCTGCTGTGGAGTGTGAATGCCTATACCAACGCCACCGTTAACCTGAAGAATAAGAATTATTTCAGAGCCGGCAGCGGGGTCATCACCGGCAATCTGGATATGTCCGGTCTGTCTTATTACCCGGTGGTGGGTTATCGCAATATCAGCAATGCCGTTATCACCTTCGATTACGAAGGCATGAACGGTTATGAGATGGCTGAGGGCGATGGCGGCAACAAGGCCTTTGATCAGAGCAATCTGCAGCATTATCAGATGCAGACCGGCCTCTTTTCAACGGTGAGTGCCGTCAAGGATAATGCGGTCAACCTCAAGGTGACAAACGTCACCCTGAAGGGCACGGTGGGTAAGTATACCGATCAGGCAGCGGGTGGCCTTGTCTGCAACAGCATCCGCGGCTATGACTCCAACTACAGAACCACCCTGTCCATCCAGGGCCTTCAGCTTGAAGGCTTCCGGGTAGCGGGCTTTAATGCGGGCAGCGACAGCCAGCCTCTGCTGGTCAATGCGGCCGGGTCATTTACGGCCATTGCCCTGGACAATGTGACTTATGATGAGGCTGCCTATGCACCGGATGGTCAGGTGATCAAGGCCGGTGCGGCGCTCATGGGCAGCATGGGCTCAACCGGCACGGAAGCCATCACCCTGAGCTTTTCCAATATGGCGCTGAACGGTAAGGCAAGCGAGAGCATTTTCTCAAAAGCTTCCTTTGCCACCAGCTTCATGTATAAGGACGAGGCCAGCGGCGGCAGCTACAACTTCACCCGAAATGCCACCAAGGTGACCTACGGTAAGGAAATCTCCAACGGTGTGGGCAATTCCCAGTACAACCGCAATGCTTACAATGAGGCTGACGGTACCGGTCAGGTCTGGTATCTGGATACCTTTGGTGAGACGACGGGAGATGTGTATGTTACTCCCACAGGTCCGGGGGCTACCCGGTATGATTTCACGGGGGCTTACCTGCCGTATATCGGTCACTGGGAAAATGCGGCGCAGAAGTATTATGAGATCGACGTCAACCAGAAGACTGTGTTCCTGGTTGACGGTTGTGGCACCTATGGCCATCCCTTCAAGATCAAAGAGGTCAGAAGCAATTTTGACGATCCGTCTATTGCCGACGCCGATGCGGACAAGCTTTTCGGGGCGGCGGATCAGCTGCTGGCTATTATGAAACTGCTGGATGGGAAGGGCGACGGTACCGCCATCCGGATCAACAAGGCGGTGCTCAATAAAAAAGCCTCAACGGCAAACACGGCCAATACCGCCGGTCATCCGGACCAGCACACATCGGCCAATGTGCCGGCGGATGATATTGTCATCATCAAAGAAGGTGAAACCTGGTACGAGGCCGAAAATGACGGCATTCGATATAAGAAGAAAGAGGGCGGCACGTCCTTTGCCAATGCCATCGTCACCGCTTATATCCGAAATGCGTACTATCAGATCTGCGAGGATATCGAGCTGGATCTTGGCCGTTTCACCGGTATCGGCGGTGCCGGTACCTCCTATGCCTTCAGTGGTGTCATCATCGGTGACAACGCGGCAGCGCCCAGAACGGTGACCATCAAAGGCAATGCCAAGAACGGCAACGCCGGCGGTCTTATCCGTTACAGCCAGGGGAGCGTTGTGAAGGATCTCAACATTGTCCTCAACAACGTGACCATCGGCTACAGCCAGGATTCCGATAAAGCCTCCTTCTTCGGCGGCGCCATCGGCTATGTGATCGGCGGCGACAATGTGATCGACCGCGTGAATGTCAGCGCGACGGGCCTGACCATTTCCAAACAGCTCACAGCCGTGGGCGGTTTCGTGGGTCTGGTGGGCGGCGCAGACTGTAAGAAGGGCGGCGGTGTCATTTTCAGAAATATGACATCCCCGGGCTTAACAGCCTTTGCGGGGGAAGCCCCGGACAACGGCAACTATTACTGGAACCCCTATGTGGGCCGGGTGCTGGATGGCTTTGCCTGTGCGGAGGCCGCCAACTGCGGGTCCATGGGCGACAATACGGATAAGAATTACAAGATTCCGAAGCTGACCCAGGGGGATAAGCTGGATATCACCGGCGTGCGCAACGTCACAAAGGGCGGCGTGACCTTCTATTATGAAAGCACGGTGAAGCCGAATACGGCCCAGGATCTGTGGGTGCTGTCGGCCATCATCAACTCCGGCTACGGGGCCAAGGGGTCCAACGACTTCTACCCGAATATGCTGGTTAACACCTCCTATGCCCTGATCAGTGACGCCTCTTATTACGGCAGAACCCGTATCGGCGCTTATGAGGGTGTGGGCACAGCGACCTATGATGCTGCGCTTGACGATGCGGATTTCTGGGGCGGCGTCAATACCGGCGACCACAGAAAGATGTCCAACAGCTATCTGTCCACTTATGTGGCGCCCTTCGGCTCATATTCCGGTGCCACCATGATGTCTTTCCTGACATACGATTTAAGCGGTCGAAATATGACGCTGGCTGCCGGCGAGTATGATCTCAAGAGTTACGGCAACGGGTTCAGAGGCATCGGGCAGTCCTACACGAAGGCGCTCACCACCGGCGTTTATGCCACACGTCTGCGTACCTTCCGTATGGGCGATTACAACACCACCTCCACCGCGATCAACGGAAATGGGGCTGTGGTCAAATATCAGCGTCATATTTACGAATACGGCACTGACAACTTCAAGGTATTCCAGGCGGGTTTCCTGCCGCAGTATTATTCCAGCAGCAGCTACTCGACCATCGACCATACGGTCAAAAATGTAACCTTCGAGGCGGAACTGACCTCTAATGTGAGACGGACCTCCTCGACGGATAAAACGTATTTCGGGATCATTTTCGGGACTGACGGCTGGACGAGCATTGCAGGACAGGAAATCTTCGATAATGTCTGCATCAGAAACTCGCTCATTTCCGGCGGGTATTATGCCGGTGGTATGCACGGCTATCAGTATTACGATACGCCGAATACCAATAAGTTTATTAACTGTAACGTAAATGGTCTGACCATCACCAATGCCAACTGCGGCGGCGGTTATGTGGGGGCCAATGACAACAAGAATTCTGCCAGAAAGCTTTATTTTGACAACAGTCAGGATCCGGATAAGGCGGCTGTCGAGCATGTGACGATCGAGTCGGATGCCGGTAACCAGGGCGGCCTGGTGGGTTATGCCAATGTGCCGGTGACCCTCACCAAGGTGAAGGCGCAGGATGTCACCGTGACGCTGACCGCCTCTGAAACCAAGGCTGCGGCTATGATCGGCTGTGTGGGCAAGGGCGGCATCAAAGCCGATGAGGTGTCCGTGACAGATTCACATCTGAGCGGCGCCAGATACAGCGGTCTTCTGGCGGGGCATGTCGTCGACGGTGGTTACAGTGTCGATCTGACAGGCGGTGAGTTCCGGGATTCCGTGATGACCATGGAAAAGGCGGATAAGGCGCTGACAGCCGGCGGTGTTGTCGGTTTCATCAACGGTGGCTTTACCATCAATGCCACAGGGACGGCCGACACAGTGATCAGCGGGCTGCACATCAATGCGTATAAGGCTCAGAACGGGTCATCGGTGGGCGGTGTCGCCGGTCAGACGAACGGCAATGTCACCATCAACAATCTGCTCCTGTCAGGCATCAAAGCTGTCAATGCGGGTTATTCAGCCGCAGCCATCGGCCGCTGCGAGAGCGGCAACAGTCGGACATTTAAGAATGTCACTATTGAGGATGCGGCCATTGTGATTACGCAGCATTCTTCGTATACGGCAGCAGCCGGCCTGGTGGGTCTGCTTACGGTGGGGACGATTGATGGTTTCCAGATCGCCGGCAACAATAACCTCTATGGTTACCTGGTGGAAGGCAGTTCGGTCGATGCGGACTGCTCAACAATCAAAGACGGCAGCGGTCAGATCGATTTTGGCCGTCTGTCTGCGGATACCATCGGCCGACGCGTCAACGATACACTCTATACGCCTTATTCACGACTGGCCTCTGATGTCACGTTCTATCACGCTGACAGAAGTGCTGAATATGTCGGGGAGGTGAACGGTGAAAATGCCGGCGCCATCAGACTGGTGGCGGTGACACGTCAGGGTCCGTATCACGGCATCCGTAATATCGGCTTTATTGAAAATGTTGTCAAAGCCGCGGCCAGAGACGGCAGTTATGTGATCTACAGCGATTACACCGGTCAGGCGCTTCAGTCAGGCGATGCCAATCCGGCTAAACAGGTGAGCCAGTTGCCGGACAGTGGCCTGGCCATGGCCGGGACAGCATTTACCGGCGACGGTATTTCCATTGTGGACGGTGTGCCGGTGAGAGACAGCATCATTTCCGATAGTCTGGTGGATCCGTCTCTTGTGAAGGGTTATATCGGACCCGGCAATCCGAGAACCAAATCGAAGGAACGGTTCCTGGATGAGGTGATGAAGAAGTTCAGGACCGGTGGCCAATACGCCAATAAGCTGGCGATGTACAAGACGGAGGAGAGCACGACCCAGTATCAGGGCGAGCCGGATATCCCGATCCTTATTCTGGATACCACCTCCCAGACGGAGATCAATAAGCTGGTGAATGCTTATATCTCTGTTCTCACCAACAACGACCAGACCGGTACGGCGGATGGTCAGGCGGTGAGATACAAGACCATCGTGCCGAAAACCTACGCCTTTAAGAACGGCAGCTGGCAGGTTGCCGACAAGCCGTCACTGACCACCAATGCCGCCGGCCTTAAGGTGGTGTCGGGTCAGTTCGATAACACCAGAGACCAGGTGACGATCCTGGATGTTCAGTACAACAGCCCCATTTCCGGCTCAAAGGATGTGTATCATCTGTATATCCCGGTGATGGTGAAAAAGGTTATGGAAGTCCGTTTCTTCGTGAAGGTTACCAACGGGGCGGCCGGTTACGAGGATGCCTACGGCAACACCGGTGCGACTCTGGCCAGCTTCGGCAAGGACTTCACGGTGAAATTCTCGTTCCGGTACGACTGGACAGTGGCTGAGTGGAAAAATGCTGTGGCCAACGGGGATTCGCTTCTGTGGAGCTTTGACAAGACGGTCAGTCTGGATAACCTGGATGACCTTGACCTGAATAAGGTCAGGCTGTCTCTGGTGGATATGAACACTCACGGCAGCGGCAGTACGGTCTGCCAGGTCAAGGGGACGGTGCTGGATGATCAGTATCAGCTGGATCTGAAGACGCTGTCACCCGATTATCAGCCGGCCTTTATGTGTGATCTTCTGCCGCTGACCTGTACAGAGGCGGCAAACGGCGGTTATAAACGCCTGGCAGCGGATGAGGTCGATGATGCCACGATCCGTGTCTTTGACAAGACGGATGACTGTTACTATTATTACGCACCGAAGGCAGATGATGACGAACCCGGCACACAGTATTACACCATCACGGTGGAGACCAGCCTCTCCGATACGGCAATCCTGCCGGTCAATGAGCGGTATTATCTGGTGGTCAACTGTGCGGAGGGTCCCCGGATGTACAACAACCTGGTTGAACTGGGGTCTTCCGGTATCAAGGGCGGTCAGATCCCGACGGATCCGAAGTACGTCGAAAATGCCACCTATGTCTTAGGCGACTTCTATGCCATCAATGGTCTGATGCTTCAGTCCTTATCGGAAACCGGCAGTCAGATCATGAAGCACGAAAGCAATAACAAGATCACGGTGAGTCTGGACTCCTTTGTCGCCAACACCTCTCCGCAGCTGATTCAGTATGTTAATTCACGTGGTGTGTATTTCCGCTATGTGGTGGATATGCTGGATGAGAAGGGGGCACCGGTGGAAATTCAGGCTTCCTCAGTGGAGGTCGATACACTCCAGATCGGTGATACGGTGATTCCGGCAGTGGATGATCTGGAAAGCCTGTCCGCCGGCAGCAACGGGTACACTCTGTCGGTCAACGGCAACACCTGCTACGTGGACATCAAGGCCAACGGTCTGCTCTTTATTGATAAAGACATTCATGCCGATCTGATCTTTAATTACAATGACAGCCAGAGCATCTCACAGCAGTTCCCGGTCAGAGATGCCGGCAATGACGCCGGTGTTCAGTTCCGAGGCAAGGCCTATATGGCTTATGATAAGAATGCTTTGGGCAGCAGCAACATGAGTATGCAGACACCGGCCGAGGGCACACTCTATTACACAGAAGAGGCTTCTCAGGTAAGTCTGACCTACGACTCCTACAACACCAACAGCGCTGACGGTAACACCAGTCAGCTGGGGCTTAACGGTCGGGAAACGCTGGGGGCGGATGCCCTGATCAAGACCCGCGCGTTGTTTAACGCAACGGCTATGTATGGGCTTAACACCACCAATGAGAACCATGAGCGGTATCCTTACTATCTGGAAGGCAGTCTCACCCTTCAGAAGAAGACGGAGGCGAATAAGGCATCCGGTGTGGGCAAGGCCTATTCGGCACCGCTCAACATCGCCGATTACCTGGCGGTGGCGGGGATCAGCGCGGATGACGCGGCGGTGGATACCACCTCAGGCGGCATGGGCGTTCAGCCTAATGGTAAGAGCTTTAAATTCCGGCTCGGTCTGACACCGGCTCAGGTGAAGGCCCTGTCCAAACAGCAGCTGCTCATCAACATCGACCTGAAGGTCAAGACGGCCTCCGGTCTTGAAGCTGTCACCGGCAGCCAGTATGCCAACTACCGGGTGGATATCGAAGCTCAGCTTCTTAACAAAAACGGGGATGCGCTCACGGCAAAACCGAGTGACTACCTCATTTACACCAATGCCAAGGTGTACAAGGGCATCATCGGTGTGACCGATGTGGGCGGCAACGATTAATGTTGATAAAAACAAAATAACAGGGCTTCCTTGCTGTACCGATGGTTGAGTCGGTAGGCAGGGAAGCCCTGTTTATTATAGTTTATTTTTTTGCACTCTGCGTTGTGCCGTTTCGTATACTTCATCGTCCGCACGGGCACCGATGACAACAACGAGCAGTTCTGTTTCGGTTCGAATTAATTTGTATACAATGCGGATGCCGGCAGATTTGAGCTTGATTTTTAAGAGGCCGGAGAGCTTTGTGGAGGCATGGTTGCCAAGGGGCTTTCCATAACCGCCTTCATCGGCAGGCAGCGGATTTGTACAGACTTTTTTCAAGGCTTTTTGTACAAGAATACGCTGGCTACCATCTAAAGCTCGTAAATCCTTTTCGGCCTCCGGGAGAAAAATGGTTTTCCAATTCATTCGAATTCAACCTCTTCGTATCCGGCAAGATCATCGTCAGTGATACCCAAACGCTGATTCATTTCCTCGAAAGGAATGGTTTTTGCAGGTGCATAGTTTTCCAGGCGTTCTGTGGCCAGTGCCAGCAGTTTGGCATCATTCACCTGGTCCATAAGCTGTACGTATTCTTCCGGTGAAAGAAGGACACATTCAGGGGCGTTGTTCTTCATAACGACTTTGGCCCCCGAACGTTTGACTTCAGAAAAAATCTTTCCGGCCAGTCCGCGGTTGAATAAGGAAATGGAGATGGTATCTTCAATTGCACTTAATACAGATCCCATGATCGTGGCCTCCTTTGTCAATTGTTCTGCCCCGTATCTTTTAGATTTGGGGATGTGGTGATGCTTTTACAATATAAGTATATGATGGAGAAATAAAATTATCAATAGAATTATTGGTAAATATACTGACTAAAAAAGTGATATAAAGACTGCTTGCCATTGCGTATATATGTGAGGGGCAGGGAAGCCCTGTTTGTTATTCAATGGTTTTGGAAAATGAGGCCAGGCTTCGGAACAGACCGACGCGTGATTTAGTGCCGGTTTTTTCATAGATAGAGGCAATATAGCGCTGAAGCACCCGGCGCGATACGTAGAGGCTGTCAGCGATTTCCTGCACACCGTCTTCTGTGTCGATCAGTTTTTCAAAAACTTCCGATTCTCTCGGAGTGAAATGAAAATGTTCAAAATACTGACATAACAGTTCGTGCTGAGTTATGGCCGAATCTGTGGTGTCAGCTGAGTCATCATTCCGGTCAGGGGCCGGGATGGCGCGGCTGATGGATGGCAGCAGAAGCAAAAGTGTGATGATCGATAAGAGACAACTGCCGATGACCATGATGATAGCGCCAAAGTGTTGGAAGAGCCAAAGCGTTGGCAGAACCATGACAGCGGTTGTCAGACTTCTCAGAATGCGGCCCATGCCCGCCCAAAGTGCCGGCATCTTCGTTTGTGGTGCGGCATCTATAAAGGTCAGTGTCAGATACATGACATAGAAACCGCTGTATATGTACATAAAAACCGTAGCCGGGAAGAAGGTTTCCGGAGCCCCCATGAGGGCGGTGGCAATGGTTGAGATAAACAGCACGCAGACAGTCGCCAGAGGCAAATAGCATCGCCGTCTGATATCGGCAATATACCCGGCAACCGGAAGACTTAAGGCGTAGAAGAGACGCGCATAGGACGAAACACTTAAACTGCCCTGTGCATGCTTTTGCACTACAACTCCGTCGATCAGTGTGATGACAAGGGTCATAGCGACAGTGGCTATCATGATGGTCAGAAGCTGGCATTTAAGGTCAGGCTTATTTGTGGGCTGGTCAGTTGTATGTTCCTGAGACGTGTCTTCCGGGGGCAGGCAGACAGAGGCTGTATTGAAATAGAAGAGAAGAATCGGCACACTCACAACCATACAAAACGGGAAGGCCATTTTGGTCCGGAGGGCATTCTGAACAACAAACTGCAGCAGAACACCACACCCCATGCCAAAACCGATGATACGGCCGGTAAACTCATTTTCGAAAAATAAGATGGAAGCCCGGTGGTACATCTGACCCGCCATATGTCCCCAACCGATAAGGGCCGCAAAGGCGGTGATCAAAAAGAGTGTATGTGCATCTGTCAGATAAAAGAGCAGGCAGCTCAGGCAGGTGAGAATCCCGATGAAACAGGTCAGCATCAGCCGAAGACGGTCGCTTTTTATGAGTGCGTTGAAAATTGAAAAAGACAGAAAACCAAGCGCAGTACAGGCAAGGCCGATGGCATATACCACATCGACAAAATCAGCACCAAACAAAAGACCGGCGCGATCATTAACCGTGAATTCGGTCAGCTGAAATGAAAAAAAGCATAAGGCAAAACACAGGCCCGTGCTTATAACGGAAGTGGATTTCAATTTATTCATGATACTGTCTACAGGTGTGAGGGATGATCTGATCAGTGTCAGAAATATTCGCAGGTGACAGAGCTATTGTACCATAATGCAGCCTCTCACATGAGAAAAAAGGGCTGTTGACAAGGTTGGCACATATGTGACCTGTCAAAATCAAGTGGTTGGCGCTACAATACCCGCATAATACCCGTTTTGCGGAGGTGAAATTTGATGAAAAAGAAAATAACAGGGATCATGATGGCATTGGTCTTATTGGCTTCGACAGGATGCGGTGCACAGTCGGGCGCAGCCACTCAGACTGATGTGGGCAAAACCGAGGCCGGTACATCGGATACGGGCAAGACAGAGACTGAAAAAACGGCACAGGATGAGACCTCAGTTTCTGAGGAGGAGATGACTTACCCGCTGTTGGTGGAGTATGCACATTGGGCCGATGATGATGAAATAAAAGGATCCTTTATGATCGATGCCTGTGAAGGGGACAGCTTTACGGTGGACCAGAGAATCTGTGATCTTGTGGCGACCATTTTACAGGTAAGCGATGATGAGATTGTTTTGAGTTATACCTATTCCGATCAGGCGGAAATGGAACCAATAGAACTGAAACTGGCCAAAGGGGAGAAAAAGGACGTGTTCGTGCCATCCCTGGACAGTGGCGGGGTTACCTGTTTTACCTATAAGGGTCATGAAACAGATGCATCGGATGATGCCTGGGAAAACCAGGCAGAGGAGGCCGCCGTTTCCCGGGGAGAGTCATGGGTTCTTCGACCGACTGTGTTGAGAGACAATTGCGGTGTTGATGCTTTTTTTACGTATCTTCCGGAGGACTGGATGGCTTCGGTGTCAACGGAAATGATGATCAGCACATATTATCCGCTGCGATCTGTGGTGACATTGATGGCGCCGGACCGGAGCTGCGCCATTTTGATGGTGACGCCGATGTCCTATAGAGAAAAATACAAAGGGTCGACGATGAGCACCGACTATGAGGACTCTCCGGATGACGGCACCACCCGACTGTTGAATGAATATGCCACATTTCTTCATAAAAGAGATGCCTCAGAATTTTCGGATCTGTTCCTTTCGGAAATGGGGCTGTTCTGGCAGTCCTGTAAAGAGCAACCGGTCGATGCCACGGAGGTGAAACGGTATGCCGAAGCCATGAAAGCTGTCGGAAATGACGCCGTTAATACTGTGAGGTACAGCATTGGAGCAACGGCGAACAGCACAACGGTTTCCACAACAGTCTCCCTGACAGACTATGAAGGGTCCATCAGTTGTAAGAGCGGTGTCCTGACAGATGGCAATGGGACGGAGTATGCCGAACTTACCGCTTACAACGGCTCCGTGACCTATTTGGTTAATCAGGATATTCCCAACGACCTGATCACGCTAAAGACCTGGGAGGAGACCACAGACTGGACAAACTATGGGGTGTTTTTGTATCTGGCCGATGATCGGGAGGCTTATGAGCGGTATTACGATATGGCTCATTTTATTATGAGCAATTCCGGCACGACGGCCATGTATGAACAGTGTAAGAATCAGATCCTGACTTATATGATCCCGAAGGTTGTGGATGGAGCCATGCAGACCATGAACTACGGCTATCAGCTGATGAGTGAGGTGTCGCAGTCCTATAATGGCACGAATGATCGGGTGTCCCAGATGTGGGATGACTACATTCTGGACCAGGATCGTTATCGGGCATCAGACGGCACGGAACTTGTGGTGCCGACGACGGCTGACTATGTGTATTACAACGGTGATCAGGTGGTGTGGTCCACATCTCCGAGCTATGATCCGGGTCGTGGTTATGAACAGGTCAATTAATCCGAAAAACACATAATCTGAGGGGAGATAGTATGAAAAAAGCGGGAGTTTTACTTGTGGCGAGCTTGCTGCTGTTATCCACTATAATGGGCTGTGGACGGACCGCCGGACAGTCGCCGACGGAAGGGCCAACGGTCACAGTCGAGACACCGTCGTCAGGTGCGCCCATCACAGACTTTGTGGATGCCGAGACAGCCCATTTTTTAAAAAATGGGGATCCGGCGGATGTGATCTACGTTGAATATGGCCGCTACGGGGTCGACGGCCTGACCATTATGAGCAGCGAGGAGGCGGCTGTGGTATATGAGGTATTTGAAGGACTGAATCAATTGATCGTTACGGAAAAAGTTCTTGAAGAGGCCACGGATGCCGATGAATATTTCTCACTGAAAACCACGGATGCTGTTTATACCGTCTGGTTCAATATGGGCAATCTGACCGTGGGACAGGACCATTTTCGCGTGAAGCATCATGAGTCCCTGTGGCTGGCGTTGTCGGATATGACAGTAGCAGAATAACAGACATTATATTAAGAAAAAGCTCTTCTGTATTTGGCCGATGTGACGGTAAAGCAGAGGAGCTTTTACTGTTTACGAGAGTTAATAGCCTGTTTTCGTGATAGGCAGTGTAGGCTCGTTGCTGTATAATTTGAACAGCAGTAAGCTTCCCCGCTTCAAAGACGTAGCGTCTTAAGCGGGGTGCCTGGTCTGCTTGACAAATACGACAAGGACAGCGCCCAAGGCGCAGGTACAAACATGGAAAAACGCAGAATCCTGAAAAACAAAACCTTCCTATATCTAACGGAGTTCTTCGCCGGCATGTCCCTCATGGCGGTGGAACTGGGGGCCAGCCGTCTGTTGGCGCCGTATTTCAGTTCCTCTCAGATCGTGTGGACCATCATCATCGGCACCATCATGATCGCCATGGCACTGGGCAATGTCTACGGCGGGCGCAGCGCGGATAAAAATCCGGATCCCGACAAGCTGTATAGCCGCATCATCGTGGCGGCGGTGTGGATCGCTCTCATTCCGGCGGTGGGGAAATACGTGATCATGGGCATCTCGGCGGTACTCATTTTTTCAGTGAACAGCGGGTTTTTGATCTGGGCCGCTTTCGCCGCCTGCATGGTCATTTTCGTCTTTCCGCTTTTTCTGCTGGGCACCGTGACACCCTGCCTTGTGAAATACACGGTGGAAGACCTGGGGGACAGCGGTAAAACCGTGGGTTTGCTCAACGCCTCCAACACCATCGGCAGCATCATCGGTACCTTCGTGCCCACCTTTGTGACGATCCCGTCCGTGGGGACCTCCATCACCTTCCTCATTTTCTCCGGGATCCTGCTGCTTCTGTGCACCATCTATTTCTTCAGCGGCGGCAAAAAGTCAAAGAAAGTCATTGTGGGCATCGCGGTTTTCGTGATCGCCTTCATCGTGGGCAAGTCCGACAGTTTTGCCTTTTGGGAAAATGACCTGGCCTACGAGGGGGAATCGGTCTACAACTACCTTCAGGTAAAAGAAAATGAGGATACCGTTTACCTTTCAACCAACGTGCTTTTCGGCGTTCAGTCCGTGTACGAAAAATCGGAGACACTGACGGGGCTTTATTATGATTACGCCATGGCGGCCCCGCTTATGACGGGGGTGCATGAGAAGGATCATCTTGACATGCTGATCCTGGGCATGGGCACCGGAACCTTTGCCACCCAGTGTCAGCGGTATTTCAGTGAGGATACGGCGTTGGCCATCGAGGGGGTGGAGATCGACGAGTCTATCACCGATCTGGCCCGGGAGTATTTCGCTCTGTCAGAGGATATCCCCGTTTACACCTATGACGGCCGGGCTTACCTCAACGCCGTTGACAAAACATACGATGTCATCATGGTGGATGCCTATCAGGACATCACCATTCCGTTTCAGATGACCTCCATTGAATTTTTTACCATGGTCCGTGATCATCTGAAAGATGACGGGGTGCTGGTGGTCAACATGAATATGCGCGGCGAGGAGAGTGGCAGCATCAACGAGTACCTGGCGGACACCATTTCTGCCGCCTTCTCTGAGGTCTACACTGTGGATGTGCCCCGGTCCACCAACCGGGAGCTGCTGGCCTCCAACAACCCGGACATGCTGGCCGTCTTTTCCCGTAATCTTGAAAATGAGTCTCGCGAAGACCTGAAGGCTTTGCAGGAAAACACTTTGGAAAACCTGGTGCGGTACGAGGCCGGTGATCATGTGATGACAGATGACAAGGCGCCGGTGGAACTCCTCAGCATGAGGATGATCGATGATCTTATCGAGACGGAAGCCAACTATTACAAAGGCATTTATAAGGAAGAAGGGCTGGAAGGCCTGTTGGCGGCGTTTTAGCCATATAGGAAAAAATCAAAATCGAGCGAGCTTCGGCTGGCTCGATTTTGTGTATTGTATCCAAAAATGTGATTGATTCTTGATTTTTTCTTTTTCTATACGATACAATGCCGGGGTGAAAAAATGAGAAGGAGAAAATGAGAAGACAATGACGACAAATGTTTTTGAAGAACAGAACATTTCCAAAGCGGTGATCAAGCTCGGTATCCCGGCGATGCTGGGGTCCTTGACCACGCTGGTCTACAATATCGCCGACACCTATTTCGTGGCCCTGACCAAGACACCGGCCATGATCGCAGCGGTGACCCTTTGCGTCCCCATTTTATTGATCATTATGTCCATCGCCTGTATCTTCGGCATGGGCGGTAGCTCCGTGATGGCCCGTATGTTAGGCGAAGGCCGCGGGAAGGATGCGGCGAAATGCCTTAATTTCTGCACCTATGCCATGACCATTGTGGGTTTGATCGTGCTGGTGTTGGGCCTGCTGTTCACAGAGCAGATCGCGGTGGTGGCCGGCGCCGACAGTGAAAACCTGGCCTATACCTGTGATTACCTCAAATGGATTTTTATCGGCACCCCGGCGATCATGCTGTCCAACGGTCTGACCCATGCCTTCCGGTCCATCGGTCTTATTAAGGAAGCGACCATCGGCATGGCTCTCGGGAACGGCATCAACATTGTGCTGGACTGGATCTTCATCGTCCTTTTGGGCATGGGCACCATGGGGGCGGCGCTGGCCACATCCCTTGGGTTTGTGTGCGGCACCCTGTACTACCTTATCTGCCTGGTGTTGCAGGAGAAAAAAGGCAATATCTGCGTGAAGATGGCGCCGAAGCATTTTTCCATGGAAAAGCAGATGGTGGGAAGTGTGATCAAGATCGGCATTCCCGGTGCCCTTATCACCGTTATGCTGAGCGTGTCCAACATCGTGCTCAACAATTTCATCGGCATTTACGGGTCCGATGCGGTGGCTTCCTACGGCATTGCTTATAAGATCGATATGTTCCCGATCATGTTATCGGTGGGTCTGTCTCAGGGCGCGGCGCCGCTGGTGGGCTATTATTTCGGTCAGAAAAATGAAAAGAAACTGGCCAAGGCCATGCGGGTATCGATTCTGTATGGTATCTTGCTGGGGGCAGCCTTCCTGGTGGTGCTGTTCTTCGGCAATCGCCTCTTTGCCGGGGTTTTCATCGAGGATCCGGCGCTGCTGGACCAGACCGCTTTCTTCTTAAGATTGCTGTGCTTCCATGCACCGCTCCTTGGCATCATCAACATGGTGACCGCCTACTTCCAGGCCCTCGGCAAGGCCGCAGCTTCTTTGACCATCACCATTTTGCGGAACCTGGCGCTGTTCATTCCCGGCGTTATGCTGATGAACTACCTCTTCGGCCTCACCGGCGTGCTTCTGACACAGTTCACGGTGGAAGTGGTGATCTCTGTCATCTGCCTGCTGCTCTATGCCATCAACAAGCCGGCGAAGCTTGTTGCGGGGGCTAAATAAGGGAAACGTAAAGAAAAACAGGGCGCGGGCCCTGTTTTTTCTTGTCTTTATTCATCAATCTGAATGGTCTGATGGCGGTTTGATTTCTGAGCCCCCATCCTAAGTGACGGCGGGGTTTTGCCTTCGGCGACGGCATCCACATAAGCCATGTGGATCAGCATGTTGACGATCTTGTTGGAGTAACCCCATTCGTTGTCATACCAGGCAATGAGTTTGACAAAATGGTCGTTCAGCATGATGCCGGCTTTCTCATCAAACACGCAGGTGTGATAATTGCCGCGGATATCGCCGGAGACCAGCTCATCATCCAGGTATTCGATGACATGCTTCATGCTGCCCTGGCTGGCTTCCTTGATGGCAGCGCAGATGTCTTCGTAGGTGGTCTTTTTCTTCAGGCGTACCGTCAGGTCCACAACGGACACATCATTGGTGGGAACACGGAAACTCATGCCGGTGAGCTTGCCCTGCAATTCAGGAATGACCTTGCCCACGGCGGTGGCGGCTCCGGTGCTGGAGGGGATGATATTGTTGAAGACGCTGCGGCCGGTCCGCCAGTCGCGGCCACCGTTGGAGTCAACGGGCTTCTGCTTGGAGGTGGAGGCATGGATGGTGGACATGAGGCCCTCCTCAATACCGAAAGAATCCTCCAGAACCTTGCAAAGCGGCGCCAGACAGTTGGTGGTGCAGGAGGCATTGGAAACCACGGTCATAGAAGGATCATACATATCCTGATTGACACCAAAGACAAAGGTGGGGAATTCCGGATCCTTACCCGGTGCGGAAAGGATGACCTTTTTGGCCCCGCCCAGGAGATGCTTCCGGCAATCTTTGATGGTGCGGAAGGCACCGGTGGACTCGATGATGTACTCAGCCCCGGTCTTTTCCCATTCGATATTGGCCGGATCCGATTCCGACAGAACTGTGATCTCATGACCGTTGATGGAGATGCCCTTATCGGTGGGGTGAATCTCCCCCTCAAAACGGCCGAAGACGGAATCGTAATTCAGCATGTATGCCATGCGCTTAAAATCCGCATTGCGCTGATTGATGGCGCAGACCTCCACGTCCACATCACGGATCGCGAGGCTTCTTAACACAATACGGGCAATACGACCAAAACCATTGATACCAACCTTAATACTCATTTTCTTCACCATTCCTTATTTATTGAACATTGGACCAAAAAATTATTTATATCGTAACACAAATTTTTAGGCAGTCAACTTAAGTTTATTTATTAACGGGCTGGGCATTTTTATAACAAAGTACCGCCAAAGTGAGAAAAGACGGCCCATTTCCGGGGGAATCCGTCAAGTGGAGTATTTCCTTTTGGGCGCAGGTCACGTATTATAGACGTAAGATTATAGTTTTTACGGGGTTTTTACAGAAATCCCACACCATATGTTTTTTGAAAAACAAGAACACAAGCAAAGAACATAAGTCAGGAGCACAGGTCGCGTCCGCACGAAAATGGGTGTGCGGGCTGCGGGTCTGTCCTGATTAAGACAGGTGTTCATTCAATGAAGGAGGCAGCATGAAAAAAAGAGCGATCGCAGGGCTTTTGTGTTGTGTCATGATGCTGGGTCTTTGTGCCTGTGGGCAGGAGACAGCGAAAAACGGAGGACAGACAGAGGGAGCGGCCCCCGAGCCAACACCCGCATCAGAAGAGACCAGTTTGGACCCGTCCTATGAAACCACGATCTACGTGTGCGGCAGCTGGGGCAATTTCGAGGCTCTGGATGCGGCGGCACAGATTTTCAATGAACAGTATCCCAACATACAGGTTGTTTACGAACAGCTGGAAAACTACACCAGTGACCTGGGAAACCGGTTCGTGTCCGGTGAGAATATTGACATCTACCTGACGGACTGGCTGCTGAGCAATGATGAGCGGTACAGCAGTTACTGGGAAAATGCTGAGGATCTGACGGACGTGCTGGACCTGTCCGCGATCCCGGAAGCCTATGCGGAGACCGGCCTTCGGGACGGCATGCAGTTCGCGGTACCCATTTACAATCACAGCTACGGCATCATGGTCAATGAGGATCTTCTGGCCGCTCATGATCTGGCGGTGCCGTCAACCTACGAAGAGTTACTCAACTGCTGTGAGGTCCTGAAGGCCGCGGGCATCGCCCCGGTGCTGAAGGCCGATATGGATTACATCAATCAGATTTATTTCAATCACGTGTATCAGGCGGTGATGACCGCCGATGATCCGGAGGCTGCGGCGCAGGCTCTCCTGGCGGGGGAAGACAGCACCGGCAAGGTGGCCAATATCGTGTCCCATATGGACAACTTCCATTCATCGGATTATATCCATCCGGACAGCGAGGGGTTGCCGGACACCTATGACAGCGTCATCATGCGCTTCTTCGAGGGCGACATCGCTTTCGTGCCTTTCGTGTCCTCAAGCTTCTCCGGCACAAAGAAGCGGGAAGCCAAATCTGAGGCATTTACGGCAAACCCATTTTCATACAGCTTCATCCCGGCGCCGGGCACGGACGGGTATGAGCATGTGGTGGAGCAGCTGGGCACCGTTTACATGTGTGCCTACAACGGTGTTGATGAGGAAAAAATGCCTTATGTCAACGCTTTCCTGCAGTTCCTGGTGGACGATGCGGGGAGCGAGGCGCTGGCCCGGGTCAAGAATATGGCCACATCCAATGCCCGGGTGGGAGACGCTGCATTCCCGTATCTTAATAGCCTGCCGGAGGATCAGATCCTCTATGCGGGCATGAGCGCTAAGGGTGACACCATGCTGAAGGTCAATCAGCTGCTGCGAGCCGCTTCCATCTATTATGAGGTGGGGATCAGCGCCGAAGATCTGCTGGCGGTGGCCATCGGGAAAGTGAACGAGAAGTAATCATCCGGTAACCGGGGGCGACTCAACCCGCACATCCGATTGTGTTGTGCGATGAATCGGCCCGAAAATGGGACTGAGATTAAATATGAGCTGACTGCGGAAAGGAGGGGGCCTGTGAAGCGATATGCCATCGTCTTCTTTAACATCATCATATGCATGACACTGGCGTTTGGCATCATTGCTTATGCCGGTATTCAGCGGAATGCCGCCCATGAACAGGCTGAAAAGAACCTCGCAGGGACCACGGAGATCATTTGCGGCATCACCGACAACTATTTTGTTGAAACCGAGAGCGTCTGTTCCACCTGGGCCACCTACATCAATGACAGCGCCATGACCATGGCGGAGACCCTGCAGTATCTCAACACCGTGCGGATCCGCGACGATGTGTATGCTCAGGTGATCTGGGCCGATGACATGATCGGTCTTTCCCGGGAGAGTTATCTCTCGAATCCGGATCGCTTCGATGTGGATTACAGCGGACGTCGTCAGCTTTTTGAAGCCTGGACCGACCGTAGCACCCTTTTTGTCACACCGCGTTTCACCAATCCGGTGACCGGGGCCTATGGTATTGCGTTCTGCCGTCAGGTGAATCTTTTAGAAAATGGGCAGCCGCGGCCCGCTATTTTGATGCGGATCATTCAGAACGATTATTTAAGATCCCGGTGGATCTTCCCCTCCGGCTATTCTGAGGCCTCCATTGCCATCATTGACGAAAATGGCAAGTATGTCTTAAAACCGGATTCTATGAAAAATGAGGATTTCTTCAGTTTCCTCTATTCCTATAATCAGGGCGAGATCGATCAGGCACAGCTGGAGCAGCAGGTCAGACAGAACAAGAGCGGACTCATCACGGCCAAAAATGCCGTGGGCAAAACCTGCCTCTGGAGCTTCCGCCATCTGGACACCAATGAAGGCTGGACGGCCGTTATGGCTGTACCCCAGACAATTGTCACCGGCAGCGGACCGGACTGGTTCATGCCGATGCTCATTCTGGTGACCCTTCTGGTACTGTTCAGCATCGACATGTATTACTTTGCCGGTATCCGCCGGCATGACCGTCAGGTGCAGGAACAGCTTCGGGAGCAGGGCGAGCAGCTGCAGGTGGCGCTGGAAGGGGCGGAATACGCCAATAAAGCCAAGACCACTTTCCTCAATAATATGTCCCACGACATCCGAACCCCCATGAATGCCATTCTCGGGTTTACCAACCTGGCGGCCTCAAGGGTAGAAGATACGGCGCTGGTGAAGGATTACCTGAATAAGATTCAGGCCTCCGGCGAGCATCTCTTAAGTCTCATCAATGACGTGCTCGACATGAGCCGCATTGAGTCCGGCACCGTGGAGATTGAAGAAAAAGAGGCCAGTCTGCCGGCCATTTTGCAGGACATTCAGAATATCCTGCAGCTTGATATGAAACGGAAGCAGCTGACCTTTGAGGTGACGGCCGATGCGGTCACTCATAATGCCATCATCTGCGATAAGCTGCGACTCAATCAGATTTTGATCAACCTCTTATCAAATGCGGTGAAATTCACGGAGCCCGGCGGACGGGTCAGGCTGCAGGTGACGGAGGTCCCCGGGGCACCGGAGGGCCGGGCCGATTTTGCCTTCCTGGTGAGCGATAACGGCATCGGCATGGGCGAAGAGTTTGCAGCCCATATCTTCGAGCCCTTTACCCGGGAAAAGAACAGCACGGTGAGCCGGATCGAAGGCACCGGCCTTGGGATGGCGATCACCAAGCACATCGTGGATCTGATGGGCGGCACCATCACGGTCAAAAGTGAAAAGGGCAAGGGCACAGACTTTACGGTGGCCCTGCGCTTTAAACTGGTAGATGAGCAACCGGCTGCAAGTGAGCCATCGGCGGAAGCCAAGACACCGGCGGAAAGCATCGATACCGCCATTTTCGCCGGAAAACGGGTGCTCCTGGTGGACGATGTGGAACTCAACCGGGAAATTGCCGCCGCAGTGTTGGAGGAAGTGGATATTCTGGTGGAAACCGCCGTCAACGGCCGGGAAGCCGTGGATATGGTGGCGGCCTCACAGCCCGGGTATTACGATCTTGTCCTTATGGATGTGATGATGCCGGAAATGGACGGTTACGCAGCCACCCGCACCATCCGTCATTTAGAAAATGAGGCTCTGGCCGGCATTCCGATCATCGCCATGACCGCCAATGCCTTTGACGAAGACCGCCGGGCTTCCTTTGAAGCCGGCATGAATGCCCATATCTCAAAGCCC
Source organism: Lachnospiraceae bacterium (assembly GCA_030526195.1). Classification (GTDB taxonomy): domain Bacteria; phylum Bacillota; class Clostridia; order Lachnospirales; family Lachnospiraceae; genus Chordicoccus. The sequence goes on from JAUNDG010000025.1 coordinate 28,668, forward strand.
TTCCGGCTGGATGAGCTGTATAGCTGCATGAAACAGTATCTGGCGATCAATTGATTTCGGGATGCTAAACAAGTCCGAAAATCAGGCGCACTGGCGAGAACTGACGGCAGATCAATTCAATAAAAAAGTTAGAAAGAGTCGTTGTCTTCGGACAGCGGCTCTTTCTTGAACTGCAACGAGCATTCCCCCGCTTCAAAGACGCAGAGTCTTAAGCGGGGGTTACGAGTGTCCTCTTTCCATCCCGAAGTGGCATAGAGGTGGTGCCGAAGAGATTGCGCGAACAATTGAGGGGGTCGAGCGAAAATGCTTTCACAAAAGAGCGATTCGCGGTAAAATGAAGTGAATACCTATCAATTAGAAGACAAAAATGAAGATTTATCCGATTTGTTGTCAGCCAAAGACAGGAATGATATATGAACACTAACACCAAGGCTAAACGCTCAAAAATCCTGGCCTGTATGCTGCTGGCCGCGCTTATCCTGCCGGTTTTCAGCACCCTGGTCCTGGCGGATCAGAATGAGCGCAAAACTGTGCGGGTGGGCTATTACGAGGACCACAATTTTCAGGCCGGGGCAGCGGATGATCTGGTGAAGACAGGCTACTCGTTTGAATACCTGCAACGCCTCGCGATCTATACCGACTGGGAGTATGAGTATGTCTACGGTGACTTCAGTGAGTTATATGACGCGCTCCTTTCCGGAGACATCGATATTCTGACGGGTCTGGCCTATAAAGAGGAGCGGGCTGACCTCATGAGTTACCCGGACCTGGCCATGGGTAACACCCTGTATTCATTTTTGAAGGACCAGACAAGAACAGATATCACCACCGATCCCAAAACATTTTCGGGTAAAACCATCGGCACCCTGGAAGGGGTCATGGAAACGGTGGTGGAGCATTTCCTGACAGCGAATGGTGTTGAGGCCACTGTTGAGGTGTTTTCTGACCTGGATGCCCGGGATCAGGCCCTGGTGGCCGGTACGGTGGATATCATTATCGTGGAAGGCAGTGCCACCGCTGTGACGACCGGTATCGAAGCCTTCATGGAAGTGGGGGACAACGATTATTTTGTCTGCGTGGCCAAAGCCCGACGGGATATCCTTAAGGATCTCAACGAAGCCCAGGCGAATCTGTTCCGGGCCAATCCGAATCTTAAAAATGAGTTGTATGACCGCTGGTTCCGGAATAATGCCCAGAGTGCGGCTCTGACAGACTCCGATCGGGCATGGCTGGCGGCGCATCCGAGCTTCAAGGTGGGCTACTACAAAACCTATCTGCCCTATTCCGATGAGGGCGAGTCCGGCCGGGTCACCGGTATCATCAAGGATGTGGTGCCGGAGCTTTTCAAAGTGCTGGATGTGAACAACATCACCGTTTCCTATCAGGGCTACAGCAGCTATGACGTGATGCTGGAAGCCTTGCATAGCGGGGAGGTGGATGCGGTCTTCCCAGTCATCTCCGAATACTGGACCGCCGAGCAGAATAACATCACCCCCACCAATCCCATCATTTCGACCTATTACAACCTGGTCTACAAGGACGAATATCCCGATCTTGACGGGGCTGTGATCGCCATGCGTCGGTCCAACGGTCTGGTGCGGGCCTATCAGAAACTGAAGTGCCCCAACAGTCAGGTGCTGGACTGCGATACCCTGGCGGAGTGCCTGGATGCGGTGGCATCGGGGGAAGCGGATGCCACACTCATCAACGGTCTGCGCACCGCCTCTTATCTTGTTTCAAAAAATGAATACAAAAACCTCAGTGTGTCTCAGATCCCGGGCAATGTGTCCCTGGGGCTTGGCGTGTGCCGCAATAAGAGCACAGACGTTGAATTTTTAAACCACGCCATTTCCTTGCTGGATCCGGATTTTGCCCTGACACAGACGTACGCTTATCAGGAAAAGGCTTCTGTCAGTGTGCGGGAATTTATCCGGCAGAACTGGTGGATCGTGGGCATTCCTTTTGCCCTGGTGGCGGTGGTCATCATTATCTTTGCCTTCCGCGAGCTTTTGCGCAACCGGCAGCATCTGGCGGAAGAAGCGTCTCATAACCGGGAACTGGAGGCGAACCTCAAATCCATTTCCGAATTAAATGAGGCGCTGACGGAGGCTAAAAATGCGGCGGATCAGGCCAATGCGGCCAAGTCGAATTTCCTCTTCAGCATGTCCCATGATATTCGGACGCCTATGAATGCCATCATCGGTTTCCGGGATCTGCTGGAACGGTATCAGGATGATCCCGAAAAGCGGCAGGACTACCTGCGGAAAATCGAGGATGCCAACAACATGCTGCTGTCCAGCATCAACAACGTGCTGGAAATGGCCCGGATCGAGAGCGGCCACATCACGGTTGATGAGCAGCTGTACACCGCGACACAGTTTAATGATGCGCTGTATTCCATTTTCGATGCGCTGATGCGGCAGAAGGACATCACCTTTACCCGGGAACTTGACATTGAACACAGCCGGGTTTACTGCGATCCGGTGAAGTTGCGGGAAATCTTCGCCAATATCCTAAGCAATGCCTATAAATACACCAATGCGGGCGGTCATGTGTCCATGGTGCTGAAGGAGCGGCCCTGTGAGAGAGAAGGCTGGGCGCTTTACGAAACCACCATCACGGATGACGGCATCGGCATCGGGGCGGAATTCCTGCCGCATATTTTCGAAGAGATTACCCGTGAAAAGACCACCACGGATGCGAAGATCGAGGGCACCGGTCTTGGGATGCCCATCGTGAAGAAACTGGTGGAAATGCTGGACGGCACCATCGAGGTGACCAGCACCAAGGGCGTCGGCACGCAGGTGGTGGTGAGAATCCCCCATCGGATCGCCGGCGAAGAGGCGGAGGCCGAGCTGCAAGGCCGGGCGGTTGAAGCCGTCACTTTCAGCGGGAAACGCATTCTGCTGGCCGAAGATAACGAACTTAATGCCGAAATCGCTCTGGAGATTCTGGGGCAGGTGGGCTTTAAGGTGGAGTGGGTCGAAGACGGGGCAGCCTGTGTGCTGAGACTTCAGGAGGCGTCGGATTATTATTATGATCTGATCCTCATGGATATTCAGATGCCGCGGATGAACGGTTATGAAGCAGCCCGGAAGATCCGGGCGCTGGATAATCCCATCGCCGCCGAGATCCCCATTGTGGCCATGACGGCCAATGCTTTTGAAGAAGACAAGCGGGCGGCCATGAAAGCCGGCATGAACGGTCATGTGGCCAAGCCCATCGATATTGATACCCTGATGAAGACACTGTCGACGATCCTGGCGGAAGAGGAGGAACGACAGGCCTGAAACACCACACAGGTCCCGACTGGTACAGTGAACAGCAGCCGGCATCGAATTTAATCGCGCCGCAGGCCGGGAGTCCCTGTCCGGTGCAAAAGAAAGGATACCTGATTGAACTATTTATCACTTGATGAGATCAATGAATACAGCCGCAAAAGTCAGACCGGCTTCTGGAAACTGGAGATGGAAGGCGGCGTGTCCAAGCGCATGTATGTGGATGAAAATATGCAGCGTCTTATCGGTGTGCCGGATGATGTGACTCCGGAAGAGTGCTGTCAGTTTTTCATCGACCACATCCATCCCGAGGATCAGGCCCTCATGGTGCCCTACGGAGCGGAAATGATGCGTGGCAACGCCGAGGTGGTGTATCGCTACAACCATCCCGCCTGGGGTGAGATCGCCGTGACCTGCGGCGGCCGCCGGGTGCGCATGGAGGGTGAGACCGCCATCCTCATCGGCTACCACAAGGAGCTGGCAGAGACCATTCACATCGAAAATGGCCATGAGAACGAGGAAAAGATCATGCGCCGGGCCCGGGATATCCAGATGCAGGAATCCCAGGACTTCTATTTTGGTCTGATGGACAAGGCCACCTGCGGTCTGATGGTTTACACCCTGGCCACCCATCGCATTTTGTATATGAACGCGGAGGCGCTGCGTCTTTACGGTGCCAGGAGTCTTCCTGAGGTGCAGGAAAAGGTGGGGACATTTAAGTTTACGGAGGCGGATGCGTCGGCGCTTTTGAAAATGAAGCGTCTGGCGGCAGAAGACATCGCCATCGACTACGAATGCACCATTTTCGGGATCAATGGTAAGGTCTCCAACGTGCTGGCTCATTCCGAGGTCATCACCTCCCTTGACGGGGAGCGGTGCGCCTTCACCACCTTCCTTGATGTGTCCGAAAATAAAATGCTGAAGGACCAGTACAACATCATCAATTCTGTGTCCGGTATGTTTGACTGCCTCTACTATGTGGATATGGCCGACGGCTCATTTTCGGAACTGGGCAAGGCCGCCGATCGCATCGGTATGGTCATCGGTGAACGCGGCAATGCCCGGAAGGCTTTCGAGGTGATGTACCAGCATCTGGTGTCCCCCGGGGATGTGGAAAATATCCGCCGGTTCACGGATCTGAGTACCTTAAATGAGCGCATGAAGGATAAGCCCTGGATCAGCTGCCAGTTTATCGGGCAGAGTCAGGGCTGGTTTGAGGGTGTCTTTATTGCCGCAGACCGGGACGAGGCAGGGAATTGCCGTCACGTCATCTGGGGTGTCAAAAATATTCATGAGCAGAAGACCCGGGAGCTCAGCTTCCAGCAGGATCTTCAGAAAACCTATGACATTCTGGCCACAGCCGGCATGGGTGTGTGGGAAATCACCCTCTTTGACGGCGAAGCCCCCGGCATGAAAGCCAATAAGAAAATGATGGAGCTGCTTCATTTACCTGAAGAACTCCGGGATGAACATGAAATCTATGAGGCCTGGCACAGCCGCGTGAAGCCGGAAGCGATGGAAAGCGTCAACGCTTCGGTGGCGGCCATGATCGCCGGGATTCAGAACGAAAATACTTATCTCTGGAACGATCCGGTGCTGGGGGACCAGTATGTCCGGTGCGGTGGCTACGGCGAAAAGGTGGAAGGCAAGGGCCATATCCTCCGGGGCTACCATTACAATGTGAACGACGAAGTGCTACGGTCTCAGCATGAGCAGATCGAACGCCATCGTCTGACCGAGCTGAAATTAAAGACGGTGTCCGAGGCTATCCACGGTGGCTTCAAGATCAGCGAAAATGATTCGCAGTTTACCTTCCGCCTGGTATCGGAGCAGCTGGCCCGCCTTTTCGGATACGATTCTCCCGAGGAACTGCTGGAAGTTTCCGGCGGCTGCATGGCCGGCATCGTGAACCATGAGGATACGGCCAAAGCCATGCCGGCGGCTCGCGAGGCTGTCAAGCGGGGCGAGATGTACACCATGCATTACCGGGTGCGCTGCAAGGACGGTCGCTGGAAAAATGTGGAGGATCGGGGCCGTCTCATCACCAACGAAAAGGGTGAGGAAGAATTCTGGAGTTTCATCGTTGACCAGGATCAGCTGACAGAACTGGAAAAGGCCAACAAGGCCAAGACCGAGTTCCTCTTCAACATGTCCCATGACATCCGGACCCCCATGAATGCCATCATCGGGTATTCCCAGCTCATGCGGAAGGAACTGACAGATCCGAAGCTTCTGGATTATCAGAAGAAGATCGATGCCTCCGCCAGCCTGCTTCTGTCCATCATCAACCACGTGCTGGATATGTCCCGCATCGACAGCGGCAAGACAAAGATCGCAGAGGAATACACCCTGCTGAGGGATATTCCCGTCAACATCATCGATGTTTTCGGCGAAGAGGCCCGGAAGAAGGATATCACGTTAAGCTATCGCATGGATGTGACCCACGAAGCCATTTTCTGCGATATGACCAAGCTGAACGAGATTTATATCAACATCGTCAGCAACGCGGTTAAATACACACCCGCGGGCGGCAGCATTTCCGCCCTCATCGAAGAGCTGCCCTGTGAACGGGAGGGTTACGCCTACATGCGGACCAGCATCACGGATACAGGCATCGGTATGAGCGAGGAGTTCCTGCCCCATATCTTCGATTCCTTTACCCGGGAACGCAATTCCACGGTGAGTGGTATCCAGGGCACCGGCCTTGGGATGTCCATCGTGAAGAAACTGGTGGATCTCCTGGAGGGCACCATCGAGGTGGAAAGCACTTTAGGCAAGGGCACCACCTTCCGGGTGACTCTGCCCCACAAGATCGCCGATCCCCTGCAGGACACTGCCCATGAAAATGGCGCTGCTTCTGCCGCAACGGTGTCGCTGTCCGGCCGTCATATCCTGATGGCGGAAGACAATGAGCTGAACGCTGAGATTGCCATGGCGATTCTCGAGGAGGTGGGCATCTGTGTGGATTGGGTCATGGACGGGTCTGCCTGTGTGGAAAGACTTAAGGAACAGCCGGAGGAAACCTACGATCTGATTCTTATGGATGTGCAGATGCCGGTGATGAACGGGTATGAGGCCACCCGGGCCATCCGGGCGCTGCCCGACTGTGCGAGACGGGATATCCCCATCATCGCCATGACCGCCAATGCCTTTGAGGAAGATAAAAAAGAAGCTTATGATGCCGGCATGAACGGCCATATAGCCAAGCCGGTCAATGTGGAAGAGTTGCTGGCCCAGCTGGCCCGGATCATCGGGTAGGGGGCTGCGCAAGCCGTACAATTCCCGATACGGCACGGGTCGGTCACGGGTCGGGCTCCGGGAGTACTAAGAAAAGCAAGCTCGCAGGGCCTTCGGCCCCTGCGCAAGCAATTCAGATCTTGATGCGGCACCAGACGGTCACGAGTTGGGCACCGGGATCACTAAGAAAAGCAAGCCCGCAGGGCCTTCGGCCCCTGCGCAAGCAAGACAATTCCCGATGTGGCACCGGGACTGGTAGGAAAAACGGGATAGTATCGACTATTTTGGGGTCGAAAAATTGGCTCGACCCTGATGAAACCTAAAAAACTGCTCCAGCAGGGTACTTTTGCCTGTTCTCGAGCGCAGATGGGCACTGATGGAAGCAAGATTTTAGGTTTTCCAGGGTCAGAGGGCGTAAAATGAACCCCAAGAAATGGACACGGGTAAACAGGGCTTTTTCGACACCTACT
>JAUNDG010000001.1 GCA_030526195.1 Lachnospiraceae bacterium
CTATAAAAACCCTGTTATTAATATACCCTGTGTCCTTGACTTGGGGTGCACATTAGCGAAAAATGACCTGAAAATGACACTGGAAATCGCCAAAAACAGGCATCTCCAGGGTCGAGGTGATAATTGTGAAAATGACATTGATTACATCACTCTTTATCCCGATTCAATAACATAATGAGAAGAAAAAAGGCGATGCAGTTTTGGGCTGCATCGCCTTTTGCCATATTGGTGATTTTGCGTTTACACTTCGTACCCTTCAGCCTCAAAGGCCTGGAGGATGCGTTCGTAGTGCAGGAAGTTTTTGTCAGCGGCCTGTTTCCGGATCTCATCGAAGGGCACGATGGCGAAGTCGATGGCTTCGGAGGCTTCGATGGTGACATCATCTTCAGTGAAGTCCATATGGAAATGATAAATATCCACGAAGTAGTTATCGCCTCGATCGAGGTCCACGTTTGAATAGGTGTAGACGCAGCGGCCTTCGGCACCGGAGATATCCAGGCCGGTTTCTTCTTTCACTTCCCGGAGCACGGCATCATAAGAGGTTTCACCGGCCAGAACACCGCCACCGGAAACCTCCCAGGCACCGGCGGCCCATTTTTTATTGAGGGAGCGGCGGGTGATGAGGAACTTGTGGTCCGGGCGTTCAATAAGAGCCAGAACGATGAGCTGATATTCGCCCTCCTGCAGACGGCTGCCCTTGCGCGGCAGGGTGCGGCCGGTTAATTCTTTTTTGTCATTATAGACGTCAAAATATTCCATTACTTCCATGGGATGTCCCTTCTTTACTTTTTTATTCGAACTTCATTTCATTGTATAGAATATAGAGGTTCCATGCAAGTATCGTCCGCTTTCAGCGCGTCATGTGAAGCGGAATTTTCGAACTGCAGCGAGCATTCCCTGCTTCAAAGACGTAGTGTCTTAAGCGGGGGTTACGGTGAAGAATGTCCCTCGCGCTGTTAAGTCGGGAGCCTGTCAGCCTTGATTTTTTGACGCGCGGACGTATCCCGGCGTACGGGATTCCGCAATTCTGCGGGTTTGTTTGCGCTATGCCCTCTCTTCATGTAGAATAGAAAGTGTCATGCAAATCCTGCGGGATTGGCGGGCATGAGTTTTAAACAAGGAAGTTTTATGGAGAAACCGGCAACACTCGCAGTCATCGCCGCCGGGTGTCTGTGGGGCATTATCAATCTGTTTGTGAAGGAAATGGCGGCTGCGGGCCTTTCGGCTCTGCAGATTTCATTTTTACGCGTGTTGGTGGCGACGGTCATCCTCACCGTATTTCTGGTACTGAAGGACCGATCGAAGTTTCGCATCGCTTTAAGAGATATCTGGATGTTTGTGGGAACGGGCATCATCAGCCTCGTGCTTTTCAACACCTGCTACTTTTACGCGATGATTCACGGGCAAGCCTCTGTGGCGGTGGTGCTTCTGTATACATCGCCGATTTTTGTGATGTTGATGGCCGCGCTCCTTTTTAAGGAACGGATCACGAAGCTGAAGGTGGCGGCGCTCCTTATGACATTTGCGGGCTGCATTTGCGTGGCGGGCATTCTGGGCAGCAGTTACGCGCTGCCGCCTATAGTGCTTGCGGCGGGACTCGCCTCCGGATTTCTCTACGCGCTGTATACCATTTTCGGCCGCTATGCTCTGGCGAAATACGACGCCATGACGGTGACCGTGTACACCTTCATTTTCGCATTAGCCGGCCAGGTGGTGGTCTGCGATGCCCGAGCGGCCTGCGCTGTGTCATTTTCGTCAATGAAAATGATCCTGCTGACGCTGGGTATCGGCGTTTTCAGCACGATCCTGCCCTACGTTTTGTATACCTGGGGGCTGGCCTTCGTCGAATCGGGGAAGGCGGCTATCCTGGTGGCGGTGGAGCCGCTGGTCGGGGCAGTGATCGGCATGACGGTTTTTCGCGAGAGCCATGATCTTATCAAGATTCTGGGAATCGGCCTTATTCTGTGCGCTATTATGATGCTGGGGCGCCGTGAATCGAAGACATCATAGATGTTTTCAGATGGAAAAGTGAAACATATATTTTTGAAAATGGTTGCGCATTCTGATGGATAAGCGAACCGGGCTTAAAAAATGGCTTTCGTTTCCGCCGGGAGACGGAGCCGGGGAACCTGCTGTATTTCATATGAAGAGGGAATGAACATGAACAATTTTGTATTAAGCTGCTGCTCAACCGCCGACCTGTCCAAGGAGCATTTTGAGGCGATCGGGGTTCATTATATTTGCTTCCACTACGAGCTGGACGGCGTGCCCTACATGGACGATCTGGGGCAGAGCATGCCTTTTGATGAATTCTATGAGAAAATGGCCAATGGCGCCGACACCAAGACGTCACAGATCAACGCCACTGAATTCGAAGAGTATTTCCGTGGTTTCCTGGAACAGGGACTGGATGTGCTGCATGTGTGCCTGTCATCAGGCCTGTCCGGCACTATCAATTCCGCCGGCATCGCCAAGAGCGTGCTGGAAGAGGAATTCCCGGATCGCAAGATTTATCTGGTGGACTCTCTGGGCGCCTCTTCAGGCTACGGCCTGCTTGTTGACACACTGGCCGCGCTTCGGGATGAGGGCAAGAGCATCGATGAACTGAGAGACTGGGCGGAAGAAAACAAGCTGAAGCTCAATCACTGGTTCTTCTCAACGGACCTGTCCTTCTACATCAAGGGCGGCAGAATTTCCAAGACAGCCGGTTTCTTCGGCTCCATGCTGAATATCTGCCCGCTGCTGAACATGGACTATCTGGGCCGTCTCATTCCGCGCTATAAGATCCGCGGTAAGAAGAAAGTCATCCAGGCCATCGTGGATAAAATGGCGGAAATGGCCGATAACGGGCTGGATTATGACGGCAAGTGCTACATCTGCCAGTCTGCCTGCATGGCGGATGCCGAAGCTGTGGCCCGTCTTATCGAAGAGCGATTCCCGAAACTGAACGGGAAGGTGGAGATCAATTACATCGGCACCACCATCGGCAGCCATACCGGTCCGGGGACAGTGGCCGTGTTCTTCTGGGGCAAGAAGCGGGAAGACTAACGGCAGGGCTGTGTTAACAAAAATGATTAGCCCGGGAATCCAGGATTCCCGGGCTATTTTCCATCTTACCGGCCTGCGTTGCAGTCTGTATCGGAAATGAGCTTTTTGGGGACATTGCGTATCCCATTGGCGCGCGCATTATGATGGTGATCACGCGGTAGGCGCACTTTTTGTGATCGTGGGTAGCCGCGCGCTTTTACACATATAGGAAGTAACATGACGATGAAAAAAGAATTAATTGATAAGCTGGCTCAGGCCGGCAATCTGACGGACGAGGAGCTGAAGAGCCTTCTGGAGTCCGGCGATGAGGACGAGGATTATCTCTTCCAAAAGGCGGATGCCCGGCGGCAGAGCATCTACGGCAAAGAGGTCTATTTGCGGGGGCTTATCGAGTTTACCAACTATTGCAAAAATAACTGCTATTACTGCGGGATTCGCTGCGGCAACACCAAGCTGGAACGCTATCGTCTTACCAAGGATGACATTCTGGCCTGCTGTCAGGAAGGTTATCGTCTGGGGTATCGGACCTTCGTGCTCCAGGGCGGCGAAGACCCATTTTTTACAGATGAGATGATCTGCGACATTGTGAGTGCCATCCACGGATCATACCCGGATTGCGCCATCACGCTGTCCATCGGGGAAAAGGAAAAAAGCAGCTATCAGGCCTATTTCGAGGCCGGCGCCCGGCGTTATCTGCTGCGCCATGAAACGGCGAATGAAGCCCATTATCGGAAACTGCATCCGGACGTGATGAGCCCGACTCATCGGCAGCAGTGTCTTTTTGATCTGAAGGCTATCGGCTATCAGGTCGGCACCGGCCTGATGGTGGGATCGCCATTTCAGACCACTGAAAATATCGTGGAAGATATCCGGTTTATGCAGAAACTGGATCCGGACATGATCGGGATCGGGCCGTTTCTGACCCACCTCGACACACCATTTTCGAAATATGAAAATGGGAGTCTGAAACTTACGCTGCGGCTCATTGCCATTTTCCGACTCATGTTCCCCTATGCGCTGATTCCCTCCACCACGGCCTTGGGGACCATTCATCCGGCCGGCAGGGAAATGGGGCTGAAGGCGGGCGCCAATGTGGTGATGCCGAACCTGTCCCCCACGGATTTCCGGAAGCTTTACAGTCTTTATGACAACAAGATCTGCACCGGGGATGAGGCGGCGGAGTGTCGCGGCTGTCTTGAGCGCCGCGTGAAGGGCGCCGGATATGAGATCGTCAATGCCGTCGGGGACTGCGCCAAACTGCGGCTTGATGGAAATACGTATCCTGATGAAACGAAGATGTCATGAGCACGGTTTTTTGCGCGGCGAGCGCCCACATAATGATAGTCTCGACATTAAAATTCGAGGCAGGCGCGAGCCCGATAGAAGCGGACTGTGTGCTTTGTGTGGTATAACGCATGTCCGCTTGATGAATGATAGATAGAAATAAGAAAGGTATCACCATGCCGAAAGCAATATCAACAGATTTACTGAATAAATACAACACCCTTCTGGACCACCTGAAGTCCTTCGGCAGCGCCGCTGTGGCATTTTCGAGTGGTGTGGATTCCACATTTCTTTTGTATGCCGCAAAGGAAGCACTGGGGGACCGCGTCATAGCTGTGACCGCCTCATCATGCTCATTTCCGGAAAGGGAACTGAAGGAGGCGAAGGCCTACTGTGAGGACATGGGCATCCGGCACCTCATCATCAAATCCGAGGAACTGGAGATCGAAGGCTTTTCCCACAATCCGAAGAACCGCTGCTATCTGTGCAAGCGGGAATTGTTTGAGAAGATCGGACAGGTGGCCCGGGAGCAGGGGATCAACGAGATCTGCGAGGGGTCCAATCTGGACGATAACGGCGATTACAGACCGGGGCTGCAGGCGGTGGCGGAGCTTGGGGTGAAGAGTCCGCTGCGGGAAGTGGGCTTCACCAAGCAGGAGATTCGCGATCTGTCGGAGCATTTCCATCTGCCCACCTGGAACAAACAGTCCTTTGCCTGTCTGTCCAGCCGTTTCCCCTATGGGGACCTGATCAATGAAAAGAAACTGAAAATGGTGGATCAGGCGGAACAGCTGCTGCTTGATATGGGCTTCCATCAGCTGCGGGTGCGCATCCATGGCGATCTGGCCCGGATCGAGCTTCTGCCGGAGGAATTTCCGAAATTCATGGAAGATTCCACACGGCTTGAGATTCATCGGAAGTTTAAAGAATATGGCTTTGCCTATGTGGCGCTGGATGTTGTGGGATACCGCATGGGTAGCATGAATGAGACACTGGAAAAGGAATAAAATGGTATGATCGTTTACTCCGGGATGAAAAGTGATTTCCTGGCAGCGGTAGAAGCGGATTCCATCGCTGCGGAAATCGAGGCAACCATTTACAACAAAATGCATAAGCGCACGGCGGCCAACGAATTCCGTTCCTGGGAAAACTCCCTGGAGTATATGTATAAGGTGCTCAATGACCGGGAGATTCCCGAGGATTCCGGCATCGCTATCGAATACAATATCCCCCAGACCTCGAAGCGCGTGGACTTCATCATTTCCGGATACGATGACCGGCAGGATCCGCAGGTCATCATTGTGGAACTGAAGCAATGGGACAAGGCGGAGGCTGTTGAGGGTCAGGATGCGCTGGTGGAAACATTTACGGGCGGCGCTCTGCGGAAGGTGGTGCATCCGTCGTATCAGGCCTGGTCATACAAGGCCATGATCGAGGATTACAATTCCTGCGTGCAGGAGCGGCGCATCGGCCTGCATCCCTGCGTTTACCTTCATAATTATCGCAAGGCCAGTCCGGATAAGCTGGAGGCGCCGCAGTATCAGGAGTATCTCGATGAGGCACCGATCTATGGCCGCGGCGAGGTGGCCAAGCTGCGGGCATACATCAAAAAAGCGGTGGTCTACGGCGATAAAAAAGCCATTCTCTACGAAATCGACCACGGGAAGATCAAACCTTCCAAAAGTTTGCAGGATGCCATCAAACGCATGATCGAGGGCAACCGGGAATTCATCATGCTGGATGAACAGAAGGTTGTATATGAAGAGATTCTGAAGACAGCCAAGACCTGTCTTACGGATCATAAAAAGCGGACGGTGATCGTTGTTGGCGGCCCGGGCACTGGGAAAACGGTGGTGGCCATCAATCTGCTGGCGGCCCTGACCCAGGAGGGGCAGTTTGCGCAATACACCTCAAAAAACAGTGCCCCCAGAAATGTCTACGCCAAAAAGCTGTCCGGTCACAAGAAGAGCAGCATTCAGAATATGTTCAAGGGTTCCGGCTCTTATACCGAAGTTGACGCGAACATCATCGATACGATCATCTGCGACGAGGCTCACCGGCTTAATGAGAAATCCGGTTTGTACGGAAATGAAGGGGAAAACCAGGTCAAGGAAATCATCAATGCCTCTTTATGCAGTGTTTTTTTCATCGATGAAAGCCAGCGCGTGACATTGAAGGATATCGGTTCTGTCAATGAGATTAAAAAATGGGCCCGCAGCCTGGGTTCCGAGGTTTCGGAAATGGCGCTGGTGTCCCAGTTTCGCTGCAACGGGTCGGATGGCTATCTGGCCTGGCTGGACGATACGCTTGAAATCCGCCCGACAGCCAATTATGATCTGCGGGATGTGGATTATGACCTGCGGGTCCTTGAGTCACCTCATGAGCTGCGAGAACTCATTTTCGAAAAAAATGAACCGGCCAACCGGGCGCGGATTCTGGCGGGCTATTGCTGGGAATGGCTGCGAGAGGGCAAAGGGAAGACGGATGTGCATGATATCGTGATCGATGATTTCGGCATGAGCTGGAATCTGGATAACACCCAGACCTTCGCCATCGACCCGGATTCCGTTCATGAGATCGGCTGCATTCATACATCTCAGGGGCTGGAATTTGACTATGTCGGTGTCATCATCGGCGATGACATGCGTTATGAAAATGGGCATATCGTGACTGACTTTACAAAACGCGCCAGAACGGACCAGTCGTTAAAGGGCATTAAGAAAATGTTCCGTGAAGACCCGCAGCGGGCTTTGCGGGAAGCTGACGAGATTATCAAGAATACGTATCGGACCCTGATGACGAGAGGGATGAAGGGGTGCTATGTCTACTGCACCAATCAGGCACTGGCGGATTACCTTAGGACATGCATCGGAAATGAGGATTGACTTATGACACAGGAAACCATTGACCAGATTTTGAAATTCAGAGACGACCGGGACTGGAAGCAGTTCCATAACCCGAAGGACCTGGCCATATCCATTTCCCTGGAAGCGGCGGAGCTTCTGGAGGTTTTTCAGTGGAGCGCCGAAGACATCGGGTGTGCCGATAAAATCGACAAGATCAGGGAAGAACTGGCGGATGTGGTGAGTTACTGCGTCCTCATGGCGGATGTGTGCGGATTGGACCTGGATGAGATCGTGCGGGAAAAGATCAAGCGCAATAATGAAAAGTATCCCGTGGAAAAAGCCAGAGGGTCGAAGAAGAAGTATTATGATCTGAAGTGATGCGGAACACGAAGCGCAAACCGAATCTAAGGCATCGGGTGCGATGAACAGAAGCGTTATGTTGGCGCACGCAGATCTGGCATGATCGGATCAGGACCTGCCAGGGGGATAAAGAAAGGAAAAAGCGTGAATATTCAGATATTTGGGACGAAAAAAGATTTTGACACCAAGAAGGCCGACCGTTATTTCAAGGAACGCGGCATCAAGGTGCAGTTCATCGATATGAAAGAAAAAGGGATGAGCAAAGGCGAGTTTAATTCCGTCAGTCAGGCGGTCGGCGGTTACGAAAAGCTCATCGATGAGAGCTGCAAGGACAAAGACCTGCTGGCACTCATTCAGTACATCGCCGAGGAAGATCGCATCGAGAAGATTCTTGAAAATCAGAAGGTTATCAAGACACCGATCGTCCGGAACGGTCGCCAGGCGACGGTCGGCTACCAGCCGGAGGTTTGGAAGGGCTGGAAGTAAGGCGCGAGTGGTTAGCTGTTTTTCATATATGCTTTTTGCCCGAGGACAGAGAAACCGGATTAGGAAACAATCTTGGAAAATGATTGCAAACTGATTGCGAATTGCAAGCACACGTGCTATGTTATACACAAAGGAGGCGGTAAATATGGCAAGAACAGCAAATGTCTTCGTTCGTGTTGAACCGGAAATTAAAGAACAGGCTGAAAGCGTATTAGATCAGTTAGGAATTCCTATGTCAAACGCAGTGGGGATGTTTTTACGTCAGGTCGTATTGCAAAACGGTATTCCGTTCGAAATGAAATTACCCAGAACAAAACCTTTGGCATATCAATCGCTTTCGAAAGCGCAGTTTGATATGGAGATTGAAAAGGGCATTTCCGATGTAAAAGCCGGTAGAGTTTTTTCGGCAGATGATATCGAGAATGAAATGAAGAAAGAGTTTGGCTTATGATTTTTCAGGTGAATTATTCAGCTGAAGCTAGATTAGATCTGAAAGACATATACGAGTATATAGCATATGAGCTTTTAGCACCGGAAGCTGCGGCAGGCCAGACCAGGCGTATTATGAAAGCGATTCGTTCACTTGAACAAATGCCGGAAAGACACAAATTGTATGAAGAAGAACCATGGCATAGTCGAGGGTTACGCGTTTTTCCGGTTGATAATTATCTGCTGGATCAGTGGCTTACAGAATCTGGGGCATATGCATTTACATCCAGATTATCGATGGCTGAATTAAAGACATTAGCAGGTTGTTTAGCTATCTTCCATGATTATGGAAAGTCCTCTATGCTGTTTCAGGCAAAAATATCAGAATCATGCGAAGTGTTGAAAAATTCACTTGAAAACAGCGCGCTTTTTGTATTACCAAAAGATGATGTAATGCTTAGAGATTCAAATAAAATGCCGCACGGTGTTGCCGGCGAAATCCTGCTGTTGCTGAAGGCTTGCAAACCTTCTATCGCGGCTATTGTTGGTGCTCATCATGGTAAGCCTTGGGAACAAGGTGCTGAAATCAGACTCCAAATTGAAGAACTATTGGAGGATGATGGGTTTTCTGAAGTTGTTCGTCAGTTTCAATATAGTCCGCTTCTTTGGGGTAAGAAAGCAAATCGAAATACGTGGATTGAGACGCAAGATGAGTTTTACGAATGGGCATTGTCAGTTGTTGGTATTACTCAGGTGAGTCAGTTGCCTGATATTTCCGAGTCAGATGCAGTTATACTTGCCGGACTTGTTGTTATGGCAGACTGGCTTTCCAGTAATGAAGAGCATTTCCCTTTGATAGAATATCATGGAGCTTCTTGTGTTGACATAGAGCAGAGAGCTAAAGTCGGCATAAGTAAGATCAATCTTCCAGCCTGTTGGCATCCGAAGTGTGACAGGGATTTTGAAAAAATGACCATGGATCGTTTTGGGTTTTTGCCAAATTCAATTCAAGTGGAAATAATGAAGACAGTCGCAGAAAGTGAGCAACCTGGCCTGGTTATTTTGGAAGCACCAATGGGGATGGGAAAAACAGAGGCCGCTTTATTGGCGGCAGAAGAGTTCTCAGAAAATCGAGTATTCGGATTGTTCACGGAATGGCAGCCTTGAATCGTGAATATCAAGAGTTAATTGGAAAAGAGACTCGAGGATGGCAGGGAGTGGACGATCAAGATGATAACCGTTTGATAGTTCACGAGTTTTTCAGAGGTAATAAGCAGGCCTTATTGGCGGATCTTGTCGTTGGTACAATCGATCAGATTCTTTTGGCATCGCTAAAACAGAAACATTTTATGCTCCGACATTTGGGTTTGTGCGGCAAAGCAATTATTGTCGATGAATGTCATGCATTTGATGCCTATATGAATGAATATTTGGACCGAACATTGCGCTGGTTAGGAGAATATCGAACACCGGTTATTTTGTTAAGTGCTACGCTTCCGTATGAAAGACGAGCTGATCTGGTAAAAGCTTATCTGGGAGAGGAAAGAAAGTGTCATGAGGATGAACAGTGGCAAAAATCTTTAGGCTATCCCTTATTAACTTGGACAGATGGAAATCAGGTATGCCAGAAAAACCTTGAATACACAGGCGATAGCAGACATATCATTATCAACAAGGCTATTCAGACAAATGTCCCGGATGAACAGATTGATGCTACTATTCAGGTGCTAGATGACCAGTTGTCACAAGGGGGCTGTGCCGGTATATTTGTGAACACAGTTAGTAAAGCTCAGCGGTTTGCAGATATATTGAAACAGAAGTGCCCAGATAAAGAAGTGCTATTGTTGCATTCGCGTTTTCTGGCAACAGAGAGAACTAAAAAGGAGATGAAACTGTTAAAACTCCTTGGGAAAAAGTCGACAAAAGCCGACCGTGATGGGGTTATTTTGGTAGGCACGCAGGTTATTGAGCAATCACTGGATTTCGATGTTGATATTATGGTGACAGAGCTTTGCCCAATGGATCTTCTGTTGCAACGTATTGGACGACTGCATCGGCATGCGCATCATGATCAAGAGCGCCCGATTAATTTGAAACAGGCAACATGTTATGTTTTAGGAACAAATGGCGAGTTGGATAAAGGTGGTTCAGCGGTCCCTGACCCTCGAATATTCCCCGCGCATGCGGGGGTGATCCCTCCATATATTCAAGGTCGTCTGAATTGTGCGCATATTCCCCGCACAAGCGAGGGTGATCCCAGATATGGGTTCTTCTTGAACTTTATGTATGAATATTCCCCGCGCATGCGGGGATGATCCTCGAATGATTGGGAACGACCTTTTCACAAAGTCATATTCCCCGCTAGGCGGGGCAAAATGGTTTCGCGCAGCGTAAATCATCGGTTCATTTCTGATCATCATTTTCAAAAAGGGGATCCTTAATAGTCAACTATACTTTCGTAAAGTATGGTTGACTGTTTTTTGGTATCGGCATTACGATAGAGGTATGAAATTGTCAGCGCCGTTATGCAATCCGAATGACCGGGGGAATTCATTATGAAAAAGTGCATCATCATTTGCGATTCTTTTAAGGGCACGCTTTCCAGTATCGACATCTGCGATATTGCCCGGGCCTCTGTCCCCAGTTTTTTCCCGGACTGTCAGGTGGTGACGGTGCCGGTTGCCGATGGCGGGGAAGGTACGGTAGAGTGTTTCATCCGGGCTATCGGGGCAGAACCGGTAACCGTGTCGGTTTCGGGGCCCTATGGAGAGGCCGTGACAGCCACCTATGCCAGAAAAGGTGAACAGGCGATTATTGAAATGGCGGCAGCGGCGGGCCTGCCTATGGTGGGCGAGCGGAAAAATCCGGAGGAGACAACCACCTACGGCGTGGGTCAGCTGATCGCGCATGCCATCAACGAGGGCTGCACACAAATTCTTCTGGGCCTGGGCGGCAGTGCCACAAATGACGGCGGCTGTGGCTGCGCAGTGGCATTGGGGGTTGAATTCTTTGATGCTTCCGGCAATGCCTTTACGCCGGTTGGTGCCACTCTGGGGAACATTGCCCGCATCGATGATAAAAAGGCAAAGGCTCTGCTTAAAGGCATCAGCATTTCCGTCATGTGTGATGTGGAAAATCCGCTCTGCGGTCCCATGGGGGCAGCGCCTGTCTTTGGTCCGCAAAAGGGAGCTGATGCGGAAATGGTGGCGCGACTTGACGCCGGTCTTCATCATATGGCTCAGGTTATTGCGTCGGATCTTCAGGTAAAAATCGAAAATGTGCCGGGTGCCGGTGCTGCCGGCGGTATGGGCGGTGGCTGCATGGCTTTTCTCGGTGCTCAGCTGAAACAAGGCATTGAATGTATCCTGGATACGGTGCAGTTCGATGCTTTGCTGGAGGGTGCCGACCTTGTCATCACAGGTGAAGGCCGCATCGACAGTCAGAGTGTGAACGGGAAAGTCATTTCCGGCATCGCAAAACGCACCTCCGCGCGCCGGATTCCGCTGGTGGCAATCGTGGGCAGCATTGCCGATGATGCCGGGGCCGGTTATGATCTTGGTGTAACGGCCATGTTCAGCATAGACCGACCGGCGCAGGATTTCAGGGAATACACAGATAAAAACGCGTTGTACTATCAGCGGACATTGGAAGATGTCCTTCGACTGATCAAGGCGCTGTGATTATTTTTTTGAAAATGAATATGCCCTAGCGCGCAAGACTGTGGCTCAGCGTAAGTTCGGAAACAGACCGCGCGCCCTGTGGAGATAGCGATTGTGTGATTGATAAAATATCGCCCTGGTGGTTGGCATTAAGGAAACAAGGAGAAGATAAAAATGAAAGTAACATTTCTGGGCACGGGCTGTGCCATGGTGCTTAAGCGCTACAACACTTGCTTTTTACTGGAAGATGGTGACAACAAATTGTTGGTGGATGCCGGGGGCGGCAACGAGGTGCTGGTGAGACTTGATAAGCTGGGCGTCGATATCACACAGATCGGCGGCATGTTCGTCACACACAGCCATACCGATCACATTCTCGGGACGCCGTGGGTCATCCGGGCCGTCGGCACCGCCATTTCCGAAAGAGGCTATACCGGGACCTTCACCGTGGCGGCTTGCCATGAGACCCTGCATCAGGTCAGAACCATCTGCGAGATGATCCTGGGCAAGAAAATGACAAAATATTTCGATACGCAGATTCTGTTCAAGGAAGTGGTCGACGGCGAAAAACTCAATCTGGCCGGCTTTGATCTGGAATGCTTTGATACTGGTTCTCAGAAAATGAAGCAGTTCGGATTCCAGCTTGATCTTGGCGATGGCGAGCAGCTGTGCTTCCCGGGGGATGAGCCGCTGCGCGAATCCTGTGAGCACTATGCCAAAAATGTGAAATGGCTTTTCAGCGAGGCCTATTGTCTTTACGCCGACCGGGAGATGTACAAGCCCTATGAGCGCAGCCATGTGACCACGAAGGATGTGGGGGAAATGGCTGATCGCATGGGGGCCCGTAATCTTGTGGTCTATCACACCGAGGACTACGGCGATGAGCGCCGACGGCTGATGACAGACGAAGTGGCGGTGGCCTATGGCGGCAACATTTTCGTGCCGGAAGATATGGAGAGTATTGAGCTGTAAAGGCTCGGGTCACTTTTGAGGGATTTGCCGTCTTAAGATGAGGCCGATGATGAGTCCGATGCATGAGGGCAGCAGCCATCCGAGGTTCAGATTGAAAAGCGGCAAAACCTTTTCGGCCATTTCGACAGCCTGATCCAGATGGAAAAGGAGCTGAATTTCCGCAGGCAGTGTTTTAAAGAAATCAAACAGGGACGCGGCCCACGTGAAAATGGTCACGATGATATAAACCATTTTGTTATGGTGAAATGGTTTTCCGCATAAGGCCAGGATGATCAGTGTGATGCATGGCGGGTAGATCAGCATGAGCACGGGAATGGCATACCGGATAATGGCGGAAAGGCCGACGTTTGATATCGCAAAAGAAAATGCTGTGAATCCGATGGCCCAGGCTCGGTAAGAAAGCCGCTTCGGAAACATGCGGTGAAAGGCTTCCGAACAGCTTGTGACAAGGCCGATGGATGTTTTCAGGCAGGCAAACAGAATGGTCAGCGCCAGAATGATGTTGCCGTAGGTGCCAAGGAAATGACTGGAAATCTGAGTCAGGGCGATACCCCCATTTTCTGAAATGTCAAATAAAGCGCGGGAACGCACCCCCATCAGAATAGTGAGGACGTAGATCAAGGACATCAAAATGCCTGTGAGGATCCCGGACCTTAAGACATCTTTGGCGATGATGTTGTCATCAGTGATCCCCATGCCCCGGATGATATCAATGACAATGATGCCAAAGGCCAGGCCGGCGATCGCATCCATGGTGCCGTAGCCTTCGGCAAACGCATGGAAAAAGGCATGGTTTTGGTAACTGATATCCGGTTCGATTGCAGCAATTGACGCATCGCTCCCCAGTAAAGCGGTGACCAGAAGGATCGCCAGGAACAGCAGAAAAATCGGGTTGATAAATTTGCCGATCCAAAGGGTGATGTTGCCCGGTTTCAGGGAAAAGAAGAGGACCAGCGCAAAGAAAAGCAAAGAGAACATGAACAGGGCTTTGCTTTCAGACACTCTGTCGTTCAGTAAGGGGGCAAAACCAATCGTAAATGACACGGTGGCGCATCGCGGAATGGCAAAGAAAGGCCCGATGGTCAGGTAAAGCAGGGCTGTGAAGATATAGCTGTAACGACGGCCCACCTTACTGGCCAGAGCCTGAAGGCCGTCTGAATGTGTGCTGCCGATGGCGGCCACCCCAAGGATCGGAATGCCGACAGCGGTGGCGATGTATCCCACAACAGCGGGCAACATGTTGCTGCCGGCTAATTGTCCGAGATGAACCGGGAAAATGAGGTTGCCGGCGCCGAAAAACATGCCGAATAAGGTTCCGGCGATCAGAATATATTGTTTGACAGAAAGTCTTTTATTTGTCATGGCGTATAACTCCGTCTGATGATAGAAGGCTTTTTTCATTGTAATATCCTTCTTGTGGCTTGGGATGTCCGACCTTATAATAAAAGTATTAGAAAGTGTCATACCCCATTTTCGGGAGAGAATACGATATGGATGCAAAAAAATTAGAAATCCTGATGACGGCGGTGGATCTTGGCAGTTTTTCCAAAGCCTCTCAGGTTGTGGGCTATACTCAGTCCGGTCTGACCCATCTGGTCAACAGCCTGGAGCGGGAAATCGGGTTTCAGATCATTTTCAGAAATCACAACGGCATCTCCCTGACACCCCAGGGAGAAGAATTGATGCCGGCCATACGCGACTATCTGAGCGCCAATACATTTTTGAACAGTAAAATTCAGACGATCAAAAATGAAAAATGTGAATCGATACGGATCGCGGCCTATTCCAGCATTGCCATGCATTGGATGCCGGAAATCCTGTACCGTTTTCGCAGAATCTGCCCGCATGTCGATGTTGACCTGCGCATGGTCGATAATGCTTTGGAGCCCTTTGAACTGCTCAAAGAAGGCCGCACCGATATCGTTTTCGCCAGCAAACAAAACTGCGGCAGTTATCAGTGGATCCCTCTTTATCAGGAGAAAATGTATGCCATTTTGCCGCAGGATTACCCGGTGAAAGACAGCACATCATTTCCTCTGAAGGAAATGGAAGGGATGGATTTTCTCATGCCTTACGGTCGATTCGACATCGATGTTCACGCAGCTTTTGAAAAAAATGGGGTTCATGTCAGGGAAAAGGCGTCCTATGTGGATGATGAAACCGTCATCCGCATGGTGGAGAAGGGCTTTGGGGTCTCCATGATGACTGAACTCATGATCCGTGGTCGGACCGATGATGTCAGATGCATCCCGGTGGAACCGGAAGTGGTGCGGGAACTTGGCATGGGACTGCCGAAGGAAGGGGAAGTGACGAACAGCGTCAGCCGGTTGAGAGATTGCGCGATGGCGTATATTAATGAAAAGAAGATGCAGAATCAGCAGAAAATGGGATGAAAAATCAATTTGGTCAAAATAAGAGGGATTGCTTATGAAAACCTGGAAAGGCTTTGTTCAGTACAGCAGCGATAGCAGAGCCCCGATTTATAAGAAGATAGAGTTTGCCATCGATGATGAAATGTATAAAAAGATCACCGATGCTGTCAATTCCGGGAAGGAACTTGAGCGGTGTGAATTTATTAATGACCTTTATCGGATTTTCGATGCTGCAGCACGAGATGAGGAATCTGTGCTGAATAACGCGCAGGATGCCGATGATGGGACGGATAAGTCACATCGGTATTTTCTTGATGAAGCTTTTATCGAGGATCCAGGTGATATCATCCGGTTTGAGGCACATATAAAAGGACTTGTGGTGCCCTGGGAATGGAGAGATTCTTCCAATCTTTTGAATCTTGTGATCGAGGATGATTATAACGGCATAACGAGAGGTAATATCAGCCTTAGATATGATGATGCAGGGACGGTCGCCGGTCTTGAGCATTTTTCGTACAAAGGGCTTCAGTCACGAGATATAAACTCTGAGGACTGGGCTGATGCATTTCCTTATTACGAGTCACTTTATGATGACATTGTAGAAACGTTAGTGCGTCTTAAAAACGAGAACAGAAGAGCATAACAAATGCTGAACAATGGATGTCAGATATTGGAATAAGGAGGAAATGCTTATGTGTCATGCATGCCTTAATGGTAATAAATTAATGGCCAAAACAACATTCACGGTTGAATATAAGGAATGTATTATTGTGATAAAGAATGTTCCTTGTTTAGAGTGTGAAATCTGCGGAGAAATTACTTTTACCGACGCGGTATCTGAAAAACTAGAGTTATTGGTTAATGCCGCAAAGAAAATCATGCAAGACATTGCAGTTATTGATTATTGCAAGGTGGCTTAAACGTCACTGAGGATAAGACTTTGATTCGAGCAAACCAAGGGCATTCTATTCCCGTAGATGTGGAACTGGAAAGGGTAACTCCTCCAGAAGTATTATTTCATGGAACAGGAGAGAAATACAAAGATTCCATTGATCGTATAGGACTCATTCCGAAATCGCGGTTATATGTTCATCTTTCAGGCGATGAAGCACCGGCTGTTACAGTTGGCAGTCGTCATGGAAAGCCGATAGTATACAGAGTGGCTGCCGGGGATATGGAAAGAGATGGCTATAAGTTTTATCGTTCTGTGAATGGTGTGTGGTTAACGAAAGAAGTTCCGGTGAGATACTTGAAGGGTATGGTATAATGGCTTTCAGATTTCTGAAAGGATTTTGGAGGTTATTATGAGTCAAAGAGTGCTTTTCATTTGTCATGGGAATATTTGCCGTTCACCCGCTGCTATGTTTATTTTCCGGGACATGCTGGCCAAGCAGGGGCTTGAGGATGTGATCACCTGCGCATCCGCCGCCACCAGCACGGAGGAGATCGGGAACCCCATTTACCCGCCCATGGAGCGGGAACTGACACGCCGCGGGATTGCCTGCAAGGGCCATCGAGCTCGCCAGATCACCCGGGCGGATTATGACAATTTTGACTATCTTGTGATTATGGACGAGCGGAATGCCCGGAACATCATGCGTTTCTACGGGGCGGATCCGGAGGACAAGATCCACACGCTGATGTCTTACACAGGTTGCAATCGGGAGATCGCCGATCCCTGGTATACCGGCGATTTCGGCAAGGCCTGTGATGATATCACAGAGGGCTGTATGGCTTTACTGAAAACACTTACAGAATAATCTGCTGACCCAACCGGCCCGCTCTCAAACTTGAGCATCCGCCGCAAATAGGGTAATATGGTAGCAGAACTGCCGAAAGGAAACTGATCCATCGTTGTTAGTCTATGACATTATTCGTATCATAACGATCATTTATCTACTGGCCGTCAATCTGACGGCCTTTATTATGTATGGCCTTGATAAAATGAAGGCAAAGAAGCACCGCTGGCGCATTTCGGAAATGACGCTGCTGATGGCGGCTGCTCTTGGCGGAGCCTGGGGCGCGGCTTTGGGCATCCTCATTTTCAGGCATAAGACCCGAAAACTCCGGTTTCGAGTGGTGACAGCCATCGCCCTGGTGTTGTATACAGCACTGCTTGTCTGCCTGCTGCAGTACGGCAGCGTGCGGGAACTGTTTTTGTAAAGAAGGGAGGCCACTATGTTTTGTCCCAATTGCGGCGGTGAGTACGCCGACTGGGCACTGAAATGCCCCTACTGCGGCAGCGTCAATGACGCCGGCGCGGAAAAGGCCTATATGGCCCATATGGAAGAATTGAAAAAACGGCTGGACCGGGTGGATGACGAAGCGGAGGGCATGTACCGCAAGGCCATGAGCACCGGGATGCGCCGGGTGGTGATGGCGGTGGTGATCGCTGTGGCTGCGGCGCTGCTGATATTTGCGGTGGTGCGGATCGTGGAACGCATCGGCATTTCCAACGAGGAACGGCGCTATCAGGAGCAACTGGCCTGGGAGGCGGAGGAATATCCGAAGCTGGACGCCATGTACGCGGAGGGCAACTTTGCCGGCATTCTGGAAGAATGCGACCGGGTGATGATGGAAGAGCCGCTTTACGATGTGTACGATTGGCCCCATTACACCTTTGTGGACGATTATTTCAGTCACTATGTGGATCTTCATGCAGCGGAAATGGCCATCGCCGAGAAGGATATTGATGAGTACGAGTTGGGCATGGGCATTTACGCCGCGCTATATCTGGGGTATGACACCACGGATGAGGTGCTGGAAAGACTGCGGAAAAGCTATGATATGAACAGAAGCTTCGGCATTTCCGAAGAGGACGAGGTGATGATCCGCGCCTTCGGAGAGGATGCCCGCCGATTCCTGACGGAGACGCTGGGGTGGAGCGAGGCGGAATCCGAGGCCTTCTACAAATCCTGTCTGGAGGACGGGTATCTGAGCAGTAGTCGTTGTTTTGATAAGGCCGAGGAGCTGATCGCTGCCGGTCAATGGAGTTGAATCTATGAAATGTGAACAGTGTCAGGCGCCGGTGACGCTGGAGGACGAATTCTGTCCCTATTGCGGCGCTTTGAATAAGCCCGCGCGCCGGCATATCGAGGATATGAAGCATTTCAGCGCGGATTACGAGCAGACGAAGCGGAAGGTGCTGGGCCGGGTGGCCGGGCAGAGCCACCGTTATGCGCTGCTCATCACCCTGGTGGTGCTGGTGGTGCTCAACATCGGTGTGTTTGCGATGCAGCTTATGTCTGATGAGATTCGCTGGTGGCGGGAGGAGCAGGCGGTCAAAAAGCAGGCCGTTCAGCTGGAGCACCAGATGGCGCAGCTGGAGGAGGTGGGGGATTACGATCTCCTGAACCGCCTCTATATGGATAAAAATCTGTACAGTGTGTCCGACAGACTGCGCGCTTTCGATGCGGTGTCGGACGGCAGTTATGATTTCACCCGCATCCGGGATTCATTTTATTATCTGAAAAACCCGGGGACGGGATATCAGGATGAAGGGGACCTGCTGGAAACCATTTCCGAAAGAACCGTGGATTTCTACGAACTCCTCGATTATGAATACAGCGATTATCTGGCCGAGCGGTTCGAGGGGAGCCATGGTGCAGCCCTTGAGGATCTCAAGGTGAAGATCGAGGCGATGCTCAAGACCTACGGTCAGCTGACAGATGAGGATGTGGCCGGGCTGCCGGACATGTCATCTCAGGAAATCCTGATTCTGCTGGGAAGGAGGATGGGCATTTATGAGTCATAAGAAAATGGCGCATCCGGGGCCCGCTAAGCGTCCCGCATCCCGCCCGCAGAAGGGTGGCAAAATGGGTGTGATGATGGTGGTGATCACCATTTTAGCGGTGATCCTGGCCATCAATGTGCTGACGCTGATGTTGCGGGTGTTAAAATCCGGCTCTCAGTATACCTATGAATACAGCTATCTCATGCAGGAGGTGCGGGGCCGCGATCTGCCGGAAACGGTGCGGGACATCAACACCAACATTGTGCGTGGTCTGAAGACGAAGGAAGACAGCAGCGAGCTGCAGCATATGGCGGATTATTATGAGGCGGCCATGCTGTACGCGGCGCTGGAGGCCGATGACCGGAAGGCGGAGGCGGCTTATCAGCGGGAACTGATGGAGCAACATGAGGCGTATCTTAAGAGCGCCGATTGTCTGCGGGCGCGGGATGAGCTCAAGGCCGCGCTTGAAATTACAGACGACGCATCATAAGGTGGCGCGCGACCGGAATCGGTCAAACAGAATGTGCGGGCGACCGGCTGTGAATCGGTCAAACAGAATGTGCGTGCGACCGGCCGGCGTTTGGTCAAAATATAACGTGAGTACGGCGGGCAATCGGTCGGAAAGCGATGAATGATAGGTTTGAAAATGGCAATTTGTACGATTGAAACTCTGGAAAATGATTCCAGAGAGAAAATGATCATCGACCTTCGGGCCGATGCGGAATTTGTTAAGGAAAGCTATCCGGGTTCGGTGAATTACCCGGCGGATGAGCTGATGGCGCACACTGCGCAGTTGCCGAAAGACAGACCCATTTACCTGATGTGCTACACCGGTGTGAGCGCAGCGGAAATGGCGGAGGACCTGGAAAACTTGGGCTTCCGTGAGGTTTACGGCATCGAGGGCGGTTTCCGGGGTTATCGGAAGCTGATGCTGCAGCGTTATATGGCGGCGCAGGAGAATCCGGCCAGGAAGGCCCAGGATGTGGAGCGCAGCATCATCAAGAAATTCAAAAAGGAAATCTGGCGGAAATTCACAAAGGCCATCAATGAATATGAGATGATCCAGGATGGCGATAAGATCGCCGTGTGCATTTCCGGCGGGAAGGATTCCATGCTGCTGGCGAAGCTTTTCCAGGAGCTGTATCGCCATGGCCGTCACAATTTTGAAGTGGAATATATTGTGATGAATCCGGGCTACAACAAGCTCAATGAGGATACGATCCTTGAAAATGCCCGGATGCTGGGGGTGCCGATCCACGTTTTCAAAACGGAGATTTTCAATATCGTGGCGGATGAGGAGGAATCCCCCTGCTATCTGTGCGCCCGTATGCGCCGGGGTTATCTTTACGCCAAGGCAAAAGAACTGGGCTGCAACAAGATAGCGTTAGGGCATCATTTTGATGACGTCATCGAAACGATCCTTATGGGCATGCTGTATGGGTCTCAGATTCAGACCATGATGCCCAAGCTTCACAGCACCAACTTCCCGGGGATGGAGCTCATCCGTCCTATGTATCTGATCCATGAGGCGGATATCATTCACTGGATGAAGTACAACGGGCTTCATTTTATTCAGTGTGCCTGCCGGTTCACGGAGGCGCAGGCTTCACGGGAAGAGCACGAAAAAGATTCCAAGCGGGCTGAGGTGAAGGCCCTCATCAAGGAACTGGCCAAGATCAACCCCTACGTGCCCATGAACATTTTCCGCAGTGTGGAAAATGTCAATTTAAGTACCGTGATCCAGTATAAGAAGGATGGCGTGAAACACCATTTCCTTGAGACCTATGATGAAGGAGATGCAAGCGAGGCATAGAGGGCCGCGCTAAACGCAAGTTGGCTGCATTAAGCGGAGAGCCAACGATGACACATTTCCTGAAATGAACAACATCTGCAGCGGCCCCGCGCTCGCAGCTGAGCACAAAAGTGATATGCAAAAATCCACGACCGATTTGGCGCCTATTGCGTCTTGTTTCGGCCGTGGATTTTTTGTTATGAAGTGGATGATGACGAGCGACTGACGGAGTTGTGGAAACCATGCGAGATGCACTTTCTGTGATTTATAAGGTGCAATAATTGCACTTTTTAAATATAATGAAAGTGCATTGTTGGGCTATGATGAAAGAAAGGCAATTGCATGAACATTTTGAAATCACTCCGGGCAGAAAAGAAACTGACACAGCAGCAGGCTGCAGAACTTCTGGGGATTTCCCTCAGATCCTATAAAACATATGAGAATGATGAGACGAAGAAAAACACCCTGAAGTATCAGTACATTCTTGAGCGCCTTCAGCAACACAATCCCCTTGATGAAACGCATGGATTGCTGACAGTAGACGATATTAAGGAACGCACGGGGACAATTTTTGCCCAATACTGTGTGAGATACAGTATCCTGTTTGGCTCCTATGCCAAAGGAACCGCCGGGGAAAGCAGTGATGTGGATCTTCTGGTTGTATCTGATGTGACGGGGCTGCGGTTTTACGGTATGGTGGAGGAACTTCGGGCCGCTCTGCGCAAAAAAGTGGATGTACTGACTCTTGACCAACTGAAAAACAATATGGAACTCACGAGCGACATCCTGGAGGATGGGATACGTATATATGGACAATGTAAAGAATGACGAATATTACATCGGGAAACTGAGGACGGATCTTCGTTTCATTGTGGATCATATGAAGGATGTGACGGATAAAGAACTGGCAGAAAATGAGGTTTTGCTGGATTCTATGTTATTTCGTATGATCCAGATATCCGAAAATGCCCGCAAACTATCGGATGCGTATAAGGAACATCGAACCGAGATTCCCTGGCATGCTCTCTATGGTCTCAGAAATCGTATTGTTCACGATTATGGAAATGTGGATCTGGGAGTCGTGTATGCAACGTTAAAAAATGATATTCCGGAATTGATGGAGTGTATCTGAAATGGCCTGACGAATCTAGATTGTACACAAAATTGATATGCAAAAATCCACGACCGATTTGGCGTCTATTGCGTCTTGTTTCGGCCGTGGATTTTTTGTTATGCTCGGTTCTGCCAAGAGAAAGGGCTCAGCCTTGAAGCCCGTACCCCTTGTTTTTCTCTCTCATTTATTGTCATTCGGGCGGCCTTCGGGTCGCCCGAAAATGCCCGAAAGGAGGTCTTGTTATGGGTGAACTGCGCGCATTTTGGTGCGAAGAAGATGGTGCTGTGACGGTGGAGGTCATCCTGGTGCTGCTGGTGCTGATCGCGTTGGTGTTGCTGTTTAAAAAGCAGCTGATTTCAGTGGTTAACAGCATTCTGTCAAAGGTTTCCGATCAGAGTGATTCCGTTTGAAATGAAAAAAGGCAGTGTGACGATCTTTCTAAGTCTGCTCCTGATGATCATGCTGTCGGTGGTGATGGTGTCTGTTTTCTGTGTGAAGGTGGCAGCGGATCGGATGATGCTGGCGAACGCGGCGGACCAGTCGATGTGGTCCCTCTTTGCCCGCTATGACAGGGATCTGCTGGAAAAGTATGATGTGTTTTTCATCGATGCCGGTTGTGGAGAAAATACCCTCAATATGGCCGGTCTTGTGGATGAACTGACCGATGCGGCGGAAGCGGTTTTGAACCCGGCAGAGGGTCAGCTGCTGCCGGTCGGCAATCAGCCTCTGTCTGTCAAGGTGGACACGGTGGCGGTGACATCATACACACTGGCCACAGATAACGGGGCGTATGTTCTGGCTGACGAAGCTATGGCGTATATGAAGGAAACAGCTCTTTTGCAAAGTGCCGGAGCGCTGTTGGATTATGTTGGTGATACGGCTGCTTCTGAAGCCGAGCATGCCGCCCAGATAGCGGAAAATGCCGAAAATGGTGCGCCTTCCGATTTGCCGGAGGGCACAGAAGATGCCATCGCGTCTGCCGCATCCGGTGGCACAGCAAGCGAGGCTGGTGGTGATTCTGACACTCACGGCGGCAATCTGGATGTCGGTGATGGTGGTTCTCAGAACGACAGCGCCCAGGGGGCGGAAAATGTCGCTGCATCAGGCGGCAGTAGCATCGAGGCGGAGGCCGGGGTGTCGGCATCGGATGTATTTAAGAGTGTGATGAGCTACAAGAAACTGCGTTCTTCGTCTGTTCTCAATCTGGTGTGCCCGGACCCGTCGGCGGTTTCCGGTAAAACCCTGAAGGGCTCTGCGCTTTTCAGTGCCCGTCAGGCTGAGACCGGGATGGGGTATGCCTCTTTAGAAAATGATCCGTCTTCTGTCTCAGGGCGCTTGCTTTTAAACGGATATATCACTGCCCACTTCGGTCATTTCGGGAAACCGGAGGCCGGGCCGGGGCTTGATTACCCGTTGGAGCAGATTCTGCAGGGGAAGAACAGCGACATTGATAATCTGCAGGCTGTGGTGAACAAAATCCTGATGATACGGGAAGGTATCAATTTTCTGTACATCCGGCAGACACCGGCCCTGTCCGCCCAGGCGGATGCGGCGGGCATGGTGATCGCAACACTTTTGCTGAATCCGGAACTGGCCGGTGCTATATCGGCCCTCATCGAAGTGGGCTGGGCTTATTGCGAGAGTCTTTTGGATGTGAGAACACTGCTGGCCGGCGGCAAAGTGGCGGTGACAAAGTCACCGGCTACCTGGCAGCTTGGCAAAATGACTGACATGATCACGCTGTCCTTCGATATGGATGCTTTGCGAAAGCCCGCCGTTTCAGGCATGACCTACGAGCAGTATCTGATGCTGCTTCTCAACCTGGTGAGCACCGATACGAAATGTCTGCGGATGGCCGACATGATGGAGCATGAAATACGAGCCTCCGGACGTGAGAACTTTTGTATCGATCATTGCCTGAATGCCATCGGCATAGACATGACGGCCACGGCGGAAGGTAAGGTTATATTGACGGCCGAAAAGAATGGCAGTTATCGGGATTATGCGAAGTCGTGACAGTACACCGTAGCCGATAATGAAGCGCAAGTAGCGAAGTGCAGTGCGGGTGTCCGCTTTACTACAGCTGTGGCGCGCGTAAGAAGAGAAGCGGACTGTGCCCGTGAAAATCAATTCGACAGGAGGTGAGTGGAGGTGCTTTCAAACGTGAACAACTGTTATCAAGATTATTTGGAGCCTTCTTTTCAGTCATACCCCTTGAATCCTCAAAAATCGGGCGAAGGCATTTCCGCCCGCCTCCTGTCAAAGGGTTCCGTCACGGTGGAGTGTGCGCTGGCATTGCCCTTGTTTTTTCTGGCGCTGGCGATGCTGATCGCCTTTATGAATGCCATCGGCCTTCAGGTTTCAGCCAGTCTTGAACTGGCCAACCGGGCGAGGCGTTTGTCGGAAGCTGCCTATATGGTGGCGGGAGGCGCAGCTGAACAATCGGCATATGCCACTGATGAGTTAAATGGAGAAAGCCGCCAAACAGCCGGTAATCAGGCTCATGATAATGGCTGGATTGATCTCACACAAACAAAAACCTATCGTTTCCCGGTATCTCTGATACCAAACGCAGGCATCGCTATTGCCGTGCGGGCTCGGGTGTATCCCTGGATCGGGGCACCGGAGGGCGGCCTTGGCGGTGATGGATTTGCCGCCGGGGACGGAACGGAAATGGTTTATGTGACGGAGAATCAGGAGGTGTATCATACCCATGCTGATTGCACGCATCTTGATCTTTCCGTCAAGACAGCAACGCTTGCGGAGGTGGCTCATTTGCGCAATGCCTATGGCCAAAAGTATAAACCCTGCAACGGGTTTCCGAAGGATTACACCGGTCCGGTATATCTGACAGAAAAGGGGGATTGCTATTATCCCTCACCCTTTGATCATGCGCTGGTGCGGCATGTCAAACTGGTGAAGGCATCGGCGGTGGAGGGGCTGCCTTTGTGCAGTCGTTGCGCCGGGAGAGGCGGTGACCATGCAGCCGCATGACGGGATCCTCATCATTTTTTTGTTTTATCAGAGTCTTAGCGATATGCGGGATCGGGAGGTTGATCTGACGGTTTGTGGCGTCACGGCTTTGACCGGTGTCTATTACAGAATTCTGGTGTTCCCGGAAATGGATCGCATTTTCTGTTTCCTCCCCGGCATCCTGGTGTTAGCCCTGGCGCTCATAACGAGAGGCAAGGTCGGACTGGGCGATGCCTGGATCATTCTGATTATGGGTCTTTTAGTGCCCGGTATCACGACAATGCTTGTTCTCATCGTGGCCTGCCTGGCCCAGTGTTTGTGGCATGTGGTTTTATTCTGTGGACAGCGCATCACTAGCCGACGATATACCAGTTGGAGGAAAAATGTCATTAGCCGACAACGTATTTTCAGTCGAGAAACCGTAAATGGTCGCCAATTTCATGATGGCCGGGGCGTGGGCATGAGCATGAGTCATCAACCGTGTGAGGTGCAAGTGGCCGCCAACAATAAACAAACACAGGTCCCTTACGAGTATCCCTTGGTGCCCTTTTTGCTACTGGGGTATTGTCTGTGTCTTCTTTTGAAATACATCTGAAAATGAGTTTTCTTACCGGCGGAGGTGTGTGCTTGGGTAACAGAGATGGTTCGGACAATCGCAACAATTCGTATTCTCATCAACCGAAGAAGGTTATGTCTCAACAATCCGATAACGCTATGAGACGAAAATGGTCTGTGAAAAAAGCTTCGGCAACAGTCGAAACGGCCATGGTAATCCCCGTGATCCTGATCGTGGTTTTCGGCCTTCTCTATCTGGATTTCCACACGCAAAACAGCATGGTCTGTCTGAGTGCGGCGGCGGAGCAGGCAATTTCCGGGCAGACTCACGAGGATCTCGTGACCTTCGGCAACCGGCCCGTGCGGGGTATTTCAGAAGATGCGGCCTCCCGGACGGTGAGTTTTGAGACCTCGATCCGCACCATTTACGGCGCCTATCAGCGCACCAGCCGTCACGAAGCCTCCTATGACAAACTGTATCCGGTGAGCTTTATCCGAAAAATGAAGACGGTTGGCGATATATTCGGGTCATAGCAGGCGGAGGTTAAGGCGAATATGAATCAGAATATATCAATCAGGCTCCGTTTTGATGAGCGACACGAATCCCTGTGGGTGATGCCCGCATTATCAGGGTATACGACAGAATCAGTTGCTGCTGAGGACCCTGAGGAATTGGGAAGTTCGACAGTTGTGGCACAGGGGACGCAAGACAAAAAAAGCGATTTTGAGGAAACCATGTTCCTCACCTGTCGGATTCCCGGCCTTCTGCCCGTGCGGAAGGGGGAGTGGAACGGCTCCCCGGTCTACGTCTATGATATCCGGGGGTGCCGTCCTTTTTTAGAAAATGACGTTGCCGGCCTGCCGATGACTCATTTTCTAAAACACCTGTCTGCGGCGGAAATGGCGCTGCGGGATTATCTTCTGTCAGAAAACCATCTCTATCTGACGGAGGAGACGGTTTTTATTACGGATAAGGGAGCTGTGCTGTTTGTGTACGTGCCATTTTTTGAGGCATCTCTTCAGGCTTCGGTGCAAAGTTTTGTGCAGCAAGTGGCTAAGAGGAGCGGTCCGGAGGCTGCCGGCTATCGCTTTGCAGAGGAACAATTAAGAAATGGCGCCGATTGGAAGCGCGTGATGGCACAGGACCAGAGTGCGCCTGTCAACGTCTGTCAGAGGGAACCGGTAAACGGACTACAAAGCACTTCTGCGAACGGCTGTCAGAGTGAATCGGTAAATGGGCCACAAAGCACTTTTGCAAATGGCTATCAGAGTGAATCGATAAATGGGCCACAAAGCATTTTTGCAAATGGCTATCAGGGCGGTCCTCTGGATCGTCAACCTTGTGCCTCTTCAGAATACTTATCTGGACAGCAAAACCGTGACATGGGTGATGTAACATGCCGATGCGATAACAATTATGCGCATGCAGTCGGAGGCAAGGGTGCACATTCATATGCCGGCTTCGCATCAGATGAGGATGACGGATTGGATGCGCATCGGTACGATGAATCCGATGCGGTAGCGCGTGGAAAAACAGTAAAACGAAAAAATGGGCGGTCGGAAAATGCCGGCGGACCCGGGAAACGAAAAGGCGGCCTTTCGATCGTCAAGGTGATAGGCCTGGCTCTGTTTTTCCTCGGGCTTATCTTTGCTGTATTTATGGCTTTGCAAAGCGGTGTGCTGAATGATCTGACACCGGAATCCCTTTTGGAAATGGCGCTGTCTGTGCCGGCTCTCATCAGCCTTAACCCGCTGCCGTTTGTGGCTGGAGCTGTGGTGGTGTTGGCTGTCATTCTTCTGGTCTTCAGAATGATGAGAAGGCGAAAAAAGCAACAAACAGCATATGAATCTAAGAGTGGTCGGGAGAATTATCGGCATGAGGGAACGGAGAATTCCCGGAAAAACTTCCGGAGCGATGAGAGAAAGAGTGGCCGGGAGAATCTGTGGGACAACAGACGAGACCCTGCATCAGAAGGGGCATGGCAGGAAACGAATGAAAAGAGGATGGATATCGGAGGTGCCGGCGTCCCCGGGTCTCCTTATATGGCCGGGAATAACGATGATACATTATCAGAGGATTTTTCCTGGGTTCTGGGGGACATGACTGCCTATTTTGATACTCCTGAGTCTGCTCCTCCGCAGGTTTCGGATGATGGGCCTCTATCAATGATGGCATCCGGCAGAGCCATGCACGACACGAGGGGTGAGCAACTGAAACTTGTTATGGAGGATGCGGCGGGAGCACCGGGGGTGGTCTATGACATTTTGCCCTATCGGACCATTATCGGGCGCTCGCCTGAGGCAGCGGATATCCGGCTGGACAGCAAAACCGTCAATCCGGTTCATGCGGTGCTGGAACGGCAGGGGGATGAGCTGGTGATTTTTGATCTCAATTCCCGCAACGGCACCCGCGTCAACGGACAACAGCTCATTCCGGAAATGGTGTGTCCGCTGCGCCCCGGCGATGTGATTGAAACCGGAGCATTTTCTTTCCGCCTTAACCAGACATCGTGATGTGTTCAGCCGTTGCCTCGTAAGGGGCTTTACGGAGAGGCCCGTATGGCAGTATGATACAGGTATCAGAACAACAAACTGAAGGAGGTTGTTATGGCAGATTGTATTTTTTGTATGCTGGCCGGTGGTCAGATCCCGACCGCAACACTTTATGAGGATGATGATTTCAGAGTGATCCTGGATGCGTCACCCGCCACAAAGGGCCATTGCCTGGTCCTGCCGAAGGCTCATTATGAGGATGCCCTGGCTATGCCGGATGAACTGCTGGCCAAAGCGCATGTGACAGCCAAGACGGTGGCCGCTCGCCTGATGAAAGCGATGAACTGCGACGGTATCAACATCGTACAGAACAACAAACCGGCAGCAGGCCAGACCGTGTTCCATTTCCATATTCATATCATTCCCCGCTACGAAGGCGGCGAAGCCATCGTGGGCTGGGATCCGGGTGAACTGACAGAAGAGAACAAAGTGGATATCCTGAAGCGTTTCGCTGAAGCCTGATACGAGAGAAGTTATCGCATCCGGAATCTCAGTGGATAATCACGTCAACGGATGATCCGGGAACACATTCCTTACGCGCAAGGAGTAAAGCGGATATCATGCCCTGCGGGTATTGCGAGTGTCCACTAAAAAAGCATCGACAACATGATTGCACTCAAAATCTTTCATGTGTGTCGATGCTTTTATTGTTCTATGCCTTATCCCGATCTCGCGTTATCCGTAACCCGGGTTGTGGGATGACTCAAAGTCATTATTGAACGCATCATTCCGTCGGCGTCGTGTTATCCCAAACCTGTGTTGTGGGATGACTCAAAGAGTTGAGACGAGCCGGGAAAACCATTTTCAAAAATGAGATGGGTGGCCTGGTGTGCTTACTTGGCTTTTTCTTCAGTCAGGCTGTCGATGAGGTTGGTGATCAGGGTGACGGCATCCTCCTGAGTGGTCTCGGCCATTTTCTGACGGTATTCATCCCGGCGGGCATAGAGCTCGCGGATGGCAGCTTCCAGTGTGGCGCCGGTCATATCTTCTTCCTTGAGGACCAGGGAATAGCCCTGCTTTTCGAAGGAAGCGGCATTGAGGATCTGATCCCCACGGCTGGCGGCAGCGGACAGCGGCACCAGAAGGTTCGGCTTGTTGAGGGCCAGCAGCTCGCAGATGGCATTGGCGCCGGCGCGGGAGAGCACGATGTCGGCCATGGCAAAAAGGTCCGGCAGCTCTTCGCGGATGTATTCATACTGGCAATAGCCCGATGTTTCGGTCAGGGATTCATCCAGCTTGCCCTTGCCGCACAGGTGAACGATATCGAAGTCCGGCAGCAGGGTCGGCAGGATTTCCCGCAGACAGGTGTTGATGGGGGTGGCCCCGAGGGAACCGCCGATCATGAGAAGAACGGGCTTGTTGCCGGAAAGACCTGTGAAGGCCAAACCATTTTCGCGGCTGCCGTTGGCCAACTCGGCACGAATGGGAGAGCCGGACAGGACGGCCTTATCGGCCGGCAATGAGGCCACGGTTTCCGGGAAATTGCAGCAGATTTTGGCTGCTGAGGACATGCTCAGCTTGTTGGCCAGACCCGGTGTCATATCGGATTCGTGGATGATGACGGGGATGTGCAGAGCGGCAGCGGCCCGGACCACCGGAACGGAAACAAAACCGCCTTTTGAGAAGACCACATCCGGCTGCAGTTCCTTCATAAGTTTTTTGGCCTCGCCCATGCCTTTG
The DNA here is from genome assembly GCA_030526195.1 of Lachnospiraceae bacterium. Classification (GTDB taxonomy): domain Bacteria; phylum Bacillota; class Clostridia; order Lachnospirales; family Lachnospiraceae; genus Chordicoccus. Next base: position 29,857 of record JAUNDG010000001.1, read on the forward strand.
AGGACACGGAAGGGGTCGGTGAAATTCTTCAGATCAAAATAGCGGCGGAGCTTCCCGGAGGAAATGCCGTAGTAGGGGATGCCCTCCGCTGTGATCAGCTTTTTCTCGATGCCGTCGTAGGAACCGATGTAGTTGATGTCATAACCCATTTCCTTCAAGCGGGGAATCAGGGCGATATTGGGCGTGACGTGGCCGGCAGTACCGCCGCCTGTCAGAACTATTTTCTTCATAAAAATGACCTCTATTAAAAATACTGTCAAATATTTACGCGAATAAACTGTGTAAAAATGCCTGTTGAAAAAAGCTGATTTTCCAAAGCATTCTTCCGAGTAATGATATAATAGAACAAAAGCTTTTTCAATAAACCATCGCTGAGTTTTGGAGGCGCATACATGAAACTGACTTTTATCGGGGCGGCGCACGAAGTAACGGGTAGCTGCCATTTTCTGCAGGCGGCCGGGAAAAACATTTTAGTGGATTATGGTCTTGAGCAGGGAAAGGATGAGTTTGAAAATGCCGAGCTCCCCGTTCCTGCTTCTGACATCGACTATGTTTTTGTCACGCATGCCCACATTGACCACACCGGTCGGATTCCGCTTCTTGAGATCAACGGATTTAAGGGTCAGATTTTTGCCACCCGGGCTACCTGCGATCTGTGTAAGATCATGCTGCTGGATTCGGCACATATTCAGGAATTTGAAGCCGAGTGGCGAAACCGCAAGGGCCAGCGCCGGGGTAAGGAACCTTATGTGCCGCTGTATACCGTGGCAGATGCGCAGGCTGTGCTGGAACGGTTTGTGGAATGCGATTACAACACGGATATTGAGGTGTGCGACGGCATCAAGATTCATATGACGGATGCCGGGCATTTGCTGGGGTCTTCATCCCTGACGGTTACGGTGACCGAGGATGGGCAGGATACCCGGATCGTGTTCTCCGGCGATGTGGGCAACATCGATCAGCCGCTGATCAACGATCCCACGGCTGTGGAGGAGGCGGATTATGTGCTGATCGAATCCACCTATGGCGACAGAAGTCATAAAGCCCGCGTGGATTATGTCAGTGAGCTGGCATCGATCATGCAACGAACCTTTGAGCGAGGCGGGAATCTGATCATTCCGTCCTTTGCCATCGGCCGGACTCAGGAAATGCTGTATTTCATTCGTCAGATTAAGGAAGAACAGCGTCTGCCCATGGGCTTTGATGTTTATGTGGACAGTCCGCTGGCTGTGGCGGCGACGGGCATTTTCAATCGCCATGATTGGGATTGCTTTGATGCGGAGGCCAAGGAACTGGTGGGTCGGGGCATCAATCCCATTTCCTTCCCGGGACTTAAACTGTCGGTCTCATCCGATGATTCCAAGGCCATCAATTTTGACCAGAAGCCGAAGGTAATCCTGTCGGCGTCCGGCATGTGCGAAGCCGGCCGTATCAAGCATCATCTGAAGCATAATCTGTGGCGTCCGGAATGTACGGTTCTTTTCGTTGGTTATCAGGCTGTGGGGACTTTGGGTCGCCAGCTGCTGGAGGGCCGCGAAGAGGTGACGCTGTTTGGCGAGAAGGTGGCCGTGAAAGCGGAGATTCTGTCCCTGCCGGGCATTTCCGGTCATGCGGATCGGGAAGGTCTGCTGCGCTGGGCCTCTCATTTTAAAGAGAAACCGAAGAAGGTCTTCGTGGTTCACGGGGACCCGACGGTGGTGGATATTTTTGCCGGTGTGCTTAAGGAGAATCTGGGGCTTGATACGTATGCCCCCTATTCCGGCACGGTCTATGACCTGACGGCGAATGAATTGATCTATGAAGCACCGCCCAAACCCATCGCGCCGAAGAGCGAGGCCGGCCAGGGGACCGGGGCGCCGGTTACACCGGGTCGCACCAAGGCGGCAGCGGCATTTGCACGACTTATGGCTGCCGGTCAGCGCCTGATGCGCCTGATCAAGGACAGCGAAGGCCGTCCCAACAAGGAAATGAACGATATGGCCCGCAAGATCGAGGATATCTGCGATCGGTGGGAAGGGTGATAGCGTTCCATAGCAGTGTTTTGTCAAGCCGGGGCGATGGCCCCGGCTTTTGCTGTCCACCCGTGGTCCGATGGCTAAATGGACAGCAAAGCAAGTTGTGGGTGCCACCATGGAGTCTGTCCACCCGGGGTCAAAGGCTAAATGGACAGCAAAGCAAGTTGTGGGGCCACCATGAAGTCTGTCCACCCGGGGTCAAAGGATAAATGGACAGCAAAGCAAGTAACGGGTGCCACGATGAAGTCTGTCCACCTGGGGTTTGAAGGCCAAATGGACAGAAAAGCAAGTCGTGGGTGCACAAAAAAATCTGTCCGATTTGCCATGGGGCAAGATCGGACAGAGAACACAAGACAATATTCAATTTTAGGGCCGAAATAAGGGGCCATACCCCAATCTTACTGTCCCAGGGCTTCCTTCAGTGCCTTGGCCAGCTGGTCCGGGCAGGATGTGTTCTTGAAGCCGCAGGTGATGCCGTCAAGACGGGCGATCACATCTTCAACCTTCATGCCTTCCACCAGGCTGCCGATGCCCTTCAGGTTGCCGTTGCAGCCACCGGTGAAGACCACGTTGTGCAGGATGCCGTCTGTGATATCAAAATCAATGCGAGATGAGCAGGTGCCTTTAGTTTTGTATGTCATAATGAACTCCTTTTTATATGTGGGTTTTCAGAAAAATTAAAAATCAAATCACGCTATCGAAGCGCTCCGGCGTGCATTATATCATGAGATTTCCCGGGGGTAAACGGAGGTACTTGGCTTTTCTTTGAAAAGTCGCCATTTTGTGCTACAATAGCGAATATATACAATCTAAATGGAGGACTGTGCCTGTCGCAGCCTCCGGCCTTTTATCAAGATAGATAAAAAGACTAAAATCAGACAGATATAGAAGATACCTGACAGACTTCAATCAAAACACAAAAGCAGCCCCACAGGCTGCGCAACAAAATACGAAATCGGAGATTAAACATGGGAATTCTGATCAAAAATGTTCAGCTCCTGCAGGATGAGATCGGCGTGCGCCGCGATGTCTATATCGAAGGCAGCAAGATCGCCGCGATCGACAAAATGCCGGAGGATTTTGTGACAGATGAGACCATCGACGGCTCACATCGCCTGATGATGCCGGGGATGGTCAATGCGCACACACATGCGTATATGTCTGTTTTCAGAAATTATGCTGATGACCTGCCCTTCGAAGAATGGCTCTTCGGCAAGATCGATCCGCTGGAAAGCAAGATGACCGCCGAGCAGGCTTACTGGGGCAATCTGTTATCCATGATGGAAATGATCCGCACCGGCACCACCTGCTTTGTTGATCAGCAGATGTTCCCCCGCATGGCCGTCAAGGCCTGCGCCGATACCGGTATGCGTGGCGTGATCACCAGAGGTCTGGTGGGTTCCGACAGAAATGATGAAGGTTACATCCGCCGCCTCAATGAAGCCTTTGATGAAATGGAATACGGCAAGTCCGAACCGGCAGCCAATGTCACCTTCGGTCTGGCCCCCCACGCCATTTACACCTGCGGCGAAGATGTGCTCCGTCACTGCGCTGAGGTGGCAAAGGAAAAGAATCTGTTTATCAATATTCATGCCACAGAAACTCAGTATGAATATGAATCCTGCCTGAAGGAACACGGCCGCACCCCCATCGCCTACATGCGCGACTGCGGACTTTTCGACGGCCGCTCCCTGCTGGCTCACTGCGTCTATTTAAGCGATGAGGATTATGAAATCCTGAAGACACCGGGTCTGTCCGTGGTCACCAACCCCGCCAGCAACATGAAACTGGCCAACGGCTTCGCTCCGGTGCCCCGCATGCTCAGAGACGGCATCAATGTCTGCCTCGGCACGGACGGCGCTTCCAGCAACAACGCCCTCAACATGTTCCGTGAAATGAGCCTCATGTCCCTGGCTCAGAAGGGCGCTGCCAGAGATTCACTGGTGATGACCGCTGAGGAATCCCTGCAGGTGGCCGTAGAAAATGGCTACAAGGCCATCGGCCTTGATGACAAGGCCGGCCGCATCGAAAAGGGCTGCCTGGCTGATGTCATCCTTATCGATGAGGAAATGCCCAACTTCCAGCCGAAGCACAACTGGAAGGCCGCGCTTGTCTACTCCGGCACCGGCTACGAAGTAACAGACGTGCTGGTCAACGGCAAGATCCTGATGCGCAACCGCGCCCTCACCACCATCGATGAAGAACGGGTCAACTACGAAATCCAGAAAATCATCGAAACATTCTAAAAAATGAGGTCATCGGCAGCCCCATTTCCGAAAAAGACACTGACGGCCGGGAAAACGGTCGCGCATAAATATAATGAAAAGAATAGGAGACTAACATGAGTGATGTAAGAGATATGTCCCTGGCAGCTTCCGGTTGCCAGAAAATTGACTGGGTCCGCGATCATATGCCGGTCCTGCGCAGCATTGACGAAGATTTTAAGAAAACACGTCCCTTCGAGGGTCTGAAGCTGGCGCTGTCCATTCATATGGAAGCTAAGACCGCTTACCTGGCCACCGTGCTTCAGGACGGCGGCGCCAAGGTTTATGCCACAGGCAGCAACGTTCTGTCCACACAGGATGACGTGGCCGCCGGTCTGGCCTCCCGCGGCGTTGAAATTTTCGCTTATCACGGGGCTACAGAAGAGGAATACAACCGTCATCTGTCCAACGTTCTGGAAATCGGTCCGAACATCATCATCGATGACGGCGGCGACCTCGTTAACATGATGCACAACAAATACGCAGACCTTCTGCCGGGCGTGATCGGCGGCTGCGAAGAAACCACCACAGGTATTCAGAGACTGAAAGCCATGGATGCTGCCGGCGAACTGAAATTCCCGATGATGATGGTCAACAATGCTCAGTGCAAGTTCCTGTTCGACAACCGTTACGGCACAGGCCAGTCTGTCTGGACAGGCATCAACAGAACCACAAACCTGATTGTTTCCGGTAAGAAGGTTGTGGTGGCCGGTTACGGCTGGTGCGGCAAGGGCGTGGCCATGAGAGCCAAGGGTCTGGGCGCTCGCGTTTATGTCACAGAAGTGGATCCGATCAAAGCTGTTGAAGCCATCATGGATGGTTTTGAAGTTATGCCGATGGCCGAAGCTGCCAAGATCGGTGATTTCTTCGTCACGGTCACAGGCTGCAAGGACGTCATCACAACAGAACATATGCTTCAGATGAAGGATGGCGCTATCCTGTGCAACGCCGGCCATTTCAATTGCGAAGTTGCCGTTGAGGCTCTGGAAAAGATCGCTGTGAAGAAGGTGGAACGTCGTGCCAATATCATGGGTTATTACCTTGAAAATGGTCGTTCTGTCAACGTGCTGGCTGAAGGCCGTCTGGTCAATCTGGCTGCCGGCGACGGTCATCCGGCTGAAATTATGGATATGAGCTTCGCTATTCAGGCTCTGTGCGCCGCTTACCTGGCCAACAACAGAGATAAGGATCTGGGCACACTGCAGACAGTACCGGCTGAAATCGACCGCGAAGTTGCCGAACGCAAGCTGTCCTTCATGGATGTGGCCATCGACCATCTGACAGAGGATCAGCAGGCTTACATCGACAGCTGGAACCTGGATGAGTAATCAAGAAGGGTCATTATTGCGGCTCTGGGGCAAAGAAGTCAAAAACAATCGGATCCTGCGGGAGTTCACGGCGGAGGTATGCTCCGATGACACCCGCACCCATAAGATATTTCAGTGCATTTCCGAGATTTGCCATGAACTGGACCTGGCCGAGCCGATCTGGCTGGAGGGCAACATCGCTGAATTCAAGCGGATGGCACGGACCCGTTTTCGACGGGACAGTTTTATGGAAGACATCGATTTTGACTACCTGGAGATCCGGGTACTGGAGGAAAATTAAACATGCATGATAAACTGACACGCAGCGACATCGCCAAGCTGGAGAAGGAACTGGAAGAGCGCAAGCTCGTGATCCGTCCTCAGCTGATCGAAGCTGTGAAGGAAGCCCGGGCTCAGGGTGACCTTTCCGAAAATTTTGAATATCACGCCGCCCGTCGTGAAAAGGGCCAGAATGACAGCCGGATCGCGTATCTGGAAGATATGATCGCCACCGCCATCATTCTGGACGAAGAGGAATCCGACAATGATGAGGTGGCGCTCAACAAGAGCATCGAGATTTATTTCCCGGATGATGATGAGACCGAGGTTTACAAGCTGGTCACCACCATCCGCGGCAATTCCGTAAATGGGATGATCTCCATCGATTCCCCCATCGGCAGCGCCATTTTAGGCCATAAGGTGGGTGAAACGGTCAACGTCAAGATCAGCGACAGCTACACCTGCCCTGTCGTGATCAAGTCCGTGGGCCCGATCGAGGATGACAGCCAGGATGCCATCAAGTCATTCTGACACATATAAAGCAATTAGATTCAGGCAATGAGGTTTAGGAGTAATTATGATCAAACTGCATGACAAAGGCGCCTTCCTTCTTAACGGCACCACTCTGAGCGCAGACGGCGCCGGTGTGTCTGTTGAGGAAGCCCGCAAGGGGACCATGGCTTATGGAATCCTCACATCACACAACACATCAGGCAATGACGAACAGCTGCAGATCAAATTCGACAAGCTGACATCACACGATATCACTTATGTCGGTATCATTCAGACAGCCCGTGCGTCAGGCCTTGAGAAATTCCCGATTCCCTACGTGCTGACCAACTGCCACAACTCTCTGTGCGCTGTCGGCGGTACCATCAACGAGGATGACCACATGTTCGGTCTGTCCGCTGCCAAGAAATACGGCGGCATTTACGTACCGCCCATGCAGGCCGTTATTCACCAGTATGCCCGTGAAATGATGGCCGAGAGCGGCAAGATGATCCTGGGTTCAGACAGCCACACCCGTTACGGTGCCCTGGGCACCATGGCCATGGGTGAAGGCGGTCCGGAGCTGGTAAAGCAGCTGCTGGGCAGAACCTATGACATCAAGCGTCCGGAAGTGGTGGCTGTTTACCTGACCGGTGAGGTGCCGGTGGGTGTCGGTCCGCAGGACGTAGCGCTGGCCATTATCGGCGCTGTCTTTAAAAATGGCTATGTGAAGAACAAGGTCATGGAATTTGTGGGCCCGGGTGTGGCCAAGCTGTCTGCCGATTTCCGTATCGGTGTGGATGTTATGACCACAGAAACCACCTGCTTAAGCTCTATCTGGCAGACAGACGATGAGGTCCGTCGTTTCTATGCCGTTCACGGCCGTGAAGAGGCTTATAAGGAACTGAAGCCGGCCGCTGCCGCTTACTATGACGGTGTGATCGAGCTGAACCTGTCTGCCATGAAGCCGATGATCGCCATGCCGTATCATCCCAGCTGCGTCTACACCATCGACGAAGTGAACGCCAACACCGCTGATATCCTTCACGAAGTGGAAGAGCGGGCTAAGATCTCCTTCGGCGACAAGGTGGATGTCAATCTGCAGAGCAAGATCAGGAACGGTCGTCTCCTGGTGGATCAGGGCATCATCGCCGGTTGTGCCGGCGGCGGTTATGAAAATATCTGTGATGCCGCTGATATCCTGAAGGGCAAGTACATCGGTGCCGATGCCTTTACCCTGAATGTTTACCCGGCCTCCATGCCGGTTTACCTGGAACTGATGAAGAACGGCTCTCTGGCTACCCTGGTGGAAGCCGGTGCCGTGGTGAAGACAGCCTTCTGCGGTCCCTGCTTCGGTGCGGGTGACACACCGGCCAACAACGCCTTCTCCATCCGTCACTCCACAAGAAACTTCCCGAACCGCGAAGGCTCCAAGGTCCAGAACGGTCAGATTTCCTCTGTTGCGCTTATGGATGCCCGTTCCATCGCAGCAACAGCAGCCAACGGCGGTCGCCTGACCTCCGCTGCAGAATTCGACGGCACATTTACCCGTCCGACTTACTTCTTCGACAGCAAGATCTATGCCAACCGCGTCTATGACGGCTGGGGCAAGGCTGATGCCGCAGAAGAACTGGTGCTGGGTCCGAACATCAAGGACTGGCCGAAGATGGAAGCTCTGCCGGAAAACATGCTGCTGAAGGTTGTCTCCGAGATCCACGATCCGGTCACCACAACCGACGAGCTGATCCCCTCCGGTGAAACCTCCAGCTATCGTTCCAACCCGCTGGCCCTGGCTGAATTTGCCCTGTCCCGGAAGGATCCGGCCTATGTGGGTGAAGCCAAGAAGGTCCAGGCTGTTGAGAAGGCGCGTGTAGAAGCTCTTGAAAATGGCACATGCCCGAACGCCGCTGCCGAAGCGCTCTCCGACGTGCTGGCTCAGATGAAGAGTGTGGCCGCGGATGCCGATTTTGCCAACACCGGCATCGGCTCCACCATTTTCGCCGTGAAACCGGGCGACGGTTCTGCCCGTGAGCAGGCCGCTTCCTGCCAGAAGGTTCTGGGCGGCTGGGCTAACGTCGCCAATGAATACGCCACCAAGCGGTATCGTTCAAACCTCATCAACTGGGGTATGCTGCCGCTGCTTATTGAAGGGGAAGCACTGCCCTTCAAGAACGGCGATTATATCTTCCTGCCGGCGATCCGTACCGCCGTGGCAGAAGCGCATGACACCATCGAGGCTTATGCGCTTGTTGACGGCTGTCCGAAGGCCTTCACAATGAAGCTGGGCGATCTGACAGCTGATGAGCGTCAGATTATTCTTGATGGCTGCCTGATCAATTATTACCGCAATCATTAAACGTATTCGCAAAAGCACACGATTTGATATCGTGTGCTTTTGTTTACTTTTAATATAAAATGGATGTTGACTGGGCGGTTTTTAAGGTATAACATATAAACAATATTTTTTAGATTGGTACAAATCTTTTGTATAATTATCAGGTTTGAACCAAATCTGAAAGGTGATGATGAGTGTGATTGTGGAATTATCACAAATGTTGTATAATCAAACCATGCTTGTTAGTAACTGTTAACTTTATCTGAAGGGGCGGTGATGAGATGATTGAAGAGAACATCAAAGCTGTAAAAGAGGCTGAAGCGAAAGCATCAGAGATGATCGCAGCAGCCGAAAGACAGACCTTCGAGATCGCCGACAAAGCGGAAGCGGAGGCTAAAGCGATCGAGAAAGCAGGCCGGGAAGCGGCTGCCGCGGCAGAAGCTGAGGTTCTGGCAAAGGCCGGTGCCGAAGGCAGCGAAAAGGCGGAAGCGGTGAGGGCTGAAACGGTCAGAGAAACCGAAGCGATTCGGGCAATGGCAGACCAGAAAAAAGATGCTGTTATCGACCTGATCATCAGAGAACTGTTTTAAAAAGTGAAGAAAGGCAGGAGTTTGCATGGCTGTTGTTGAAATGCAAAAACTCAGTGTCTGCGCACTCAGGAAAAACCGGAAAGCTATTCTGGAAGCCCTGCAGAGAATGGGTGTCATGGAAATCGAAACCCATGCTGTGCAGGAAGAGGGACTGGAGGTTATGGATACCGCCGCATCCCGCACAAGCTTCCTGAAATGTGTGGAACGGCTTGACAGTGCGTTGGATCTACTGAAGAGCTATGCTCCCGAAAAGGAAGGCCTGTTATCTTCCCTCGCCGGCAAACAGGAGGTAACCTCAAAAGAATGCGAGGCGGCCATCGCCGATAAGGACGCGATCCTTGAGGTGGCCAACCGCATGAATGCCTGCGAAAAGGAAATTCAGGAATGCCGCGGGACAATCCAGAAGCTCCAGACGCGCATCGAACAGATGGCGCTTTGGATGCCGCTCGATGTTTCCATGAGCTTTTCCGGGACGGCTCAGACGGCTGCGTTTATCGGAACGCTGCCCTGTGTCTGCGATGAAGCAGCACTTTATGCCTATGCATCCGAAGGGATGGAAGATCCGGCTGCGATCAGCACCCAGATCGTTTATACCGAAAAAGATGCGGTTGGTGTATTCGTCTTATGTTTGAAACAAGACAAGAAGACCGTTGAAGATAATCTGAGAAAACACGGTTTCGCAAGACCGGCTCAGATCGAAAACGGCATCCCCGCCGAGGTAGCCACCAAACTGGCAGCCCGGGTGGAGGAAAATGAAAAACAGATCGCCACTCTTAAAGAAGAGGTGGCATCTCATAAGGATATGAAGGATCGATTCAAGATCCTGTCGGATTATTTCCGGAACAGAGCTGAAAAATACCGTCAGCTGGGTATGATTCCCCAGACGGAAAATGCTTTCTTCCTGGAAGGCTGGGTGCCGAAGGCACAGGCCGCCGACGTATCCGCCCTTCTGTCAGATAAGTTTGATGCGGTGGTGGAAACACAGGACCCGGGTCCCAAGGAGGAACCCCCTGTTATGCTCCACAACAACAAATTCTCACAGGTGGTGGAAGGGGTTCTGGCTTCCTACGGTCTCCCGCAGAAAGGCCGTCTGGATCCGACCTTCATCATGTCCATTTTCTACGTGATCTTCTTCGGTATGATGTTGTCCGATGCCGGCTACGGTATCGTCATGGCCATCGGCTGCGGCATCGTCCTTCTGAAGTTCAAGAAGCTTGATCCGGGCCTCAAAAAGAGTATTCAGCTCTTCTTCTGGTGTGGTCTTTCCACAACCTTCTGGGGCTTCATGTACGGCGGTTTCTTCGGAGACCTGATCCAGGTGGTGGCCACAACCTACTTTGGCTACACCGGCGGTCCGATCTTAAAGCCGCTGTGGTTTGAACCGATCAAGGATCCGATGAAGCTTCTTATGTACTGTCTGCTCTTTGGTCTCATTCACCTGATGACAGGTCTTATCCTGCAGGGTGTTGAATCCTTAAGACACAAGGACGTCGTCGGATTTATCTGCGACACCTTATCCTGGTTCATGCTGGTTCTGGGTCTTGTGCTGATCCTGCTGCCCACCGATCTCTTTGGCGGTATGGCCGGGACAACCTTCGTGTTCCCACCCTTTGTTGTGACAGCATCCTACGTCATGACGGTGGCCGGTCTCCTCATCATTCTGGTGATGTCGGGACGCCGGAAAAAGAACAAATGGCCGCTGCGTCTGGCCCTTGGCCTCTATGACATCTACGGCATTACCAGCTGGCTGTCCGACGTGCTGTCTTATTCACGACTTCTGGCTCTGGGCCTGGCCACAGGTGTTATCGCCAGCATCGTCAATATGATGGCATCCATGTTCGGCACAGGACCTGTCGGTCCGGTCATCTTCATTGTGATCTGTCTCTTTGGTCACATCCTGAACCTGGCCATCAATGCCCTCGGGGCATACGTTCACACAAACAGACTTCAGTACGTCGAATTCTTCGGCAAATTCTATGAAGGCGGCGGTGAAGCCTTCAAACCATTTAATACCGATAACAAGTATATTGACATTAAGGAGGAATCTTAATTATGAGCATGGGTATGGTATTTGCATTATTAGGTGCTGCTTCAGCAGCTTCACTGGCAGGCATCGGTTCTGCTATGGGTGTTGGTATTGCCGGTCAGGCAGCCGCCGGTGTTGTGTCCGAAGATCCGGGCCAGTTCGCTAAGGTTCTGATCCTCCAGCTTCTGCCGGGTACTCAGGGTATCTACGGTCTGCTGGTTGCTTTCATCACTCTGTCACAGGTTGGTATCCTGGGCGGCAACATGGTCACAGACACAGCCACAGGTCTTATGTATCTGGCCGCTTGTCTCCCGATCGCCCTCGTTGGTCTTATGTCCGGTATCTATCAGGGCAAGACATCTGTAGCTTCCATCGGTATCGTCGCCAAGAGACCGGATCAGTTCGGTAAGTCCATGCTGTTCCCGGCCATGGTTGAAACCTACGCCATCCTGGCCCTCCTTGTTTCTATCCTTGCTATGACAAACATCCCGGCGTAATCCGGAGTCATCCGCAAATCTCTTTCATGATTTGCGATTTTCAACAGTAAGCTAGATTAAGGAGACATAGTCATGGCAGGAATTAACGGAATTGTAAGTGAAATCCTGCAGGATGCCGAAAAGAAGGCGGAGGCCATCCTGGCCGAAGCCAACAAAAAGGCAGATGCTGTGAAGGAAGAGGCAAAGGCCCGTGCTGATGCCTATGCCGCTTCCGCCGCAACAGCCGCTCAGAAAAAAGCCGAAGACGTGAAACATCGCGCCGCCTCACAGGCCGCCCTTGAAAAACGTCAGGCCATCCTGGCGGCAAAGCAGGATATTATCGACGGTGTTATCAACGAAGCCTACAACAAACTGGCTTCAACCGATGATGCCTCCTATTTTGAAATGATCGGCCGTCTGCTGAAGAAAGCCGTTCATGCCGGAGAAGGGGAGATCCGTTTCTCCGAAAATGATCTGAAGAGACTGCCCGCCGGTTTTGCCGCTGAAGCGGCTGCCGCAGCTGAGGCTGTGGGCGGCAAGCTGACTCTTTCAGATGTACCCGTCGCTATCGAAAATGGTTTTGTTCTCGTCTACGGCGGTATCGAAGAAAACTGTTCACTGAAGGCTCTGTTCGCCTCTATGAGAGATCAGCTGCAGGATAAGGTGAACGCAGCAATTTGGTAAAGGAGAGCGCAAATGGGTGATTCAAATTATATCTTTGCCGTTGCGCGGATCCGTGTAAAAGAAAGAACGCTGCTGTCTGATGCCGATATCAATCAGCTGGTATCCATGAAGGATGCCGCAGCCGTTCTGGCCGCCCTTCAGGACAAGGGATGGGGTGATGAAACCTGCGGCAACGACCCCGAAAAGGTTCTGGCCGTTGAGGAAGCCAAATCCCTGAAACTCATGAAGGAACTGGGCATCGAGCAGGAAGTGTTCGATGTTCTGGGATATCCGAATCTCTATCACAATCTGAAAAGCGCCGTCAAGGAGATCTGTACATCATCAGATCATCCGGAAGCTTTTTACAAAGAAGCCGCCATCGACCGGGAGACCATGCTGGCCATCCTGAGAGACAAGCGGTACGACCGCCTTCCCGATCATATGCGGAAAGCTGCCATTGAGACCTACGACACAATGGTCAAGACCATGGACGGCCAGATGTGCGACGTGATCGCCGACCGTGCCTGCCTCGAAGCCATGGAAGCGGTGGCACGTCATTCCAAGCATAAGATCCTGCGGGATTACGAAGCCTCAACCGTGGCCGTCACCAATATCCGTATTGCTGTCCGTGCCGCCAAGACAGGCAAGTCCCGTCAGTTCCTGAAAGCGGCTCTGGCTCCCAGCCGGGAGATCAACACAGGACGTCTGGCCGCCGCGGCCGCAGAGGGTCTTGACTCACTGCTGACATTCCTGTCCTCCCATCGTTATGCGGAAGCCGCCGAGGCCCTGAAGGTCTCTGCCTCTTCATTCGAGCGCTGGTGTGATAACAAACTGATCGCGTCCATCAAGGATCAGAAGAGAAACTGCATGTCACTGGGCCCCATCGTGGCTTACTATCTGGCACGCAAAAATGAGATCAAGACGGTTCGGATCATTCTGACGGCTAAAGCCAACGGTCTGCCGGAAACGGCTATCCGGGAAAGAATGAGGGACATGTATGTATAAGATCGCAGTCATGGGAGATTATGACAGCATCTATGGTTTTGCGGCACTGGGCCTGGATACATATCCCGTCAAAGGTCGCGAGGAAGGTTCAGAAACCCTTCGTCGTCTGGCTGAAAATGAATACGGTGTCATTTATCTGACAGAAGAACTGGCAGCAGTTCTGAAAAATGAGATTGCGGCTTACAGCGATAAGCTGATGCCGGCCATCATCCCGATTCCGGGCATCAAGGGCAATACCGGCAGCGGTATCGCCGGTGTCAAGAAAACGGTTGAACAGGCGGTTGGCTCCGACATCTTATTTGGCGGAACAGATGCGCAGGAAGGAGAATAAAGGTGAGCACAGGCAAAATCAAAAAAGTCGCCGGCCCTCTGGTCATTGCCGAGGGTATGCGTGATGCAAATATGTTTGACGTTGTGCGTGTCAGCGATCGTCGTCTGATCGGCGAGATCATTGAAATGCACGGTGATCAGGCCTCTATTCAGGTATACGAGGAAACATCAGGTCTCGGCCCGGGTGAACCGGTCGAATCCACCAATGTCCCTCTTTCCGTAGAACTGGGTCCCGGCCTTATCAGCTCCATTTACGACGGTATTCAGCGTCCGCTGAACGGCATCATGGATATCACAGGTTCCAACAACCTGGCCCGTGGTGTTGAAGTCGCTTCCCTGAGCCGTGAGGCAAAATGGGACTTCGTGCCCACCGTCAGCGTGGGTGAAGAAGTGGAAGCCGGCGATATCATCGGTACCGTCGAAGAAACTTCCATCGTCACACAGAAGATCATGGTCCCCTATGGTATCAAGGGTACCGTGAAATCCATTTCCGGCGGCAGCTATACTGTTGAAGAAACAGTCTGCGTCGTGGCAACTGAAGAAGGCGACAAGGAACTGACCCTGATGCAGAAATGGCCGGTTCGTCGTGGCCGTCCCTATGCCCGCAAATTACCGCCGGCTATGCCGCTGGTCACAGGTCAGCGAGTCGTTGATGCTTTCTTCCCCATCGCCAAGGGTGGTGTGGCCGCTGTACCGGGTCCCTTCGGTTCCGGCAAGACAGTTATCCAGCACCAGCTGGCCAAGTGGGCTGAAGCCGACATCGTGGTCTACATCGGCTGCGGTGAACGTGGCAACGAGATGACCGACGTTCTGAACGAGTTCCCGGAACTGAAGGATCCCAAGACTGGCGAATCCCTCATGAAGAGAACTGTTCTGATCGCCAACACCTCCGATATGCCGGTTGCCGCCCGTGAAGCCTCTATCTACACAGGTATCACCATCGCTGAATACTTCCGCGATATGGGTTATTCCGTCGCTCTGATGGCCGACTCCACATCCCGTTGGGCCGAAGCTCTTCGAGAAATGTCCGGTCGTCTGGAGGAAATGCCCGGTGAAGAAGGTTACCCGGCTTACCTGGGTTCCCGTCTGGCTCAGTTCTATGAAAGAGCCGGTCATGTTATCTCTCTTGGTAAGGAAGGCCGCGAAGGTCAGCTGTCCGCTATCGGCGCCGTTTCACCGCCCGGTGGTGACATCTCCGAACCGGTTTCCCAGGCTACACTGCGTATCGTCAAGGTCTTCTGGGGTCTTGATGCCGCACTGGCCCACCAGAGACATTTCCCGGCTATTAACTGGCTGACCTCTTACAGCAACTACATCGATGACATGGGTCCCTGGTTCGACGCCAATGTGGCACCGGATTGGATGAGCACCCGTCAGAAACTGATGAGCCTGCTGCAGGATGAAGCTTCCCTTAATGAAATCGTTAAGATGGTCGGTATGGACGCTCTGTCACCCTCCGATCGTCTCAAGATGGAAGCCGCTCGCTCCATCCGTGAGGACTTCCTGCATCAGAACTCCTTCGATGAGATCGATACTTATACATCGCTGAACAAGCAGTATAACATGATGAAACTGGTCTACGCCTTCTATGAATCCGCTCAGGAAGCTTTAGCTAAAGGCGCCAACATCAACGATCTTATCGCCATGGATTCACGTGAACGTATCGGCCGTTACAAATATACAAAGGAAGCCGATGTTCAGGCTGAATATGAAAAGATCGGTAATGAACTGGCAGCTGAAATTTCCGCGCTGCTGGGAAAGGAGGACCGATAAATGCCGAAAGAATATAGGACAATTGAAGAAGTTGCCGGCCCTCTGATGCTGGTCAAATGCGTTGAGGGTGTCAAATACGACGAAATGGGCGAGATCGAGCTGGCCAACGGCGAAACCCGTCGCTGCAAGGTTCTGGAAATCGACGGCGGCAATGCCACCGTTCAGCTCTTCGAATCCTCAACAGGTATCAACTTAAGCGACAGCAAGGTCCGTTTCCTTGGCCGTTCCATGGAACTTGGTGTTTCCGAAGATATGCTGGGCCGCGTCTTTGACGGTATGGGCCGCACCATCGACAACGGGCCGGAAATCCTGCCGGAACAGCGTCGTGATATCAACGGTCTGCCCATGAACCCGGCTGCCCGTATGTACCCGTCCGAATTCATTCAGACAGGTGTTTCCGCTATCGACGGTCTGAACACACTGGTTCGTGGTCAGAAGCTGCCGATCTTCTCAGCCTCCGGTCTGCCCCATGCGCAGCTGGCTGCCCAGATCGCCCGTCAGGCCAAGGTTGTCGGGACAGACGAACCCTTCGCCGTTGTATTCGCTGCTATGGGTATTACATTCGAAGAATCCAACTTCTTCATCAACTCATTCCGCGAAACAGGTGCCATCGACAGAACAGTCCTCTTCATCAACCTGGCCAATGACCCGGCCGTTGAACGTATTTCCACACCGAAGATGGCTCTGACAGCTGCCGAATATCTGGCATTTGAAAAGGATATGCATGTTCTTGTCATCCTGACAGACATCACTAACTATGCCGATGCTCTTCGTGAAGTATCCGCAGCCCGTAAGGAAGTGCCGGGTCGTCGTGGTTATCCGGGCTACATGTACACTGACCTTGCGACTATGTATGAACGTGCCGGCCGTCAGAGAGGAAAGAAGGGTTCCATCACCATGATCCCGATCCTGACCATGCCGGAAGACGACATCACACATCCGATCCCCGACCTTACCGGTTACATCACCGAAGGTCAGATCATCTTAAGTCGTGAACTTTACCGCAAGGGTGCTACACCGCCCATCGACGTTCTGCCGTCTCTGTCCCGTCTGAAAGACAAGGGTATCGGTGTCGGCAAGACACGTGAAGACCATGCCGCCACGATGAACCAGCTGTTTGCCGCTTACGCCAGAGGTAAGGATGCCAAGGAACTCATGGTTATCCTTGGTGAAGCCGCTCTGTCAGACATCGACCTCATTTATGCCCGTTTCGCTGATGAGTTCGAAGAGAAATACATTTCTCAGGGCAACTACACGGATCGTTCCATCGAGGAAACGCTGGAGATCGGCTGGGATCTCTTAAGAATCCTGCCGCGTTCCGAACTGAAACGTATCAACGACACAATGCTTGATAAGTATTACGAGAAGAAGGCATAAAGGAGCGCTGAAGCTTTATGGCATCCACACAGGTCAATCCGACCCGAATGGAGCTGACCCGGCTTAAGAAAAAGCTGGCCACAGCTGTTAAGGGTCACAAGCTTTTAAAAGATAAGCGGGACGAACTCATGAGAGAGTTCCTTGATCTCGTGCGGGAAAATATGGCGCTTCGTCAGAAAGTCGAAGCCGGCATCCACAGCGCCAACACCAACTTTGTTATTGCCAAGGCCGATATGTCCGAAGAAATCCTTCGGACGGCCTTGATGGCACCGAAGCAGGATGTGGAACTGGAGACTGCCGTCAAGAACGTGATGAGCGTCGACATCCCGGTCTTTTCCTACAAGACACGTACGCCGGATCCGAATGATATTTATTCCTACGGTTTCGCTTTTACATCCAGTGACCTCGATAGTGCGGTCCTGTCGCTGAGCGAAATCTTGCCGGATATGCTGAGACTGGCCGAGACAGAAAAGGCCTGTCAGCTCATGGCAGCTGAAATTGAAAAAACCAGACGTCGCGTAAATGCCCTGGAACATGTTATAATTCCAGAGACGCGTGAAGGTATCAAGTACATCACCATGAAACTGGACGAAAATGAGAGAAGTACTCAGATCCGTCTGATGAAGGTCAAAGATATGATGCTTGAGGCCGCGCATCACTATAGCGAAAGAAAGTGAAAGATTTTAGCGGTACATGTTTGTAAGAAAGTTGATAAGAGTGATCGTCTTCCTGGCGGTTTTCCTGACGGGTGTGATCACTATCTCCGGTTTTATCGGAGCAGAGGAAATTAAAACAGCGTCGGATCTGACAGATCCGACGCTTCCTGTCATGTGTATTGATCTGGACGGCATGAAAGCCGACCGGATGTATGGCTATCGGGAACTGATGGATGCGGAGGACCAGAGGGATGCGTTGATCCCCGTTGGGGCCGACCGCCAGATCAGTGTGTCCTACAAGACCTTCGGCCACAACATCCGATCCGTGTCCTATGAGGTGACGGCACCGGATACCGGGGCCGTGGCCGGTAATGCCCAGATCGGTAATTTCAAGGTGGACGGCGATTATATGACCGCCACCTTTACTTTGAATACCGCGATTTTGATGAATCGCGAGTATCCTATCCGGTTTACCCTGAAAACCGATCAGGGTGAAATCTATTATTACGGCCGCCTTATCCAGCGGTCCACCAACCGGGCGGTGGATTACGTGAAATTCGTCAATGATTTTTACGAAACCTGCCTCAACAAGGATGGCGCTTCAGGTCTTAACATTTATCTGGAAACCGATGAGTCCGTGACCACACGGTCCTTCACAAATGTGTCCCTGAAGTCTACCTTCGACCAGGTCACCTGGGGCTCTTTGAAGCCCTCGATCTTAAGACGGGCGGTGCCCACCATCACAGAGATCAATGACAACACCTGTTCCATCACCTCCACCTATCGGCTCAGCGCCGTGAATGATGAAGGGGAGACGGAAGTCTACAAGGTGTCGGAATTCTATCGTCTGCGGTACACACCTTCCCGTATGCGCGTGCTGGATTTCAACCGCAGCGCCTCTCAGATCTTTGATCCGGAAAATAACAGCATCATGACGACCACCGGTCTTAAGCTGGGCGTGGCCTCGCGGGACGTGTCCTTTGTGACAGACGAAAGTGCCGACATCGTGGCCTTTGTCCGGGAGGGCAGTCTGTGGCTTTATAATGATCGAGCTCAAAAGCTCACCTGCGTCTTCTCCTTCCGCCGGGATAACGGGGAGGGGGATGAACGCTTTGACAATGATGATTACGATATCAAGGTCATCCGTGTGCACGACAACGGTGATATTGATTTTGTTGTATACGGCTACATGAGCCAGGGCCATTTTGAAGGCCGCCAGGGGGTTCTTGTGTGCCGCTATCTGGGACAGAACAGTGTGGTGGAGGAACGAGCCTTCATTCCGGATACCTGTTCTTATGAGTATTTAAGAAATGATCTGTCCCGCCTCAACACCATTTCCGAAAATGGTTTCTATTACGGCTACATCGACAATGCGGTGTACAAGGTGGATCTTGCGAGCAAATCCTATGAGACCGTGGTGACCGGTGCGGATCCGGAATGCTTCGTTTCCTCAGAGGATGATACTGTTATCGCCTGGATGGATGAGATGAAGCCCCAGGCTTCGACCGCCATCACCGTTTATAACGTGGAAACCGGAGAAAGCCGTCGGATCGAAGCGGCAGAAGGCACGTACATCAAGGCCCTCGGCTTCATCAACAATGACTTTGTTTACGGCATCGCTGCGGCAGCTGACCTGCAGAAGGATGCCACCGGCAATCTGGTCTTTGCCATGAACCACCTGTCCATCGAGGATACGGCAGGCAACGAGGTGCTGACCTATGATAAACCGGGCATCTATGTGTCTGACGTGAGCATTTCCAACGGTCTTATTGAAATGACTCGTGTGGTGAAGGATGCGCAGGGGCAGTATCAGCCCACCTCATCGGATAACATCATGAACAACCAGTCCAAGGCTGAACGCATGGTGACCGTGAGCAGCAACTCCAACAATCGTCAGGGACGTGTTGTGACCCTGACCATGCCGGGCACCGTGAGCAACATGAAACCGCTCATCACCACAGCCCCGCACCGTCTTGACAGCGACTCCATTACTGTGAAAGTGGAGCGCTTCGACAGTCCGGCCTGCCTTTATGATGTTTACGGCGGCGGTCATCTGGTGATGGTCACATCATCACCGCGGAAAGCCGTTGTGGCAGCGGATGACAATGTGGGCGTGGCCCTCAACCGGGAAGGCCAGTATATCTACGAGCGCGGCAACACCGCGGATCAGAATGAGATCGCCAATGAGGACATTCCGGAGATTTTCAAATCCGGCACCATGGATCCGGCCACCCTTCAGGAAGCTCTTGGTGAAAATGGCACGGTTCTCGACCTGTCAGGCTGCTCGCTGCAGCAGGTGCTGTATCAGGTGAGCCTGGGCCGTCCGGTGCTGGCCCGTCATGCCGATGGCGGCACAGCCCTTATTGTGGGGTATAATCAGTACAACACCCGTCTTTACAACTTTGAGACAGGGGAACATTACTGGTTCGGTATCAATGACAGCACGGCGGAATTTGCCGCCGGCGGCAATGTTTTTGTCACTTTGATCACGCCGGACAAAACGATTCGCGAGAATCGGTAAATGAGCCGTTGGGCTTTTGGGCATCTTGTGTTAAAATGTCCAAAGATAAAAAAGATATCAGACAGGAGAAGATACTTATGGAAAAGCTCGTCACAGTACGTGAGTTTTTTAAGAACAGAGAGGCTTACCTCGACAAAACCATTTCCGTAGGTGGTTGGGTGCGCTCAATCCGTGCGTCTAAGAACTTTGGTTTTATTGTTCTTCATGACGGGACATTTTTTGATACACTGCAGATCGTTATTCATGACAACATGGATAACTTTAATGAGATCAGCCATCTGAACGTTGGCGCGGCCATCATCGTGACCGGTCAGCTGGTGGCCACACCGGAAGCCAAGCAGCCCTTTGAAATCCAGGCTGATATGGTTATGGTGGAAGGCGCTTCCACACCGGATTACCCGCTTCAGAAGAAGCGTCACACCCTGGAATACCTGCGGACCATGACGCATCTGCGTCCCAGAACCAACACCTTCCAGGCTGTCTTCCGCGTGCGTTCTCTGATCGCTTACGCCATTCATCAGTTCTTCCAGGATAGAGGATTTGTCTATGTCCACACACCGCTCATCACAGGTTCTGACTGTGAAGGTGCCGGTGAAATGTTCCAGGTCACAACACTGGATCTTGACAATCTGCCCAGAACAGAAGAGGGCGCCATTGATTATAAGGAAGACTTCTTCGGCAAGCTGACAAGCCTGACAGTTTCCGGTCAGCTTAACGGCGAAACCTTTGCCCAGGCCTTCCGCAACATTTACACCTTCGGTCCCACCTTCCGTGCCGAAAACTCCAACACACCGCGCCATGCCGCCGAGTTCTGGATGATCGAGCCGGAAATTGCTTTTGCCGATCTTGAAGATGATATGGATCTGGCCGAAGATATGCTGAAGTACATCATCAGCTATGTGCTGGAAAATGCGCCGGAAGAAATGGCCTTCTTCAACAACTTCGTGGATAAGGGGCTGCTGGATCGTCTCCAGGGCATCCTGAATTCCGAATTTGCCCGCGTTACCTACACAGAAGCCGTGGAGCTTCTGCAGAAATCCGGCAAGGACTTCGAATATCCGGTGAGCTGGGGTGTTGACCTTCAGACAGAGCATGAACGCTATCTGACAGAAGAAATCTTCAAGAGACCGGTGTTTGTTACCAACTATCCGAAGGAAATCAAAGCCTTCTATATGAAGATGAATCCGGATAACAAGACAGTGGCTGCGGTTGACTGTCTGGTTCCGGGCATCGGTGAGATCATCGGTGGTTCACAGCGTGAAGATGATTATGAAAAGCTGTCCGCCCGTATGAAGGAACTGGGCCTCAACGAAGAGGATTACGGTTTCTACATGGATCTGCGGAAATACGGCACCACACGCCATGCCGGTTTCGGCCTTGGCTTTGAACGCTGCGTTATGTACCTGACCGGTATGACCAACATCCGTGACGTCCTGCCGTTCCCGCGTACAACCGGTACCTGCGAACTGTAATAATTTTTGAAACCTGACAAGCAGTCCCCCGCCATCAGTCCCTGCGATCACCGGCGGGAGCCTGCTTCTCTTATCTCTAACCCGGCAGTCGACTTTGTCCGTCAGAGACGAAAGAAAACTGCCCTGTAGGGTCAGATGAACGGGTGATTTTCGCCAGCACTTGTGTGAGTCTGACCATGAAAGAAAAGAAAGGAGAATACACTATGATTTGTCCTAATTGCGGAAAAGACGTGATGGATGGCAAGTTCTGCACAAACTGCGGTTGTGCCATGCCGGCCCCGGCACCTGTTGCTGCGCCGGATCCGATGCCCGTTGTCCCGCCGACACCGGCACCGCAGCCCGAACCGACACCGGCCCCTCAGTATGAACCGGCTCAGTCCTTCGAGCAGCCCACATTCGACAGCGCCCCGAATTATAACGAAGGCCCGTCCTTCGACAGCGCACCGAACTACAACGAAGGCCCGTCCTTCGACAGCGCGACGAACTACAACGAAGGCCCGTCCTATGACAGTGTGCCGCACTATCAGGATGTCCCGCCGTATGACTTTGAACCGGAAGAACCGAAGAAGGCCGATGGCATGGCCATTGCCTCCCTGGTGTTGGGTATCCTTGGTTTCTTCCTGCCGATCCTCTGGATCGTCTGCGCGATCCTGGCCATCGTTTTCGGTAAGATTTCTCTGAACAAACGGCCTGTGGGCAATGGTCTGGCCAAAGCCGGTATGATCTGCGGTATTATCGCCCTGATCTTAGGCATCCTCACCAGCATCGCCTGCGTGGCCTGCAACCTGATCTGACTGAATCAAATCGTCGGGTTGCTTTTCTGAATGCTCGCCTGCGTTCAGACCAATTAACATTTAGGAGTGTCTTATGGATAAAATTGCTGTATTGATTCCCTGCTACAATGAAAGCAAGACTATTGCCAAAGTGATCACGGATTTCCGGCAGGTGCTGCCGGAGGCGGTTATCTATGTGTATGATAATAATTCAAGCGACGGCACAGATAAGATCGCCCGTGAAAATGGGGCTGTGGTGCGCTATGAGTATCAGCAGGGTAAAGGCAATGTCATTCGCCGCATGTTCCGTGAAATTGAAGCGGAGTGCTATATTATGACAGACGGTGATGACACCTATCCGGCGGAAAATGCCCGGGAGATGGTGGATCTTGTTCTGGAAAAACAGATGGATATGGTGGTGGGCGACCGCCTGTCATCAACTTATTTCACAGAAAACAAAAGACGTTTCCACAATTTCGGCAACGATTTTGTGCGGAAGTCCATCAATACCGTCTTCCATGCGGATATCCGGGATATCATGACCGGTTATCGGGCTTTCAGCTATGAGTTCATCAAGACCTTCCCGGTTCTGTCCAAGGGTTTTGAGATCGAGACAGAGATGACCATTCATGCCGTTGACAAGAATATGGCCCTGGCCAATGTGGTGGTGGATTATCGTGACCGGCCGGAAGGCAGTGTGTCCAAGCTGAACACCGTATCGGATGGGCTCAAGGTTATCCGGACCATCGCCCGCCTGTTCCGCAACTATCGCCCGAATGTGTTCTTTGGTCTCATCGGGGTCCTTTTAATGCTGCTGGGTGTGGGGATGTTTATTCCGGTCCTCATTGACTTCATGAACAGCGGCCTGGTGCTCCGTTTCCCGACCCTGATCTGCAGCGGTTTTCTTTTCCTGATCGGGATCATTTCCGTGTTCTCCGGACAGATCCTTCATGTTCTGAATCAGAAAAACCGTCATGATTTTGAATTATCGTTAATTGAAGCAAATTACAGAAAGAAACAGTTGTTGTCATGAAAAACATAGTGCAGCGTTTTAAATCCTGCTGGTGGGCGCTGGCCTTGATGGCCGTCTTCTGGATGGTCTTCCTGACCGTCTGCTCACCGCTGAGCGATGCCGAACAATGCAGCAGCCGGGTCGGTTCTCCAATCGGTCAGACAGCGCCTGTGACAGACAATGCACTGGAGATGAGTTTTACCTGTACCAAGGATAACCTGAACGGGATCCGGTTTTACTCATCCGGGACAGATGATCAAAAGGGACCTCATTACCGAGTGTCCCTTTTCCGTTCTGATGACTCGTTGCTGGCGTCACAGGATGTGGCCTCCACGGCGGCCATTTCCCTGAGCTTTGATACCTGTCCGGGCCTTAAAGGCGAACGACTGACGGTGCGTATTGAACCGCTGGCGCCGGCAACATCAAGTCCGGCAACATTTTCGCTTATGGAAATGGGTTTCCGGGAGGAAGCCTGTCATTATGAGGATGGCACGACCCTTGAGGGTGCCCTGCGTTACAGCCTGCTTTACACAGCGCCCTGGTTCCGTTCGGTGGAAATGGTCCTCCTTCTCTGTGTGATCGCCGCCAGTTTTTTGCTGGTGCTGCTTTTTGATCACCGGCTAGATCGGTGCTTCCTTGGTCTGGCGGCATTGGCGCTCATGCTGATCCTTGTGGTGCCTTTCCCGAATACCTGCGATGAAGGCATTCATTTCCTCAAATCAACAGCCATCAGTGAAGCCCATCCCTTTGCGGAGCGGGTGAGCGCAGAGGAGGCCCGGGAACGCGGTGCCGGTCAGACGATTGCAGCCAGTTCTCAGACCGAGGAGGCTGTTGTGACCGGCGAAATCGAGCCGGCCAATTTCGATGATTTTGTGGGATACTTTAAACCCCTCACCATCAAGGCTGTTCTGACGGATTATGAAAGCTGGCGGATTCCCTTCTCGGATGAGACGATCTTTTACGCCAACATGTTCATGAGCTCCTATCCGCCGCCCGGTCACACACCGGCGGCCATCGGTATCGGCCTGGGGCGGCTTTTGCATCTGCCGGCCTTTCTGGTGATCTGGCTGGGCCGACTGGCCTCCTTTGCCGTCTTTGTGGCCCTGGCCTGGTATGCCATTCGGATATCAGAGAAGTATAAAGGCCTCATTTTCTGTCTGTGCAGTATGTCCTCCCTGCTCATTTTCGCCACGGCGGTGACGGCGGACACACTGCTCAACATTTCCTGCATCCTGATCCTGGCGATCTGTCTCCATTATCACAGCGACGGAGAGCTGACGATGCGGAAGCGGGACATTGCCCTGATGCTGATGGCGGTGGTGGTCATTGCCTCTGAGAAGTACCTGCTGTACACACCCATCCTGCTCCTGTTTTTCCTGATTCCGAAGCGGTGCTTCGGCAGTGTAAAAAAATGGGCTCTGGTGCTTGGCGGTGCTCTGTTGCTGACGGCAGCGGCAGGTGGCCAGCAGCTCTTGCTTTTGAAGGCCTTCCCCTATGTGGAAGTGCGTCGGGCCAATGTGGATGTGGGCGGTCAGATCGCTTATGCCTTCGCCCACACGGGTGAAGTGCTGAAAACACTTCTGCGCAATATCAAGGCCTGCCTGGGTGAGTATTACATCATCCGGCAGCTGCCCATGACGGTGACGCAGGTCATCCCGGGCGCCACCTTGCTGGGCGGTTTATCCACTGCCTTGATCGCGGTCAGTGCCGTATCGGCCGGGAAAATGGAATTGCCGAAAAAATGGCGGTTGCCGGTTGTCCTTGGCGGCTTTTTCCTGACAGGTGTGGTGTCGGTCCTTATTGTCGCCTGTCTCTATGCCGGGTTTACGGCAGTGGGGGCGGATTATGTGGACGGTGTACAGGCCCGGTATTTCTTTCCCATCATCACGGGACTGGCTTTCCTGGTATCAGCGGCGGTGCCGGATATCGGCAGCCGGGTGAAGCAGGAGAAGATCCGGCCGGTGTATGCGTGTCTGGCCCTGTTGGGACTGGTGTATGTTCTGGCCACAGCCTTTACGGTCATGTGATCTGTAAACGGCAGCCGGTATGCCCTCGCTTTAAAGGCGTAGAGTCTGAAGCTTTTTTGGCGAAAGTTCGTTTTACGAATAGTGTGATTGACAACATCGGATTGTCCTTAAAGGGGAATCCGATGTTTTTTTTATCAGCAGCGAGCATTCCTGCTTCAAAGACGCAGCATTTTTGCGCTGATCGCGCGTGTCAATTGAACCAACGGCAATTAATTGCAATTTTATGTGAAATACAATTATATGCCGATTAGCAGATACATTTCCCTGAAAAAGTGTGATAATATGAGGCTGGTTTAACAGAATTGTAAATGTTATAATATCAATCTTACGTCACACATAAAGCCTGCTTGACCGGAAGCAAGCATGCCCATGGGTCAAAGACACAGAGTCTTAAGCCGGTATTGCAAGAGTTGTCTTTTCGTTGTGACGGTATTTCTAATGATAAGAACAAGTGGCGAAGCGCATACGGCGTCCGACGGGGATGACGAGGGGCGCTTCACCGGAGACCGCATGAAAGGTTATGAAAATATGGAAAAGAAAAAAGCACTGATCGTTTTCGGGACTCGTCCCGAGGCTTTGAAAATGTGTCCCCTTGTCTGCGAGATGAAGAAGAGCGACAAGCTGGAGACCATCGTTTGTGTCACAGAGCAGCACCGGGAAATGCTTCATCAGGTGCTGGAGATTTTTGATGTGAAGCCGGATTACAACCTGCACATCATGCAGCCCGGCCAGACATTATTTGATGTGACCACCCGGATCCTCACAGGCATGAAAGAGGTGATCGAAGAGGTAAAACCGGACGTGATCCTGGTGCACGGCGATACCAGCACCGCCTTCACCGCCGGTCTGGCCGGTTTCTATCTGCAGGTACCGGTGGCCCATGTGGAGGCCGGTCTGCGGACAGAAAAGATCTATTCTCCCTTCCCGGAGGAATTTAACCGCCAGGGCATCGGTCTGGTGGCATCCTATCATTTTGCCCCGACAGAAAAGGCCCGTCAGAATCTCGAAAATGAAGGTAAGATCGCCGATCGTATCTGGGTCACCGGCAACACCGGCATCGACGCCCTGCGCTACACCGTGCGGGATGATTTCCGTCATGAGGTGCTGGACTGGGCCGGCGACAGCCGTCTCATCGTGCTGACCGCTCATCGCCGCGAAAATCTGGGTGACAGCATGCGCCAGATGTTCCGGGCCATTCGTCGTGTGGCGGAAAGCCATCCGGATGTGAAAATCGTGTATCCGGTGCATTTAAATCCCGCTGTCCGGGCGGTGGCCAACGAAGTGCTGGCCGGCTGCGACGCTATCCGTCTCATCGAGCCCCTGGCTGCGGTGGAATTCCACAACCTGATGGCCAAGTCCTACCTCATCATGACCGACAGCGGTGGTATTCAGGAAGAAGCCCCGAGCCTCGGCAAGCCTGTGCTTGTGATGCGTGACACCACGGAACGTCCGGAAGGTGTGGCTGCCGGCACACTGCGCCTGGTGGGGACAGAAGAGGAAACCATTTTCAAAGCCTGCTGCGAACTGTTAGACGATCCGGAGGCTTACCGGAAAATGAGTGTGGCCGCCAATCCCTACGGCGACGGCTATTCCTCTGCCCGTATTGTTGAGATTCTTGAAAATGAGCTGGCCAAGGACCCGAAGATGCGTCTTCGTCCGTGAGACAGCTGTGTGTATTGCACCTGTTCGCTTGACACATGAAACTGTCATGCCCCTAAGGGGTGTGCAAGACAAGACCATGTCGTGGTCTGCCCGACAGAAATGAGTCGCTATGGATAATAACAGACAATCAAAACGACGAATTTATTATATCCGCGAATACCGCCATTTTAAGGTGAGCTTCGTGGAAACGGTGGTGTTTATGCTGCTGTGCGTGCTGCCGGTGGGGATCGTGACGACCCTGTTCTATGCGCCGGCTTCCGCAGCGGCCTGTGGGTGGCTGACACCGTCTCTGGAAAGAGTCCTCGGCACCCCCATCGAGACCATCGGTTACAATTTCATACCGGGCCTGGGTCAGGTGTCCGCGCTGTCCCTTGACGGATGCCTGCCGACGCGTCTGCACGCGGTGATCGTCCTGTGTGTTGCCTTGCTGGTGCTGATCATTACCAGGATCGTTCGTCGGGTGCTCAATCCGGTGCTCATTTATATGAATATGGCCCTGGCGGTGCTGGTCGCCTCCTGCATCTTCTTCATTTTCTGGCCGGAGTATTTCCCGTACACACTGTCGGATTTCTCCGCCCTCTATATGATCCAGCAGGCGTCCCTCAACATTCTGCTGCCGGTGCTTCTGGGTGTGGCTCTGGCTCTTTTGCCGGCCTGTTTTGGTCTTAAGTACCTCATGGTGCTGGCCTGCGTGGCATCCAACTACATCATGATGGTGGCCCGTTATGCGGGTTTTCTGGTCGTGCTGGCGAAATTCTCGTCTCTTTACATGGCCAGTCTGTATTTCTCACTGGGTGTTCTTTTTGACTTTATCCGCACCGTTATGTTCTTCACCTTTGCGGCGAAGCGGGTCAGCGAAAAGATGCAGACACCGGAAGGGAGGGAACAATGGCACTGGGTTTAATTGTTCTGATCCTGAAGATTTACTTTATCGTGCTGATCGTGATCATGATGATCTACGGTCTGCGCCATATCATTTTCACCCACAATCGTCTCTATATGCGGCAGAAGGTGTCCTACCGTGACGTCATGGACAGCGACCTGCCGAAGGTCACGGTTGTCATTCCCATGCATAATGAGGAGGCGGTGCTCGACAATGTCATCGAGAGCCTTCTGAAATGCGATTACGACTGGGACCGGCTGGAGATCATTCCCATCAATGACCATTCCACGGACCGGACCGGGGAAATGCTGCGGGCCTATCATGCCCGTTACCCCTTCATCCGGCCGCTGCACCGGTACGGCGATGACATTCTCCGCGGGAAGCCGGCGGGGCTCAACGACGCCATCGCCCTGGCTACCGGCGAGGTCATCATCGTTTTCGATGCGGACTACCGGCCCTCCCGCAACCTGCTCAAAAAACTGGCGACGCCCTTCACCGATCCGGAGGTGGGCGCTGTCATGGGTCGTGTTATCCCGCTGAACGCCAACCATAATCTGCTGACCTGCCTCCTCAACCTGGAGCGCACCGGCGGTTATCAGGTTGACCAGCAGGCCCGGTACAACATGGGCCTGGTGCCCCAGTACGGCGGCACCGTGGGCGGTTTCCGCCGCAGCGTGATCGTGGCGGAAGGCGGTTTTGACACCAAGATTCTGGCGGAGGACACGGAGCTGACCTATCGCCTTTACACCACCGGCTGGACCGTGGTCTACGACAATTCCGCTGAATGTTACGAAGAAGCCCCCGAAACCTGGGCGGTGCGCGCCAAGCAGATCCGCCGCTGGGCACGCGGACACAACGAAGTTATGTTCAAGAACTTCTTCCGCGTCATTTTCACGCCTTATCTGTCCATTATGCAGAAGGTGGACGGCATGATGCTCCTGTTGGTGTACTTTATGCCGTTCCTCCTGGCCCTGGGCCACATTGACTGCCTGATCCTCTTTTTCCTCGGGGAAATGGAGCTGTTCTCGGGCTGGTTCATTCTGCTCTTTATCGGCGTCTACAACTCCTGGGGTAACTTCGCCCCCTTCTATGAGATCGGCGCCGGTACCATCCTTGACGGGCTGACCCGGGAGATCCTGGCGCTGCCCATGCTGTGCTTCAGCTTCTATTTCTATATGTGGCACATCAGCCGCGGCTTCCTGGATGCCGTTGTGGACCGGGTGACCCGACGCAACGTGACCTGGAATAAGACGGATCGTTTTGCGGGTAAGAAAGGAAATGGCGCTGCTTCAGCACCGACAGATGCTTCCGCACCCGACGCAGCAACACCCGCCGCGGGATCTGCTGATGCGACAACGGCGGGATCTGTGCAGGCGATGACAGCCGCACCCGCTCATCACGAAAATGGTGCCCCGCAGGGCGGTCAGGAGGTGAAGGCATGACTCTGATCATCATTCTGACGATTGTTTTCCTTGTGATCCTGCTGCTGCCGTTCCTGCTGGCTTCTGCCTCCATCGGCAAAAACCGGGATCTGAAGCTTAAGATCCGCAGCGATAACGCCCGGGATCCCCGCTATTTTGCCAAGTCCTTCACAGCGATGATGGAGAAGGCACTGGAAACCTATGACGGCAGCGGGACAATTCAGCTGTCCCGACCCAATAAGCTGGCCACAGCGCCATTTCCGGATGAACCCATTGATGGCATTGCCCTTATCGATGGTGACTACGCCGCCGACCGGCAGCAGGTCTTCCGGGAAGAGGTTTTCGTCCGGGGAGATGCCGCTTTTGCGCCGCAGTCATCCCTTCGGGCCGTGGCCGGTCTTGATGATGTGGTGCTTAATCAGGATTCCGAGATCATCCGCTGGATCGATGCCCGGAATCATCTCATCATCCGCAAGGGCTGTGACCTGGGGATTTCCGCCACATCAGCCCATTTCCTGAGTATTGATGTGGACTGCCGTTTCTGTCGGCTTTATGCCCCGATCATCACGGTGGGGGCTGAAACAGAGCCCACCTTTATGCTGCCGAAGGCGCCGCCGAAAAAAGAGGGTGAGATCGCCCGTGTTGATAAGGTGGAGATCGAGGAGGTTATTGAGACCGACCTCATCACCCACCATTCTCTGGTGATCGAATTCAACGGCGTGGTGCTGGGCAGTGTCAAGAGCCGCGGCGACATCCGTGTCTGCGACGGCGCGGTGATCATGGGGAATCTGGTGGCCGACGGCACCATTGTTCTGGAGGACAATGTGTACGTGGGCGGCACCGTTTTTTCCCAGGAATCGGTCTACGTCGGCCGCAACTGCCAGGTCGGCAAGCCTTATGAAATGAAGAGTCTGGTGGCCCAGGACAATGTCATCCTGTGCGCCGGTGCCTGTATCTTCGGCTATGTCACCTGTGAGCGTGGCGGTATGACTGTGACCTACGACGAATTCATCAACATGACCAGTGAAAAGTATTGAGGGGTATTTTTGACCCGGATTGGGAGTTATGATGAGTGTAAATGAAAACGCAGAAGTCGTTGTCCGGAAGACCGACGCAACACATGCCGAACCTGTGCCCGTGAAAGATGCGGTCGTGGGCGCTGATACGCCGATGCCGGAGGCCGGTGCCCCCGCGTCGGTTGCCGCTGATGCGGCGTCAGCGACCACTGCGTATGTTGTGAAACGGATTCCCCCGGCGGATGGCGACACAACGGAAGATGTTCAGAAAATCGAGATCATCGACCGCCTGGTGCGCCGTCCCATGCGCATCGGCGACAAAGAGGTGATCTACGCGGATCTGGCGGCCATGACAGCCATGGAACGCCCCTCCTTCCGAAATGATGCGGATATCGAGCGGGTGGTCCTGCCGGAAGGGCTGACCACACTGCCCGACGGCTATTTTTACAATTGCATCAACCTGAAGGAAGTGGAGCTGCCGAGTACCCTGACAGAGGTGAGCCGCTATGCCTTTTACGGCTGCGCCTCCCTGCAGCGCATCACGATCCCGCCCCATGTGACGGCCATCGGTGAGTTTGCTTTCAACGGATGTGCCTCCCTTGAGGAAATGGTGTTGCCGGCCACCGTCACCACCATCGGCACAGCCGCTTTTGCTCTTTGCACGAACCTTAAGAAGCTGACCATCCCGGAGACTGCCCGGATCACCGCCATCGGCAGTCACTGGGTACAGGATTGTCACGATATTGAACCGCTGACGATCCCGGAGGATCTTGAAATCTTAAGGACCAGCTTCCTTTATAATTGTCCCAACACCACCAAAGCGCTTGTGCCGCCGGCGGTGAAGGAGATGGAAGAGAATGTCTTTTTCAAGAGTGCCGTCAAAACGGTGACCATGACCAATGGGAAGCTGTGGCTGCACACCGCGGCTCTGGCCGGTCTTGAAGAAGCCGAGATCATCTATGAAAGTCCCGCCGGCCCCGTCAAGGTGGATTGGGAGGACATCGTAGAACCGCTGACTCTGGAGGAACTGATGATCCGCCAGGAGGAGCAGCGCCAAAAGGGTGCCGCATCGGCGCGCGAGACCGCGACAACTTAAGGGGCGCGAGTCTGCTTTACTGCTGGGAGAAGACCATTTATGATAGATGTCTTAAGAAATGAAAAGAAATACGCTATCTCACTGAGGGATTTTTACCGCCTGAAGCCCCGGCTGCAGACGATCCTTCAGCCGGATCCCTTTGACCCCGAAAGCCGCGGCTACGAGGTCAGGTCCCTGTATTTTGATGCGGCGGACGAGGGGGATCTTTTTGACGTCCTGGACGGCTTGAAAAACAAGCAGAAGGTGCGGCTCCGCTGCTATGATCCGGCGGCGGAAAAATTCAAAATGGAATATAAATGTAAAAGCGGGACAGACAGTCATAAGTTTTCTCTGAGTGTGAATCGTGAGGAAGCCAAGGCCCTGATGGCCGGGCGTTATGACTGTCTCTATGATATGAACACGGAGCTGTCAAAGGAGCTTTATGCCCGCATGATCTCCCGGGCCTATCAGCCTAAGGTGACCGTGGTTTATAAGCGCGTCGTGTATCAATGTCCTTTAAATGATGTGCGCATTACCTTTGATTTCGATATCAAGGCTTCCTTTAATCGTTACGCCTTGATCGATCCGGTCGCGTCCTACGACCTGATCAGTGCTCCCGCATCAGGAATTCTTGAAGTGAAATATAATGACTTCCTGCCGGGCTATGTCCGGACCGCTCTCGGAAATCTCGACAGCCTGCAGGTTGCCAACAGTAAATATGCCAATGCCAGACTCGCATTCTGACACGAAGGAGGTTCAATATGTTCTGGGATAATATCATGTCAACACTGACAGCGGCTTACACAGCCGGCAGTATGCTGACACTTGTTTTAAACTCACTGGCTGCGCTGGTGCTGAGCTTGCTGGTGTTC
This sequence comes from Lachnospiraceae bacterium, assembly GCA_030526195.1. Lineage (GTDB taxonomy): Bacteria > Bacillota > Clostridia > Lachnospirales > Lachnospiraceae > Chordicoccus. The sequence goes on from JAUNDG010000001.1 coordinate 62,176, forward strand.
CTGTCTTACCGTCTCACTTATACGGGGACAGCCTTCAGCAAGAAGTTCATGATCTCACTGGGGATGATGTCACTGGTCACCACCATCATCATGAATGTCATTTCCAACAACGTGGCTCTGTCCCTTGGTATGGTCGGTGCCCTGTCCATCATCCGTTTCCGTACCGCGGTGAAGGATGTGCGTGATGCCACTTACATTTTCTGGTGCATCGCCATCGGTGTGGCCTGTGGTGTCTCCTTATATGCTCAGGCGCTGGTGGGTTCTGTTGTGATCTTTGTTTTCCTGCTGGTGTGCGGTCAGGTCCACACAGAGGGCCGTTACCTTCTGGTGATCCGTGGCAATGCCGAGTCCCGCGGCCGTGTGGTCAATGCCGTGACCGGTTATTTCAAAAATACAGCCACTCTGCGTTCTCAGACCATTACGGCGGAGAGAGGCGACCTCATTTTCGAAGTCAGCGCCCGTGCGCTTAAGAAATACAGCGCCAGCCGCGGCAGTTCTATCTGCGAGTCCCTGGTGAAGATCGACGGCGTTGAAAGTGTTGACCTTGTTCAGCAGACTGACGATATCAGCCGTTAAGGAGATGATACTTTGCGCAATAAAATTATTGTGATCATAGCCTGTCTGGCGGCTATCGCCGGCATCACCCTGCTGACGGGATATCAGAATATTATTGATCCCGAAGCAGCGGGCCGGGTGGAAGAGGAAAGCGGTCCCAAGGCCGGGGACAATGTGCCCATGCCCTCTGCGGTGCCCGATCAGGTTTTTGAATCGAGCCTGCCTCTCATTTCCGTGGAAACGGACGGACAGAAGATTCCTTATGCGAAATCGATCAAAGCCCGTGTGTATCTGTATGACAGCGAGGACGGATCCAATTCGATCGCTGATGAGCCGGTGGAAAAAATCCTGACGGATTTCCATTTCCGTGGGCAGTCCTCGGCCGTATTTGAAAAGAAAAGCTACGCCCTGGAATTCCTGAATGAAAATAAGGATGCGACCCGGGATGTGGCGGTTCTTGGCATGGCGAAGGGTCATGACTGGGTGCTGCATGGTCCGTACATGGACAAGGCGCTTCTGAGAAATTATTTTTCCTACACCATTGCCCGGGATACCATGTTTTATGCACCGGACAGTCGTTTGTGCGAGCTTTACATCGACGGGGCCTACGAAGGCCTTTACCTTCTGGTGGAAAAACCGCGCATCATGGAAACACGCATTAACTTTGCCACAAATGCGGCGGCTGATGGGCATACCGCCTATCTGGTACAGAGAAACCGTGCGCAGGAGATCCAGGATTACGTGGAAGAATATGGTGAAAGACCCCGTCAGCCCGGACCGGGCGGTATTGATGTGGACACCGACTATCTCAATACCTACGGCAATCTGACCGGTCACGTGGCCTCGCCTCTTTACGTGGTCTATCCCACCACAAATAAGATCACGGAGGCACAGTTCGGTTACATTGAATCTGATATCAGCGCCTTTGAACGGGCTCTCTACGCCGATTATTTCTGCGATGAGACAAGGGGTTACAAGGCTTATATCGACATGGATTCCTTTGTGACTTATTTTGTCTTAAATGAGTTTGCCATGAACGTGGACACCGGCTATTTCTCGACCTATTGCTGTCGGGATATGGAGGGGCGCCTTTACATGGGGCCTGTCTGGGATTTCAATAATGCCTATGATAACTACTCCGGCACGGCCTGCGATCCCGAGCAGGGATTTGTGATGGTGGACAACAACTGGTTTGCCCGTCTGTGTCAGGATAAGGCCTTCGTGGATGCGGTCATTGAAAAATGGCAGGAGCTTCGTCAGGGTGTCCTGGCCGATGAGGCCATGCTCGGCCTTCTGGATGAAGCCGAAACTGCCCACGCGGATGCCATTGCCCGCAATAACGAGCGGTGGGCTCACACCTTTGTGCGCACCATGCTGAAAGGCGGCGATGAGCGGAATCCCCGGACCTACGAGGAAGCCCGGGAGAAATTCAGAAGCTTCCTGGTGAAGCGGGGCCATTTCCTTGATGAACATTTTGACCGGTTGTATGCCAACTGTGTGAATTGAAGAGCCGAAAAAGCGGACGGTATGCCCGGCAGGCATGACAAGTGTCCGCCTGGCAAGTAAGTATAAAGCGGACAGTGTGCCCGGTGATGAAGACGAGCGTCCGCTTTGCAATAATGACTGGTAACTGAGGAACACCGATGGATATTACCGAAAAACGAGTAGAACAATTTAAAAAGAAGGCTCGCAAGATCGTCATCGGACTGCTGGCCGCGGCGGTTGTTATCGTCGTGACCGTGATTCTGCTGTATCTCTACACGGACGCACCGATCTATCCGCGCTGCGGCATCAAGGATCGGTACGATTTCCGGGCTACCACCGATAAGGTCTTCCAGATTCAGGTGGACCGGGAGTGGCAGGATTTTGAGATTCGGGGCATTGAACTGGATGCCACGCTGAATGAAGAGGATTACGATATCTATGTGCGCTGGCTTACGGCCGCCCGGGAGCTCAATGCCAATGTGGTCTCGGTGCGGAGTCTGATGCCGCCTGATTTTTATCGGGCCCTCCGGGATGTCAATGAGGCCATCGAAGCCAAGAACACCGGGGCTACCGATACAGTATCCGTGTCCGACGCCGATAATGAAGAAAAAGCGGCAACCGACAAAGCAACGGCTGACGAAACAACCGCCGCCATACCGGATCGCCTCTACCTGTTGCAGAACATCACGTTGTCCGATGACGCCTGGGCCGAGATGACAGATATGGTCTCCGGCGGCATGGTGCGCCAGTTCAAAAAGCAGGGGCGCCTCACGGTGGATGCCATTCACGGCAACCGCCGCAACAAGGGCTACCGGGTTGACGTATCAGAGCTTTTGCTGGGCTATGTGATCGGCGGGCAGTGGGATCCGGATCTTGTGATCTACACTAATTATTGTTATGGCGACAGTCTGAACAACGGTCCCGGCGAACACAACAGCTACATCAATGCCTGGGACAACACCGCAGCGGTGACTCATCTTATTGCGGATGCCATGGACGATGTGGTTTATTATGAATCCAATAAATACGCCTGGCTGCATCCCATGGGTGTGGGCAATACCCAGAAAACGGATGCCCTGCCCCATGACAACAGCTGGGCTGTGGGCACGGATGAAAATGTTGCCGTGATCCAGACCGCTTCCCTCGGCGCAGAGGGTCAGATGCGCAGCGGCATTTTCGCCGCCTATGAGATTAACACCGGCGTCATGAATAACTTAAGCTTCGACCCGACCTATGCGCGGGCAGAAGGCGGGGCGGTGCAGGCCTATATGAAGGCTCTGGACGAAGGCCATTTTTATATGCCGGTGCTTTTGTACAGCGCCACTATGTCCGCGGCCCGCGGCACCTCCGGTATCGATGAAGTTGCCGGCTTTGACCGGGGCGGTATCGGGGAAGCCGGGCAGGCGGAGGGCCTTACCTATATGTATGACATGGCTCAGGCGGCCGGTCTTGCCGGCACTGTGCTGGGACAGATCGTGGATGCGCCGCAAAAGAGCAGCGCCAACACCTTTATGGCGGATCATAACGGGGCCTGGCTTGATGTGCAGAACCCGGAAGGCGCTTTGGGCGTGATCGGTCTTTATCCCGAAAATGGCATTGTGCTCGACGGCAACGCTGATGAATGGGCCGATGTGCCGGCGCTCATTGATGAGGACGGCGTTGAAATGAAGGCCACGGCCGATGCGGCGTATCTCAATCTGATGATCAAAGCCGACGCTCTGAAGGCCAACTCATCGGCCTATGTGGCTTTTGATGTGACACCTCACTCCGGTGCTAAGACCTGGCAGGCAAAGGGGCTTCGCTTTGAGGCTGATGCTGATTTTGTGCTGGTGCTTGGCGGAGATGCTCAGGGGCTACTGGTCGGGCAGCGGTACTATCAGATCCCGGATCGTTATTACGCAGCGGCCTACGATGACATCTGGTATGCCGATGCTCCGGAACGTGACGCAGATGATTTTGTGGCAATCCACCAGTATCAGCGGGCGGAAATGATCCCGCTGACGGGTGAGGCGATTCCGGCTGTCTTTGCGGAGGCCGGCAAGCTGGCCGGTCGTCTGGTATCAACAAACGGCCATACGACAGCTGCTGCGGATGAGGCTTCTGAAAATGGTGCTGAGCTTCTGCCCGAGGTTGATGTGTGCCGAAAGGGTGATCTCATCGAGGTGCGCATTCCCTGGCTGCTTTTGAATGTCACAGATCCCTCTGAGGGCATGATCCTGCAGGATATCTATACCTGGGGTATTGGCAGTGAATCCATCGAGTCGATCGGACTTGAACTGTTTGTCGGGGCCGGTCAGCCGGTCAGTGCCGGAACAGCCACCCTTGACTTTAATAGCTTTGATAATGTAACAACAGAAAGACAGAGAGCGGCCGCACAGGCATTAGCAGCTGTCTACGCAAGATGATTTATGACAAAAAAGATTTCTCACGTTCTCATGCTCAGCGGTATGCTGAGCATGATGGCTATTATGCTGACAATGACAGCCTGCGGTCAGTCCGAAGGCTCAGGAACAGACAACACACCGCCGGCAGAAGATGAAACATCTGCCGCTGAACCATTGACGGATATTATCGGGCCGGAGTGCCTCATGGGCGATGAGGGTCTCATGGAGATCCGCTGGTTCACGGAAGAAGCCGGGGATTATCAGCTGGTATACACCATCGATGGTGAGATGACAGAAGCAGAGCCTTTGCAGTCCAAAATGGCGGATCGCCTGGCCTGGTCTGTGACCTTGCCGCGGACGGACCTGACTTATTATGTGACGGACGGCACGGCCAAAACAGAGGATTATGCTGTGCGTGCTCTGGCTGATGAGCGTGATTATGCCTTTACATTTCTGGGAGACCCTCAGCTGGTGGGGGATGGTTCGGCAGAGGCATACAATGAAGCTCTGGGCTTTTTTGATGACAGCGATTTTGCCCTGATCGCGGGCGACATCGTCAATAATACGGAAGAAGTCTGGGAATACGATCTGGCGGCGCAGGTGCCGCAGCTTCGGACAATGCCCTACGCCTCAGCGCTGGGCAATCACGATGATCCGACGCTTTATGACTTTTATTTCCTGCCGAAGAACATGCAGCGCGCGTCCGACAATAAAGGGCTCAATTACGCCTTTTCGATCGGTCGCACCCGTTTTATCTGTCTGGATTCCAACAATATGGACGGGCTGTATCACGAGACATTTCTGCGTGAAGCGCTGGCGCCATCGGATTATGACTGGGTCATCGTCTACATGCACCATTCCGTATTCACACCGGTGAACAAGCTGGATTACGACGCAGAAGACCGCAAGGTGCTGTTTGCGGACCTCTTTGCCCGTTACGATGTGGACCTGGTGCTGGCCGGGGATGACCATTTCCATGCACGGCCCTATTTGATGGATGGCCTGACGCCTTTGACAGACTGTGACCTGTCATCACCGGACAAGGCCGTCGGTCAGACCGCTTATCTTACCGCCGGGTCATGCTCAGGCTCAAAGTTCTATACTCCCGAAAATGGTCTGCCGGATTATATCTGCGTAGCCGGTGAGGAGAAGAAGACGACGGCGGCGCAGATTCATGTGACGGACAAAGCCATCACGGTTACCTCCGTGTATACCGAAAATGGCGAGGTGTTTGACACCTTTACCCTCACCCGCCAGACACCGCGGACAGCCCTGCCGGCGGAAGATGCGGACTCTGATGCGGCTGTGAAGGAACGAGCCGTTGCCTTAAGCTGTGATTATATCCTTTCCTGCGTGCTGCCGAACGGGGCTATTGCCAGGACACCGGTCAAAGCGGGTGAGAACAGCGTTAATCCCTATTTTGCGGATTATGCCGCCATGGCGCTCCTCACTCAGGGCGATTATGCCGCTGTGAAGGATTACATCATCTGGCATTTTGCGCATCTTAACACAAAACCGGATCATAACGGCCTGCTGTACACGATCGATGACTACCACGTGACGGCAGAGGCCGACGGGGTTGGCGAGTCGGCCAAGGGTGACTACGATTCCGTGGATTCTTATGCCGCCTCATTTTTGATGCTGCTGGAAGCTTATGCTGATGAGACAAAGGATGACCTGTTCATCGCCGGGCATGCAGAGGAGATCCTGGGCATCATTAATCTCCTGCTCGATACTGTGGATGACCGCCTGTCTGTGACCAAGCCGGATCATCCCGTCAAATACCTCATGGATAACAGTGAGGTGGTGAGAGGCCTGAAGGCGGCCAAGAATGTCATCGATGTCCTGAAAGACCAGGAGGCCTACGATCAGGCAAAACTGGAGGCCCTGCGGAAAACCGTCAAGTCCGTGCGTGAGGATGTGAAAAAAGGCATTGACGGCCTCATGTGCGAAGATGGCATGAGTTATGCCTGGGTAATGGATGAGGATGGTGAGGTTTCGTTACCTGACTGGACTGTCTTTTATCCCGACTCAGCGGCCCAGATGACACCGCTCATCTTCGGCATTGCCAAGCCGGATAAAGCAGAGGGCCAGGCACTCTATCAGAACATCTGCGATCATTGGCAGTGGGAAACCATGGCACCTCTCGAAAATGGGGCTTCCGGTTCCCTCTGGGCTATGATGGCCGCCGGTGCTTCCGTAATGAATGATCACGAGCGGATCAACACGTATACCCGCCATTTCCTGGATTACGCGGAAAAAGACGCGGAAGCCTATCTTAATGTCAGTGAAACCGCCTGGATGATCCTGGCCCTGACAGGAGCGATGAGATGATACGAGATCAGTTTATAAAACCTCAAATGGCTCTGCGTCTGACACTGGCTCTGACGGGGATGGTGTTGATGGGACTGGCCATCGCCATCCTGCGCATCCCTGTTTTCGGTACGGATCCCTATTCCGCCATGATGCTGGGTCTGGCGAACCTGGTGGGTATGTCCTACGGGAACTTCTGCGCCATCGGCAACGTGACCATGTTTGCGGCTGAGCTTCTGTGGGGCCGGCGCTACATCGGCATTGCCACCTTCACCAACTGGTTCTTGCTGGGCTACTGTGTGGACGGCTTTTGCCGGGCCTTTCGACAGCTGGGCCTTGATCACTGTCCCGCCTCTTTGGGGCTGCGGGTGGTGATCGCCCTGGTCGGGCTCCTGATCTTTGGCTTTGCTTTGTCCATGTACCAGATGGCCGATGTGGGCAGCTCACCCTATGAATGCCTGCCCCTTATTATCAAAGAAAAACTGCACCTGCCGTTTTTCATCAGCCGCGTCATTGTGGACGGCCTGTGTACCCTGGTGGCCTTCCTGGCCGACGGTGTGATCGGCGTGGTGACCCTGCTCATTTTCTTCCTGCTGGGGCCCATCGCGGCATTTTTTAATCGCCATGTCTTTGCCCGGATCATCAGTAATGAGACGTTGCTGTGATGAATCTGCGTGAAGAGCAAGCGGTAACGAGAACATCGTGCCCTGTTGGTCTTGCAAGTACCCGCCTGATTATCTTATACGTAAACGGTCATTTAGAATGCGTTCGACTTATGTCGGGCGCATTTTTCGATTCGGAAGATGTTGTTATGATGCCTGCAAGGTGAACCGCAGCAAGCATTCCCCCGCTTCAAAGACGTAGAGTTTTAAGCGGGGGTTGCGAGTGTCCGCTTTACTCCGGCGGTTGACGCACACAAGATACCGTCGTCCATTTTGTATAAGATTAACCGGTCAAAAAGATTGACGAACAAATGTTCGGAATCGTATAATAGTCTAACACCCGGAAGGCCGGTGACAGATGTCTGCCAAATGGATTCATGCCGGCCGAGGTGTATCATACAAGCGTAAATTAACAAAGAAAAGGAATGTGAAGATGGATCGTATGTTGCCTGTTTTTTTGCTCGCCTTAATGGCGGTCATGGTCATTTTGCTGATTATCATCCTGGTGTCTGTCAGAAGCCGCCGCGGTGATCATCACGCGGAAAATGCGTTCGCCCGTCTCGGGGAAAAGATCGACGGATCGGCTGCCCGGGCTGAACGGGAATCCCATGAGCTGCGCCGGGAAATGAATGAGGCCTGGCGGGGCAGTATGCAGACCCAGTCTGAGGAGCTACGGCGAATGTCCGACCGGCAGGCGATTTCCCTTCAGGAAATGGCAGAAAAGCAGGATGAGCGTCTGGCTCAGATGCAGGAAAAGCAGAATCGGGTCACGGAGGCCCTGATCCGCGAAAATGCCGCTCAGCGGGAGGCTATCATTGAGACACTGATCACCTCCATCGATAAGCTGCAGACTTCCAACGAAAGACGTCTGAAGGACATTCAGGGCGTGGTGGATGAAAAACTGGATAAGACTTTAAATGAGCGCCTGGATGCCAATTTTGCCCAGGTGACGGAGCAGCTGGGTCATCTCTATAAGAGTCTCGGCGAGCTTAAAGACCTTTCCGGTGGTGTGCAGGATCTTAATCGCACCCTGTCCAATGTGAAGACCCGGGGCACCTGGGGTGAGATCCAGCTTGGGCGTATCCTGGCGGAAACCATGAGCCGCAGTCAGTATGATGTCAATGTGGCCACAAAACGCAATTCCCGGGATCGGGTGGAATTTGCGGTGAAGTTCCCTTCCCAGGATACCGAAGGCGAATGGGTCTATATGCCCATCGATGCCAAGTTCCCGGCGGATATTTATAACCGTATCGTGGATGCGGCTGCCAATAATGACAAGCCGGCCCTGGAGGCGGCCACAACTGAACTTAAGACCCGTATCAAAAATGAGGCGGCGTCTATCGCCACAAAGTATCTGGACCCGCCCCGCACCACCAATTTTGCCTTTATGTACCTGCCCACGGAGGGGCTCTATGCGGAGGTGCTGCGCATTGACGGGCTGACGGAGGAGTGTCAGCGTCGGGGCGTGATCATCACCGGTCCCACCACCATCACCGCGGTCCTCAATAACCTGCAGGTGGTTTTCCGTAACCTGGCCCTGTCAAAGAAGAGTGTTGAGGTGATGCGGCTTCTGGAGGCTGTCAAAGCCCAGATCGGCCGTATGGACGCAGCCGTGGAACAGACCCGAAAGAAGTTGTCTGATGCGGTGACATTGACAGATGACCTTAAGAAACGGACCGCCCGTCTGTCCGGCAAGATGAAATCCCTTGATGACATGGACGAGGTAACTGCCGATAACCTGTTGGGCCTGACAGGTCTGACCGATGGCTCGGATCTGACGGACCCGGACGAAATCTAAAACACAGCAACGGTTCCCTTCTGATGGGCACCGGCCTGCCGAAACCGGCAGTCCGGGAAGCACAAATCGCGAAGCGAACAGTGTAGCCCATCGGGAATGACTCGCGTCAATACGACGATAAACAGGAGGACACGCTATGTCTCTCAAATTGATTTTGGGTAATGCCGGTGCCGGCAAGACCCATGCTGTATTAACCGATATTCTGGCCCGGGCAGCCAAAGCTCCCCGGGATAACTTCCTGGTGATCGTGCCGGAACAGTTCTCCATGCAGACACAGGATATCCTGACGGCTCTTCATCCGGGCGGGACCATTCTGAACGTGGACGTTCTGTCCTTTAACAGACTGGCCTACCGTGTGTTTGACGAGGTGGGCTTTAAGACAAGAGCCCTGCTGGAGGATACCGGCAAGGGCTTCGTCCTTCAGAAGATCGCCCTGGATCACGAAAAAGAACTGTCGGCTTTGGGAACCCGTCTGCGCAAGCCGGGCTGCATTGAGGAGATGAAATCTGTCCTGTCGGAAATGATGCAGTATGACATTTCCGTGGAACAGGTGGAAGCCATGGCAGAACTTGATCTGCCGGGAGATTATCTTAAGGCCAAGCTGAAAGATATTGGTCTTATTTACAGAGAGTTCCGTCATTATCTGGAGGATCGGTTTATTGTGGCCGAGGAGGTGCCGGATATTCTGTGTCGGCTGGTTGAGGACTCCCTGACCTTGCAGGATGCGGTCATTGTCTTCGACGGTTTTACCGGTTTTACACCGATCCAGATGAAGCTTCTGGGACGCCTCATGTCCATGACACGGGAGATTATTGTGACAGCCGATATGGACAAGCGCCCCGATCCCTTCGCCCCCATGCCGGAGGATGATCTTTTCGTGATGACAGGGGACATGCTGAAGGGTTTGAAACGTCTGTGTGATGAGACCCATACCCCGATCGAACCGGTGACCTGGATCGAACCTCATGATAAGAGCCGTTTTGCCGGGTCTGAGACCCTGTCCTTCCTGGAGGGGCATATTTTCCGCCGCCATCAGGCATCATCAGAAGCCGTAGAGAATATCAGTCTTCATGCGTACGATGATCCTGCTGCTGAGGCTGAGGGGTGCGCTTTGGAGATCGCCCGTCTGGTGCGGGAAGAGGGGCTGCGGTATCGCGATATAGCGGTGCTGACCGGTGATATGAAAACCTACGGGACAGCCTTCCGCCGTGTTTTTGCGGAGAAGGATATCCCCTGCTTTATTGATGAGAAGAAAACACTGCTGCGCAATCCCTTCGTGGAATGTGTCCGGGCTGCTCTGGCGGCCTGTGCCGATGGCTACAGCTATGACAGTGTGTTCCGTCTGTTGAAAACCGGTATGACAGATATCGAACCGGCCCTCATTAACCAGATGGAAAACTATGTGATGGCGGTGGGCATCCGCGGGAAAAAATCCTGGCGTGAGCCCTGGCATCGTTTAAGTAAAGAAATCGGCGGTCATCTGCCCATTTTCTCCCTGAAGGAGGCGGATCAGTGTGAACAGACCGCAGACTTGAAACTGGCCATGGATCGCATGGCCCGCCTCAATAAAGGGCGTGAAGCGGTTATCGCTATTCTGGATCCGTTGTCGGAGGTTCTGGCAGATCGTGGGGCGGTGGTGCAGGATAAAGCGGCCGCTATTTACCGCTTCTGTGAAGCCCTGAAGTGCCAGGAAAAACTGAAGGCAAAGGAGGATATCTTTGCCGAAGAAGGCCGGGGTGATCTGGTGGGTGAATACAGCCAGATTTACCGCAAGGTTATGGAAGTACTGGAAAAACTGGTCAGTGTTCTGGGCGATCAGAAACTGTCCCAGACTGATATTCAGGCTTTGATGGATGGGGCACTGGCGGAATTTAAGCTGGGGCTTATCCCGCTGGGCACCGATCAGGTGATGGTGGGGGATATGGAGCGCTCTCGCTTAAAGGACATCAAGGTCCTGTTCTTTGTCGGCGTGAATGAGGGCCTGGTCCCGAAGGCACCGGCGGAGGGTGGTCTCTTGTCGGAAATCGACAGGGAAGCTCTTGACGGAGCCGGAGTGTCATTGAAGCCCTTACCCAGGAAACAGGTATTCATTCAGAATTTCTATCTGTATCTGGCGCTGACAAAAGCCTCAGAACGTCTCAATATCTCATTTTCAAAAGGGGACGGAAAGGGCGAAGAACGCCGGCCGGCCTATCTTATCGGCCGGATTTTACGCCTGTTTCCGCAGCTTGACATCCGCCCGGATGAGCATTCTTTGATCGACCGCATTGAGACAAAAGCGGAAGGGGCGCGCCTTCTGGCGGAGGGCCTTCGTAATCTCCGGACAGGTGTGCCGGCGGATGACTGGTTCGAGCTGTACAGCCGGATGGGCCGGGATCCTGAGTTTGCGGATCGTCTGGCGCTGATGCTGGAGGCGGCAGCGGGTCGTCGGCCTGAGGATGCTATTTCACGGGAAGCGGCAAGAGCGCTTTACGGAAGACGGCTGCGCAATTCCGCCACCCGACTGGAACGCTTTGCCGGCTGTGCCTTTGCGCATTTCGTGCAGTTTGGTCTGCGGCTTCAGGAGCGGGAAACCTTTGAGTTATCCAGTCTTGACCGGGGGAATGTGCTGCACAAGGCTCTGGAGAGTTTTGGTCGTCGTCTTCAGGCAGAGGGCATTGACTGGAAGAATCTGACGGATGCTAAGGAGCGGGATGCCCTGGCGGAAACCGTGGTGCGGGAGACCTGTGCGAACCGGGCGATTTATCACGAAAATGCCCGGAATGAGTTTGAAGTGTCCCGACTGGTGCGCCACATGAAGGTGACCGTCTGGGCTATCCAGCAGCAGCTGGCTGCCGGTGATTTTGAACTGGCAGAGCTGGAAAAGAACTTTGATGATGTGCTGAAGAGTCGCCATTTCCGTCTGCCCGATGGGTCTGAAATGACCATCACCGGTGTCATCGACCGTATCGATACCTATGACGAGGGTGATGTGCGGTATATCAAGATTGTTGACTACAAGAGCTCCATGAAGGAGTTTGATTTGAATCAGGTGTACCACGGACTGCAGCTGCAGTTGGTGCTTTATATGAATGCGGCCGTTGAGGCGGCTAAGCAGGAAGGGAAGATCCCGGTGGTGGCCGGTATCCTCTATCACGGCATCAAGGATCCTGAAGTGACTTATCAGAAGGCTCCGACACAGGAACTGGTGGAGCAGGAGCGTTTGAAGGCTTTGAAGGAGAGCGGGCTTTGTGCCGCTGAGATGGAGATTGCCCGTCATCTGGACCGGCAGCTGCCGGAGACCGAACGTTCACTGGTGATGCCCCTGGGCAAAAACGGTCGTGGTCAGAAGGATAAGGCCACGCGGGTGGCGGACAGTGCTCAGTTTGCGGTGCTTGGCCGATTCGCCGAGCGAAAGGCCGTGGAGATCGGAACCCGCATCATGGCCGGGGAAGCGACCGTGTCACCCTATGTGATGGGTAAAGGCAATGATATGAAAACACCCTGCACCTATTGTCCGTATCATGATATCTGTGGGTTTGACGAGCATCAGAATGCTTATGAATACCGCAGACTGACAAAGTGTGAAGACGAAGAAATCTTCAAGCGTATGGAGGCCGAAAATGAAAACAGCGATTAAGTGGACAGCCGATCAGGCAAGTGTTATCGAGTCCCGTCTGGAAAATCTTCTGGTGAGCGCTGCGGCGGGCGCTGGCAAGACGGCTGTTCTGGTGGCCCGTCTGATGGCCCAGCTGGAGGATCCGGAAGATCCGGCCAACATCGATGAGTTCCTGATCGTGACATTTACCCGGGCGGCAGCGGGCCAGATGAAGGATAAGATCCGGGAGAAAATCTCGGAGCGCCTGGATGAGAATCCGGAAAACAGTCATATGCAGAAGCAGCTGATGCTGCTGAATCGGGCCAAGATCAACACCATCGATGGCTTTTGTTCCTATGTGGTGCGCAATTATGCCGGCCGCGTGGATTTCGATCCCGGCTTCCGCATGGGGGAGACCGGCGAGCTGAAACTGATGCAGAAGGATGTCATGGATGCCCTACTGGAGCAGGCTTTTGCCGATGAAGATGAGGATTTTCGCAAGCGGTTTACCACCCTGGCGGATGTCTTTGCCGATAAACGGGACGAGGACAGCCTTGAAAGCTGGATCGTCAGAATCTATGAAAAGGCCCAGAGCGATCCTTATCCCGAAGAATGGTACGAGGCCTGCCTGACAAATGAAACAGCGATGACGCTGGAAGATATTGCGGATGAACCCTGGATGAAGCAGTTGATGGCCCGGATCGATGAGACAGTGCAGGAGGGTCAGGCAGCAGCCGATTACCTGGCCACTTATCAGGGAGATTCAAGCCTCACGAAATCATGCGCGGAAGCCACTGTCTTTTATCCGGATCTCTATGCCAAACTGTCCGCAGCCAAAGACAGTTATGAAGCTTTGTTTACAACCGTTCAGAATGTGGCATTTCCCCGGGTGTCCACCGGCAAAAAGATGGATCCGGAGGCGGAGGCTGCGTTCAAGAATGCGGTCAATGTGGCCAAGGGTTGTGTGAACACACTGAAGAATAGTCTCCTGACCTGGGCACCGGAACTGGCGGCACAGGTCTGTGGGAAGGCGGCAGCCACCGCCAACACACTCCTTGAACTGGCCAGACGTTTCGGGACCGCCTATGAGGTCGCTAAACGGAAAAAGAATGTGGCAGACTTTTCGGATGTGGCTCATGGCGCCCTGCGGATCCTCAGGGATGAGCATAAACAGCGAACCGATGCGGCTAAAGAACTGGCGGCTCGCTTCCGTGAGGTTATGATCGATGAGTATCAGGACAGCAACTACCTTCAGGAGGAACTGCTGACGGCGGTGAGCCGGATCGAAGAGGGTGTGAACAATTATTTCTGTGTCGGGGACGTGAAGCAGAGCATTTACAGCTTCCGTAATGCCCGTCCGGAGCTCTTTATGGATAAATTCGATCATTACGGTGTGGGCGGGACCAATGACCGCGGTCACCGGATCGACCTGCATCAGAATTTCCGTTCCCGTCCGGAAATCCTGGCCTTTGTCAATGAGGTCTGCCGGGATACCATGCGCCGTGAGGTGGGCGGTATCGATTATGACAGCAGTGCCGATCTTATTTTTGATGAGGCAAGGCGGGAGGATATGCCCTGTCTTCTGGATGAGACGGGGAAGCCCGACACCTCTGCGGACGTGTTGCTGGTGCGTCTTGGGGATGAGGCCGATGATGACGACGATGCGCCGGATAAGCTGGGGCGGGAAATTATGGCCATTGCCCGCAAGATCCGCCATCTGGTGGATCACTGTCAGATCCGGGCAAAGGACGGCAGTACCCGCCCAGTGGCTTATCGCGACATCGCCATCCTGGTCAGAAAGATCAAGGATGTATCAGACCTTTATGTGCGCCTTCTGGGGGCGGCCGGTATTCCGGCGGTCACCACAGAAAAGGAAGGGCTCTTTGATGTGCCCGAGGTTCGGCGGATTCTCGACTACCTGATGGTTCTGGATAACCCGCGGCAGGATATTCCGCTGGCAGCGGTGATGTGTTCACCGGCGGGCCGCTTTACCCCGGAAGAGCTGGCGCTTATCCGCAGTTGCCCCATGAGCGGCTTTGACTGTCCTGAGGAGGCGGATGATACGCTCAATGAGCGGCTTCACCCCACCGCATTGTGCGACTGGTGTCAGTTTTATCTGGAAAATGGGTCTGATGAGCGCCTGAAGCAGAAACTGCGTCTCTTCTTTGAACGTCTTGACGATTATCGACAGCTGGAGAAGATCACACCGCTTCATGAACTCATCGAACGGATCCTTTCGGAAACGGGACTGCGGGATTACGCGGCAGCTTTGCCGGATGGTCAGAAGCGCCTGCAGAACCTGCAGATGGTGGTGGAAAAGGCCATTGATTACGAAGACACCAGCTATGTGGGGCTTTTCAACTTTGTGCGCTATATTGACAACCTGAAGAAATATAACGTGGATCTGGAAGCCGGTGTGACAGCGGACAGCGAGGACGCGGTGCGCATTGTGACCATCCACAAGAGTAAGGGCCTCGAGTATCCCATTGTTTTCCTGGCACGCATGGGGGCAAAGCTTAACAAGCGGGCTAATTCCAAAGCTGTGCTGTTGCACAACACCCTGGGCATTGCGGCGGATTATGTGGAGCCGGACAATCGCCGGCGTCTTACCCCGATGAAAAAGGTAATGATGCAGGCTGTGGCCAACGATGAGTTTATCGGAGAGGAACTGCGCGTTCTCTATGTAGCCCTGACCCGTGCCCAGATCAAGCTCTATGTGACAGGGGTCCTGAAGGCGGATAAGAACGGCAATATTTTGTCGGACAAGTACGAGACGGAACGGGAAAGCATCGGTGGCGCCGACAGCCCCATTTTCATGGAAAATGACGTGTCTGCTGACGAGACAGTGATCTTGAGGGAAGAGCGTCTCACACTGCCGACGGCCTATCTGTCTAAGATCGACCTCTATTATGACATGATTATGCCCACGGCCCTGCGTTTGCAGGAGGCCAACAGTCCGCTTGTGAGGGTTGAGGAAATCGGTCTGGAAGACCTGGCGGAGAAGACTCTGGCGGAGGAAACGGATTTTGCTCAGCACTTCAAAGCTGTCTTTGAACATAAAGCGGATGAGGTGACAGATCCGGCGGTCCGGGATGCACTGGAGAAAAAACTGTCCTTTGTGTATGCCTATGGCGATCGTCGGGAGATTCCGGCCAAGGTGTCTGTGTCCGATATCAAGCATGAGCGGATGGAGGATGAAGAGGCCGAATCGAAATATCGTCTGCCGGAGGTTGTACCCTATCTGCCGGACTTCATCAAGGAAATGCGGGAGTCTGAAAAAGAAGGCCCCACAGGGGCTGAGATCGGGACGGCGGTGCATAACCTGCTGGCTTATCTTGATCTGAAGAGTCTGGCCGAGCTGTCCTTTACAATGGGCGATGAACTGCCCTGCACAGAGGCGGAACATGAGACCGTTTTCGATATGGTGCAGAGTGCTCTCATGGCGGCTGTGGCCAAAGGCCTGGTGGCTGAGGGACCGGACCGTTATGTGAATCGGAAGAAAATCGTGACATTCCTGGAAAGCCCGCTGGGCCGCCGGATGATCCGGGCGGACCAGGCCGGTGCCTTGAGACGGGAGCAACCCTTCACCATGCGGGTGCCCGCCTCCTGGATCGAGGATGACTGGACCGCTGATGAAGAGGTGCTGGTCCAGGGGATCATCGATGTCTACTTCGAGGAAGAGGGCAAGATCATTTTGCTGGACTACAAGACGGATCGGGTGCCGGATGCGGAAGCCCTCATCAGACGTTATAAAGCTCAGCTCCTCATTTATGCCGAGGCACTGGAACGGGCAACCGGTCTTCCGGTGGCCGAGATCCATATGTATGCCATGGCTTTGGAAGAGGACGTTGTCATCGCGCGCAGCTGAGGCATCGTAGATATGTGATGAAGCGGACATCGTGCCCTGCGGGGATTACGTATGTCCGCTTTGCAGTTGCCTCTGAGGGTGGTCTGTGAAAAACAGAGCCACCCGGTGGCTGACAGCCATCTTGTGGTAATTGGTTTGCTGGCAATCCTGCGGTATCCGGTGGCAATCTGCACAAAATAATCAAAAAAATTCTTGCATTTTAAAAGTAATGTGAGTATGCTATTTGCGTTGGTTTTTACCAATAGAAAAATATCACGAAAGAAGGTGAGCTAATGGTCGAGTTGGAACCGGTAAAATACGAAATCAATTCCTACAACGAACCCTTAGTTGAAATGAGGGACTCACTTTGACCTCGCTAACAAAGAGAGGCGAATTCAGGAAATAAACAAAGAAATGGAAGAGCCGAATGCCTGGGATGATCCCGAAAAGGCTCAAGCCAAAATGAAGCTCCTCGGTTCACTTAAGGACGATGTGGCCGGTTATGACAGACTGGTGTCTATCAAAGAGGATCTGGAGGTTCTGCTGGAAATGGCAGACGAGGAACCGGATCCGTCCTATATCGATGAAGCACAGGAGATGCTGAATGAATTCAAAGAACGCTTTGAAGCCATTCGTATCAAGACTCTGCTCTCAGGTGAATACGACGATTGCAATGCCATCGTCACACTTCATGCCGGTACAGGCGGTACAGAGGCTATGGACTGGACGTCCATGCTCTATCGTATGTACAGTCATTGGGTTGAATCCCACGGATTCTCCATGGAACTTCTGGATATGCTGGAAGGCGAAGAAGCCGGCCTCAAATCCGTCACGTTCCAGGTAAACGGCCCTAATGCTTACGGCCTTTTGAAATCGGAACACGGTGTACACCGTCTGGTCCGTATTTCTCCGTTTAATGCCAACGGAAAGCGTCAGACATCCTTCTCCGCATGCGAAGTTATGCCGGAGATCAAGGAGGATCTGGACATTGAGATCGATGAAAAGGATATCCGGATCGATACCTTCCGCTCCTCCGGTGCGGGTGGTCAGCACATCAACAAGACATCATCCGCTATCCGTATCACTCATTTCCCCACAGGTATCGTTGTATCCTGTCAGAATGAGCGTTCCCAGTTCCAGAACAAGGATAAGGCATTTGAAGAATTGAAGATCAAACTGTTCCTTCTGAAGAAAGAACAGCATGCGGAAAAACTGTCCGATATTCGCGGCAAGGTAACGGAAATTGCCTGGGGAAATCAGATCCGGTCTTATTTCCTTCAGCCGTACCAGCTGATCAAGGACACACGAACCGGCGAAGAGCAGTCAAACGCCCAGAAGGTTCTGGATGGTGGGATCGATCCCTTCATCAATGCTTATCTGAAGTGGCTGGCCCTGAAAGAAAAACCGGCTGAGAATTAATAGAAGGAGACAATAGAACCATGATTGTTGTCAAAAAGTTTGGCGGCACATCCGTAGGGACACCCGAACGTATCATGAATGTGGCTAAGCGCTGCATCGAAGACTACAACAAGGGCAATGATGTCGTTGTTGTTCTGTCTGCCATGGGTGATTCTACAGATGATCTGATCGCTTTAGCAAAACAGTTAAACCCGAACCCCCCGAAGCGTGAGCTGGATATGCTGATGTCCACAGGTGAACAGGTCTCTGTTTCCCTGATGGCTATGGCTATGGCCTCCCTGGGTGTGCGTGCTGTATCCTTAAACGCTTTCCAAGTGGCTATGCATACCACTCATACCTATGGTAATGCCCGTCTGAAGAGAATCGACAGCGAGCGTATCCGTCATGAACTGGAAGACCGTAAGATCGTCCTGATCACAGGTTTCCAGGGTGTTAACAAATATGACGATGTCACAACACTGGGCCGCGGTGGTTCCGATACCACAGCTGTTGCCATTGCTGCTGCACTTCATGCCGATACCTGCGAAATTTACACAGACGTTGACGGTGTTTACACAGCCGATCCTCGCATTGTGCCCAACGCCAAGAAACTGGAAGAAATCACTTATGATGAAATGCTCGACCTGGCTACTCTGGGTGCCGGCGTTCTTCATAACCGTTCCGTTGAGCTGGCTAAAAAGTATGGCGTTAAGCTGATCGTCAGATCCAGTCTGAATAATTCCGAAGGTACTATCGTTAAGGAGGAAACAAAACTCGTGGAAAGAATGCTTATCAGCGGCGTTGCTGTAGACCGCAACTCAGACCGCATTTCCGTTATCGGCGTCAAGAATGAGCCGGGTGTCGCTTTCAAGATCTTTGATGTTCTGGCAAAGGCCGGCATCAACATCGACGTTATTCTGCAGTCCTACGGCCAGGGCGATACAAAGGATATCTCCTTCACTCTGCCGTCAG
This sequence comes from Lachnospiraceae bacterium, assembly GCA_030526195.1. Taxonomy (GTDB): domain Bacteria; phylum Bacillota; class Clostridia; order Lachnospirales; family Lachnospiraceae; genus Chordicoccus. The sequence goes on from JAUNDG010000001.1 coordinate 81,167, forward strand.
ACCGCGTGGATGAAGCCGTTGAAATCCTGAACAACTCTACAGATCGTCTGCACTTTGAACGTGTTGATGTCAGACATGACATTGCCAAGCTGTCAGTTGTCGGTGCCGGTATGATGTCCAACCCGGGCGTTGCCGCTAAGATGTTTGAAGCTCTGTACAATGCCAACATCAACATCAGCATGATCTCCACATCTGAAATCCGTATCACCGTTCTTATCGATGAGAAGGATGCCGTTCGTGGTGCTCAGGCTGTTCACGATGCTTTCGGTCTTGAAGACTAATCAGTAAATATCTCCCCGGTCGCTGCATGCTCAGACGACCGGAGACCTTAATAAAAGGGAGAAAATCATGGCTAAGATTACAAAAGATATGACCATCATGGAAATCATCGATGTCAATGAAGATATTGCCTCCGTTCTGATGAACGTTGGTATGCATTGCATCGGCTGCATGGCTGCTCACGGTGAAACACTGGAAGAAGCTGCTATGGTTCATGGCCTTGATGCTGACGTCCTGGAAGCTCAGATCAATGACTTCCTGGCTGAAGGCGCCGAAGCCTGATCCGCGCTGTTTGATCGATACAGGTCACAACAGTCCATGATCGGACACATTTAAAACGTAAGTAATGAAACGGACACCGCATCCGGTAAGGATGGCGCGTGTCCGTTTTTCATGAAAAGAAAAACGGTGTTATAGGACAAAACGTGTTGAGCAAATATCGTGTAAACATTGGTCTTTGAAAGAAGCATGCAAAAAGAGCATCCTCTCAATTCGCGAGATGATGCTCCTTTTAATTTAAATATGAATTATGCCACGATGTGTGGGCGATTCACAGGCTACCATGTGCCGAACCATAAACACCGGATTCATTTAGTTATGCCCTGCGACCCCGATCAAATGCTGGCCAGTGTCTGCAGAGCGCGTTTTTTGATCACGGTCTGTTCATGCTCTTTGAGATGAGCTTCAAAAGCCGGTGTGCAGTCACCGGGACGGCCGTATTCCGACAGCATGTTGCAGGTCTTGTTGAAGACCTCCGGTGTGTGGGACGATTTGTGGACCGTCAGCAGGTACTCACCCTGCTCATTTTTGTAAAGGGCATTGCTGCCGTTGTAGCTGCTGCCAAGAGCGGCGGCTGCGGCCATGACGGTGTCAAGGTCGCGGAAGATAAACAGACGAATAAGGTCTGTGGGGGCAGCCTTGTCTTTCCCGGTTTTGCCCGCGGTGCGGGTTTTGCCATCAGCGCCATTTTCCGAAGTGCCGGCGGCTTTGCCGCCTTTGGCCGGGGTCTTACCTTTGCTGCCGGCCGACGCTTTGTCGACGGCCCGGCGAGCTTTTTCAAAAAGATCCAGAATATCATCGGCCCCCGCCATGACAGGCTCGGACAGATTTTTTTCATTGGGATCCACCTGCGTGAATTTCGAGAAGCGGGTATCCAGCTCCTCCGGTTCGTCCACCCGGGTGATGACCAGCATGAGGCTGTCGGCGCTTAAGGGGATAGCCTCGATCATCAGGGGGGCATTTTCCGCATCGAAGCCGCATTCCCGTCGGGCCTTCAGCATCATGTTGCGGAACAGCGACCGGGCTTTGTCATTTCCGTAAGCCAGATCACCAAGCCCCAGGTTCAGGTCCTCCAGGTCGGCGGCTGTCAGTGTGCAGCGGATCTGATTGTCATTGATTTTCTCTATTTTCATAAATATTGCCTCTTCTAACCGATCGTGATATCGGTTAGTCCATTATAAACATCAGAAAAAAGGCCGTCAATATCAGTATTGGCGCGGGTTATATCATGAATTATGCTTCTTGATTTTGGGGTATTGATAAATCCATCGCGCCTCGTTTATTATCACCTCAAGACCGGCCGGTCAACAGACTCTCACGAGGTTTTGCGTCGCAAGGAAAGCCAAAAGCCATGGCGCGCAAGGCCGCAGTTTTCCTCCGGGAAGGCTGTTGTTTACTGACGATAAGGAAAAAAGAAAGAAGGAGGAAGCAACCGGCATAACGTCAATTCGAGGTTTTTAATCAATTAAGTCAAATTTCATAAAAGGGGGCATCTTCGGAATTCTTATGTTATCAGGTCGCCGTCAGTGCACCGAAGATGCCTTCTTTGTTATTTCGACTGTCATCACTCAGATAGCGCCATGAGTTATGGACTTAATGCCGGAGGACCGGAAAGCGGGTAGTGGTTGAAGCTGCCGGATGGAATCCCTCGGACTTGGCGGGAATCCGTGGGTGACGAACCTTCGAGATGTTGCTATAATAGCGTCAGTACAGAAAATGGAAAATGACACCCATTCGAAAGTTTGTATAAGATGAGTGAAACAATAAAGAAGACTAATAAAAAGACTACACATAAGAAAACAAAAAAGTCATCAAAAAAGAAAAAGCAGCATTATGAACGCCTGCTGATCGTTTTGATCCTGGTGGCGGCCGTGATCGGCGCCATTGCCTTTTTGTTAACCAGTCGTTTGCCGTCAAAGAAGCATGAAGATCTGACGGCTTATTTTGCGTTACAGACAGGGGAGGATCTGCCGCTGGTGGTGAATGGTATTGTGTGTGCCACCGGAGCACGGGAAGCTGACGGCGAGGTGTACATCAGCCGTGAGGAAACAGCCCGGTCCCTCAACAAGCGTCTTTACTGGGATGAGTGGGAGAACCTGGTCTGCGTCACCACCCCCACCGTTTATCAGGCTATGTCCATGGAAGAACTGGAAGCTTCCGGGGCCCTGCGTTATTTTGACGGGATACCGTACTACGCCCTGTCCTTCTTAAAGCAGTGGACCGATATGGAAGCCACCATGGCGGAGAATCCCCGGCGCCTGGCCGTGACCACGGACTTTTCCGGTGATCTTGCGGAAGTGGCGGCAGATACCGCTCTTCGCATCAAAGCTTCAGATAAATCCAACATCCTTTACGATGTGACCGCCGGTGAGATGTTGCGGCTTTGGCCGGATGCGGAGCCTCAGGAGGGCTGGACTTTAGTGGGCACCGATGATGGTTTCCGCGGCTATGTGGCCAGTGACAGTCTTGGGGCGACAGTGCCCGATGATCACACCTCCGTGATCGGCGCATATATCACCCACCAGCTTGAAGAACGACCGAACATCGCTTTCTATCAGACCAATAATGCCATCAACAACGCCTCTTTGCAGGATAAACTCAACAGAGGTGTCAGCGGCATCAATGTACTGTGTCCCACCTGGTTCTTCCTTGACGGACCGGGACAGGTGACCTCCATTGTCAGCACCGAGTATGTGCAGATTGCCCACAATAATGGCTATAAGGTCTGGGCATTGATCAATGACATTGACGGGGCCGCCACTTCAAAGGATGCGGTCTGGGAGGCTCTGCGGACAACCTCCGGCCGCCGCAGCATCATTTCCAAAATGATGAGTGAGGTGCTGGGTGCCGGTGTGGATGGCATCAATGTGGACCTGGAACGCATTTCCGAGGAAGGCGTTGAGGCTTATCTTGAATTTATCCGGGAGCTTTCCGTGGAGTGCCGGAATAACGGTCTCACCTTATCCATCGATACCTACGTGCCCATGGATTATTCCCTGTATCTTGATCGCCGGGAGCAGGGGACTGTGGCCGATTATGTGATCATCATGTGTTATGATGAACATTATAAGGGTTCCGAAACCGCCGGGTCCGTGGCATCCTACGGCTTTATGGAAAATGGCATTAAGCGGACACTTCGGGAGGTGCCGGCGGATAAGATCGTAACGGCGCTGCCCTTCTACACCCGTCTGTGGAAGACCACCGGCGGCGGGGCTCCGGAAAGCAAGCTTATGTCCATGGACGAGGCTCAGGCTTATATTAATGAAAATGACATGGACGTCTTCTGGGATGAGGATGTCTGTCAGTACGTGGCCGAGAAACGTGTCGGCGAGACTCTGGAGCAGATCTGGGTCGAGGATGCGGATTCTCTGGCGGCAAAAATGACGCTGGTGAACACCTACGGGGTGGCCGGCGTGGCCCATTGGCGGCTCGGGGACGAAACACCGGATGTGTGGCCGATCATTTCAGATGCGTTGCAGATGCAACCGTCATAAACAGGCCTGCAGCCGCTTGGCGATAGTGGCCGGCTTTGTGACAGCAGTTTCAGGGGCATGTACATGAGACGTCCTAAGGGGAACAGTTTCGGTCGATGAAGGCGGTCGGACCTGACAGGGACGTTTGAGCATAATAAGGAGGGGTGATCATGGCGGATAATCTGACATTTAAATCATCGATCAAGGGCTTTGATAAGGATGAGGTGTTCTCATATATCAAGCAGATGACCGAGGAAATGGAAACAGCCCGGGCGCAGCATGAGCAGGAGCTCAAGGACCGGGACAAGATCATTTACGATCTGAAGATGCGCATTGCTCAGAAGGATGAGCAGCGGGCTCAGCTCGAGGACGAGATCGAGACCAAGTACAAAAAGTACATCGATAACTATGACAAGATCGGGGCGCTCATCTATGAATCCCAGGTCAAGGGTGATCAGATGATCGCCAAGGCCGAGGAAGAGGCCGGCCGGATCATGACGGATGCCCTGTCAAAGGCGGATGTCATTGTGCGTGAGGCTGAGGAAAAGATCGCCGGCATGCTGAACGAGGCCAAGGCTGAGGCTGCGGCCATTCACGAGAAGGCCGAAGAGGAAGCTGAGGTATTCCTTGGGGAAGCCCGTCGTGATGCGGATAAGATGCGGACAGATGCGGAACGGATGGTGGCTGACGCAGAGGCTGAAGCGGCCCGGCTCAAACAGGAGGCTGCCGACGAAACCTCCGGTATGCGCAGCCGGACGTTAAGTCATGCGGCAGCGGTGAAGGCAGCGGCCAGCGCCGAGGTGGAGACAACCCTCACCATCGGTAAAGAAAAGTATGCCCGTCTGCAGGCGGCGCTTGATGAATCTCTGGAAATGTTCAATGCGGTTCAGAAGCGTTTCCGTGATGCCTACAAGGAAGTTCACGAAATCGTTCAGAGTAATGAGCCGGTGATCCTGGATATTGATTTTGACGGAGATGCCCTGGATGCGGATGACATTCTGGATGTCGCCGCTGATGCGGATCTTAAGTTCCGTGTGGAAGAAAGAATATTTGACACAGACGATGAGGATGCGGACGATGTGCCGGTGTCCTATCGCCGTGAGGAAACATGATGGAAACACGTCTTTGTACGGTGGATCCCGCCTGCCCCGATGCGGGTGTGATGCGGGAAGCCGGTGAGATTTTAAAAAATGGCGGACTGGTGGCATTTCCCACCGAAACGGTTTACGGCCTCGGGGGCGATGCCCTGAATTCGGAGGCTTCCCGCCTGATTTATGCGGCCAAGGGACGGCCCTCCGATAATCCGCTTATTGTGCATATCGCGGATTGGGAAGCTCTGGCCCCCATCGTTCAGGAGGTGCCTGCCGGTGCCCGGCGTTTAGCTGAGGCCTGGTGGCCCGGTCCTTTGACGATGATCTTTAAGAAATCAGACAGGGTGCCCTATGAAACCAGCGGTGGCCTTGAGACAGTGGCGGTGCGGATGCCGGATCATCCGGTGGCCCTGGCTCTTATTCGCGCCGCCGGCGGTTATATTGCGGCGCCTTCTGCCAATACCTCCGGGCGACCTTCCCCCACCACGGCTGGGCATGTGGCGGAGGATTTGAGCGGCCGGATCGATATGATCCTGGACGGCGGTTCTGTCCGGATCGGCCTGGAATCCACCATCGTGGATTTCACGGAAGAGGTGCCGGTGATCCTGCGGCCGGGCTTCATTAATGAAGAGATGCTCAAAACCGTTCTCGGGGATGTGAAAATGGATCCCGGGCTTCAAAGTGAGGATCCTGCCGTGCGTCCGAAGGCGCCGGGCATGCGTTATCGCCATTATGCCCCCAAGGCAGAACTTTCTATTGTGGAAGGAACCCCCGAAAGTGTGGTAAAATATATTGATGAGCGTGTCCGCGAGGCCGAACGGGCGGGAAAGAAAGCCGCTGTGATGGCATCTGCGGAAACGGCCGGGGCTTATAGCGCCGGTCACGTGCATGTGATGGGTTCTCTTAATTCCGATGAGGAAATCGCCAATCGGCTTTACGGCGTTTTAAGGAGCTTTGACGAGGATGGCACAGATGTCATTTTCTCAGAGGCCTTTGATTCTCCCCGCATGGGGCAGGCCATTATGAACCGTTTGCTCAAAGCGGCGGGCCATCGAGTCATATCCGTCTGAGGGAGACCCATTTTCATCATATCCCGGATTTTCGCCGGCCAAAATGTCGGCATGGAGATAACATGTCATGAGTTGTGAAAGGATTTCTGTCTGTAAAGGAGAGAATATGAGCGAGAAAAGACAGGGTTATATCACATGGGATGAATATTTTATGGGCGTAGCCATGATGTCCGGCATGCGGTCCAAGGATCCCAACACGCAGGTTGGCGCCTGTATCGTCAGTAAGAATAACAAGATTCTGTCCATGGGCTACAACGGTTTCCCGAAGGGCTGCTCTGATGACGAGTTCCCCTGGAGCCGGGAAGGCGAGCCGCTGGACAACAAGTATTTTTACACCACCCATGCCGAGATGAACGCGATTCTCAATTACAAGGGCGGGTTCGAAAAAGGCGCCAAATGCTATGTAACGCTGTTCCCCTGCAACGAATGTGCCAAGGCCATCATTCAGTCAGGAATCGACACAGTCATTTACGACAGCGACAAATATGCCCTGATGCCGTCCACCATTGCCGCCAAGCGGATGTTTGACGCAGCGGGCGTGCGCTATTATCAGTACAACAGAACAGGCCGCACCATCACCATGGAGCTATAAGGTGAGTCTGTTTTTTTCGAAAATGGGACACCATTTCCGAAAGGTTATATAAGAAACACCACATCCGGGTTTCCGGATCAATAATAATCAGAGAGGGAAAGTACAATTATGGCTGACAAAAAGAAACTGGTTGAGCAGATTACCGCGAGAGATGTGGATTTTGCTCAGTGGTATACCGACGTGGTCAAAAAGGCCGAGCTGACAGGGTATACATCTGTTAAGGGCTGCATGGTGTTCAAACCGGCAGGTTATGCGATCTGGGAGAATATCCAGAAGGGCCTTGACAAGAGGTTCAAGGAAACCGGCGTAGAAAATGTCTACCTGCCGATGTTCATTCCGGAAAGTCTGCTTCAGAGGGAAAAGGATCATGTGGAAGGTTTCGCGCCGGAGGTGGCCTGGGTCACACACGGCGGTCTGGAACCGCTGCAGGAACGCATGTGCGTCCGTCCCACATCCGAGACTCTGTTCTGCGAACTTTACAAGCAGGATGTGCAGTCCTACCGTGATCTGCCGAAACTTTACAATCAGTGGTGCTCCGTTGTGCGTTGGGAAAAGACAACACGTCCCTTCCTGCGTTCACGTGAATTCCTGTGGCAGGAAGGCCACACAGCCCACGCCACAGCTGAAGAAGCTGAAGAGAGAACCATTCAGATGCTGAATGTTTACGCTGACTATCTGGAAGAGGATCTGGCCATTCCGGTAGTCCGCGGCCGTAAGACTGACAAAGAAAAATTTGCCGGTGCGGAAGCGACCTATACCATCGAAGCCCTGATGCATGACGGTAAGGCGCTGCAGTCCGGTACCAGCCACAACTTCGGCGACGGCTTTGCCAAGGCTTTCGGCATCCAGTTCCTGGATAAGGATAACCAGCTGAAATATGTTCACCAGACATCCTGGGGTATGACCACACGTCTTATCGGTGCCATCATCATGGTTCACGGCGATGACTCCGGTCTGGTGCTGCCGCCGCGTATCGCCCCGACACAGTGTGTCATCATTCCGATCCGTCAGAAGGCAGAAGGCATTCTGGATAAGGCCGGCGAGATCCGCGATGCTCTGGCCGCTGCCGGTATCCGTGTCAAGCTGGATGATGCCGACCGTTCACCGGGCTTCAAGTTTGCCGAGCAGGAAATGCGTGGCTTCCCGATGCGTATCGAGATCGGCCCGAAGGATATGGAAGCCGGTCAGTGCGTGCTGGTGCGTCGTGACACCCGCGAAAAACTGGTGGTCGCCATCGAGGATGCCGCTGCTGAATCCGCCAAGCTTCTGGAACAGATCCAGAAGGATATGTTCAAAAGAGCCAAGGCTCACCGCGATGCGCATATCTGGAATGCTTCAAACTACGACGAATTCAAGCAGATCGCCGATGAAAAGCCGGGCTTCATCAGAACAACCTGGTGCGGCGAAAGAGCCTGCGAAGAAAAGATCAAAGAAGATACCACCTGTACATCACGCTGCATGCCGTTCAACGACAGCGAGGTACCGGAAGGCTCCGTCTGCGTTTGCTGCGGCAAGCCGGCTAAGAAGCTGATCTACTGGGGCAAGGCTTATTAATCATTAAAAATAAGAATCTGCGCAGCTTGCTTAGGCGGACTGCGCAGGTTTGCTTCATGACAACAGGATGAAATTTTGAAGATAGAAGTACCTGAAAAAGTCAAACTGATCATTGATACTTTACGGCGGCATGGGCACGAAGCCTATGCCGTTGGTGGTTGTGTGCGGGATTCCGTCCTGGGCCGGACACCGAACGACTGGGACATCACCACCTCCGCCAAGCCGGAGGAAGTGAAGGCCGCTTTCCGCCGGACCATCGACACCGGCATCGAACACGGTACCGTCACGGTTATGCTGCAAAAGGAAGGGTTCGAGGTAACCACCTACCGGATCGACGGCACCTATACCGACGGCCGTCACCCGGACAGTGTCGTCTTTACATCGGCTCTGTCGGAGGATCTGCTTCGCCGGGATTTCACCATCAATGCCATGGCCTACAATGACCATGACGGGCTGGTGGATCTTTACGGTGGTGTCAAAGACCTGGAGTGCCGGATCATCCGCTGCGTGGGGGACCCCAATGCCCGCTTTGACGAGGATGCCCTGCGGATCCTTCGGGCAGTGCGTTTTGCTGCCCAGCTCGGTTTTTCCATCGACTCTGCCACCTGGGAGGCCATCAAAAGCCATGCGGAGGATTTGCGGAAGATCAGCGCCGAGCGCATTCAGGTGGAGTTGGTGAAGCTGTTAACATCACCCCATCCGCAGCTTTTCCGGCTGCTCTATGAAAGCGGCATCACCGCGGTGATCATGCCGGAATTTGACACTTGTATGAAAATGGAGCAGCACACGCCCTATCATCTTTATAACGTGGGCGAGCATTCGCTGAAGTCCCTGGAATTTGTGCCGGAGGATAAGGTGCTGCGCCTGACTATGCTGCTGCATGATATTGCCAAGCCTGAGGTTCATCGGGTGGACAGCACGGGGACAGATCATTTCAAGGGTCATGCCGAAACCTCGGCCATGATGGCGAAAACCATTTTAAAAAGATTGAAATTCGATAATGATACTCTGGACAAGGTGACAAAGCTCATTCGGTTCCATGATATCCGGGCCGGTGCCACGGCAGCAGCGGTGCGGCGGGCGATGTATGAGATCGGCCCTTCACTGTTTGACGCCTATCTGGCGGTTCAGCGGGCCGATAATTTTGCCAAGAATACGGATGTACTGGAATCCGAGTTTGAACGTCTTGACCGGGTGGAGGCTCTGTCCCGTCAGATCATTGAGCGGGGCGACCCTTTAAGCCTTAAGGCACTGGCCATTAACGGGCGGGATCTTTTGAGCCTGGGCATCAAGGGCAAAGCCGTCGGGGAGGTGCTGGAATCGGCCCTCATGATGGTATTGGAAATGCCGGAGCTCAACGATCACGAGCTTCTGCTCACCTATGCCATGCAGAAGGGAGGACTGGCATGATCAGCATTGTGCTTCATGAACCGGAGATTCCGGGCAATACGGGCAACATCGGCCGCACCTGTGTGGCCACCGGGTCGGCCCTTCATCTCATTGAGCCCCTGGGATTTCATATCACCGAAAAAAATCTGCGGCGTGCCGGCATGGACTACTGGCCCAGGCTTGATGTGCACCGCTGGATGAATTACGAGGCATTTCTGGAAGCTCATCCCGATGCGCCCATCTATTTTGCCACCACAAAGGCCCGGCAGATGTACACGGATGTTCAGTTTGAACCGAATGCTTTCATTATGTTCGGCAAGGAAAGCGCCGGCATTCCGGAGGTTATCCTGGTGAAACATCCGGAGCGCTGCATCCGGATTCCCATGGTGGAAACGGAGCGCTCTCTTAACCTGTCCAATTCCGTGGCCGTTGTGCTCTACGAAGCTCTGCGGCAAAATGGATTTCCGGGACTGTCGGGAGAAGGCCATCTCCATAACCTTGACTGGCAGGATGACGGGCTTCGCCACTTGCAGTCTTTTGGGACTTGACCTAAAATATAAACAACAGGAGCATTTTCGGTTATAAACCTTTGACCATGAAAATGCCCGGACTGCCGCTTTGGCAGGGTAACTGTAATTAAGCATGAATAAAGGTGGAAATGACAATGTACAAAGAAGATTATCAGCGTTGGCTGACAGCGTCACTTGAGGATCCCGATCTTCATCCGGAACTGGCCCGTATCGAGGGCAATGATGAAGAAATCAAAGACCGTTTTGCCGTTGCCCTGAAATTCGGGACCGCCGGTCTTCGCGGTGTCCTTGGTGCCGGCACCAACCGCATGAATATTTACGTTGTGCGTCAGGCAACACAGGGCCTGGCTAACTGGGTGAAAACACAGGGCGGTACCCAGACCGTGGCCATCAGCTATGACAGCCGCCTTAAGAGCGATGTTTTTGCCAAAAATGCGGCCGGTGTTCTGGCTGCCAACGGCATTAAGGTCCGCATCTATGATGCGCTGATGCCGGTACCGGCTCTTTCCTTCGCCACAAGATATTATCAGTGCAATGCCGGTATCATGGTGACCGCTTCCCACAACCCGGCCAAGTACAACGGCTACAAGGCTTACGGTCCGGATGGCTGCCAGATGACAGATGATGCCGCCGCCATCGTTTACGATGAAATCCAGAAGACAGATATCCTGACAGGGGCTAAGTATATGTCCTTCGCCCAGGGTGTCGAAGAAGGTCTGATCCGTTTCTGCGGCGATGACTGCAAGAATGCTCTTTATGCCGCCATCGAGAATTGCCAGGTGCGTCCGGGTCTTTGCAAGACAGCCGGCCTGAAGCTGGTTTACAGCCCGCTGAACGGCTCCGGTCTTGAACCGGTCACTCATGTTCTTAACGATATCGGTATCGATGACATCACCATCGTGCCGGAACAGGAATATCCCAACGGCTATTTCACCACCTGCAGCTATCCGAATCCGGAAATCTATGCTGCTCTGGAAAAGGGCCTTGAACTGGCTAAGGAAAGCGGTGCCGACCTGATGCTGGCCACCGACCCGGATGCTGACCGTGTGGGTATTGCCATGAAGTGTGCCGACGGCTCCTATGAGCTGGTGACCGGCAATGAAATGGGTGTCCTGCTGCTGGACTACATCTGTGCCGGTCGCATCGAAAAGGGCACTATGCCGCAGAATCCGGTGGCTGTGAAGTCCATCGTGTCCACACCGCTGGCTGATGCCGTGGCGGCTCACTATGGTGTTGAACTGCGCGGGGTTCTCACAGGCTTTAAGTGGATCGGCGATCAGATTGCCGGCCTTGAGGCTGCCGGTGAAGTGGAACGCTTCATTTTCGGTTTCGAAGAATCCTACGGTTATCTGGCCGGCCCCTATGTCCGTGACAAGGATGCCGTTGTCAGCTCCATGCTGATCTGTGAAATGGCTGCTTACTACAGAAGCATCGGCAGCTCCATCAAGCAGAGACTGGAAGAAATCTATGCCGAATACGGCCGTTACCTTAACGCCGTTGACAGCTATGAATTCCCGGGTCTGACCGGTATGGATAAGATGAGCGATATTATGAAGAGTCTGCGTGAAACACCGCTGACAGAGATCGCCGGTATTGCCGTCACAAAGGTGGTGGACTACTTAAAGACAGAAGAGACAGGTCTGCCCTCAGCCAACGTGCTCATTTACTCACTGGCAGACGGCTCCACTGTTGTCATCCGTCCCTCCGGTACAGAACCGAAGATCAAAGCTTACTTCACCACACTGGGCAAGGATCTGGCTGAAGCTCAGGCTGCCAAGGCCAAACTGGCCGAGGCTGTCAAGCCGATTTTTGCCTGATAAAATCAGAGGGATTTTCAACCGAATAGAGACGGAGCCTTTGAATAATATGCACGATATGTGCGAAATGTTGCACCGTATCGCCGGAAAACTGATGAAAACGTACGAAAATGTGCCTGACACGTGTAGATTATTGACATGCGTCTGAAAAGGTATATAATTTAAAGGCTATGATTCGGATTAGAAACGAATTTTGATTTTGGAGGATTTACATAATGAACAAAGCAGAATTAGTATCAGCAATCGCTGAAGCCGCAGAACTGTCCAAGAAGGATGCCGAAAAAGCTCTGACAGCTTTTACAGATATCATTAGAGATGAACTGAAGGCCGGTAACAAGGTCCAGATGGTTGGTTTCGGCACATTCGAAGTCAGCGAAAGAGAAGCTCGCGAAGGCAGAAACCCGCGTACAGGCGAGACAATGACCATCGCTTCTTCTAAGGCTCCGAAGTTCAAAGCCGGCAAGGCTCTGAAGGATGCTCTGAACGCTTAATCGAAATTCATTCAAGATGCAGACCCCGCAGCAGATGCTGCGGGGTTTTCGTTTGTTCCGCTGAGTCAATGGCAGATGGTGTTTATCCTTCGCTCCAATGATCCGGCGCCGTCCTGCTGTCGGATCATTGGAGCGAAGGCGGCTGCTGTTAATGCGCGTGTAGCGAGACGGACATCGAGCCCTGCGAATATCAGGCATGACCGCTTATTTTCTGTGCGAAATTAACGATAAATCAGGCGATATTCTATACAAAAAGTATGTTAAAAAATGGTCAATTTCAATTGACAAGGGGGAGTTGACCGATTAAGATAAAGGTGCGTTAAAAAAGTGTCAAACAAAAATGACACGATATAAAGGAAGTCAGTTTTAAACGCTTACTAAATCAGGAATGAGATTCCAGGAGGAAAGTACTATGAGATTTACAAATCCGCGTGACCTGTATCATGGCAAGGGTGCTCTGGAAGCACTGAAAACTCTGAAGGGCAAAAAAGCTGTTGTTTGTGTTGGCGGCGGCTCCATGAAGAAGTTTGGTTTCCTTGACAAGGCTTGCGATTATCTGAAAGAAGCCGGCATGGAAGTTATGGTTATCGATGGTATCGAACCGGATCCGTCAGTTACAACTGTTATGAACGGCGCTGCCAAGATGCTTGAGTTCGAACCGGATTGGATCATCGCTATGGGTGGCGGTTCACCGATCGATGCTGCTAAGGCTATGTGGATCAAATATGAATATCCGGAATGCACATTCGAAGATATGTGCAAGATCTTCGGTATCCCGGAACTGAGAAAGAAAGCTAAATTCGTCGCTGTTTCCTCTACATCCGGTACAGCTACAGAAGTCACAGCCTTCTCTATCATCACAGACTATGACAAGGGTATTAAATATCCGATCGCTGACTTCGAAATCACACCGGATGTCGCTATCGTTGATCCGGAACTGGCTGAAACAATGCCGCAGAAGCTGGTTGCTCACACAGGTATGGATGCCATGACACATGCCATCGAATCCTATGTTTCAACATGCGCCTGCGATTACACAGATGCTATGGGCCTCTATGCTATGAAGCTCATCAAAGAAAACCTGGTTAAGTCTTACAATGGTGATATGACTGCCCGTGACACAATGCACAACGCACAGTGCCTGGCCGGTATCGCATTCTCTTCAGGTCTTCTTGGTATCGTTCACTCCATGGCTCACAAGACAGGTGCTGCTTTCGCAGCTGACTGCGGTGGCTATCACATCATCCATGGTGCTGCCAACGCTATGTACCTGCCGAAGGTTATCGCTTTCAACGCTAAGGATGAAAGAGCTGCTGAAAGATTCGCTTATGTGGCTGATTACCTTGGCCTGGGCGGCGAAACACGCGACGAAAAGATCGCTAACCTGATCGCTATGCTGCGCAAGATGAACGATGACCTCAACATCCCGCACTGCATCAAGAACTATGGTGGCGACAGCTACCCGACAGAACAGGGCTTCGTTCCGGAAGATGTCTTCCTTGCAAAACTTCCGGATATCGCCAGAGAAGCTATCGGTGATGCCTGCACAGGTGCTAACCCGCGTGCCATCAACCAGGAAGAAATGGAAGCTCTGCTGAAGTGCTGCTACTATGACACAGAAGTTGATTTCTAATTAATTCAATAACTGTCTAACCATTCCTTTATATAAAAGGGCCGCCACAATAACCTGTGGCGGTCCTTTGTTGTGCCCGGAGCTATCCGCTGTCAGGACCGGCATTTCCTGAGAAAATGGTTTTGTCGGGAGACGATTCTCATAGCGATTTTCCGGAAAACTGTATATAATGGGGTATCGTCATAGCATTATCCGTAAAAATGCATGACGTGATCGAAGAGTAAGGAGAGAAGCGAACAGCGCACCCTGTCATTATGGAGGGTGACTTAGATTAAAGAAAAAAAGGAAAAGACAGACTATGAGAATCGATAAGTTTTTAAAGGTTTCCCGTCTCATCAAGCGCCGCACCATTGCCAATGAAGCCTGCGATGCGGGCCGCGTCATGATCAACGGCAAGGTGGTGAAGGCTTCCGCAGAGGTGAAGGTGGGAGATGTGATCGAAATCGCCCTGGGCAACGCCAATGTAAAGGCCGAAGTGACCGCCATCATGGATACCACCAAGAAGGAAAATGCCTCTGAGATGTTCCGGTATCTCTGATCCGCATGATGAAAAATAGCCCGCTTCGTTGACTTTCCGCCGGCATACGTGTAGACTGTAAACGGAGTTATGCCCACAGGGCAGAAACCAACAGGCTTTGGGGAAAGCCGTAAGGGGAGACTGTATGACAACACGCAACAACAAGCCGCAGCGCAAGGACCGCCGTCGCCGGTCGCCGGGTGCCAACCGCGCCGCTATGCTGGGCATTATCATCGTTGTCTGTATACTATCAGTGGTCTTGTTTGTCAAAGGACACGAGCTGAAAAAACAGATTATCGAGAATGATATCACCAAAGAAAATCTGGAAGCTGCCATCGAAAATGAAAAGGCGCGAACCGAGGAAATCGAGGGGCTGAAGGAGTATTATGACAGCGAAGACTACATCCGCCAGATCGCCCGGGACCGCCTTGGTCTTGTGGAGGACGGCCAGATCGTTTTCCGGTCAGCTAACTAAGAACAGAACACAACCCGATGCGGCCAGGCTGTATCGGGCTTTCTTTTTTCACAAAAATGACACAGGGAGGCCGTATGCTTATTGACAAGGCTGCGTTATTCATGAAGCAGCACAAGATGTTGAAAATGGGTGATCGGGTGGCCGTCGGTGTTTCCGGCGGCGCCGATTCGGTCTGCCTTCTGAAAATGCTGTGTGAGCGCCGGAAGGCGGATGGGATTTTCGTGGAGGCTATCCACATCCATCACGGAATTCGCGGACAGGCCGCCGATGAGGATGAGACTTTTGTGGATAAGCTGTGCCGGCGACTTGAGGTGCCGGTGCGATTTGTGCATGCGGATGTGCCGGCAGAAGCAGCGTGTCGTCATCTTAGTGAAGAGGAGGCCGGTCGTCAGATCCGGTACGCGTCTTTTGAAAATGTTATGGCTCAGGATAACCTCAACGTTCTTGCGCTGGCCCATCAGATGAATGATGTGGCGGAAACCCTTCTCCACAACGAGGCCCGGGGCACCGCTTTGGCGGGCCTGGCTTCCCTAAGACCGGTGCGGGACGCGGTGATCCGACCGCTTCTGTGTGTCACCCGGGAGGAGATCGAACAGTACCTGACCGCCGAGGGTGAAACCTGGCGGGAGGATGAGACCAATCACGAGGATGAGCACACCCGCAACCGGATCCGCCATCACATCTTACCGGCTCTGACAGATCTTGTGAATGAGCAGGCTCTGCGCCATCTCTACGAGTTGTCCTGTCAGGCGGCGGAGGTGACGGATTATATCCGGACGGAGGCGGAGGCCAAAGCCCGGGACTATGTGAAGAAGACGCCCACAGGTGAAGCTTTGATCGACAAGTCGATGCTCCGACAGGTACCGGCTTTTATGTGCCGGGAAATTCTGCTCATGACAGCCGGTGAGGTGCTGGGCAGCCGGCAGGATTTGGGCCGTCTGCAGGCCGACATTCTCATGGAACTTCTCAGCGGTGCCTCGGGCCGGAAACGAGATCTGGTTCACGGTCTGGAAGCCCGGATGGAAGATACGAGGCTGCGCCTGATGCGCAAACCGGCCCTTTCCGATAAAGCTGATGCGACAGCCATTTCCGGAACTACGGCGAGCCGGAGCTTTTTCGGTAACGCTAAGACGACGGCTCTTTCCGCTGAAAATGACACACCCGGCGCGCCGGCAAGCATTGCCGACCACGCCGAAAAAGCGGCGGTGAGCCATCGCCTCATCATTTCCGAAGGGGAGAGTGTGGCGGAGCCGATGCGCGTCGGAAAATGGCTTATTTCCGCGGAAATTCAGCCCTCTGTGGCCCTTCCTGTGCCTGAAAAAGCATATACGAAGTGGCTTGATTATGATAAAATAAAGCGGATTCTCGTTTTACGTCACAGGCAAAGCGGGGATCAGTTGACGGTCAATGCCGAGGGCGGTCGAAAGAGCCTCAAAAAATGGTTCATTGACGAGAAGGTGCCCCGTGAGGAGCGGGATGACCTTTGGCTGCTGGCGGACGGGGACGAGATCGTCTGGATCATCGGCCATCGGATCGGGGCCACCTACAAGGTGACGCCGGAGACGAAGCGGGTGCTGAAAGTCACCGTTATGTCGGCGGAGGATTCAATGCCGCAGACCATCACGCCATCAACGGGGTCACAATGACATCGGGGGATGTCGTCAAGGCATACGGATGAGCATGAGCTCATTGTCCGGCGGCTGCAGAATGACCCCGACAGCCATCGAAGGACCTGCGGCTGACCGTATAATATCCAAAAAATCACCCGCCGGTGAGGGCGGGGCAGAAGGAGATGTAGAGATTCTATGAAAGAAAAGATTAGCGTATTGCTGACAGAAGAAGAAATCAAGGCACGCATCAAGCAGCTCGGGGAAGATATCAGCCGGGATTACGCCGGAAAGGAACTGATCCTCATCGGTATCCTGAAGGGCGGCGTTTATTTCCTGACAGACCTGTCCCGGGCCATCGACGATTCCGTGGATGTCCGTCTTGATTTCATGCAGGCTTCCAGCTACGGTGATGAAAAATGCACCAGCGGTGTTATCCGCATCATGAAGGACTGCGATCTGGACATCAAGGACAAGCATGTCATGGTGGTGGAGGATATCATCGACTCCGGTCGCACCCTGTCCCGCCTCCTGGTGGTGCTGGGGGATCGGAAGCCCGCTTCCCTGCGTCTTTGCACACTGCTGGATAAGCCGGCTCGCCGTGAGATCGAAGTGGATGTGGATTACGTCGGCTTCGAGATCGAAGACAAATACGTGGTGGGTCTGGGCCTTGACAGCGCACAGCAGTACCGGAATCTGTCATATATAGGAGTTGTTGAAGAATGAACAACAGCAAACGATTTGTGATCACCCGGATGATCTATTTTCTGGTCTTTCTGGCCATCATCGCTGTGTATGCCTATTCGCTTTCAAAGAGCCAGGTGGACAGCGGTTATGATTACCGCAGTTTCGCTCAGGACCTCAAAAATGAACAGGTCACGGAGGTGCGGATTTCGCAGAACAGAGAGGTGCCCACAGGCCGCGTGACAGCGGTGCTGAAGGATGACACCACCCGCAGTTTTTATGTGTCTGACGTCAACGAAGCTGAGGCACTGGTCCGGCCCTATGAAGCGGTTGCCCTGAATATCGGGGATGTGCCGCGCCAGAGCATTTTCATGGGCACGATCCTGCCGGTGCTGTTGATGGGCCTGGTGCTTTTTGTGATCCTTGTTATGATGAACCGGGGTCAGGGCGGCGGCAACAGCCAGATGATGAACTTTGGCAAGAGCCGGGCACGCCTCTCAACAGAAGAGGATCTGAAGATCGGTTTTGACAACGTGGCCGGTCTCCGGGAAGAGAAAGAGGATCTGGAGGAGGTGGTAACCTTCCTCAAGGATCCGGGGAAATTCACCCGCGTCGGAGCCCGTATCCCGAAGGGTGTGCTGCTGGTGGGCCCTCCCGGTACCGGTAAGACGCTGCTGGCAAAGGCTGTGGCCGGTGAAGCCGGTGTGCCTTTCTTCTCCATTTCCGGTTCCGACTTTGTGGAAATGTTTGTCGGTGTCGGCGCCAGCCGTGTCCGCGACCTCTTTGCGGAAGCCAAGAAAAATCACCCCTGCATCATTTTCATTGATGAGATCGATGCGGTGGGTCGTCGCCGCGGGGCCGGCATGGGCGGTGGTCACGACGAACGTGAACAGACCCTGAACCAGCTGCTGGTGGAAATGGATGGCTTCGGCGTCAACGAGGGTATCATTGTGATGGCCGCCACCAACCGCGTGGACATTCTGGATCCGGCCATTTTGCGTCCGGGTCGTTTTGATCGGAAGATTTCCGTGGGCATGCCCGATGTGAAGGGCCGCGAGGAGATCCTGAAGGTTCATACCCGCAATAAGCCCTTAAGCGAAGATATCAATCTTGAGGAAATCGCCAGAACCACCGCCGGCTTCTCCGGTGCTGATCTGGAAAACCTGATGAATGAAGCAGCCATCACGGCGGCTCGCGAGGACCGGGCTTATCTGGTGCAGAAGGACATCAAGGATGCCTTCGTCAAGGTGGGCATCGGTGCTGAAAAGCGCAGCAAGGTCATTGCCGAAAAGGATCGCCGCATCACCGCCTATCACGAAGCCGGTCATGCCATTTTGTTCCACGTCCTGCCGGATGTGGGACCGGTTTACTCCGTATCCATCATTCCTACCGGAAATGGGGCTGCGGGCTACACCATGCCGTTGCCGGAGAAGGATGAGCTCTTTAACACCCGCGGCCGCATGATCCAGAACATCATGGTGGATCTGGGTGGTCGGATCGCTGAGGAACTCATTTTCGACGATATCACCACAGGGGCGTCCCAGGATATCAAGGTGGCCACCGCCACCGCCCGGGCCATGGTGACACGTTATGGTATGTCCGAAAAGCTGGGCCTTGTGGCCTATGATGAGGACAATGAGGTCTTTATCGGCCGTGATTTCGAGCGCACCCGCGGTTATTCCGAGAGTGTGGCAGCCACTATTGACGAAGAAATTCACCGTATCATTGAAGAATGCTACGGTAAAGCCCGGACAATCATTGTTGATCACCGGGATGTATTAGAAAAATGCGCGGCGCTTCTCCTTGAAAAGGAAAAGATCACCCGCGAGGAATTCGAGGCATTATTTGTACAGTACAACGAAACAGATCATTGATTATACCCTGACAGTACGGCCCCTCTTTAACGGATGGGCCGTCTTCAGTGATGAAACAAAGGACTACCGCCGCCCCTATGAACCGAAGGCCGGCGATGAGGTGTCGATCCGCATCCGGACCGCCACCGAGAATGCGGATGAGGTTTTCCTGGTGTCCGGCCGGGAGCGTCATCTGATGCAGCGTGTGCTGCAGGAAAATGGTTTTGATTATTTCGAAGCCGCTCTTCTTCTGGAAAATGAGCCGCGGCAGTATCATTTTGAGCTGACCGTCGGCGATCACACCGTGTATTACGGAAAATGTGGTCTCACGGCGGAACTGCAGGGGTGCGTCCCCTTCATCATCTGTCCGGACTACACCATTCCGTCCTGGCTGTCCGGCGCCGTCATTTACCAAATCTACACAGATCGTTTCTGCAACGGTGATCCCACCAACGATGTGCTGGAAGGGGAATATGAGTATCTGGGCGGCCCGGTCCACAAGGTGGAAAACTGGGATGAGTGCCCGGCGGCCTTCGATGTCCGCAATTTCTACGGCGGCGACATCGCCGGTGTGTGGCAAAAGCTGGACTATCTGAAGGATCTGGGCGTGGAGGTGCTTTACCTGAACCCCATTTTCGTTTCACCGTCAAACCACAAGTATGACACCCAGGATTACGAGCACATGGATCCCCATATCGGGGTCATGCGGCCGGAAGCCACCGGCGCCCGTTCTGCGGACGAGGAAAGTCTGGCGGCCTCCGATCAGTACCTGGCGGACTTCATCGCGGCGGTGCATGACCACGGCATGAAGGTGATTCTGGACGGCGTCTTCAATCATTGCGGTTCCTTTAACCGCTGGCTCGACCGGGAGGGCATTTACAAGGATGAAAATGGCCTGTCCGACGGGGCCTATCATTCTGAGGACAGCCCTTATCACACCTATTTTAAATTCAACGATCCCAACGGCTGGCCGGAGAATCACAGCTACGAGGGCTGGTGGAATCTTGACACCCTGCCCAAGCTCAACTATGAGGAATCTCCGGAGCTGGTGGAACATATCATGAAAATCGCAGCCCGCTGGGTGTCCCCGCCCTACAATGCCGACGGCTGGCGTCTTGACGTGGCGGCGGACCTTGGGCATTCGGCTGAGTTTAATCATCAGTTCTGGCAGCAGTTCCGTCAGACCGTCCGGGAAGCCAACCCCAATGCGGTGGTGCTGGCAGAGCATTACGGCGATGCCTCTTCCTGGCTGCGGGGTGGTGAATGGGATACCGTCATGAACTATGACGCCTTTATGGAACCCATTTCCTACTTCCTGACCGGTATGGAAAAGCATTCCGACGGCTATGAGCCGGGCCTTGAGGGCAACAGCCATCATTTCTTCCACAGCATGCGGAGCCACATGGCAGCTTTCCAGGGCAATTCCCTACTGTGCGCCATGAACGAGCTGGACAATCACGATCATTCCCGCTTCCTGACCCGCACCAATCACATGGTGGGTCGTGTGGGCAGTCTTGGCAGCGCTGCGGCCGCCGAAAATATCCGGCCGGTCATTCTGCGGCAGGCGGTGGTGATGCAGATGACCTGGCCCGGTGCCCCCACGCTTTATTACGGCGACGAAGCCGGGGTTGTGGGCTTCACCGATCCCGATAATCGTCGGACCTATCCCTGGGGTCGTGAGGATCAGGATCTGCTGGCATTCTATAAGAAGGCTATCGCTCTTCACAAGGAACGGCCGGTGCTGAAGGACGGCTCCTTTGTGGAACTTCTGTCCGACGGGCCGGTGGCTGTTTACGGCCGCTTCAACCGCAAGGATGCGGTGGTGACCCTGGTCAATGCCTCCGATGAGGTCCGGGACGTGGTGGTGCCGGTGTGGTGCATGGGCGGTGACCGCTTTAAAGATATGGCCTGCACCTGTCTCCTGGCCTGCGGTGAACCGATGCCGGGAACACCGTCTGATGAAAATGGCGCTGCGGAGCCCGTAAGTGCCGAGGCTGTCTACGAGAAGGCCACCATTGACGGCGGGTATCTGAGTGTGACCCTGCCGCCCCGAGGTGCCTGCGTGCTGGGGAAGGCCACGGTTTAAACTCAAGCAGCAAAGCGGACAGCGCGCTCCGGAAGTGAGTGCGGATGTCCGCTTTATGATAATGATATGAAACGGATAAAACATTAATTTGAAGAGCAAGTAGCGAAGCGGACATCGTGCCCTGCGGGTATTGCGAGTGTCCGCTTTACGATATGATGATTCCGTTTTGTAAGGAGTATGGATTATGAAGAAAAAAATGATCATGACACTGCTCATGGTGTCTCTCACAGCCGGTACACTCACACTGAGTGGCTGCGGTGATGCGCAGAAGAGCGACGAAGAGGCAACCGAGAGCACAACAGAGACAGCCGGCGAAGAGGCTGGTAAAGAGGCTGATGAAAAGACGGAGGGTGCCGATGGCAGCGCCTCCGACAAGACCGGCGATACCGGTGTTAATCC
Organism: Lachnospiraceae bacterium; assembly: GCA_030526195.1. Classification (GTDB taxonomy): domain Bacteria; phylum Bacillota; class Clostridia; order Lachnospirales; family Lachnospiraceae; genus Chordicoccus. The sequence continues at coordinate 102,986 of JAUNDG010000001.1, forward strand.
GGAGTCAATTCCGGAAGAAGTTGACGGTGTGCCGGTGGTGCTTGAAGCCCCGACATTTGAGAATATCGATGAGTTTATCACCTGTGATGACACCACCATGGATCTGGTGAGAATGGAAGGTCTGGATGTGTCCGGTTATTCGGAAAACATCGGTCAGTTGGTGGGCTGGCAGATGAACTTCGGCCCGGAGGACACTGTTGATTACGGGATGACTGTCACACTGGATTACAAAGGCAGTGTGGATGGTGAGTATTTTGACGGCGGTTCTGCCGATGATGCGCAGCTGGTCATCGGCTCTCATCAGTTTATCGGCGATTTTGAAGATCAGCTGGTGGGCGCCAAGGTGGGGGATGATGTGGATGTCTATGCCACTTTCCCGGAGAATTACGGCAAAGAGGAACTGAATGGCAAAGAAGCTCATTTTGAATGTCACATCAAGGCCATGAGCCAGGATCCCTGGAGCGCCCTGGTGAACAGATGCACCCTGAAGAAGATCCCTGCTGATTATTTCGCGACACTTAAGGCCAACCTGATGGCTCAGTACGAGAGCATGGCGGCTCAGTATGGGGTGGAAACCTCTGCTCTTCTGGAAATGGCCGGTAAGACTGAGGAGAGCATCAACAAGGAAACCGTTACCGAGGTGAAGAAAGCTCTGGCCGGTCTGGCTATGATGAAAGCTGCCGGTATCACAGAGGATGCACCGGCATACACCGCTTTGGTGGATGAAATCATGGCAGCCTCCGGTTTCGAAACCGTTGACGATGCCTATGCTGCCGGCATCAGCGATACCCAGATGGCCATCACCAACCATTACTATGGCGGCCGTTATGGTCTTCTGAAAATGAATGGCTGCCTGTAAGCCTCCGCTTTCAGTGGCATAAGAATGCCGATCGATCGGCTATCATACTGACATAACTGAATCGTATTTATGGCATGCGTGCCCCCGTCTTCGGATGGGGGCATTTTTCTTCTGATTGTTTCGTGAATGACAGCAGATACCGCTCGCAGAGTTTTTGCGGAGGCGGGTGTTTTTTTTGTTGCAATGGTGTGTATGATACTATATAATAAAAAAGCAATTATTTATATTTGCTATATAATGCATTATTTATAATAATGTGCCGAACACAGTGTACTGGGGAGTATGCTGCATATAGAGGGAGTAAGATGGGGAGAGAGAGTATCGAGGGCTCTCTGACTATGGAAATGAAGCGGGGCACGTTGGTGCTCTGTGTCCTGAGCCTGTTGGACGAACCGGTCTACGGCTACAGCCTGGTCAGTGCGATGCAAGAGAAGGGTATTGCGGTTGACACCAATACCCTCTACCCGCTATTGCGGAGACTCTCTTCCCAGGGACTCCTCACAGAAAGCTGGGATACCAGCTCTGCTCGCCCGCGTAAGTACTACAGGATCTCTGAGGAGGGCCGTAAGGTTCGTCGGGAGATCCTGGCAGTCTGGCGGCAAATGTCAGCCGCTGTCAATAAACTGACGGAAACGGCATCAAAAAAATGGTAAAGCGATGACAATCGCATGAAGACAGCCCCATTTCCGTAAAGCAACCAAGAGGCGGAAATGGCAGTCTGAGGGGGCTTTGGCTGGATTATTTTTGAAAAGAGGACAGACGTGTGATCGTTAGACGAATGATCGATAATTATATGAAAGAGGCGCTTCGCTTTGTGCCCGTCTGGAAACGGGGACAGGCCCGTCGGCAGCTGAACGACATGATCGTTGATATGCTGGAGGCCTATTGCGAAGGCGAGCGGCCGACCATGCGGGATGTGAAAACCGTGCTGCAGGCGATCGGCTCTCCGCAGGAAGCGGCGCTGAGTCTCATGGAAGATATGTCCGTTGTGAGAAAGCGCAGAGGCACCAAGGACAACGGTATGACGGCGCGATTGGAAGGGCTTGGCTTTGATACGGCCGATCCCGGTCGTTTTCTTCGGACGCTTCTGACGGTGGTCGGTGTGGTGCTGGTACTGGTGGGCTTTGCCGCTATTCTGGCCGGCCATACCGGACAGGCGATTCTTCTGGTGATTGGCCTGGTGCTGGCGGTTGTGTCTTCTGTGGGCCGTGTGTTTCTGCCGGAAAGAAACCGCCCGGTGCGCCGGACAACGCGACAGGCGGTGCGGCCGCATCACGACCAGCTGCGTGCCTGATGCCGGTATCCTATCGCTAAATTAAATGCTATCTCAGGCCACCTCTCGGCCTTGATATAGACATGACTTGTCTGAAACGAAGACAGAACCCCTGCTGTCTTTGTTCGCGGATTCCAAAATGAATACGCGCTCCCCTGTCAGCAAGAAAATGTGTCACAGCAAAGAATCCCGAAGCCACTCCCCTGGCTTCGGGATTTTTTACGACAAGCCCTTTGGCTTCGAAGACATGAAGCTGTCAGTGCAGATGACGAGCCCGGCATCAGTCGGACTTTTGATCTTTACGGAAATGAGGATTCGAGCGCCTGATAGTGGCATTTTTGGCGCCGAACGAATAAAATACAAAATGATGAATCAAGAAAGGTTTGGTTGCTCAAAGCAGCCGCTGCAAATATGAGACTGTATATTTATCATGACAACACGTATTTCAAAGAACAGCGAAAAGTAGCCGCCGTATCATTTGCGACAGAATTTATCAATCTGGTGCTGGTGTCCATTTCCGCGGTGATGGCGGCGTCCATGCTCGTCTGGGCCGATGCGGTTTTGTCCCTTGCGGCGACAGCCTATCCGTTGCTTTTGCTCATTGTTCTGAGCACGATGATGCATAAGGATCATGCGGATAAATACAACTATGGGACAGCCCGTATAGAGACTCTGACATCTTTGTGCTGTGATGTGCTGGTGGTGTTTGGCCTCTTTGCTACCTGTGTGGCATCAATCCCCAGCATCCTGCGGCCGGAACCGCCGCAGGACGGCCTGCTCCTTTTTGTTATTTTGAAGGTGATCAATCTGGCCGTGGACCTTGTTCTTCTTTTTGGTCAGCTGAAACTGAGAAATATGAACAAGGGTGAGCTCAACAACACGGTTCTGGCCATCTATGTGCAAAATACTGTGAGTGACAGCATGGTGCTGGTGGCCGGTCTGGCCTGCTACCTGCTGGTCCGTTTTAAATGGAGCTGGTACATCAGCCCGGTTGTGGCGATCGTGATGGGTATTGTCTTTATCGTATCTCGTTTAAAGCACCTGCGTCAGCTGGTCGGGGAACTGGTGGATGCCTCGGCGCCGTTTGAGGATCAGCAACGTGTCTTCGACCTGGTGCTGGATGATCATGACGGCATCAAACGTGTCCATGCTGTCAACATGCACAGCCTGAATCAGGTCGTGCACGTGGATGTGGATGTTGATTTCAAACCGGAGACCACCTACGCCCAGCAGCAGGCCTGGATTGACGGCATTTATGAAAAAGTGACGGCGGGTCAGTCGACCAGCTACCGTGTTTTCTTAAAGCATGAGAGTGAGAAAAGCCAGAAGGCCCATGCCCTTGGGCAGGGCGATGGCCAGGCTGGCGGTGACAAGCCGACAGAGTCAGAAGATAGAGTCATAAGATAGTGTGCCGGTTACAGCAAGTAATGCCTCTCGTCAAAGGTCAGCCATTTTTGCTGAGTAACGTGTTCGTTTTATGAACATTGCGAGAAATGATCACAGACTAGAAGAATGACAGAAGAAAAAATCGGAGGATATGAGAGTGAAAATGAAGATGCGCAAATTTGTCACGTGTTTGATGGCCACCCTGCTTTTGGCATCAGCTCTGCTTTTGATGAGCTGCGGCAATGCCAAAACGGAGACGAAAGAGGATGTTCCGGTCACTTCAGAAAATGAAGCAGCGGGTGCCGAAAAGGTGTCTGATAAAGACATTTCCGAGCCCTCCGGCCGCACCAAGATCGGTATTATTGCAGCGCTGTCCTGCGAACTTGAGATCCTCAAGGAAGCACTGACAGATGACGTGGTGGAGAGTCTGGCGGGGACAGAATTCTACTGTGGCACCATCGGCAACTACGATGTGGTGTTGATGCAGTGCGGTATGGGTAAGGTCAGTGCCGGCGCCGGCGCGCAGGCGATGATCACGGCCTATAATCCGGATTACATCATCAACACAGGCTGCGCCGGGGCTTTGGCTGAAGAGCTGGCTGTAGGCGATATTGTGGTGGCGGATAAAACCGTGGAATGGGATCTGGATACGATCGATATCGGGAATCCCAGAGGTTATGTCAGTTCCCTGGATAAGGTGGAAATGACCGCTGATAAAGATCTGTCCGATAAGATCTGTGCCGTCTTCGATGAAGAAGAAAATGTCATCCGCGGCATGGTGGTTTCCGGTGATCAGTTTGTGGATAAGCCGGAGCAGCGGGAACTCATTCTGTCAGCATTTCCGGAGGCACTCTGTGCGGAAATGGAAGGTGCGGCCATCGGTCATGTCTGCGAGCAGAACGGTGTGCCCTTCTGTGTGGTGAGATGCATGTCGGATAATGCCAACGGCGACAGCGGTGTTAACTTTGCGGAATTCTCCGAAATCGCCGGAGAAAAGTCAGCCTCTTATCTGCTGGCTTTTCTCAACGCCTGAGGGCAAATTGAAAGCTATCAGAAGATGTGATGTCAAGCGGAGGCGAGCATTCTGCTTCGCTGTGAGTTCTTCGAATTAAATTATGTACAAAAAAATCGGAAGATTCTGTTATGTCAGAGTCTTCCGATTTTTGAGTGCGTTATGTTATTGATTTGATGCCTGGCGGCAAGGAGCGGTATGCCTGCCATCTATTGGGTGGCTTACTCGTTGGCCTCAACCTGCACATAGAAGAGGGCGCGGGCCTGGTAATGATAAGGCAGCACCAGGAAAAAGCCCATTCCCATACTGAGACAAGCTAACATGTACCAGCCGATGAAGCCCAGATGGAGACGCAGGAGGCCAAGGCGATGACCTTTCATGAGACGCATGCTCAGCGCCATGGCTTCGAAGGCGCCCATTTCCGGATATTCCAGAAGGAGAGGCATGGCCTGGGCCAGGGAAAGGCGGATGATCACCAGAATGATAAGACCGGCCAGCAGCAATAAAAGGTTTGTGATGAAAAGGCTGCCGACATGAGTGGCATCCGGATCGGCTGCTCTCAGTCCGGAGAGGATGGCCGGCAGAACACAGACCACATCAGCTACAGTCAGCACAAGAGCTGTCACCAGAAAGCGGTCAGGCCGTACTGTGAAGGGGTGAAAGATTTCCCCGAGAGAGGCCTTCTCGCCGCGCCCGCGTTTGATAAAGACCCGGTAAATACCTGCCCGTAGCACATCAAAGAACAGTGACAGAATGAGCAGGATGGCTATGGCTGTGATATAAGTCATCACCGAGGGCGGTCCGCTTAATAGTTTCATTGAGAAGGAAAACAGCGAGGACGTCAGCACAATGATGATGAAGGCTGAAAAGACGGATGAACCGAAATGGTCCGTCATCAGGATCCGTGCGTTTGTTTTAAGTTCTTTCATAACGATTTTCATGAGGCACCTCCTGAAAGTTGTGCCATCATGTCTTCCATCATAGCGTAAACATCGTCCTGGACGATGGTCATCACATCGGATGCAGCATTGGCGCTGGTATAATCAATCTGATCAAGGTCTGTCTGAATTTTCTGCCAGGTGCCGGTGGACAATAATACCCACGTGGCAAAGGTCATAAAGGCCACCGACAGGGCCAGACCGATGGAAGATAAGATGAGGCCGATCTTGGCTGACGTGGCCATCAGACGGCGACGCGACAGCAGGGCTGCTATGACACCCATGGCACCAAAGAAGAAGGACCCGCCGAAAAACATAAAGATCAGCGAGAAGACACCGAACATGACGGAAACCAAAGCCAGGCCTTCTGAGGCGGTCAGGCGTTTGGGCTGTGGCGGTTGATTGAACTTGTCAGGTTCATTGGGCCCGCCGGGCTCATTTTGTGTGTTTTGATAGAAATTTTCGTTCATATTTTTTTCTCCTGAAGGGCATTATAGCACACAAAGGACTACCCGTTCGTCACATTTTGCGTTATACTGAACGTGGTTTTTCGATTTTCATTCGTAAAATAATCGATCCGGAGAGGAAAGTTATGGCTGAAGAAAAAAGCGTGAACAAAGAGAAACCCTTTAAAGTCAGAGCCAGAGTAACCATCCGAAAAGAAACAAACTTTTTCGGGCCGGGCATTGTGGAACTGATGTCTCTCATCGAGATGACCGGTTCCGTGAAGGAAGCTTGCCGTCAGATGGAACTCTCTTATACAAAGGGCTGGTTTATCCTGAACAGAGCAGAGGAGGAACTGGGGTATGCCCTGATCCATCGCAGTCACGGCGGTAAGAGCGGCGGTGGTGCGTTGCTCACAGAAGAAGGCTCAAAGCTGCTGGATAAATACAATAAGCTTCAGGCTGAAGTTCAGGAATACACAGAACAGGCCTTTGCCCGTCTCTTCGCGGATGGTGTATAAACACGACGATATATCAGACTGTTGTCACAGGGAACGTATCCCCGGGACAACAGTTTTTTTATTGCCGAAGGGGACTGCGGCTCACGGGCAAGTGGCAAAGCGGGCATTGTGCTTTGCATGGATGACGCGTGTCCGCTTTACTCAGACATCCTCCCGAACAAGAGCCAGCGCCTGCTTCACTTCCCTGAAATCAACGGAAAAATCACGTTGCCAGATGGATACCGGCACCCGGTCGTCAAAGGTGTAAACCGTGGTGAGCAGGCTGTCCTGAAGGTTGTCATAGACAATAACGCGCGACTTTGGCGGGTCCACCAGCCAGTATTCCCGGACACCGGCAGCTTCATACTTGAATAGTTTCAGCCTCTCATCTTTACGGGCTGTGGCAGGAGAGAGCACCTCGATCACAAAATCAGGAGCGCCGAAGCCACGGCCGTTTTTTATCTGATTTTTGGGCTGACAAAGGACAAGGATATCCGGCTGCACCATGGTCTTCTCATCACAGTCTAATTGGACATCGAAGGGTGAGAGCATGGGCAGACAGGTGCCTTTTTTACCTTTCACATGGTTGGCAAGTTGCAGAAACACCTCACCGACAATCAGCTGATGGACACTATCCGGTGCGGCCATGTCATAGAAGACCCCGTCGATCAACTCGCAACGTGCTTCCTGAGGCAGAGCAAGGTAATCTTTGGTTGTGTAGTCCCCCTGTGTTTTGGCCGGATTGGCACCGTACGGTCTGACAGCCTCACGGACATAAGCCGGGCTATGGACCGTGTCATAATGAAAATGGGGTGTTGCCGTTGGTGTCACATCGGGTGTCGGAACAGTTGAATGGACATGGGATGCGCCATCGGTGATAGTCAGATTTTCCCCCAGAACCCGCTCCAGTTTGAGAAGTGACTCCCGTCGCGGTGATTTGACCACACCGCCCATGATTTTCTGAACGGTGGTCAGAGGCATATCGGCCAGTTGTGCGATCTCCTGATAAGAGTATCCCAATTCCTGTTTGCGTCTGCGCATATCTTCAAGTGTCATGGCGTGTCCTCACTTTCTGTATGTGGATTACGGTTTGCTCTGCATGGGTGGCGGTGCCAAATGCCCAATGTCCACGAACCAAAGTGGTCTGACCGGAGGCTCGGAGAAAGGCGTGAGTGTGCCGTATGGATTGCCCAAAATAACGGCTGCCATGAAAGCGTATCATGGCAGCCGTGAAATGGCAATATTGAAATGACATTGCAATATTGCTGAATATTTGAGGTCGATTTGTGCATTTTTGAACTTGAAAATGCAATTATATTGCTATATCATGGCGACACGCTCCTGAGGGAGGCCATTCGTTTGACAGCATCGGGCGACGCAACCGCCGTCACTGATCAAAGCCTTGACATGAGGCCGTTCAGCACCTGCTCGGTGAGAAACATGGCGCCGGTATGACCCAGATGTGTTTTCGGGACGATATCGGTGTAGCCCATGCCGGGCAGACTGATCTCGATGCCGCAGAAGGGACGGGGCCGGGTTTTCAGAGCAGCGATGGTATTGGCGTTGCCAAAAACAAGTTCAGCTTCTGTCTTGAACATGTCACCGGTTCGGGGATCTCCGGCCTGATGGGCTGACAACAGGTCATTCAGAGCCTCAATGGTGGTGCTTTCGGCAGCGGCATCGGCCCACTGGTCATCCGTGATGTCAAGAACATCCGGCACCATCCCCAGATAATCCATAAAGAAGCGGCTGTAGGCCAGGACCACGGAAGCATCGCCTTCAATGGAGAAGCGGGTGCCTCTGGGGCGACCGCAGATGGCGAACATCTCATTGAGCTTATACCAGCAGATGGCCCGCTTCTTTTCATTATCTGTGATGAAAGCCTGGGCGGGGTTTTCCATCCCGAGTCGTGAACAGGCCTCCCGGATCAGGGCTTCCGTGGCGGCAAAGCCGATGGGCGGTCCCTCGGGAATCAGGCAGGGTGTACCGCAGCGCTCCCTTAACAGGGCAGCGGTGCGAGCACCCATTTCCGGATAGATTACGATGTTGAGGTCGGCTTCGGGCAGACGGCGGATCTCATCAAGGGAACTGCCGGCACACAGGCAGGTGTTCACGGTGATGCCGGCCAGATCAAAGAGGCGGATGAGCTCGGCTTTATCGCCGTCAATGTAGCGCTGCCACAAAGACAGGCCCAGAAGATTAACGGTCGGCCGGTGATCCGTGGTCGTGACTGACTTGCGATCTGTGGCGGCCGGTTTTTCCGGCATCAGAGTCTTAATTAGCTCCAGTGTGGCGGTTTCATAGCCGGAGGCAAAGGTCTGAGAATAGCCCGGTGACTCCAGCATTAGACAGGGCTTATCCGGCAGATGCGCCGCAATGATGCTTTTCAGATCGTCACCGATAAGAGAAGCGCCCGGTGAGTTGATGACCGTCAGAAGATCAAAGGGGATGCTCTCCTTGAGATAATCAAGGGCAGCGGCCACTTTATCAGCCGTCCCATAGACATAGTCATGGCGGTCCAGATAGGTGCAGGGGACTCTGACCTGACGGAAGAAGAAGTCGTTCATATTATCAAGGTCCATAAAACGTTGTTTCAGCGGACGGACCGTGAGGAATTCTGAGGTGGTGCTATGGTAAAATTTGCAGCCCATGGGGCCGTTCAGCAGGACAACGCTGTGGGCGATGCCCTCCATGGCAAAAACCATACCGGTCAGAGAATCAGGAGAAATATTTTTCGAATAATGCGGCATCATGACGCCAATCCTCCTTTCTTCTGTCGGATTCATGCAGCATATCGGCCCAGCGGCGCAGGATCGGCACGGCGGAACGGAAGCCGGCGGCCGGCACCATGGGCAGCGTGTCTTTGATATAGGGCACATCATCATCCTCGGTGGTGCCGTAGTTGGACAGCACAAAATCCGGATGATGGGTTTCGATCATGCGGCGGATGGTGGTGGGGCTATAGTCCTCGGACACCAGGGGCTTGCGGTTGTCATTATCCGTGATGGTCAGCGGTGTGTGCAGATAGTTAAAGACACCGATCCACACAAAACGCATGCCGGCTTTTTCGGCGGCATCCATCAGCCAGTCCTGATTGACATTGATGCTGGTCATCAGGATAGTCTTGCCCTCAAGAGCCGGGCGCAGGGCGACAAGCTCTTCTTCGTAAAGAGCCAGCTGATCGCTGATAAGGGCCAGGGCTTTATCTTCACAGTCAAAATGGCGCCCGATCTTACGGAGCCATTCGCCGGTGGCCACCGGTCCGATGGGGAAGCAGGTGTCCATGAAGGTCATGCCGTAATCCTTTTCCAGCCAGGCCTTCAGTTCAAGACCATCGGCACTGTCGGAATCCAGGATATTCAAAGGCGCAGCCTTAAGATGGCGCAGCTCATCCACGGTACAGTCACCGGGATACCGGCAGTTGACACGGATATCAAGAGCGGCCAGCAGACCGGACAGAGCCTGGTAATTGAGCTCAAGATTATTGGATACGTTCTTTTCATTGATGAAGTTGACTAATCGGCCGGCAGGTTTCACTTCACGGTCGATCAGTTTATCACCCAGGGTATGGAGGCACAGACGGATGCCTTCCATGTAATCACCGGCGATATCACCATCAGCTTCGATGGCGATGACCGGGATATCCGGGGTGGACATGGCTTCAACAGCCTTGAGGTCATCCCCGATGATGCCGCTGACGCAGGAACTGATGACGATAACAGCGCCGGGCTTCCGGTCAAGGGCCTCTCGGACGGCGGCCTTCAGGCGATCCATACCGCCAAAGACCACATCCTCCTGGTTCATATTCGTGCATTCAAAATGGGGCACGATGGCGGAGGGCATGAGAATCCCGCGGTTAAAGAGATTGCGGCGTCCGGATGAGCTGATGTTCTGCCAGGTATAGAAGGCGCAGGCCTTCGGGGAATGGGCGATCACCAGTGCATCGGTGATGTGAACAGCCGTTGTGGCAGCACCATTAAAAGCGCAGCCGTAAAGCGGCGGGCGCTTGGAAAAATCATTGTCATAACGGGAGCAGGCACCGGCGGATTCGCCGGCTGCAACTGATGGGTCAGCTGAAACAGAACCGTCTGTGCATGCAGATGCCGCAATGTTGTTGGCATCTGCAGAAAGGGCAGAGCCGTCGGTGTTTTCGACTGTGTTCATAGCCGCATCTGTGGCAGCCGTAGCCTTATCAGCAAAAACCGTGCCCAGCACCACATGTTCCAGGTCCTCATCGGACAGGGGACGCGCCTTGTAAAGTTTTTCATGACCTTCGGCCAGACGCTCCGCATGGGCGGCCAGCCGGGCGAAAACCATTTTTTCGGGACCGTCTTCAAGTTCGGTGATGGTGCGGTTCAGGGCTTCTGCCCGGGCAAAGGCATTACTGCGGGGGACCTTGACGATGATCGGCAGGCCGACAGCATCGGCAAAGCGTTTGACACGGGCATCCTCGTCGTCCACGTTGCGGGCATTATAAACGATGCCGGCCACGCGGCTGTGGGTATCACCGTCAAAGTTGCGGATACCCCGGAGGATGTTGTTGGCCGCATAAAGCGCCATATATTCACCGCTGGTGACAAGGAAGACGGCATCGGCATATTCCCGTCTGACGGGAACGGCAAAACCGCCGCAGACCACGTCCCCCAGGACATCGTAGATGACCAGATCATAGGGATCTTTGGCTGCGTGCTTTTCCATAAACTCAAAGGCGGAGATGATGCCACGACCGGCACAGCCCACACCGGGCTTCGGGCCGCCGGCTTCGATACAGCCGATGTCAAAGCAGCCTTTCCAGAGCACGTCTTCAAGACGGGCTTCATTGTCCCGGGTTTCCCGGAGATAATCGAGCACGGTGGGAATGACCCGGCCGTGCATCAGAAGACGGGTGGAATCGTGCTTCGGGTCGCAGCCGATCTGCATGATCCGTTTGCCGCGGCTGCCAAGAGCGGCGGAAAGATTGGCGCTGACGGTGGACTTACCGATGCCGCCCTTTCCGTAGACCGCAAATTCAAAAGGTTTTGATTTCATAGGTTTGATAACAATCCTTTCACAGATGTGAACGATAATGGCTGTATCCTGTTAGCAGGTCACCGAGGGCCGGGTTTGCCGGTAAATATAGAAGAAATAGATAACCTCGGCGATGCCGGTGATGGACCAGGAGAAGATATACAACAGGTACAGGGATCCGATCGTATGGAAATGCGCAAAAATCGTGAAAATCCAGATGATACGGAAAATGCAGCTGCCGATGATGACGATAATGGTGGGCACGATGGTGCGGCCAAGGCCGCGGCTGGCGGCGATGGAGCCGTCCATAATGCCGGAGACCGGATAGGAGAAGATCATGATGTTGAGCTTTAAAAGCCCGGCATCGATGACCGCCGGATCGGTGGTAAAAAGCCCGAGGAACTGACGGCCAAAGAGGCCGACGATGACGCACAGGCCGGCGGATACCGCTACGGAAAGTCCCACACTCCAGAAATAGCTTTTCAGGATACGATCCCGCTTGCCGGCGCCGTAATTCTGGCTGATGAAGCTGGCACCTGCCACATAAAAGGCGGCCATGACTTCATAGATCAGGTTATCGGCATTTGAGGCGGCCGCATTACCTTCCACGATGATGGTGGAGAAGGAATTGACGGCACTGACCACAAAGAGGTTAGCCACCATGAAGACCGCGTTCTGAAAACCGGCCGGGAGGCCCAGCTTTAATAAGGAAATGGCCTTGGTTTTCTGCAGATGAAGCTCGGAAATGCGCAGGCCGCAGGTCCCTTTTTCTTTCAGCAGCGCCAGGATGATCAGCGTGGCTGAGACATACTGGGCAATGGCACTGGCCAGGGCCACCCCCACCACATCCAGCTGGCAGGCGATGACAAAAAACAGATTGAGCAGCACATTGACCACACCGGCGGTGGACAGATAAAACAGCGGTTTTTTCGTATTGCCGGTGGCACTGAAGACGGCATGGCCGAGATTGTAAAGGGCCATACCCGGCATACCCATAAAGTAGATCCGCAGATAGATGAGGGCCCTGTCGTAAAGATCGGGCCGGGTACCCAGAAGCCGCAGAATCGGACCGGACAGGGTGATGCCCAGGATCGTGAGAACAATGCCCAGAACGGTCATCAGGATAAAGCCGGTATGAATGGTCTCGCAGACATCCGTCTGTCGGGAAGCCCCTAAAAAGCGGGCCGTCAGAGCATTGACACCGGAGGCCAGACCAATGATAAACATGGTATAAAGAATCACGATCATGGTGGAGGAGCCGACAGCTCCTAAGGCAGCAGGCCCGGCAAAGCGGCCCACTACAGCCAGATCGGACAAATTAAAAAGGACCTGAAGCAAATTGGAGCAGATCAGTGGAATGGAAAATGCCACGATCCGCCGGCCAATCGGTCCTTCTGTCATAGAAACAACAGATGCCATTTTCTTGAAACCTCAAAATAACAATAGTCTATTTATTCTACCACAAAAGAGGCTTAATAGACTATAATACAGAAATCATAAGAAACGCTTTGTGTTCTTGGAGGAAGGCTTATGAAAACACGTAAATTAATGTTGATGGGACTTCTGGCAGCGGCGCTTTGCCTGGTGCCGGGCTGTGGGCTGAACACGGGAAAACCGGCTGATGCCACGCAGGAAGAAACTGTGAATAAAGAAAATGAAGATGCCGACGACAAGACAACGGAAAAGGCCCCGGAGTCTATGAAGCCGGAAAAAGAGGATGCCCCCTTCGTGGATGACTCCACCGGCGGTGAAGAAGGTCTGCCCGCGGAAGAAGATGTGATGCCGGCTGAGTTAGAGCCTGAGGTGGAGGAAAAGCTTGAGGCTTATGCTGACGACGAGCCCTTCGTGGACGATGACCCCAGTGGTGGCGAGGAAGGCCCCATCGGTGGATAAGGGGTGGAGGAGATGAACGAAACCGCATTTTATTATGCCCCCATGGAGGGCATCACCAATCATTGTTATCGCCGGCTGCATCACAAGCATTTTCCCGGTATCGATAAGTATTTTATGCCCTTTATGGCCCCTCATTTAAAAGGTCACATCAAGAATAAGGAAAAGAATGATATTTTCCCGGGGAATAATGAGGCACTGACAGCGGTGCCGCAGATTCTCACCAACGACGCGGAGAGTTTTATCATCACCGCACGTATGCTGAAGGATCTGGGGTATCCGGAGGTGAATCTTAACCTGGGCTGTCCGTCTCCGACGGTGGTAACAAAGGGCAAGGGCTCCGGCTTTTTAGCCTATCCGGAAAAACTGGATGTTTTTCTGGAGACCATCTTTAATGCGTTGGAAGGCGAGATCGCCATTTCCGTCAAAACACGTTTGGGTATGACTGATCCGGCGGAGGCGGAGGTAATCTTTCCGCTGTATGAGAAATATCCGCTGGAGGAGCTGATCATTCATCCCCGGACTCAGAAGGATTTCTATAAGAACACACCAAACCGGGAGATGTTCAAAACATTGGCGGAGAAGAGTCGTCACAAGATCTGTTATAACGGCAATCTTTATACAGAAGAGGACTGCCGGACGCTCCTTGAGGAGGTGCCGGTGTGTCAGAATCTGATGCTGGGGCGGGGGCTTCTCCGAAATCCGGCGCTAGTGCGGAAAATGAAGGGTGGCCGTGATCTTAACATGGCTGATTTCAGAGCCTTTCATGATGAGGTCTATGAGGCTTATCGGGAACTCTATGACGGCCCATCGGCGATTCTTGGTCACATGAAGGAACTGTGGGTCTATATGGAATCTATGCTGACCGCAGAGCCCCGGGATGTGAAGGCGGTGCGGAAGGCCCGGAAGCTCCCGGAGTATGAGCTGGCGGTGCGTCATATCTTTAACGGCAGTGAGATTGTCAGTGTGGGCGATCAGCCCAGAGAAACGGAAGCTGTGAAACTGTAAGGCGGTGTCTGCCGATGGGCAGATCACGAAGGTGATGGAGCTGATACGACCGCCTGCATCAATGCCGTGATCAATGCTGAAATTAACACTGTGGGTTCTGACACGCAAACCTCAAGCATTGTAATTGAAATCCGACTGCCTACCACCTCTCTTGAGGTGGTAGGTTTTTTCATTGAGAGAACTAAGGTTGTAGGCTATGGTGACCTTAAAGTGGTCATCTTCTTCATCCCAGACCGTGACAGAGTTCACGAACAGGTTCACCAGCAGTCTGCGGAAGTCATCATCCTCAATATCCCCGCCCTTGAACTGTTCCAGCCAGAAGATGACCTGTTCCTTATCCAGGTAGATGACCTTCTTTTCTTCCCGCTTGAGTTCTTCTTCAAGGGTCTTTTTGTCCTTCTCCAACTCCGCCATACGCTTCACCAGCGTTTCCGGGGCAAGTCCGCTTTCAATGGCCTTGACTATGTTGGTGAGGGAAAGGGTTGTTTCCCGGAGTCTATCTTTGATGGCAGGAATATCCGTGCTGTCCTCCACGTCATGGAGGTTGGTACGGATAGCTACCTCTGCAATCTGTTCTATATTTTCGTCCGTGAGCAGTGACATTGCGTCACGGATTACAACATCCTCTATGAAGTCTTGTCGGAGGTTCCGCTTCTGACAGTCTACATGGAGGTTTTTCTTTCCATAGCACTCATAATAAGTATAGCCGGACGTGGTGTTGCTGCTGGCGTTCATCTTGGAACCGCAGTGGCCGCAGTACAGCTTGCCGGAGAGCAGGTAGAAGTGCTTGGCCTTATGCTGGCCGGAAGCCTTGCTATTTGACTTCATGCGGGCTTGCACCTGGTAGAATAGCTTCTTGTCGATGATAGCAGGTATAGCGTCCTCTGCCCGGTAGTCATGGTACTGGTACACACCGATGTACCGCTCATTGTGGAACATTCTGCTGAAAGAACTCTTTCCGAACCGTGTACCCTTGGCCGTCTTATACCCACGGGCATTGAACAGGCGGCATATCTCCGCAACACTATGACCCTCTGCGTACATTTCAAAAGCCTGCCGGACGATGGGAGCCGTTTCTTCATCAATGACCAGCTTCTTACCTTCCGACTTGTAGCCCAGAGGGATGACCCCGCCGATGGAGTTGTGCTTATAGGCAGACTCCTTCATGCCACGGTTGATTTTCTGGGAGAGTTCTGCGCTGTAAAACTCTGCCATGCCCTCAAGCACGGACTCAAGGATGATACCTTCCGGGTCATTGGAAATGTTCTCTGTGGCAGAAATAAGCTGTACGCCGTTCTTCCGCAGGCGGTATTTGTAGTTGGCGCTGTCATAGCGGGAGCGGGCAAACCTGTCCAGCTTATAGACGATGACAGCTTGGAAGGACTTCTTTTCGGAGTCCTTTATCATGCGTAGGAACTCCACACGCTTCTCAATATCCTTGCTGGCCGATGTAGCCCGGTCTGCGTATATCTCTCTGATACGGAACCCGTGGCGCTGGCAGAAGTCTGTGCAGACACGTATCTGTCCCTCAATGGACTGTTCTGTCTGGTTGGCACTGGAATAGCGCACATACAGGGCTACGTCCTTAATATCTTCATACATGGTTCTTCCTCCATTCAGTGAAATCTATTATCCGGCACTTACGGTTGCCCCTTTTCCAGCGCTATCCATTTCATTCATACAGACCTGGATAATGCGGAAGCGGCCTTGGGCGGTGGCGGTACGGTAAGCGTTAAGCAGCAGTTCTTCTTCCGGGGTTAGTGAAATCCCTAACTGCTGTACCTCTTTCACGTCTGACAGGCAAAAGAGGTAGTCCGCAGACACGTTAAAATACCGTGCCAACTTCAATATGTAGTCCGCACTGGGTAGGTATTCCCGCTTTTTCCACTTACTAAAGCTGCCATTCGACAATCCAGCGGCCTTTTCCACGGCCTGATTACTAAGTCCACTCTCCTTAACAAGTTCAAAAATCCTATCTACGGTATCCATAGAAAACCCTCCCTGAAAAATATTTTGGGAAATCTCTAAATTTAGTATTGACAGTTTGGGATTTCTCGAATATAATAGGGACTGTAAACAAGAGTTGTTTACAAAACAGGGCGCAAGAAACCCGCCCACCGTGGCGGTAATTTTTAGCCCCGGTAGGTTGTCAATGCTATATGAGTGTCGCAACTTCATTATAAGCATTGAAACCTACTTTGTCAACTATTGTTTATAAGTTTGACAAGGAAGGAGGGAACGGACGTGGAGGAACTTGACGCTATTCGTGAACGCTTGAAGAAGCACCGCCTGTCTTTCGTATGGCTTATCACCCAACTGCGTTACAAGGGTATCCTGACCGACAAAACGGAAGTGAGTTCCGTGTTTGCGGGAACCCGAAGCGGCGCAAAGGCTGACGCTATCGTACAGACTACTAAGTATATCCTGGACGATTACGAACAGGGTAAGGTGGCCGTCCACGAACAGTAAAATGCTGACTGTGCTTCTGGAAGAAACACCCTTCTGTACCATCCTTGCCCGCAAAGTGGAAGCCTACTTCCAGAGCGAAGAAAACAGGAAGCGCTTTGAGGAATGGTACAAGAAGAAATACGGCAAGGACTACGAATGGAGGTAGGTGTTATGGTATGAAGTCATCAACCGTGAATAGGACGGTTGGCACTCGTTTTGAGAATGACCTATGTGACCTTCTGGCCGCTGCTGGCTGGTGGGCGCACAACCTGGCACAGAACCAGACAGGACAGCCCGCAGACGTGATTGCGGTGAAGAACAACGTGGCAGTCCTCATTGACTGCAAGGATTGTGAAAACAATCGCTTCCCCTTCTCACGTATTGAGTGCAACCAGGAAGGGGCTATGACCCTCTGGGAGCAATGTGGCAACGCCTACTGCACTTTCGCCATGAGATTGAATGACGGTGAAATCTACATGGTGCCTTTCGATGACCTACTCATGCTGGAACTGCATGGAGGAAAGAGCCTGACGGAGGAAGGGATACGCAAGTACCCAACCTTTGCACAGTGGGTCTACCTCATGGAGGAAAGCTGATGTTTACGGAAATCGGTAGCACCATCAAAATCACAGACCCGTCACAGAAGATTATGGACTGGTGCAAGGCCAACCTGGTTCTGGTCAACCCGGACTATCAAAAGAAGGTTCGTATGCACCTGTGGGTGGGTGACACCCCGAAGCAACTTTTCCTTTACAGCATGAACGGCAATGACCTCATTCTTCCGTTTGGCTGTCTGCGGTCTATCCTCCCTCTCCTGGAAGGAGATTGGAAGAAGCTGTACCGCACACCAGTCAAGGTAGACTTTGGCGGGAAAGTCCCGCTGTATGAGTATCAGGAAGAAGCGGTGGCCGCAATGCTTATCAACCACTACGGTATCCTGCAATCCCCCGCAGGCAGTGGTAAGACCCAGATGGGCATTGCCCTGGCCGCTGCACTGGGAGTCAAGACCCTGTGGTTGACGCACACAAAAGACCTGCTGACCCAGAGTAAGGCCAGAGCAGCGCAGTATATGAACCCTGACCTGCTTGGCACTATCACCGAAGGTAAGGTAGATATAGGCCAGTCAATGACCTTTGCCACTATCCAGACGATGTGCAAGGTTGACCTGGAACAGTACAGGGATGAATGGGACTGCATTATTGTGGATGAATGTCACCGTGTAAGCGGTACTCCCACGGCGGTCACCCAGTTCAGCAAGGTACTCAACGCACTGCGGGCAAGGCACAAGTACGGTCTATCGGCAACGGTACACCGGGCAGACGGCCTTATCAAGGCTACATACGCCATGATTGGTGAAGTGGTCTGGACAGTCCCGGACGAAGCGGTCAAGTCCAGAGTGATGACCGTTCACGTTCACCCGAAGGGTACAGGCGTAGGCATGAGTGCCAGCTTCCTGAACAGTGACGGTACTGTCAACTACGCAAAGTTGATTTCCTATCTCACCGAACTGGAAGCCCGAAACAAGTTCATTCTGCATGACCTCATAGAGAACCGTGACCACTACAATCTGGTTCTCTCCGAAAGGGTGGGTCACCTGAAAGAACTCTACTCCATGCTTCCCCCGGCGCTGAAAGCACAGGCCGCTGTCATAGACGGCACGATGACCAGCAAGGCGAAGAAAGCGGAGCGGGAGCAGGCCATTGAGGATATGCGTACTGGCCGGAAACGGTATCTGTTCGCAACCTACGCACTGGCGAAGGAAGGTCTGGACATTCCCCGCCTTGACCGACTTTTCCTGACCACCCCTCAAAAGGACTACGCTGTCATTGTCCAGAGTGTAGGCCGGGTGGCAAGAACCTTCAAGGACAAGCAACAACCCATTGCCTATGACTATGTAGATAATATCCGTTCTCTACTCAAGTCATACAAGCAGCGCTGTACCAGCTACCGCAAGTGCGGCTGCGAAATCATTGAATAAGAATATGGAGGACTAAGTAATGAAGTTGTTTAGAACTATCGAAGCAGTGGCCGAAGGTCACTACTGCGTGGGTGACGTTATCACCTTCACCCTCAATGACGGTGAAGAAGTGGAAGCCCTGGCCGTGAAGCAGGAGCAGGACGGCATGATTTTTGTCCTGGTGGACTGCCTGCGCAAGGAGTATTCCATGAACCGTACCAGTTCCAACCGTGAAGGGTACAAGTCCTGCGCCCTGCGTAAGGCGCTGAACACGGAAATCCTTGACCGCTTCCCGGCTGAAATCCGTGAGAAGATGGTGGCTTTTGACAGCGGTGACCTACTGCGCCTGCCCACGGAGCGTGAGATTTTCGGCCACAACCCCTACGGTGAGAAGGAGCCGGAGGACGTGGAACAGTGGGAGTCTATGAAAGACCGCCGCAACCGCATTGCGTTCCAGGGAAGACAAGAACTCCTGCGAGTTGAGCAGGAACTACACCCGTGGCGATAAAAATTTTTCACCAAAAACTCTCTAATGCTTTCTTGTTCAGAAAGCAAGGATAACCAAAGGAGTAACTAATGAGTCAGTACATCTTATCATTGAGTTACGGCAAGGACAGTCTGGCTTGTCTGGGAGCCATTGAGAAGCTGGGCTGGAAGCTTGACCGTATCGTACATGCAGAGATTTGGGCTACTGACACCATTTCCGCTGACCTACCGCCTATGGTTGAGTTCAAGAAGAAAGCGGACGCTATCATCAAGGAGCGTTACGGTATCGAAGTTGAACATATCTACGCGGTTAGGGGGGGGGGGAGCGGGACACCTACGAAAAGCGTTTCTACGCTGAACTCACCAGCGGAAAATTCGTTGGGACAATCAAGGGGTTCCCTCTCACACGCGGAGGATGGTGCAAACATCTCAAATACGGGAGCCAAGTTGACCTACGAAAGCATATTCTATCGGAAGATGAAGAAGCCCCGGAGAACGGGGGGGGACAACAGGATTTACGGGTTCCCGATGCGGAAGGGGAACTGGTGCAACTCCGACCTCAAGATTGCAGCACTCCGCAGATTACGGGGTTTGCAAACAGGTTCCGTCAGTATTGCACCGGGGAACTCAAGCAGTACACTCTGTCCCACCTGCATTTTCCAATAGCCCCGTATCGGAGGGGGCTGATACAAATACTCTGGTGCAGTATTTAGGCATTGCAGCGGATGAACCGAAGCGTCTTGCAAGACTGGACGGTATCACCAAGATTTCTCCCCCTGGCGGCAATCGGTTGGACAGAAGCCGACTGTTGGAAATGGTGTGAGGAAAATGACCTGCTGTCACCTATCTACACTACTGCCACACGCGGCGGTTGCTGGTTCTGCCATAACCAGAGCGTAGAGCAGTTGCGATTACTCCGTAAGAACTACCCTGACCTTTGGGCGTTGCTGATGAAGTGGGACTTAGACTCCCCGGTAACCTTCCACTCTGACGGGCGTACAGTCCATGACTTTGACCGTAGGTTCCAGATGGAAGATGAAGGGAAAATCCCGACTGACAGGACGTTCCGCTGGAAGATGGTAGATAATCCTGACGGAAGGGAGGAAACAGGTTGATAGAAAACACATTCATATTCGACTGTGAGGTTTTCGCCCATGACTGGCTGTTCGTGTTCAAGGAGTTATCCACCGGGCAGTACACAGTTATCCACAATGACAATGACGCTGTTCTGGCGTTCATGGAGCAAGACCCCTTCCTGGGCGGGTTCAACAATAAGCACTATGACAACCACATTCTCAAGGCAGTCATGGTTGGGTTGACCCCGGAACAGGTCAAGGAAGTCAATGACCTTATCATTGTGGAGGAAATAGACGGCTGGGATATTCCCCTGCTGCGTGACTACAGAGTATTCTTCCATAGCTTTGACCTGATGGATGACTGTCAGGACGGCACTTCCTTGAAGGGAATTGAAGCCCACCTGGGTATCCCCATTGAGGAAACGGAAGTAGACTTCAACATCACGCGCCGCCTAACCCAAGAGGAACTGGCACAGACCATCGCCTACTGTAAGTATGACGTGGACGCTACTGAAATCCTCTACAAAATCAGGGTGAATTACCTCAAGAACAAGGCTACTCTGGGCAGAGTCAGAGGGTTGGATGAACGCAAGGCTATGTATATGACCAACGCGAAGCTGACCTCTGTGTATCTGCAAGCCCAGAAGCCAAGTACCCCGTGGGCAGATGAACGGAACTATCAGTACCCGGATAAGCTGCTGCGTGAGTACATCCCGCAGGAGGTCTTTGACTTCTTTGACCGCCTGCATGACCCCGCTGTGAAGGACATTGACCTTTTCGGAGGTTATGACGAACACGGCAAAAAGATTAAAGGCGCAAGCCTTGAAATCATGGTTGGTGAGTGTCCCTGCACCATCGCCTACGGCGGTATCCACGGTGCAATTCCCACCTATACCGAAGAAGCCACGGACACCCGCTCCATTCGCAATAAGGACGTGGCAAGCTACTACCCGCACCTGATGACCATACCGTTGTCAAAGGGTCAGAAGTACGGATTTTGTAGCCGTAACATTCCTTCTCCTGAGGTCTTTGTACAGACTCTTGAGGACAGAGTTAAGGCTAAGAAGTCTGGTGACAAGGACACGGCAAACGCGCTCAAGCTGGTACTGAATACCACCTACGGTACGATGCTGAACGGCAAGAACGGCGTTGCCTACAATGACCTCTATGACCCGTTGATGGGGCGGTCAGTGTGCATTACTGGACAGTTGCTTCTGCTGGAACTGTCCGTACACCTTACCCGTGAGTGTCCCACTCTGAAAATCATCCAGCTTAACACAGACGGCATCATGGTGAGTTTCGACAACTCCGATGAAGCTAAGTGGCAGGAGATTACCCAGGAGTGGCAGGACAGGACAGGGTTTGAACTGGAAGAAGATTTCATCCAGAAGATTGTTCAGAAGGACGTAAACAACTACGTGGAAATCCCCGTAGGCGGCGGCAAGCCGAAGGTTAAGGGCGGTCAGCTTGTCAGAGGTATTCTGACCAACGCCAACATGGACTTTACGGAAATGGGACTCCCGGCATGGGACAACATGAGTGGCGGTGCTTTCAACATCAACAATAACGCTGTGGTCATCGCAAGAGCAATCCAGCAGTTCTTTGTGGATGGAACACCCCCGGAGGATACCATTGCTGCCACTGACAACATTCTGGACTTCCAGTTGATTTCCAAAGTAGGCGGTAAATACTCCACCTGCTTCCAGGTGATAGGGGAAGAAAAAATCCCTGTCCAGAAGGTCAACCGCGTTTACGCCACGGCAGACCTGAACTGTGGAACGCTCTACAAGACCCATGCGGTAACTGGTGCAGACTCCAAAGTTCCCAGCTTACCCAAACACTGCATCGTGGACAACAACAATCGCTTGTCTATTGATGTGGTAGACCGCAAGTGGTATTTGAAGCAGGCGCAGAAGTACATCAATGACTTTATGGGCGTAAAGCCCCCGCGCAAGAATACCCGTAAAATCAATACCATCAAGAAAAAGACGATGGCATTATTAGAAAATCTCTAAAGGAGGATTATAGCAATGGCTAATATCTATGAAGCAATGAACGTGCGTCAGAAGCTTGCAAAGGCGCGTCTGTATTTCCTGAACCAGAAGGTGCAGAAGTCTGGTAAGAACATGCACCTTGAGTTCAAGTATTTTGAGTTGGAGGACATTGTTCCCCCGGCACTCCGTATCTTTGCCCGTGTGGGTCTGACCACCAGTATCCAGTTCACTAACGAGATGGCGATGATGAATGTCTACAACGTGGACAATCTGGAAGAAGCCCCTCTGGTCTTTGTGGTTCCCTACCGCGAGGTCAAGCCTATTATCAGCAACCAGGGCAAGGAGGTTACCAACCCCATGCAGGCGTTGGGTTCTTCCATCACTTACCTGCGCCGCTATCTGTGGATGGCTGTGTTGGATATTACGGAGCCTGATGATGTAGACGCTACTCTGGGTTCCGATGACAACACTGATGAACCTAATGAGTTCGCAGAGGAAGCTGCCGCTGCCGCTCCTGCCACTAAGAAGGGCAAGAAGGAGAAGAAAGCCCCTGCCACTACCGCAGAGCGTCAGGAAGCCAAGAAGGAACTGACCCAGGCTGACGGTGCTGCCAGTGAGGAACAGATTGCCGAACTCAAGAACCTGTGCCGTGACCTGATGGACAAGGACGAGGAACAGGAGGAATTTGTACAGCAGATTGCCCTGAAAACCGATGGCTTTACCAACATCGCCGCGTCTGCCTGTGCTGAACTCTGCAAGAACATTGCGGAAATCATCTCCCAGTACGGAGCATAACCCATGCCCGACAATGTAAACCACCCGGCGCACTACGAAACGGGTAAGTTTGAGTGCATTGACGTGATGGTAGAAACGCAGGGCGTGGAGTCCACCATTGACTTCTGCGTTTGTAACGCACTCAAGTATCTCTACCGTCACAAGAGAAAGAACGGTCTTGAGGATATTAAGAAAGCACGTTGGTATCTGGACAAGGCTATAGAATTGGAGGAATTGAACCATGAAGTGGAATGACAATAACACCATTTCGATTACACCCCCGGCGAAACCGAAGAAGTGTACGGGTACGCGTTTCGCTGCGATTATGGGTCTGAACGCGTGGACTACCCCGTTCAATGCCTGGTGTGCTATCACCCGTACCTATGAAGAACCGTTCGAGGATACCATCTACACCCTGGCTGGTAAGGCAATCGAACCGAAGCAGGCAGAGTACATGCAGTCCAAGTATTTCTGGAAGAACCTGACCTCTCCTACCGATGTGTACGGAGCGGACTACTTTAAGAAAACCTGGGGCGATTTCTTCAAGGATGAACCCATTTTCGGCGGCATGTGGGACTACCTGTTTACCGATAAGAACGGTAAGCCTACTGCGGTGCTTGAGATGAAAACCACGAAGCGCAGTGAGGACTGGCTTGAGGATATTCCTGAATACTACGCTTTGCAGGCAGCACTGTACGCATGGTTGCTGGGCGTGGATGACGTTATCATGGTCTGCACCGTCCTTGAGGACAAGGACTATCAGAACCCCGAAGCGTTCATTGTCACCCCGGACAACACCTTTGAGCGTTCCTTCAAGGTATCCGAGCGTTACCCGAACATGGCTAAGACCATCAAGAAGGTGGAGAAGTGGTGGAAGGAACACGTGGAGGGCGGCGTTTCTCCGAAGTTTGACGAGAAGAAGGACGCTGAAATCCTCAAGGTTCTCCGCGCTAACAACCTGTCCCCGGACAGTGACCTTGACGCTATGATTGCCGAAGCGGAGCAGTTGCAGGCGAAGCTGGACAAGGTTGCAGAGGAAACCGCCGCTGATGAAAAGCGGCTGAAAACCCTCAAAGACCTTATCAAGGAAGCCTGTACCGCGAAGTTCCGCGATGGCGATAAGCAGGTCATCATGGAGGGTTCCAAGTATAATTGGGTTACTTCCCGCAGTGTCACCAAGAAGATTGATGAAGCTGCGATGAAGAAGGACGGCGTACTGGATAAGTACAAGACTGCTGAAACTGTTACCTATCGTCTTACACTCAAAGAGAAGGAGTAACCATGTACATTAACCCATTCGTTTTCGGTGTACTGACCACTCTGTTTGTGGAAATGGCACTGTATATCGGCGTTATGGTCTACGTCAACGTGTCCTGCGCCTACAAGAGCAAATATTCTAATCACAATACTAACGCCAAAAGGCGTTCTCAAGGAGGAAATTACAATGGCTAAGATTGGTCTGACTGATGGCTTTACCCTCATTCCGAAGGGTATTCACGTGTTCCTGATTACCGAGGTCAAGTATAAGGAGGACTTTGGTAAGATGGAGGTTACCATGCAGAACGCGGCTGGACAGAAGCACACTGAACGCTTCTCCCTGCTGAACAAGGACGGCGAACCCAACCAGGGCGGTCTGAACGCGTTCTCCTATTTCGCTAAGACCGCGCTCAATGACTACGGTCTGTCTGAAATCGACCATGAGGATTTGGTTGGTTGCTACATCCGCTGCGAGGTTGACCATGAGAAGGTTGAGTCCAACCGCACTCCCGGCAAGTTCCTGGACTTTGTGCGACTGGGCAACAAGGAGCCTGCTGATGGTTTTGATACCCCGGTTGCCGAGAAGAAGCCTGCTGCGGCGCAGAGCAACGCTGCCCCTGCCCAGAAGGGTAAGAAGTTCGACCTGAACTCTATCCTGGGCAACTAACCCCTCACATAAGCAGCGGAGAGGGAGAGTTTTATGCTCAACCTCTCCAATGCTTATACCTTGAATTAAGTTCTGGAAGAAATGGAGTGTGCTATATGAGCAATATCAAGAAGAAAGACCGCGTTGCCCGGTTTACATCCATCATGGGTGAAGCAATGCCCTTTGAGCGGGTAGCAATCCTGCGTGACAATCTCCTGTCCCTGGGGTTCTTTGACGCTCCTGCGTCTACGAAGTATCACGGTAACTACCCTGGCGGTTTGTTCGACCATAGCCTGCTGGTAACGGAGTCCCTGTTGATGCTGACCCGCAAGCTGGGTCTGAAATGGGAACACAAGCGTAGCCCCTACATCGTGGGTATGCTGCATGACCTCTGTAAGTGTGACCAGTATGAGCGCAAGCCTGACGGTTCCTTTGAGTACCGCAAGAACCTCATTCTGACGGGTCACGGTGAGAAGTCCGTTATCATCGCGCAGAAGTGCATTGACCTGACCGGGGAAGAAATGCTGTGCATCCGCTGGCACATGGGAGCCTATGAGGGTGAGAGCGTATGGAACAATGTTGGTGCTGCCATTGAAAGCTGCAACAACGTCCTGTTCACCCATACCGCTGACATGATGGCATCGCGTATCTTTGGCATCTAAAGGAGGAAACAACCATGAAGCTTATGATAGCCGTAGTGGTTCTTCTGATTTTCTACACGGTTGTCCTGCTCCTGGGCTTTATCGCCGGGGTAGTTGCAACCGCCCAATTACGTAACTACATGAAGGAGGAACACAAACATGAACGGTAATGAGTATCAGAACCTTGCTATCCGCACTTGCAGTATTCCCTATGACCAGAAGGAAGATATGCTGCGTCACGCGGTTTTCGGTCTGACTTCCGAAGCTGGCGAAGTGGCGGGTATCATGCAGAAGGTGTATCAGGGGCATCCCTTTGACAAGGAGCATGTCAAGAAGGAACTGGGTGACTGCCTGTGGATGATTGCGGAAGCGTGTTTCGCACTGGACTTCACGATGGATGAAGTCATGCAGCTTAACATCGACAAGCTGAAAGCCCGTTACCCAGAGGGCTTTACGGCTGAAAAGTCCCTGCATCGCAAGGATGGCGATGTGTGATGAACTTCCATAACATCACCCATGATGATATGAACAACGGTGACGGACTGCGCGTAGTCCTCTGGGTAGCAGGGTGTGAACACCACTGCAAGGGCTGTCACAATCCCGTCACCTGGAACGCTGACGATGGAGCGGAGTTCACCTTCAAGGACGCGGAAGAAATCTTCCATGACCTTGAGAAGAAGCACATTGCGGGTATCACCATCTCTGGCGGTGACCCCTTCCACCCGGAGAACCGGGAAGATGTGCTGAACCTGATTGACTTCATCAAGGCGATGTATCCCGAAAAGACGGTCTGGGTTTATACGGGATACACCTGGGAGGAAATCATGGAGATTTCCGAACTGATGACCGTGGTCAAAACCATTGACGTTCTGGTAGACGGACGGTTCGTAGAGGAACTGAAAGACGTGAACTATCCGTGGGCGGGTAGTACCAACCAGCGCGTCATTGACGTACAGAAAAGTATTCAGGAAGGGAGGGTCATACTCCATGAAAGTAATTAAGAAGGACGGCACACTGGAAGCCTTTGATGGTCAGAAAATCGTGAACGCTGTCACGAAGTCCGCTTCCCGTGTGATGGTGACCATCACTGACACGCAGTTCCATGATATTGTGGCGGCAGTCATCCGTATCATTGAGCAGCAGGGTCTTGAGGAAATCCCTGTCAGTGAGATGCACAATATCATGGAGCAGGTTCTTGAGGATTTCAACCCGAAGGTTGCTAAGTCCTACAAGGACTACCGTAACTATAAAAAGGATTTCGTTCACCTGATGGATGAAGTCTACATCAAGAGTCAGTCTATCCGCTTTATCGGTGACAAGGAGAACGCGAACACGGACTCCGCGCTGGTTGCCACTAAGCGTTGCCTGATTTTCAACGAACTCAACAAGCGTCTGTACCGCAGGTTCTTTATGACGAAGGACGAGTTGCAGGCTTGCAAGGATGGCTACATCTACATCCATGACCAGTCTGCCCGACTGGATACCATTAACTGCTGCCTGTGCGATGTGGGTACTATCATGCAGGGCGGTTTTGAGATGGGTAACGTCTGGTACAACGAACCGAAGTCCCTTGACACTGCGTTTGACGTTCTGGGTGATATTATCCTGGCTACGGCATCCCAGCAGTACGGCGGGTTCACTGTCCCGGAGATTGACAAAATCCTCTCTCCCTATGCCCTCAAGTCCTTTGACAAGTATGTGGAAGAATACATGGACATTGCTTTCCGCATGATGGCTGACCATGATACCGCAGAACAGTTGAGCAAGGAATACGCTATGAACAAGGTTCAGCGTGATTTTGAGCAGGGGTTCCAGGGCATTGAAATGAAGCTGAACACCGTGGGTAGTTCCCGTGGTGACTATCCGTTTATCACTATGACCTTTGGTCTGGCTACTGACGCTTTCGGTAAGATGGCAAGCAAGACCTTCCTGCGTGTTCACATGAACGGTCAGGGCAAGCCGGGTAATAAGAAGCCCGTCCTGTTCCCCAAACTGGTTTTCCTCTATGACGAGAACCTTCACGGAGAGGGCTGCATCAATGAGGATGTGTTTGAAGCTGGTATCCAGTGCAGTGCAAAGACCATGTATCCTGACTGGCTGTCCCTCACTGGTGATGGCTATGTTGCAGAGATGTACAAGAAGTACGGACGCGTGGTATCCCCTATGGGTTGCAGAGCGTTCCTGTCCCCGTGGTATGAGCGTGGCGGCATGAACCCGGCTGACGATGATGACAAGCCTGTGTTCGTTGGGCGCTTCAACATTGGAGCCGTGAGCCTGCATCTGCCTATGATACTGGCAAAGGCCAGACAGGAGAACAGGGATTTCTATGAAGTCCTGGACTACTACCTGGAAATGATTAGGGGCATCCATAAGCGTACCTATGACTATCTGGGTGAAATACGGGCAAGTGTCAATCCCATTCAGTTCTGCGAAGGTGGCCTGTATGGTGGACACCTGAAACCGAATGAGAAAATCAAGCCCCTGCTGAAACCCATGACCGCTTCCTTTGGCATTACCGCCCTGAATGAGTTTCAGGAACTCTACAACGGAAAATCCATTGCGGAGGACGGGCAGTTTGCCCTTGAGGTCATGGCGTACATCAACAAGAAGGTCAATGAGTTCAAGAAGGAGGACGGATGGCTGTACGCTATCTACGGTACGCCTGCGGAAAGCCTTTGCGGATTGCAGGTTGAGCAGTTCCGCAAGAAGTACGGCATCATTGAGAATGTAAGTGACCGTCCCTATGTGAGCAATTCCTTCCACTGCCACGTTACGGAAAACTTGACCCCCATTCAGAAGCAAGACCTGGAAGGACGGTTCTGGGATTTGTGCAATGGCGGCAAAATCCAGTACGTGCGCTATCCTATCAGCTACAACATTGACGCTGTGAGAACGCTGGTTCGTAGAGCCATGAAGAAGGGCTTCTATGAGGGTGTGAACCTCTCCCTTGCCTACTGTGATGACTGCGGACACCAGGAACTTGAAATGGATGTTTGCCCGGTCTGCGGCAGCAAAAATCTCACGAAGATTGACCGCATGAATGGCTACCTGTCCTATTCCCGTGTCCACGGTGACACCAGACTGAACGCTGCGAAGATGGCTGAGATTGCAGAAAGGGTGAGTATGTAATGTTGGAGTACACCGTATCGAAAGAAAAAGGCAGCAACCAGTATTACGTCTGCCGTGTTGGTGAAGAAAAGACTCCGCTTTCTAAGCGGTACACCGACAAGAAGAAAGCGCTCAAGGCCGCTGCTGGTTTTGAGGGTATGGCGTACAAGGAGTACATGAAGATTTACAAAAAGGAGAAAGCAGTCTGATGAAAACGGTATTCAACTGGTTTGGTGATGACTGGAAAAGGGTCAAGAACCACTGCCGCACCACCGACAACAAGGATTTTTCGGACAATGAAGCGTCCGAAACCTTCAAGAAGAAGCTGCTGATTTCAGAGCATAGCCCTATCCGTCTGCTGGAATTCGACTGGTCGTGGAAGGGTATCTTCTACTGGCTGTCCACCGAATGGAGCCGCCACAAGTTTGAGAAGTTCATTTCCTCCCAGAGGGATGACCGTCTGATTGACGATATTCCCAGAGGGGACAAGCCCCAGAAAGCGCTTGTGAACTTTGACGGCTATGCGAATATGCAGAACTGCATTGACGCATGGAGAAAGCGCCTGTGCCGTATGGCAACCCCGGAAGCACGGGAACTGGCAGAGGATTTCAAGATGACTCTGCATGAAACCCACCCGCTTGAGTCTGACGTTCTTGTTCCCAACTGTATTTACAGAATGGGTTGCCCTGAGTTCAAGACCTGCGGGTATATGCAGAACTTTATCCGCTGGGTGGAGGAAAACTACCCTGGCATGGACTGGATGGCTGACATTCAGACCCGCTATGACCTGTACAACGACTACTTCTACCGTAGTATGAGCAAGCGTGAGGTATAACAATGATACAGCTTATTCTCTGGATTATCTGCTGGGTCATTGTTATAAAGGCAAACATGGAGTGGGATGGGACAATGGATTGTGACGAAGATTGCAAGCATTGTCCGTTCCCTCCCTGCAACGATGAAAGGAGAAAGAAGCCGTGAATGACTGCGAAAAGAAGAAAACCGGTCTTCTCCATTCCACTGATGAACTGCGTCAACTCCTGATTGACCACCCTGACCTGCCCCTGCTGGTATTCGCTGGTGAGGACTGCAACAGTGGTGATTACAGCTATATGTCATGCAGCAGAGTCAGTGCATCAATCGGAGAGTTCCTTGACTGCCAGCAGACTGTCAATGACGAAAGGTGCTACACAGACAGGGATGATTTTCAGGAGGATATGGAGTATCACTACTCCGACTTTGACGGTTCTGACCAGGAGTTTGAAATCTTCATTGAGAACGAACTTCTGAAATATGACCCCTACTGGAAACCGTGCATCATCGTTTATGTAGATAACTAAAGGAGGTTCGTGGGTATGGATTATTCCAGAATACCAACAGAATTGAAAAATTTGAAACAGTGGGTGTGCGCCTGGGATAGTTCCAAAGTCCCCATGAAAGCCTTTGAGCGTAAGGCCGCATCCTCTACCGCACCTGACACCTGGGGAACCTTTGAGCAGGCGCAGGCTGCGGTGGAGGACGGTACTTACAACCACCTTGGTTTTGTCTTTGCCGACAATGGGCTGGTTGGCATTGATATTGACGCAGGCTTTGAAGATGGGCTGATGACCCCGCTGTGTGCCGATATTATGAAAGCCTGCCACTCCTATACGGAGAAGTCCAGAAGTGGACGTGGTGTTCACATTCTGCTGCGGGGTGACCTCCCCTTCACGGGAAGGAACAACCTCAACGGAGTAGAAATTTACAAGGCCAGACGGTTCTTCATTATGACAGGCAAGGTTGTTATCTTCCCTGAAATCATTGAGAACCAGGAAGCCATTGACTATGTGGTGCAGAAGTATTTCCCGGAGGGAGAACGGACAGGCGGTGGTAAATCCCCTCTGGTTCAGAAAATCTATGCACCCACATTCAGAAAGCCAGAGGGCGGCAAGGTCTTTATCAGACCTGACTACCCTGAGATTGTTTCCGGGGGCAGAAACCTTTCCCTCACTTCACTGGCAGGAGCAATGCACAACACAGGGTACAGCAAGCAGGAAATCTACAAGGAACTCTGCTATGTGAACCAGCAGGCTTGCAAGCCCCCTCTGCCTGACCGGGAATTGCAGACCATTTGTGACAGTGTAACCAGATACAGGAGGTAATTACTATGGCACGGAATAGATACCCTGGGTACTGCTACTGCTGCGGAGCCTATGTACCTACTGGATATGGTCACTTTGAACTCATTCGTGGTGGTCATTACGGGAACAGATGGCGTGTTAAGTGCGTGAAGTGTGCAAGCGGACGTATCGTGAAAGATACTGACCGTGAGGTTATGAGAGCAAAAGAATTGAGGGATGGAGGTAAGAAACATGGCAAGAACACTTTACCTTCCTGATAGGTCTACGGAATATGTGTTCGGTGACCCGGAGGAAGTGTTGCAGAAAATCATCTATGAGCGCCTTGGGCGTGACTGTGAAGAACTGTTCACGGAAATCATTTCCGAACCCAAGGGCATGGATGGTGAGGATTATGAAAGGATTGCTGACGGCTACCGTGGTATGGCTGTGGACGCTATGAACGGACTCCATGAAGCCCTGATGCAACCCCGGCTTAACAGAAAGCGGCTGGAAGCAATCTATGATAACCTCAACAAAAATCTCTAAGGAAAGGAGGAAACCTCTATGAGAAAAGAAAATATTCAGGCAGTTTGCACCACCAATGAAGCACGTGACTACTTTGCGAAAAAGGGTCTTACCTATGATGACATTAAGGAAGGTGATATTCTGGTTCTGGTGATGCTTCTCAATAAGCATATCAAGAAAGCGGTCAAGGACAATGAAACGTCCGTTGAAACCATGCACTTGAGCAAGAAGGTTGATATGCAGAAGAAAAGCAATGGTTCCATCATTTGCTGCTATCTGTATCTCAATAGCCACTACTTCACCAGACGTGAGTGTATCAGTTTTAACCGTGATGGCTTCATAGGGTTTGCAGGCTGGGCAGACCAGGGCAACACGAACCCTATTCTCCGTGCTTTCCTTGAGTGGTGTGACTACCTTGCGGGAGGTGAAGCGTGATGGCAGATGAATTGTTTCAACTCTCCAACGGGCGATATATCACGTCCGAAGAAATCAGCAGAAAGATGTTCTACATCAAGTCCGTACACCCTGAACTTCCCTACCAGGAAAACAGTACGGGGTATTCCTGGGATGAAGCTGGTATGGCTGACCTGTTCAGTGAGTGCTATGCGCAGGACACCCGCTTCTGCCCGGAAGCAAAGTCCTGGTACACCTATGACGGCGGCAAGTGGCAGAAGGATGTTGGCGCACTGCTGGTGAGTGCAAAGATTAAGGAGTTCGTGCGGCTGATGGCGCTGTACTGCGGGGAAATCGCAGACGAAGAAAAGCGCAAGCAGTATATGGCCTTTGTTGCGAAGATGGGTGACCGCCGTTTCCGTGACCGCATGATGAAAGACGCTGCTGACTGTATGCGGATTGAAGCAGAGAAGTTCGACACCCACCCGTATCTGGTCAACTGCAAGAATGGTACTTATGACCTGGAAAGCATGACCTTCCGGGAACACAAGTGGGATGACTTCTTGACCATGCAGACCAACTTTGAGTACAGCTTGCAGGAAGTACGCTGTGAACGCTGGGAAAAGTTCATTGCAGAAGTCACCCAGGATGACAAGGACAAGGCTGACTATTTGCAGCGGGCGCTTGGGTATTCCATCTTGGGAACCAGCAAAGAGGAATGTATGTTTATCCTCCACGGCAAGACCACCAGAAACGGCAAGTCTACCATGCTGGACGCTATCCAGCATTTGCTTGGTGACTACTCTACGGTTGCCCCGGTAGAACTTATCTGTAAGGCAGAAAGGCAGAAGAACGCAGAAGCACCTTCTTCCGTGCTGGCGAAGTTGAAAGGCCGCAGGTTCGTTACCATGAGTGAGTCCGATACGGCGGGCAAGCTGGACGAAGCTACCATTAAGCAGTACACAGGTGGTGAGGACATTACCGCCCGTGAACTGTATCAAGCGGCTATTACCTTCAAGCCGCAGTTTACAATGTGGCTGTCCTGTAATGACCTGCCGTCCGTAAAGGACAAGAGCCTGTTTGCTTCCGACCGTGTACGTGTCATTGAGTTCAACCGACACTTCACGGACGATGAACAGGACAAGGGATTGAAGGACTACTTTGAAAGCCCAGAAGCCATGAAGGGTATCTTCACTTGGCTGGTGGCGGGCTGCTTCAAGTACAAGCGCTTTGGTTTGAAAATGCCCGCTCATATGCAGAAGGTGGTCAAGGCGTATGAGAAGGACAATGACCTGGTGTTGCAGTTCCTTGAAGAAAAGTGTGAGCATATCACAGAAGGGTACACGAAAGCAAAAGCTATCTATGACGCATACAAAATCTGGTGCAAGAGCAACGGCTATTATGTATGCAGCATGAAGAAATTCAACGCAGAACTGACGGCGCACCCGGAGTGGTACGATGAAAAAGGCGTAAGTTCCGGGTATATCACCTATCAAGGACTGGGTTTGAAATCGGTTTAACAGGTGAGTATGGTGAGCAAAATCATATTTTGCTATAACTTTTCCTTAGTACGTGCGTACTATAAGAAATTATAGGGAAAACGCTGAAATGGTCACCATACTCACTACAACATGACAGAAAGGAGAACGACAATGGAAAGCTATGTTGAACGCTATCACAGGGAGCAGAAGGAAGCTGCCCAGAAGAAAGCCCAGAAGGAGCAGAAGCCCCAGAAGGGCAGAAAGGCGGTGAAGGAGAATGGCACGGACACCCGGAGCGAAGGACACGAAGCCCAGGCAGAAACCGAATGAGGGAGAAAGACCCTGTGATAGTTCCCCTATCATTCAGGGTCATAACCCCGACCTGCCAGAAGGGTATAATACCAGAAGGATTAGGTTCATGCAGGCTATCCTTCCCACGGAACCCCTGGACAGAAATGACGTGGAGGAAATGGAGCGGCGCTTTGCCCGCTATCTGGACTTGTGTGCAGAATGGGATATGAAGGTGGGCAACCAGGCTGCGTATGCTGCTATTGGTATAGATAAGGGTGACGCTTATGAGTGGACAAACCGCAATTTGGGGAACCCTGCCCGCACCGCCTTTATAAAAAAAGTGCAGAAAATATGTGCAATGTACCGTGAAGCCCTGATGGAGGACGGCAAGGTCAACCCTGTCACGGGTATCTTCTGGCAGAAGAACTATGACGGCCTGAAAGACCAGCAGGAAGTGGTTCTCACTCCGAACACTAACCCCCTGGGAGAGCAGAAGGACGCAGAAGCACTTAAACAGAAGTATCTTGAAAATACCTATGGAGTCACAGAAGGGCTTTCCGCTGCTGATGTGCTGGAACTCCCAGAAGGAGCAGAAAGCGCAGAAGGGGTTATTGTCGAAACTGTGGAAACTCCCAGAAAGGCACAGAAAGCCCCCAGGGGCTAAACCTCTTGCACCATACCACACCCAACCCCGGCACGGCTGGCAAGGCTGCGCCGGGGCTTTTCCATGCCCTGCGGCGCTCCCTCTGTCCGGGCGGGCTGTGCAGGCTGTCCACCCCTGGCCGCTGGCGTGTCCTCTGTGCGCCCTCTGTGCGCCGCTGTGGGCGTTTCTGGGCGTGGGTAATATCTCTATACCCCTACACAATAAAAGCCCGTCCCGGGCGCTCTGTGGCGCTCTGGCGGGCATAGTAAAAACCCCCGGCAGGCTGTGAACCTGTCCGGGGCTTGTTTATTTGAATTTCCAGCGGGGGCGGCTGCGCTCCCAGTAGCGCACAATGGCGGCTACATCCTCCGGGGCTTGCATGGGGATATTGTAGAGCGTCAAGCCGTCCGGGGTCATGTAGTAGCCTTGACCATACCGGGGGAGCAGTTCGCACCCCTTAACACCTAAAATGTTCCGGCTGTCCTGTGCTGACCGGGTGCGGAGTGC
Source organism: Lachnospiraceae bacterium (assembly GCA_030526195.1). Classification (GTDB taxonomy): domain Bacteria; phylum Bacillota; class Clostridia; order Lachnospirales; family Lachnospiraceae; genus Chordicoccus. Next base: position 137,628 of record JAUNDG010000001.1, read on the forward strand.
TACCCGGCTATCAAAATTTACTTTTATGGGCGTGGGGATGACAGACGAAAGCGGGCATTGTGTGGCGGCTATAATGTGGACGTTTGCCGCCCGTCCTATCTGGGCAAGGCGCTGTAAAAGCGGCTGCACCTGGCGGCGGGCTGTGGTCATTAAATCGGCAAGTTCATCAATGACCACATACAGAGCGCCCCCGGCGTACTTCTTTACCCTCTGGCGCTGCATGGCCTTATACCTGGTTTCTGTTATCTCCATAGCCTTTTCAAGGGCTTGCACCATGTTCCCAGGTTCGCTAGCGTATTGCACCACGTGGGGAAGCTGTGCAAAGTCTACCAGTTCAACCCGCTTTGGGTCAATCAAGATGAATTGCACGGCGGCGGGGCTGTCATGTAGGGCGGTATACATAAGGCCGTTTATAACTACGCTTTTACCGCTCCCCGTTGCGCCTGCTATGAGCAAATGCGGCTGTTTCAGCATATCCCGGTACAGGGTGAAAACATCCCCGCCGGGCGTGTTCCATACTCTTTTCAATGGGTGTTCCCTCCTATCATGTGAAAAGCCCCGCCCGCCTGGGCAGGGCTTGCGCCCTCCCTGGGCGGTTAAAAGTAGATGAAAAGCGCCGTTGTTCTGCCTGTAATGGCGTAAAGTTTGCCGCTTTCGTGTCCCTTGAGCAAACCGCCATTCAAGCCATACACCCCGGAACTATAACCAATCTTTTCAAGATAGGTTTCCTGGGCTTCCAGTTCGTGCCGGGCGGCGTTGTCATGGTTGGAAATGTCAACCGCTGCGCCGCTCTTTACAAGGGCTTTAATCTCCCGCTGTCCGTACTTCCTCATTACTTGCACCCCCTCACCAATTCACGATAAATCAGGGACGTTAACAGGCTTTCGGCCTGGGGTTCATCAAACCGGGCTTTTTCGCTTTCGGTTTCTTCCAGGATTGCGCCCAGGTCATCAACTGCGGAGCGGTTGTAATAGTAGCAGGTGTCCAGGACTCCGGCCAGACCTTGCGCCCAGTCCGTAAAGCGTTCGCTTTCGCTCATACGGGCATAGCCGCCAATGGCGGGCTTTTCGCTGCGGAACGTGTCCAGGATGAACGCCGCCACGCTGGGGAACTCCTGCGGCGGGTTGTCCGTGTACCCGTCCGGGGTGAAGTTGTCCAGGATGTACGCCCGGATATTTTCACGGGCTTTCTTGCTATTGGTTCTTAACATGGTTTCTACCTCCTATTGTGCAATGTGCTGTTTCTGCATTGGTGAAGCATTGCCAGCCGACACGGAGCCGGGGCGGGTCTGCTGCGCTTTCTGTTGCATATTCATAATATCACAATATCACGATATTGTCAACAGTGAATATCAAGTTTTCTTGATATTTTTAGCGGGACGGGCGGCGGCTTTCCTGGCCTGCTGCCCCGGCTGCGCCCGTCCTGGGCGCTGGCCGTGTCCGGGGAAGTGACCCCCAGAGGGGGAAACGCACCCCCGGCCAGGGCGGGCGGGTGACCCCCGAAAGTTCCGCAAAAATAAAAAAAGTTGGTTCATTGGTGTGGATGGTGAGTAAAACACAATTTTGCATATAACTTTTCTTAGTAAGACCTTCTATAAAAAGATTTACTGTAAAAATCGAAAATGCTCACCATGCTCTATTCTGAAAAATCCGCAAAATATAAAAAGGCTATTGACAGTATCAAAATATTGTGTTATTGTAATATCAACAAGGAGGGTGAAACCATGAAAGAAAAAGACGTTGTAAGAGCCGCTATGAACAAGTCCGGGATTACCCAGGTCGAACTTCAAAAGGCGCTGAACCTCAAGAGCCAGTCCAGCATTAGTACCTACCTGAAAAGTGACTCTATGAAAGTGGACACTTTTGTAAAAATGCTTTCCGCTATGGGATATAAAGTTGTCGTGACCAATGGGGAAAATGAGTGGACAGTTGGCACGGAGGATTGAGCCATGTTTGTCTTTAGGCTGATACTGTGGTTCTACAAGATATGTTTTCAAATAGCGTGGTGGCTTTTGAAAACTGCGGTCATAGCGGTGTTCGCTGTGGGCTATCTTATTTGCTACGGTATAGTCTGTCTTGTCTGCTGGGTACTGAAAAAGCCCATACCCCAATTACCTGACCCGCCCGAAAAGAAATCCAAACCCATGACGGGCTTGGAATTTGAACACCATTGCGCTGAACTGCTGATGAAGAAAGGGTTCAAGGAAGTCATTGTCACACCACCCTCTGGTGATTACGGTGCTGACCTGATTGCCTATGACCGTGCCGGAAACAAGTGGGTCTTTCAGTGCAAGCACTACAAGGGGAAGGTGAACAACTCTGCTGTACAGGAGATTGCTGCGGCAAAGGCGCACTACCGGGCTGATAAAGCAGCGGTGATGACCAATTCCCAACTCACGGAGCAGGCCAGACAGCTTGCTTTTGAAAACGCCATAGAGTTGTTTGAAATGTTGAGCGATTGAAGCGTCAATCGTATGTCCAATGGGACTGTCTATTGCAGGCAGTCCCATATTTTTATGGAGGTAAACTATGAATTACATTGCACTGAAAGGCAGGATTGAGCAGACCATCCAGTCCCGGCCTTTGGATATAGAAGCGCACAATGACCTGTTTGACCTGTGCCGTGAATATGAGAAGGTGGACTTCACTGTGGCACATGAGTGGAACCGGGAAATGCGCACCTACGTAGGCTACGGTCTGCGGTTGGCCGTGGACAAGCATGACTTCCTGATGGCAGAGAGGTTCAATGACCTGCTGTTCCGTTCCCTGCTGTTTGACGCACCGCATTTCTTTGATGAATACTTGCAGGCCGTGGAGTTCGGCAAGCCGCTGGATAAGAAGTTTTACCAGCCCCGCCGTCACTACCTCAAGCGGTACGTGGACGCATACCAGGAAATCCTTGACGGGAAGCTGGACTTTCTCTCCATTTCCATGCCTAAGAGAGCGGGCAAGTCCCAGTTGGGTATCAACTTCACCAATATGCTGTCCGGCAAGTATCCTGACCGTTCTACCCTGATGGAGGGTACGGGTGATGACCTTGTAAAGTCCTTCTACCTGGGCTGTCTGGAATATCTGCAAACGCCCAGTGACTACCACTTCTATGATATTTTCCCGGAAAGCAAGCTGGTACAGACCAACGCTGACACTAAAATCCTGAACCTGCTGCATAAGTCCCGTTTCCCTACGGTCATGTGCCGTTCCATTGACGCAAGACAGGTCGGCCTTTCCGAAGCAACCAACCTTCTGTACCTGGATGACTGTGTGGAAGGTCGTGAGGAAGCGAAGAACCGCCAGCGGCTTGATGATAAGTGGGAAATCATTTCCGGCGATATTATCGGACGTGCCATTGAAGGTACGCCTATCGTCATCTGCGGTACACGGTATTCTCTGTATGACCCCATTGGCCGCTTGCAGGAGGAAATGAAAAAGCAGGGCAAGCGCATGAAGGTCATTGAAACCCCGGCGCTTGACCTGGTGACGGATGAAAGTAACTTTGAGTATGAGCGTGAGGGTAAGAAGGTCTTTACCACGAAGTATTTCCGTGACCAGCGTGAAATGCTGTCTGCGGAGCAGTTTGAAAGTGAGTTCCAGCAGCAGCCGTTTGAAGCAAAGGGTCTGCTGTTCCCGGAAGCCAGCCTGAACCGATATTTTGAACTCCCGGTTGACCGTGACCCGGATAGCGTGATTGCGGTCTGCGATACTGCGGACACGGGCGCTGACTTCTGTTCCATGCCGATTGCTGCGGTCTACGGTGATGAAGTCTACATTGTGGACGTGGTGTTTGATGACTCTCCCCCGGAGGTCACGAAGCCGGAGTGCGCAAAGGCGTTGATGGACAACGGCGTGGTGGCGGCAACCTTTGAGAGCAACAACGCTGGTTCCTATTTTGCCCGTGACGTATCCCAGCTTTTGGAGGACAGGAAGTACACCTGCAATATCCGCACGAAGCGGACTATCAGTAATAAGCAGACTCGTATTGAGTTTGCGTCCGACACCATCATCAAGAAGTTTTACTTCAAAGACCCGTCCCTGTATGCCCGCAACTCCCAGTACGCAGAGTTTATGAAGCAGGTCACAACCTACACCCGTTCCGGCAAGGTTCCCCATGATGACGCTCCTGACTCTCTGTCCCTGCTGGAAAATGAACTCCGTGGCCTTGTGGGTGCGAAGGTCGAAATTATTCAGCGCCCGTTTTAATTTATCTGCATATTCTCCAATGGTTAGGAGGGGATTTATCTTAACAAAAGCATTGCAGAGTTGTATAATATCAGTAAGTGAAACTATGTCCGAAAGGAGGTGCGCCACGTGTCCACTATGCAGCTACATGGTCGGCGTATGATTAAGACCGATGAAAGCGAAGTGACCCTGGATAACGTAGTGTCTATCCTGCGCAAGGCGCTTCCTTTCCACTGGAAGAACCGTTCCGAAATCAACTACCTGTGGCACTACTACAAGGGCAGACAGCCCATTCTTAACCGGGTGAAGCTGGTGCGTCCTGAAATTGCCAACAAGATTGTTGAGAACCGTGCTGACGAGATTGTGTCCTTCAAGTCCGGCTACCTGATGGGTGAGCCGTTGCAGTATGTCACCCGTGGTAATGCGGAGGGAACTGCGGACGCTATCAATCAGCTTAACGAATTTGTCTTTGCAGAGGAAAAGCCTGCGAAGGACAAGGAACTGGCTGACTGGTTCCATATCTGCGGAACATCTTTCCGCATGGTTCTTCCTGATGAAGATGGAGAGGAAGATGACTCTCCGTTTGAGATTTACACCCTTGACCCCCGGAACACCTTTGTGGTGTATCATAACGGCCTGGGCAACAAGCCTATCCTGGGTGTAAAGTACGTGATTGACGAGAAGGGAGTTATCACCTACTCCTGCTACTCTAAGGACTTCTACTTTGAGATTGTGGAGTCTAAGGTGGTGAAGGTTGAACCTCACATTCTGGGTGATATTCCTATCATCGAATACCCGCTGAACCTTGCCCGTATCGGAGCCTTTGAGCTGGTTATCCCGCTGCTGGACGCTATCAACCTGACGGACAGTAACCGTATTGACGGCGTGGAGCAGTTCATCCAGGCGTTGCTTCTGTTCCATAACGTGGATATTTCTTCCGAAGATTACCAGAAGCTACGTGAGGAAGGTGCAATCAAGTTCAAGGATATTGACCCCCAGTTGAAAGCGGAAGTGGCCTACCTGACCAACTCCCTCAACCAGGGTGAAACCCAGACCTTGGTTGACCATATGTACCAGACGGTGTTGACTATCTGTGGTATGCCGAACCGCAACGGCGGTTCTTCCACCAGTGACACCGGGTCTGCGGTCATCATGCGTGACGGTTGGTCTGACGCAGAAGCACGGGCGAAGAACAGTGAACTGATGTTTAAGAAATCTGAACGGCGGTTCCTTAAACTGGTACTCAATATCTGCCGTACTCTGGTGGGCATGGATTTGAAGGTGCATAACATCGAAATCCGCTTCACCCGCCGTAACTACGAAAACATTCTGCAAAAGGCGCAGGTGCTTGACCTCCTGTTGAAAAACCCGAAGGTTCACCCCCGTCTGGCTTTTGAGCATTGCGGCCTGTTCGTAGACTCCGACTTGGCTTATACAGTGAGCCAGCAGTATGTGGAGGAACAGGAGAAGAAAGCCCAGGAGTTGTTTGAGAAACAAAACCAGATGAAGGGAGAGGATGGTAATGACCCCGGTAATAACGAAGGAAATGGTGGCGCAGATGGAAACCCTGCTGAAACACGGGAGCAGAGTGGAACTGCTGATTGAGCAGGGCAAGGTCACTATCGTGGAAATCAAGCGCAAGCTGAAAATGAAGGAAAATGAAAAGGTTTAACCTGGACAGTGGTTCAGGTAGTCCAATGGGACTGTGAGTGGTAGTACGCTCATAGTCCCTTTTCTTTTTGAGGTAACGCCCTATGGATGAAGTTGCTTCCCGCTATCTTACAGCGCTTGATGAATTGAACCTGCTGACTTCCACCAGCTACTACCAGGCGGGCGGGCAAGACCTGGCCGCACGTGTCAACCAGATTGTGGATGACGTACTCTCTTTCCTGATAAATGCCTACACGAAGGGTATTGAAGGTGCAGCGCTCATGCTTGGGCATGAACTGGAAGCTGACGTTGACCTGATGGAGGACGCAATCTTCCTGGTCATTGACGGCAAGACCTACGCTGACCGTGTAGCAGACCATGTTCTGCAAGATGACCTTGGCGGTCTAAAGACTCTTGTAGAGTCCGAATTTCACAGAGTCTACAACGCTGCTGTCTATGACGGCGGTATGGATTATGTGAACAACGGAAGTTTTGGAGTCACAAAGACTTGGTTCACCATGAGGGATGAAGTTGTGAGGGATACCCACAACTACCTTGAGAGCCAGTCCATTCCGCTTGAGGAAGAATTTTTCACCTACGATGGTGACCACGCTCCATACCCCGGCCAGTTTACGAAAGCTGAAAACAATGTGAACTGCCGCTGTATCGTGCGACTGACAACTGATGAATAGCGGGCAACCGCTTGAAGTGGTGAGGGAACACCTTAAAACGCAAACTCAAGACAAGAGGATAAAACGGAAAACAGTGCGGAGTGAACCGCCACAATTAAACGCAAGGAGGACTTGATATGAGTTATTTGAGTGATTTGCTGGGTAAAGCCTACAAGGAAGGTATGACCGAAGATGAAATTTCCGCTGCCCTGGAAACTGTTGGGCAGGGTAATGACGCAGAGGTAAACCGCCTGAAAGCTGCGCTGTCTAAGGCCAACTCCGAAGCTGCCGATTACAAGAAGCAGTTGAGAAGTAAGCAGTCCGATGACGAAGCTGCCGCTGCTGCCCAGAAGGAGGAACAGGAAAGGATTGCAAAGGAGAACGCTGATTTGAAGCGTACCATTGCCCTGACCGAAAGGAAGTCTAAACTTCTGGCTATGGGCTATGACGAAACCCTGGCTACTGAAACCGCTACCGCTATGGTGGATGGTGACATGGACAAGGTTCTGGCAAACCAGAACAAGTACCTGGAAGTCCAGAAGAAAGCAATCCAGGCTGACGCAATGCGTAAGACTCCCCGCCCTGCTGCGGGTGATGACGGCACTGGCGGTAGCATGGACTATGCTAAGAAGATTGCCGAAGCGCAGGCAAGCGGTAACCTTACCGCTGCTGCCTACTATACCCGTCTGCAAGCCCAGGAAGCGGCCAACCAGACGGATGACTAAACTATGAATTTGGAGGTAACAAACAATGGCTGATGTATTTGCAACCAGTTTCGGCGTACTGAACTATTCCGGTATGCTGTTTAACAAGGGTAATACCCGTACCCCGCTTTCTTCCATCATCGGTAGCAAGGCGAAAACTACGAACCATGTTGAGTTCGTGACCGGGCAGGAATATACCGCTGGTGGCGCTGGTTCCCAGCCCGGTATTTCCGAAACCGCTTCTCTGACTGCCCCTGACGCTTCTGTGGTGACCCGCCAGCAGAAAACCAACGTGACCCAGATTTTCCAGGAGTCCGTGGGTATCTCCTATGCGAAGCAGTCCAACATGGGTACTCTGGCTGGTATCAACATTGAGAACCAGCAGGCCAACCCCATGAACGAACTGGACTTCCAGGTTGCGGCGAAAATCCAGAAGATTAACCGTGACATTGAGTACACCTTCATCAACGGTGAGTTCAATAAGGCCACTTCTGACGCTGAAATCAACAAGACCCGTGGTCTGGTTCCGGCTATCACTTCCAACGTGACCGCTATGAGCGGCAAGCCCCTGGGTCTGTGGGACATTGCTGACATGGTGAAGAAAATCTACGGCGCAAACGCTCCTACCGAAGGTCTGTGCCTGTGGTGTGACGCTATTACCATGTTCCAGATTAACGCTGACGCTGTGCAGAATGGCCTGACCGTTGTGCCTGCGTCCCGTGAAATCAACGGCATTGCCCTGTCCAGCGTGGTTACCCCTCTGGGTATCGTTTACCTGTACCTGGGTGAGTGCCTGCCTGCTGGTACTGCCCTGCTTCTGAACCTGGACGTTCTGGCACCTGTCTACCAGCCTGTTCCCGGCAAGGGCAACTTCTTCCTGGAACCCCTGGCAAAGGTGGGCGCTGGTGAGAAGTATCAGCTTTTCGGCCAGATTGGTCTTGACCACGGCCCCGAATGGTATCACGGCAAGTTCACTGGCATTTCCACTGCCTTTGAGAAGCCTGCTTACAGCCGTTCCGTCTACGTGGCTAACGCTGCGGACTTCCCCGGCGCTGGTGCGTAAGTAAGGAAGGAGGGTGGACAACATGACTGACGCTGAAAAGCTGACTATGCTGCGAAGCATGACGGGTGAAACAGACAATGACGTGCTGTCCACCTACCTCACCCTGGCAAAGGGTGTGGTTCTCTCTAAAGCATTTCCGTATGGTACGGGGACAGAGGAAGTCCCTGCCCCCTACCATACCACCCATGTTGAAATTGCCGCCTACCTGCTGAATAAGCGTGGTGCGGAAGGTGAAACGGCGCACAGTGAAAATGGCGTATCCCGCTCCTATGAGGACGGTGACATTCCTCCCACTTTGCTGCGGCGTATCACTCCGATGGCGGGGGTGATGGTATGAAGCTGATGAAGCGAAACCTCACTTCCGTTCACTACTGCCTGTATTCTGAACGGGTAGCCCTGATGGATGATGACGGATATGAAACGGGTGAGTATGGTGTGGGCTATAACGCACCTGTGGAAATGCAATGCAGTGTGTCCCCGGCAACGGGGTATGCACAGGCACAGATGTTTGGAAACTTTGAGTCCTACGACAAGGTTCTCATTACGGACGATATGAGTTGTCCCATTGACGAAAACACGGTTCTCTTTATCGACAAGGAGCCGGAGTTCGATGACAACGGGAAGCCGATTTTCGACTACACGGTACGCCGGGTGGCGAAGTCCCTAAACTCTATCTCCTACGCAGTGAGTAAGGTGAAGGTATCGTGAAGAAACGGGTTATAAAGGTATCGCTCAATGAGCGAAGCATTGACCGGGCGATTAAGGAACTCAACGACTACAAGAAGTGGTTGCTGGATAAGACCAAAGAGTTTGTGAAAGCCTTGGCTGATGAAGGTGTTGAAATCGCAAAAGTGAAGTTCGCCCAGGCCGTCTATGACGGCACGAATGACGTTTCCTGTTCCGTTGAGGAACGGGGTGACGGCAAGGTAGCGGTGGTAGCAGTTGGCGGTGCAACACTGTTCATTGAGTTTGGTACAGGTGTGAAGTACCCGGACAATCACCCGGAAGCTGGCGAACACGGCATGGTACGTGGCGGCTATGGTTATCACCTTGGCCGATTGGAAAATGGCTGGCGTTACACAGGTAACCCCGGAAGCAATGGTGAGGTTATCACAGAAGGAAAACACGCCGGAGAGGTTCACACCTACGGTAACCCTGCCAATATGTGTATGTACCTGACTGTGAGAGAATTGCAGGACAAATTTGAGGAAATAGCAAGGAGGGTTTACGTATGACGGATTGCGAAAACGAAGTTTATACCCGGATTGCAACAGTCCTGCGTGAGCATTTCCCCGGTATCAACCTTGCCGGAGAATATGTAAAAGCCCCGTCCGGCTTTCCTCACGTGAGTATCACCCAAAGTGATAACTCCGTTGTATCCGAAAGGATGACCGGGAGCGCTGAAATGGCGCAGGTCATGTTTGAAGTAAACGTGTACTCCAATAAGACGGAGGGTAAGAAAACAGAGTGCAAGGCGATTATGAAGGTTATTGATGAAGTGCTTTTCAAGATGAACTTCAAACGAATTGCCCTGACCCCCGTTCCCAACATGGAGGACGCAAGCATTTATCGGATGGTAGCCCGTTACCGGGTTATGACCGATGGAAACTATTTTTACAGGAGGTAAACGACAATGGCTACAAGCACTTATATGACTTTCCTCATGCACCAGACCGCCCCTGCTGGTGAAGGAACCCAGGCTACCTGGGAAAAGCTGATTGACATTACGGAGTTCCCTGACCTGGGTACTGACCCTGAAATGCTGGAAACTACCACTCTGTCTGACCGTATGCAGACCTTCATCATGGGTATCCAGGGCAACGAAGCCATGACCTTCAACACCAACTACGACAAAGCCGGGTTCACCGCTCTCAAGGCGCTGCGTAACCAGGTTGAGCAGTACGGTGTGTGGTTCGGCGGCACGGAGAACGATGACGGTACTGTCACTCCCACTGGCACCGAAGGTAAGTTCAACTTCCCCGGCCAGCTTAACGTCCGTGTTACTGGCGGCGGCGTGAATGAGGTTCGTGGCATGGCAATCACGATTGCCCCTACTGGCGTTATTGTTGAGGAATAACGCCCTGACGTACAATTTCAAGAATTGGAGGAAATGAGCAATGGCAAAGCAGATTATCTTTTCTTACGAAGGTAAGGATTACACGCTGGAATACACCCGGCGTACTATCAAGCAGATGGAGGACGAAGGGTTTGTCGCAAGAAACATTGATGACCGTCCTATGACCCTTCTCCCTGCCCTTTTTGCAGGCGCTTTCAAGGCGCACCACCGTTTCGTCAAGCAGGATGTGATTGAGGAAATCTACTCTCACCTGCCCAACAAGGACAAGCTGATTGAGAAGTTGGCAGAAATGTACAACGAACCCATTCAGTCCCTTATGGAGGAGCCGGAGGACGCTGCAAAAAACGTGGACTGGATGGCAAGCTGGTAACGGACTTGCCGTCTGGAAAAACTGGGGACGGCGGCACAGGCCGTCCGTCCCCTCTTTTGCGTTACGGTGACAAATTTGAAGAATTGTGCAGTTACTACATGAGCCTGGGCATGACCTATCACGAATACTGGGATGGGGACGCTACGATGGTGAAGTATTTTAGGGAAGCGGAAGAACTGAAACGGGAACGCCGCAACTCCGAACTGTGGCTGCAAGCCGCCTACTTCTATGAAGCACTGCTTGACGCTTCCCCTGTCTTTAACCCCTTGAGCAAGAAAAACAAGCCGTTCCCCTTCCGTTCCGAACCCATTCCTATCACTACCAGAGGTAGCAGGGAGCAGGAGGAACGAAGCAAGAAGAAGCGGCTTGAGAATGGCAAGGAAGCTATGCGGGCTATGATGGCGGCAATTAACGCCCGTTTCAAAGAAAAGAAGAAAGGAGGGGAAGTTGAGTAATGGGCATTGAAATGGAAGGCTTAGAATTTCAAATTGAAACTAAAGCCGAAGAAGGAGTCAAAGGCGTAGACGCATTAACGGCAAGCCTGGGCAAGCTGAAAGCCGCCACGAAGGGCGGTCTGGGTCTGGGTTCTTCCGTAAAGCAGTTGGAAAAACTGGATAAGGCGTTGAGTGGGTTCCATACCGAAAAGCTGGAAGCACTGGGCAGAGCCTTGGAGTCTGTGAGCAAGCTGGGTGAGGTCAAAATCTCTGGCAGTATTGCGAAGCAGCTTGGCGGCATTGCCGATGTGATGGACAGGATTACCCTGGCCGACATTGAGCGGCTTGAGGATATGGCAAAAGCCCTGCGTGACCTGGGTGACTTGAGTAATATCAAAATCCCGAAGGTGACCGTGCCTAAGACGGGCGTGGTTCCTGGGGTCACTCCTGCAACTACTACACCGGGTACGTCCACCACACCTGCTACCAGCGGGGTTGAACAGGTTGTACCGGGAGTGCAGCAGGCAGGACAGGCCGTGGAGCAGGTGACCGCAAAGACCAGCGTTCTCAAGCGGGTGTTGAGCGGTATCGGCGGTGTGTTCAGTAAGGGGTTCTCTCTGGGTACTGGCGCACTCCACAAGCTGGGTAATGCCTTGACGAAGGTGAAGGAAGCCGGACTCAAGGCGAAGGACGCACTTGGCCGTATTAAAGACCAGTTGGGTTCTGCGCTGGCGGCGAAGGTTAAGCAAAACACTTCTGGTTTAGGCAAGATGTTTGCAAGCCTTAAACGTATTGCCATGTACCGTGCAATCCGTTTAGCCTTGAGTGCGCTGACTAAAGCACTGAAAGAGGGTATCAACAACATTTATCAGTACAGTAACCTCATGGGCGGTACTTTCGCACAGAGCATGGATAGGCTTGCTACCAGTTCTTCCTACCTCAAGAACAGTCTGGGCGCTATGGCTGCGCCTATCATCAACGCACTTGCCCCGGCAATCGACTTTGTGATTGACAAGGTGGTTGCCCTCCTGAACGTCATCAATATGCTGTTCGCCCGGTTGTCCGGCGCTTCCACCTTTACGGCTGCGAAGAAGAACGCTAAGTCCTATGGTGACTCCCTGGCAAGTGCTGGCGGTTCTGCTGCAAAGGCGGCAAAGGAAATCCGTGACGCTACCACGGGCATTGATGAACTGAACATCATCATGCAGAAGGATGATACCAGCGGTGGCGGCGGTGGCGGTGGCGCTGACTACGGTTCCATGTTTGAGGAACTTCCCATTGACAATAGCGTGAGTGAGTTTGCCGATAAGCTGAAACAGGCTTTCGACAATTCCGATTGGAAAACTCTGGGTACGCTGATTGGCAGTAAGGTCAATGAAGTCATTGACGGCATTGACTGGTCTGGTGTGGGTAGCAAAATCGGCTGGGGTATTAACGGCGCAGTGCAGACCGCTTACTACTTCCTCAAGGAGGTAGACTTCCACAAGCTGGGCGAAAACGTGGCAACCATGCTGAACAGTGCGCTTGAGCAGGTGGACACAGAGTTCATTAGCCGTATTATCGTGCGGTGGTTCACCTTGAAGTTTGACTTCATCCTGGGCGCACTGGGAGAAATCGACTGGGGACAGCTTGCACGAAAGGTAAGCGATTGTATCAAGGGAGCCTTTGACGAAGCTACCGAATGGCTGAATGGCTATGACTGGTCTGAAATGGGAACCAACCTCTGGGAGAACATCAAGACCACGGTATCCAACATCGACTGGGCAGGTATCGCAACTTCTATCTTCACATTCCTTGGAACGGCTATCCGTTCCGCAGTTCAGTTCCTTGGCGGGTTCTTTGGAAGCATTGGCGCTGACATTAAGACCTGGTGGGACAATGAGATTGCAGCAGAGGATTGGAAGCAGACAGGTTTGAACCTGCTGAAATTCATCGGTGAAGGACTGGTTGACATTGGCAGTTGGGTGATGACCAACATCATTGACCCGTTCTGCAATGCCCTTCTGGGTGAAGAAAAGTGGGCTTCCATCAAGCAAGCCGGAGCCGATATGTGGGCTGGCTTCACGCAGGGACTTACAGAATTTTTTGCTGACCCTGGTGGTTGGATTAAGACCAACATCGTTGACCCCTTTGTCCAGTGGTTCAAAGACCTGTTCGGTATCCACTCTCCGTCTACCGTGATGGAGGAAATTGGCGTATTCATCATGGAAGGTCTGCTGGGCGGTATCCTCAAGCCGTTTAAGGCAATCGGCACATGGATTAAGAAGAATATCCTTGACCCGCTGACCGAAGCCTTTGAAGGTTTTGACCTGGTAGAGTTCACCGTGGGCGTGAAGAACACCGCCGCAGAGTGGTGGTCTAACGTCTGTACCTGGTGGGACAACAAGGTAGGTGCTGTTCAGTCCTTCACTACCAATGTGAAGAACCATGCCACTACATGGTGGAGCAACACGAAGTCCTGGTGGTCTGGTAAGGTGGGCAAGGTGAAGGAGTTCACTACGTCCGTTACGAACCAGGCGGCTGACTGGTGGAGCAAGGTCAATACGTGGTGGAACGGTAAAGTGGGCGCTGTCAAGCAGTTCACAACTACCGTGACCAACCAGGCTTCTACCTGGTGGTCTAACGTCAAGACCTGGTGGTCTGGCAAAGTTGGCGCTGTCCAGAATTTCACTACGAATGTTGCAAACCAGTCTTTGACTTGGTGGAACAACGTCAAGACTTGGTGGTCTGGCCGTGTCGGTGCTGTGAAGGAATTTACAACCACGGTCACCAACCAGTCCAGCGTGTGGTGGAACAACGTCAAGACCTGGTGGTCTGGCAAGGTCGGAGCCGTGCAGCAGTTCACTACGTCTGTCAAGAACGAAGCCAGTACATGGTGGTCTAACGTGAAAACTTGGTGGAGCGGAAAGGTTGGAGCAGTCCAGCAGTTCACCACAAGTTTGAAAAATGACTCCTTTACATGGTGGAGTAATTGTAAGTCCTGGTGGTCTGGCAAGGTCGGCGCAGTTCAGTCCTTTACCACCAGCGTTGTTAACCAGGCTACTACCTGGTGGTCTAACGTCAAGACCTGGTGGTCTGGTGTGGTGGGTAACCTCTCTGTGAAGGTGGCCGTACAAAATCAGGCTACTACCTGGTGGAACAACGTCAAGTCCTGGTGGAGTAACGCAGTGGGTACGCTGTGGACTACGCTGGGTATCAAGGTTCCGAAAGTGTCTGTCGAATGGTCTACCGTAACCGTGTTCGGTAAGGACTACTCCTACCCGTCCGGCTTCAACCTGACGTGGAACGCAAAGGGCGGTATTCTGGATGGCGCACAGATTTTCGGTATGCTGGGTAACTCCTTCCTGGGTGGCGGTGAAGCAGGCCGTGAAGCCGTGCTGCCGCTTGACAGGCATACGGAGTGGATGGACACCCTTGCCGATAAGGTAAGGAGCGGTCTGCCGGAGGACGTGGATGACTCCCCTGGGTACGCTGGGTTCAAGAGGGCTATGGCTGACTTCTACACAGAGTACGTACAGGGAACCATGACCCAGATGGCTGATGACATGAACAGGCAGGCCAACAAGAAGGAACAGACCACTGTGCAGATTGGCAACCGTGCCATTACGGACGCTGTGCAAACCCAGCGTGACGCAAATGGTTACAGCTTCACTTAAAGGAGGGGAGATTTATGGCATATTTGGCAATCAACGGTTATGAACTCCCCTCCCCTAAGAGGGGCGTAGAACCTATCGTCACCACCCTGGTAGACGCAGGGCGTGACGCAAACGGTACGGTTGTCGGCCAGCGCATTGGTCGTGACCAGTACAAACTTAACAACCTAGAATGGCCGTGGCTGACCGCAGAGGAATGGAGCAACATTCTGTCCATCCTGTCCCACTTCTTTGTGTACGTCACGTTCCCTGACCCTGTAACCAATAAACTTATCACCATTAAGATGTACTGCGGTGACCGTACCGCTGAACCCTACTACGTAGATGACAGCGGTATGCCTACCCATTACCGCAACTGCCGGGTGAACCTGATTGACGTAGGAGAGTGAGGATTATGTACAAAGTATCTGATGAATACAGAGCCAGTATGAAATCCTCCCTGCGTGAGAGAGCGTACATTATGCTTTCTTTCGGCCTGGTCAATCAGGAAGCCCAGGCAAGGGCAAGAATTGAGGACGGCAACTTCACCCGGTACTCTAACACGGCAAACCTCTTTGGCAAGAAAACGGACGATACCATTTACGCCACATTGGAGCAGGACTTTACAAAGGTGGATGGTTCCATGTTCTTCTTGCCCAGAGGTACAGCCGTGGGCGGGTACTACGATACTGGCCTGGTGAGCAACAACCTTATCTCCGCTGGCGAGTTTTCCGTGACCATCAACCTGAACATTCTCCCTACGGACTTCCGTGGTATCACAATCAACTTTGGTGAGAACTACCCGGTTGACTTTGACATTGTGAGTGACGGAGGACGGACGGTTGAGTTCCGGGACAATACCAGTTCGGAGTTCACAACGGAGGAAGTGTTTGAAGATACCTCTAAGCTGACGCTGGTGTTCTATCGTATGAAGAACCTCCACACCCGCTTGCGTATCTACTCTATCCGTTTCGGCTATGGCCTTGTGTACTACAACGACTCTGTAATGAGTTCCAGCTTGAGCAGTTATGTATCCCCGATTGGTGCGGATATTCCCCAGATTGACTTCACGGTCACGCTCAAGAACTACGACAAATACTTCAACGTGGATAACCCCAGTTCCGCTATCAACTTCCTGGAAACAGGACAGGAAATGGATATTTACTACGGGTATCAGTTGCCGGAGAGCGGGGAAATCGAATGGATTAAGGGCAACCACCTTCTCTGTTCTGAATGGGAGTCCGATGACTACACCGCTACCATCCGCTGCCAGGACGTGTTCAGGAGCATGGACACGGAGTATTACAAGGGTATGTACAACGCCCAGGGTCGAAGCTATTTTGACCTTGCGGTGGAAATCATGCAGGCCGCAGGCCGGACGGAGTATTACATTGACCCCCGCCTGAAACACCTGTATAGCAAGAACCCTATTCCCCGTGTGAAGTGCAAGGAAGCGCTGCAAATTATAGCCAACGCCTGCCTCTGTGTTCTCTCCCAGTCCAGGGATGGTCTTATCCAGATTAAGTCCAACTTCAACCCTTTGGCTACGGTGAGTTCCAACGGAGAAGCCCCGTACTCCACGGTGGGAAGTATTATGACCAACGACACAAAGGACGAGTACGGTAGTTTTGCCCAGGGCTATACCGTGGTGGATGGAGGTATGCACTTCCTTCCCCGCAACGTGGGCAATGCCAACCTGAACACAGGTTTTGTGTCCAGCGCCCAGTCCGGCGCAGACGGCAAGTTTGCTGTCAACCCTGTGCTGACCGTTACCCAGGAAGCTATCTGTATGTACTACGGTATCAAGCTGGTGTTCGGCCACGCACTCCCTTCCGGCATTGTGGTGAGAACCTACAATACCGGGAACCTGGTGGAGGAATACACGGTGACTGATACCATCCAGAAGGATATGGTCATCCTCCACAACTTTGATGACTTTGACGTTATGCAGATTGAGTTCACTGGAACGGCCAACCCCTACAACCGCATTGTGGTCAACCACTTTGCGTTTGGTGATGTGACGAACTTCACCATGACGAAGGGTGGCATGACTTCCTCTCCGAAAGCAATCAAGCAGGAAACGGTCAAAGAGGTCATTGTACCGTGTTACAGCTACCAGACTGGCAACCCGGAGGAAAGCCTTATCAGTGAGGAAGTGACCGTGACCGCAGGTGAAGAACTCACCTTCTACATGGGTGCTGCGTCCTATGGCTACCGGGCAACCCTCAATGAGGGAACCACTGGTGTGACCATCATTGACCAGGGTAACTTCTATGTGACGGCACGGTTCGCCACTGCGGGAACCCACCAGTTTGAGGTCTGGGGTCACAGGTACAAAATCGTGGAACGTCATGCAATCGTTACGCTGCATAACCGTGGCAAGACGGTGAAGTGGTCTAACCCCCTTATCTCCGATATGACGATGGCACAAGACCTTGCTGAATGGATTGCGGACTACTACTCCGCAGGCATTGAGTATGAGTACACCACCCGTGGCAACCCGGAGATTGACGTGAACGATATTGTGTACCAGGAAAATGAGTTCCGTGACAACATGAAGGTGACGATTTACCGGGCAACGCTCAACTTCAACCAGTCTTTTTCTGGAAAAATCACTGCCCGGAGAGTGGAGGGATAACATGGCTTGGGAAACACCGAAAACCGATTGGTACGGTAGAGTGGATAAAAACGGCGTTTATACAGGTGACCGTTTCAATGCCGTGGATTTCAACCGTATCAAGAACAATCTGGAACACTTGCGAGATATGGCTATCAAGCTGTATGCAGAGTTCTCCATCGTGTCCCTGGGTGATGACCGTACTCCCAGAGATTACTTCTATGCTGATGAAATCAATCAGATGGAAGAAAACCTGAACACCATCGTTTCCAACACATTCAAGAGGTCTTACGGGTCAGCCCCTACCTATAACGAGAACGGTAACACAATGAACTTTGCGGAACTGAACCGTCTGGAAGGGGCAATCCTTGACCTGTATGACAAATTGAATAATCAAACTAATGGAAGGAGGATGTTCACATGGAATTTCGGTATGAAGGGAGGAAGCTTGTAAATGGCTTGGGAACTGTTACCAACTAACTACACGGACGCAGTGTGGAATGGTCTGAAAAAGTATCAGGAAATCACCAATGATGACGGTACTGTTTCTTTTCAGGATGTGACCACGTACACCAACCGTGACAACTCATTCTTTGGTGCGAAAGATGCTAACCGCATGAACGAAGCACTGAATGTGATTATGAGCATGGTTGAGAATGGCACTGACCTATACACAGCGTTCCAGAATTACTTCACAGAGCAGCAGACCGCGTTTACCCAGAAAGCGGATACCACTGCTGCGGAGTTTGACAGTTACGTTGCTGACCTGAAAAAGGAAGGTGACGCGGCTATCGACACTATCAAGACAGACTACCGTGAGGAAATCACGGAGTTTGAGGAACAACAGGAACAGTTGTTCAACACCTGGTTTGCACTGATTAAGAGTCAGCTTTCGGAAGATGTAGCTGGTAACCTGCAAAATCAGATTGATGCACTGGACACAAAGACGGACGGGTTCAATGCCCGAAGTACCGCATTTGCGGAAGATGGACAGAGTATTGAAGAAGTAGACGGTAATAAGAGGATTGTTACAGAGTTCACTTCTGATAAGCAGATTACCCAGTACCTCTACGAAGATGGGACTCTGAAATCCACTAAGACCGTCACGTTCAGTGATGACGGATTGAGTATAAAGGAGGACGTTAAGTAATGGGTTGGGCAGAAGCAAAATGGACGGTTGACAGTATTTTGCAAAAGCTGGGGCAACCGCCTAACAACATGAGGGCGTTTACCGCCTATGCCGTTTCTAAGACCAGTATCGGTCTGAAATTTCTGGAACCCGCTGACAGCTACGCGGATGGTAACCTTATCTGTTCCGTGGGCGGCGTTATGGTACGTATGTCCACTGACCACTATCCTGCGAATACTGCGGATGGTGAACTGGTAGTAGACAATACCGAACTGGGTAAGTATGAGTCTGACGCGTTCATCGTGGAAGGACTGACAGAGGGCGTTGAGTATTTCTTCTCCGCTTTCCCTTATTCAAGTCAGGGTGTGTATAACCTGTCCAGTGACAACGCAAACCGTACTACTGGTGTTCCTGCGGATGGCGAAACCGTTACGGTCACCATTGAGGTTGATGACAGAAGCGCGTTCAACGGCGTTACTGTAACCTGTGTGGATGAAACCGATGCAACGGCAACGCAGACCGCTAATCTGACTGCTACTAATAACGTAGCAAAATTCACCGTTCCTATCGGTGATACTTACCACATTGAATACGGTGTTGAGGATGGTTATTCCAAACCTTCCAATACCGAAAGCCGGGTATCCGTGGCGGGTGCAAGCACTTCCTACACGGCAACCTATTTCTACTTCACGGCAACCATTGATGTAACCTATCCTGCCGGGGCTGTGCTGACCTGCACCTGCGATGGTACGGTCTATACCGCTCCTACCTCCACTGGTTCCTATCAGTTCAAGGTTCATAAGGTGGGTGCATGGGTTATCAAGGCGGTAGACGGTGACGAGAGTGAGTCCGCTACTGTGACTATCACTTCCGATGGTCAGAGTGAGAGCGTGGAACTGTCTTTCGTGAAAATCTACGGTATCAGCCGTGACGTGACTTCCACTTCTCCTGCGTGGGCAAGAACGGAAATGGCAGTAGGCATGACCGCTACAGCTTCCGTTGGTACGTCCGCAGGCGCAAGTGATTTTGATAACTGTATGCCGTGGAGCGGTATTAAACGAGAAACCCTGTCTACAGGGGATGTGATGGTGAAAATCCCTAAGTTCTACTTCAAGCGTTACAAGGAAGGTAACGTGGAGCATATCAAGATTGCTGACAAGAAGAAGGACGGCTTTACGCTCCATCCTCTGTTCAACCACGGCGGCGTGGAAAGTGAATGTGCCTATGTTGGCGCATACAAGACTTCCAGCAATAACAAGTCCGTGACGGGTGCTTCTCCCCAGGTATCCCAGACCAGAGCAACTATGCGTAGCAATGCTAAGAATAAGGGCGCAGGTTGGAGTCTGATTGATATTGCAGCGTTGTCTGCAATCCAGATGCTCATTCTGGTTGAGTTCGCCACTAACAATGTGCAGTCTGCCATTGGCAGAGGTTACTGTGACGGCAACAGTGCATCTCTCAAGACGGGTTCTTGTGATGCTATCGCTAACCTTACGGGTAAGCCCTCTGGTACTGACGGCAAGATTGACGTGGTATGGCGTGGCATTGAGGGCTTCTGGGGCAACGTCTGGGAGTGGGTTGACGGCGTGAACTTCAACGCTGGCAAATATTACGTTTGCAATGACCAGTCTAAGTACGCTGATGATACTGCAACCAACTACGAAGAACTCTCTTTCACTGGTGCTACAAACTGGTCATCTTCCTACATTACGCAGGAAGGTTTGGACACTGGTGATAATCCTCATGTCATGCTGCCTGCGGCTGCGGGTAGTGGCAGTGAGTCTACTTATCAGTGTGACGGCTGCTGGTCAAGCACTGGATGGCGGGTGTTCAGGCACGGCGGTGCTTGGTGTGATGGCTCGATTGATGGGCTGTTTACGGCTGCTTTGGACGCTGCCTCGTCTGGCGCGAGCACGTACACGGGTTCCCGCCTGCTTTATATCCCCTCCTAAAGGGGGTGCGGGGGATTTCTCCCCCGCATAAAGTGGTGTAACAAAGAGATATACCTATAAATTTATGGGCGAACAGTATTAGCGGGTGTTCAAACACGGCGGTAATTGGAATAATGGATCGATTGATGGGCTGTTTACGGCTAATTTGAACAATGACTCGTCTGACACGAACACGAACACGGGTTCCCGCCTACTTTTGTTAAATGTTTTCTGTGATAAAAACTACTGTTTCGCCTTGCCCATTGGCAAAAAATTTGTTTGGAGGGATAGAGTTAGTAAGTCTTTCTTGAACGCTCTATAAGAAACAAAAGCAATGAAACGAATTGGTTATTTATATGAACGGATAGTATCTGTAGAGAATTGCAGAGTGGCTATCATCAATGCTTCCAAAGGGAAGATGAAACGCAAGAGAGTACAGCATGTGCTGGCGCACTTGGAGGAATATGCGGTAGATTTATCCGCAAGACTTCAAAGGCTGGACTTTCTGACACCGTACACAAAACGCGTGATACGCGATGGTCTGTCCGGGAAAGAGAGGGAGTTACAAATTCCCAACTTCTACCCTGACCAGTGCGCCCACCATGCGATTGTACGGGTGATACAACCAATCTTTATGCGGTCTGCATACCATTGGAGTTGCGCGAACATTCCCGGACGAGGTATAGACCATGCCAGTAAAGGCGTGGAACGTGCAACAAAGAGGGATTTGAAACATGCTAAGTATTGCGTGAAGATGGATATTCGCAAATTCTATCCCTCCATACCCCATGACAGACTGAAAGCCCGTCTGCGAGAGAAAATCAAAGACGAAAAGGCATTGGCTATCATTGGCAAGGTGATTGACTCTCATTCACCGGGACTACCCATAGGGAACTACACTTCACCGTGGCTGGCAGAGTTCTTCTTACAACCGTTGGATTGGTTCATCAAACAGGAGTTGGGCATACGGTATTACGTCCGTTACGCTGATGACTTGGTGCTGATTGACAGCAATAAGAGAAAGCTGCGAAAAGCCCTGTATGCAGTAAAGGCATTTGTTGAGGATTTGGGTATGACAATCAAACCCGACTATCAGTTGTTCCGCATACAGCAATATGGGAGAGGTCGAAAAATCGACTTTGTGGGAAGGTGTTTTGGGAGGGGCTACACCACAATTCGCAAAAGACGTGCGCTGGCACTGATGCGTCAGAGTAGGCGTATCAGGAAGATGGAGAAAGCTAACATCCCTATTCCGTACAGGATAGCGGCTGGGTTCTTATCCCGCAGTGCATGTTTCAAGCACACGAACTCTTACGCTATGAAGCGTAAGTATTATGACACAGTGAACATCAAGAAACTAAAGGAGGTAGTGAGCAATGAGAGTAAAAGGCAACATTTCACCCGAACTGCTTACGGTGGAACCCTACAGTCCTGTCCCTGGACAGGTGGAAGTCAGACTGCGTGAGAACGTCAAGGAAATCACGGTAACTGACTCCATGACCAATGAAACCGTCACCATGTATGAGTATGACGAATACACCTTCCTTCTGAAAGACCGTGAGGGTCTGAAAGAGGACATTGCAGCAAACATGAGTGACTGGCTGATTACGGGCAGGACTCTTGAAGTCAATGAGGGCGCAAGTCTGGTTCAGGACATGAAAGCTGCCCTTGAAATTCTGGGGGTGAACACTAATGAGAACTGATTTGATTGCACAGGCAAACACCATCAAGACGCAGACCACTAAGCGTATCAATACGCTGGTGGATGCAGGCGCAAAACAGATGAAAATGTATTGTGCCGAAACTGATAACGCTCCTGCTGCGGACAGTGGCATTTTCGCCGGGGGCGTTGGGGAATGGGCTGTAGGTGTTGACTACAAGAAGAATGACCTGTTTTCCTACCAGGGCAATCTGGGCTATGTGAAACAGGCGCATACTTCACAGGCTACGTGGTTGCCGTTTGCGGTAGGTACGGAGTCCCTGTACGGAGCAAGACCTAACCCTGATGCTGACGGCGTATATTCGTACACCTACAATATGGCTGCGGATGTGGGTATGTTGGTATCTGACCCCGATGACGGCTTGATTTATGAGTGTATTCAGGCAATTCCTGACATGCTTTTCAAGCCCCATGAAATCCCCGCACACTTCACGGTTAAGAGCGATTAAGCAACTACCGGGAGAGGGTTGGTCAGACTCTCTCCCCACCATACGAAAAGGAGAACAAAACAATGCAGGTTGACATCCCTACTCTCATTTCCTTTATTTCGTTGGTGGTGGCAATCGTTGTGGCTATCGTGAGTATCCGCAGGGGTAACGCTACTGATGACAAGAAGGAAGCGTCTGAAATGACTACCCTCATTGTGAAGTTGGAGAATATCAATAATGGCGTAAATGAGATTAAGTCTGATATGCGGAACATGAGAAACGATATTCAGGACTTGAGGGATAGACTGATTATTGTGGAGCAGTCTACGAAGTCTGCCCACCATCGCCTTGATGGACTGGATGGACACAACATGTCCATTCACCATGAATAAACAAAAGTACACAGGAGGTACAAGACTATGACTAACATTAACTGGATTGTTCGTATCAAGAACAAGAATTTCTGGCTGGCTATCATCCCCGCTATCCTGCTTCTGGTTCAGGCTGTGGGTAACGTCTTTGGTTTTACCCTTGACCTGGGTGACCTGGGCAACAAGCTTCTGGAAGTGGTCAACGCACTGTTCGCAGTGCTGGCTATTCTGGGCATCGTCACTGACCCTACTACTGCTGGTGTAGGTGACTCTAAGCAGGCAATGACTTACACTACTCCTAAGAAGGAGGGTTAAGCCATGAGTAATTCCCCGCTTGTAACGTACACGCGGATTTCTCCTAAGAAATCCAGTCCCCGTAACCACGCGATTGACACCATCACCATCCACTGCATTGTGGGACAGTGGACGGCGAAGCAGGGTTGTGATTACTTTGCCACTACTGACCGTGATTGTTCTGCCAACTACGTAGTTGGCAAGGACGGTTCCATTGGTCTGTCCGTGGACGAGAAAGACCGTAGCTGGTGTACTTCTTCCCGCGACAATGACAACCGCGCTATTACCATTGAGGTTGCCAGTGATACCAAACATCCTTATGCCGTTACTGATGCGGCGTATGATGCACTGATTAAACTGGTTGCCGATATTTGTAAGCGCAACGGCATCAAGAAGCTTCTCTGGAAAGCGGACAAGTCCCTTATCGGTCAGGTCAGCAAGCAGAACATGACCGTCCATCGCTGGTTTGCCAACAAGTCCTGCCCTGGTGAGTACCTGTATGAGCGTCACAGCGATATTGCGGCGAAGGTCAATGCTATCCTGGGTGCAGTGGAGCAGGAAACCCCCGCTCCTGTTACCCCAGAGGTAACCACTCCCGCCACTGACAATCCTTCTGCTATCTGGAACTTCTTCAAGGGCAAGGGTCTGAATGACTTTGCCGTTGCTGGCATCATGGGTAACCTGTATGCGGAGTCTGGCTTTAAGCCTACCAACTTGCAGAATACCTATGAGAAGAAGTTGGGTTACACCGATGACAGTTATACGGCTGCGGTTGACAACGGTTCTTACACCAACTTTGTGAAGGACAGCGCAGGCTATGGTCTGGTGCAGTGGACGTATTGGAGCCGTAAGCAGGCACTCTTGGAATATGCTAAGTCTGTGGGTAAATCCATTGGTGATCTGACCATGCAGCTTGACTTCATGTGGAAGGAAATGCAGGGTTACAAGTCCATGATGACTGTCCTCAATTCCGCTACTTCCATTCTGGAAGCGTCCAATGCCGTGCTGACTCAGTATGAGAAACCTGCCGATCAGAGCGAAACCGTTCAGAACAAACGTGCAGGTTATGGTCAGACATACTACGATAAGTACGCTCAGAAAACCCCTGAGTCTACTTCTACGGACGGTTTGTACCGTGTACAGGTTGGTGCTTACTCCAAACTGGATAACGCCAACAAGCAGCTTGCAGCGGTTAAGGCGAAGGGTTTTGACGCACTGATTAAGAAGGTAGGCAATCTCTACAAGGTACAGACCGGGGCTTACAGTGTGAAAGCCAATGCGGAAGCACAGCTTGACCGTGTGAAAGCTGCCGGGTTCACGGACGCTTATATCACTACGGAGAGTGGCGGCACTGTGGTTGCTACTGACGATGTGCAGGAGCCGTCCTACATTACCTATAAGGTAAAGCGTGGTGACTCCCTGTGGAGTATCGCAAAGGCCAACCTGGGCAATGGTAGCCGCTGGCCGGAGATTAAGTCCCTGAACAATCTCACCAGTAACACCATCTACGCAGGCCAGACCCTTAAACTCCCGGATTAAAGTTCTTGCGCTTCATGCAGCAGACCGTTGTGTGATATAGCAAGGTTCCGTGAATTGTCGGATTTGTCCCCAAACCACAAGAAATGACACAATCGCATAGAAAGGGACACGTTGTCGCATTTTCTGTGCGGTGATAGAGTATACGTACGATGAAGAGCAAGTAGCGAAGCGGACATCGTGCCCTGCGGGTAATGCGCATGTTCGCTTAACGCGAAACGGACACCGTACCCGGCAGGAATGGCGCGTGTCCAATATATGATGGAGCGGCAGGAAAAATGTTGATGCCGCAGAAAGGATACCTATGCTGACGATCAATCATCTGACAAAAAACTACGGTGAGGTGAAGGCTGTTGATGACCTGACACTTCACATCGCACCGGGTGAAATATTTGGCTTTATCGGTCATAACGGGGCCGGTAAAACCACCACCATCAAATGCTGCTGCGGCATTTTAGCCTTTGAGTCAGGGGAAATCCTTCTGAACGGGAAGGATATCAAAAAAGAGCCGCTGGCCTGTAAACGGGACCTGGCCTACCTGCCGGATAACCCGGATCTGTATGATTATATGACAGGCATTCAGTTCCTCAATTTTGTCTGTGACATTTTTGGAGTAAGCGCTGAGGCACGACAGGAGCGGATCCATTATTATGCGGATCAGTTTGAACTGACCGGCAGCCTGGGCCAGACCATTTCCTCATATTCTCACGGTATGAAGCAGAAGCTGGCCATCATTTCCGCCTGGATCCATGAACCGAAGCTCATCATCATGGATGAGCCCTTCGTCGGTCTTGATCCTAAGGCGACACACATCGTGAAGGGCATGATGCGCGAGGTCTGCGACAGAGGCGGAGCGATCTTCTTCTCCACTCACGTGCTGGATGTGGCGGAAAAGCTGTGTGATAAGGTGGCCATCATTAAGGGTGGTAAGCTGATCCGGGCCGGTCGTATGGAAGAGGTAAAAGGTGATGCCTCCCTTGAGGATGTCTTCCTTGAATTATCGGATGAGGTATCATCTGCTGACGCATCAGAAAATGAATCCGCGGAGGCCTGATATGCTGAAAACAATGATCCGAAAACAGTTGCTTGAGGTCAATCAGTTTTATTTTATGGACCGCAAGACCAATCAACAAAAGCCGAAAGGGAAGATCGCGGCGACCATCGTGTTGTTTGTGGTGA
Organism: Lachnospiraceae bacterium; assembly: GCA_030526195.1. Taxonomy (GTDB): domain Bacteria; phylum Bacillota; class Clostridia; order Lachnospirales; family Lachnospiraceae; genus Chordicoccus. Next base: position 163,609 of record JAUNDG010000001.1, read on the forward strand.
TATTCCTTTTTGTCGGAGCGGCGTTCCTGGGTGTGTCCTTTATGCTTGGTGATGCCCTGATCAGCAATGGGGTGACCTGGCTCTATTTTGCGCTGATGGGCATTATGAGTATCATCCTGGGGACCTTCGGCAGTGTCTTTAATACCTATGCCGGCCTTTATCAGGCAAAGGATAATGAGATGCTGTTGTCCATGCCGATCGCCCCGTCCCATATCCTGATCTCACGTATGGTGGGGGTCTACGTTATGGGCCTGCTTTACACCGGTATTGTGTGGTTCCCGGCTACGATCGTTTATTACATCTTTGGCCGGCCGACACTTTTCGGTGTGATCGCACCCATTATCCTGCTGTTCGCGATTGTCCTTCTGGTGACGGTGCTCACCTGCCTGCTTGGCTGGGTGGTGGCGCTGGCCTCCGGCAGGGCTAAGAACCGGAGCCTGGTGACCATTGTTGTTTCCGTTGTGGGCTTCCTGCTTTACTATTATGTCTGCTTCCGTCTGAATGCGCTGCTCCAGAGCCTGCTGCTGTATGCCGATCAGGTGGGCGACGTCATTCAGGGGTGGATCTACCCGATCTATCAGTTGGGTGTGGGTGCCGCCGGTGATGTGAAAGGGTTCCTTATTTTCATCGCCATTTCCGTGGCCGCTTTTGCTATCTGCTGTTTCGTGATGGCGAAGTCCTTTATCAAGATCGTGACACGGAAGGCACCGGAAAAGAAGGCGGTCTACAAAGAAACCACCTTGAAGACTTCCACCGTTTCTTCAGCCCTGCTGCATCGGGAACTGCTGCGTTTTAAGAGCAGCCCCATATATGCCCTTAACTGCGGTCTGGGTCTTGTGCTGGGACCGGTGCTGGCTGTTATCGCCTTTGTGAAACGCGAGATGGTCATGGAAGTCCTGAGCGGCATGAGTGTCATGCTGCCGCTGATCAATGACATCCGTCCGATCCTGGCGGTGGGGGCTATTTGCCTGATCGCGGGCATGAACTGTGTGGCGGCCCCGTCAGTTGCGCTGGAAGGTCACAGCCTGTGGATCGTCCGGTCCTTACCGGTGGAAACCGACAAGGTGCTGAAGGCTAAGCTCCAGCTGCATGTCCGTCTCAATATCCTGCCGGCTGTATTCGGTGCCGTCATGATGACACTGGCCTTTGGCGGTTCGGTGGACAGGCTGGTGGCAGGTGTGATCCTGACGATCGCGTTTGTCGTATTCAGCGGTGCGATGGATCTCTCCTTCGGCCTTAAGAACCCGACACTGGACTGGTCCAGTGAGGTGGTGCCGGTCAAACAGAGCGGTGCGGTGATGCTGTCCCTGTTTGTGGGCTGGGGCGTGGTGCTGGCGATGACAGCGGCCTGTGTGGGTCTGACATTGCTCATCAATGCCAATATTGCCATGATCGTTGTGGCGATTGTCCTTATCCTGCTGAGCCGGCTGTTAGAGAAACGGATTTATACAAAAGGCGCAGAGGCCTTTGAAAAACTTTGATAGTTGCATAATCAACAAATATTGATTTATTCATGGAAAATTCCAATTGAATTGACAGAATTCTGTTGGTTTGATAGGATGGTGTTAGTAGATTGTTTTTCTTTAAATAATTAGGAGGGAACTTGTTATGGCAATTGCTGCATTAGTACTTGGTATTGTCGGTGTTGTATTCGACTTTCTTTATTTTCCGGTTGGCATCATCGCTTCAATCGTAGCCATCATCCTTGGCGCTATGGGCAGAAAGAATACTGAAAAGAAAGGTTTAGCGACAGCCGGTCTTGTACTTGGTATCATCGGCGTTGTTCTTGGCCTGCTTCTTGCGCTTGCTTGCACTGCTTTTGCAGGTCTTGTCGGTTTCGCTACTGGTCTTATGTAATTGACCAACTGAAGATGATTCTTCACGGGGGCTCCGCAGGAGCCCCCTTTCTTTTTCCTGTTTCATTTTAGTTTTTCTCTATTTTAGGAGTCATGCTGTATGCATATATTTTTTGATATTTTCGGTTTGAAGATCCCGGCCTATGGCACGATGTTGGCTCTGGGGCTTGTGCTGGCCAATGTGTTTGGCCTTGCGCTGATGAAAAAACTGAAAATGGATACGGACAATGTCTTTATCTTAGAGGGCTATATGCTGCTGGGGGCTATTTTCGGGGCCAAGGCCCTGTATCTCATCACGGCGGCCTCGAGCATCGACTGGTCCCGGATGACAGATCTTGCCTATTTAAAAATGGTCATGAATGGCGGCTTCGTCTTTTACGGCGGCCTTATCGGCGGCATCCTCGGGGTGCTTCTGGCCGGTCGGATCCACAAGATCGATGTGGTGGCCTATATCCGTGTGGGCATCATTTTCGTGCCGCTGGCTCATGCCATCGGACGGGTCGGCTGCACTCTGGCGGGTTGCTGTTACGGCATCCCCTATGATGGACCCGGCGCTCTCATTTATCCGGAACTGTCCGGGGCGATTCCCGGCATCCCGTTGTTTCCGGTTCAGCTGGTGGAGGCGGGTGGCCTCCTCATCATTTTCGCCATTAACCTGACCCTCTTTTTGAAAATGAGGTTCCGGTACACTCTGGAGCTTTACCTCATCCTTTACCTCCTGATGCGCTTCGGGCTGGAGTATTTACGTTACGATGCCATTCGCGGGGCGGCGGCCGGCTTGTCCACTTCTCAGTGGATCAGTCTGGTGATCGCGGCGGGATTGATCGTCCGATTTGTGGTGATGTGGGTGCGCAGACGTCAACATGCCTGATAATCGTGTGACAGGTAGTTTTCAGAAAAATATAATTTTTTTAATAAAATGATTAGCCATTTCCAAGGCGGTTTGATACAATCAAGGGACAGAGTTGAAGGGCTCTGTCCTTTTTTCAATGGGGAGAACGCGGAGGCGCGAGATGGAAAGACAGGATGAGCGGCTCATCAGACAGCGGATGACGATTCATGAAAAAAAGACCATCAACGGCAGTTATTACTGCCGGGCCTGTGACGCTGTGCTCGATGAGGAGGAAGACCATTGTTCGGATTGCCTGTTGTGGGACGGCAATCGGGAAACACCGGGATGCCGGTACGCGGATCCCGAAAATGAAGACTTAAGACCATTGTTTCCGTATTTTGTGGCGGAGGTTGCCGGTGATAATCACCCATCATCCGGGACCGAGCAGATGCCAGCCGATGCTGTCGCAGACCGGAAGGCGCCGATGGGTACTACGGCGTGGCAGACAGGCGGCGCGGCACAGTCCTGCCGGGGGCGCTATGCCTCCGGGCCCTTTGACCAGTCCCGTTGGACATTTGACGAGCTTTTGCTGATAGAACGGGCGGTTCAGTTTGCGGCGGAGGCCCACAAGGGCGGGAAAAGAAAGGGCAGTCAGGTGCCCTACATCATTCATCCGGTGGAGGCGGCCTGCATAGCCGCCAATATGACCGATCGGGCAGAAGTAGTGGCGGCCGCCGCGCTTCACGATGTGGTGGAGGATACACCGGTGACGGTGGATGAAATCCGAGAGGCCTTCGGTGAGTCGGTGGCCCGATTGGTGGGTGCCGAAAGTGAGGATAAGATGCGCCATATGGCAGCCTCAGAATCCTGGGTGCTGCGGAAACGCCATTTCCTTGAGCATCTGGCGTCGGAAACATCCTTCGATGTGAAACTGGTGGCGCTGACGGATAAGCTGTCTAACATCAAGCAGACGGTGAAGGTACACGCAAAGCTTGGCAGTGCCATGTGGCAGCGTTTTAATCAGAAAGATGAACGGGTGCAGGCCTGGTATTACCGGTCCGTGACGGACATCCTGAAGAAGGATTTCGGTGAGACACCGGAATGGCAGCGGCTCAACGAAGCGGTGGAAGAGTCCTTCGCCGGCGTTGAGGTGATCACGCCGAGGGTCTGAATGCCATGTTTGAAGAGCAAGTAGCGAAGCATATTGCGAGTGTCCGCTTTACCGACAGCAGCTATTTCCGTGTTTCCGAGATGCCAGTTTATGTGTAGATGCCCGATGGGCAACAGATGCTTGATACGAGAGAAAAACAATCAGATAACAGACCTTCCGGCAGGGCCGGACAGAAATGAGGTGACCTTGAATTACGCGATCATGACCCTTGAGGAACTGCCGGCTTGCAGGGAAATCACCACACGGGCCTTTATGAATTACCCCTATTTTACGGTTCATTTTCCGGATCCGAAAAAGCGGGAAAGCTATATCCGGGGCGTGGTGGATATGGATATGCGGCTTAACCGGGATCACTCCGTCTATTTTACGGCACGGGATGATGACGGGACGTTGGCGGCGGTGGGCCAGGTGTGTCCGCCGGGATATCGGGATGCCAGTGATCTCAAATACTTCTTTGGTGGCTACTGGAAATTCATTTTCACGCAGAATATCGGGGCTATGCTCTCCTGGCTCAGTATGAGAGAAAAGGCGGGGGAACCCTGCCATGCCATTTCCGATATGTGGTACGCCAATCTGCTCACGGTGGATCCGCCCTATCAGGGTAAAGGTGTAGGGTCGGGCATGATGCGGGATTGTTTCATTCCGTATATCAAAGCGCAGGGCGGAAAAGGCATGACCCTTTTTACCAACACGGAGTACAACCGGGAGTATTATCGCCGGAAGGGTTTCAAGGAATTTGATGAGCGCTTCTTTGAATACAAAGGCGGTCGTGTGGGCAGCTGGAGCTTCCGGATGGATTTCTGAGGCAGACAGAGTGGCCCGCGGGTCATGGGTGTGACTGTTTTCATAACGGGTCGATAAATGTATAGAAAGTATTGAGACGGCAGGTGCAAACCTGCCGTCTTCTTATCCGATGAGGTATATTACTGGTTGACATTTTGTTTAGAAATATTAAAATAAAAAATCGGACAATCAGTTTAGTAACACATGACTTGCAGTTTAGAATAGGAATGACCCAAGGCCACTCCGAAAATGAAAAGGTCTGTTATGGAACAGGAATATCTTAACGAGAAAATTGGCGGTAAAATTCGTAATCTGCGTAATCAGTTGGGGCTGACACAGCAGGAGCTGGCGGACCGGACCGAGCTGACGAAGGGGTTTATTTCGCAGCTGGAACGCGGCCAGGTGACACCGTCGGTGATCACTTTGCTGGATCTGATCGAATGTCTGGGCACCACACCGGCGGATTTCTTCAAGGAAGATGAAGAAGAGCGGGTGGTGTATTCAGAGGAAGGCTTTTTCGAAAAGATCGATGAGCAGGGCAACAGCATCCAGTGGATCGTGCCCTCGGCCCAGAATAACATGATGGAGCCGCTTCTGGTGGAATTGAAACCCCATCAGAGCCTTGAGGAGGACAAGCCTCATGACGGCGAGGAGTTCGGCTATGTGATAGCCGGCCGCATCCGGCTGCATCTGGGCGACCGCATTTTCGAGGTGAAGGCCGGGGAAAGCTTCTATTTTGAAGCGAAGAAGAGTCACCGGATCGAGAATCCCGGCGGCCGCTCCGCCGAGTTTATCTGGGTCAGCACCCCGCCGACATTCTGAACCGCAGCTGATGGGCTACCGAAGGTAGCGGTGGTTCACGAGCAAGGAGCGAAGCGTACATCGTGCCCTGCGGGTATTGCGAGTGTTCGCTTTACTACAGAACAATCGCGAGCATGGGTCAAAGACAATGCCATAACCGGCCGGCCCGAAGCAAGATAACATCGAGAAAAAACGAACCCACGTGTTTGTTTTCCTATAAAAATGAGTTGGGAGAGACATTATGAGCAGCGAAAACATCATTGAATTAAAAAATATCTGTCGCGCCTTTGACGGTGATTTTGCTGTACAGGATTTTAACCTGGAGGTGAAGAAGGGCGAATTCGTGACCTTCCTGGGCCCTTCAGGCTGCGGCAAATCCACCACCCTGCGCATGATCGCAGGTTTTGACAAGCCGGACAGCGGCGAAATCCTGCTGAACGGTGAAGACATCGTCAGCACACCGCCCCATTTAAGACCGATCAACATGGTCTTCCAGAGGTACGCGCTGTTCCCGCACATGAACGTGTATGAAAATATCGCTTTTGGTCTGAAGCTTAAGAAAATGAAGAAGGACGACATCGACCGTCATGTGGCCAAGGTTCTGGAAATGGTGGATCTCGAGGGCTTCGAGACCCGTTCTGTGGCCACATTGTCCGGTGGTCAGCAGCAGAGAATCGCCATCGCCCGGGCCCTTGTCATGGAGCCCCAGATCCTGCTCCTGGATGAACCGCTGGGTGCCCTCGACCTTAAGATGCGTAAGGAAATGCAGCTGGAGCTCATCGATATGCACAAGAAGCTGGGCATCACCTTCGTCTATGTCACCCATGATCAGGAAGAAGCCCTGACCATGTCCGACAAGATCGTGGTCATGAACAACGGCAAGATCCAGCAGATCGGCACACCGGAGGATATCTACAATGAACCGGTGAATGCCTTTGTCGCTGACTTCATCGGCGACAGCAACATTTTCAACGGTATTATGACCGGCAAGCTGAAGGCCCGTTTCTGCGGCGCCGAATTTACCTGTGTGGACGATGTGCCCCAGGGGACAGCCATCACCGCCGTTGTCCGTCCGGAGGATGTCATCATCGGCAAGCCGGGCGAGGGCATCATCGACGGTGTGGTCACCTCTGTTGTGTTCAAGGGGATGCATTATGAGATCGCCGTGGCTTCCGGCAAAAATGAGATCGAGATCCAGACGGTTAAGAGCGCGGCCGTGGGCGACCGGGTCAGCCTGTCTGTGGATCCCGACAATATCCACATCATGATCGCCGATATGAACACCAACCTGTTCCCGGTGGACATCAACAAGAATCATCGGCCGGAATTCAACGGTCAGGCCCTGGATGTCAGCCTGACAAAGGTCATCCGCGGCAGCCATCGCAACAGCGAAGGCGTGCTGGTGGATGCGGCCGGTACCGTTATCGACACCGATCGTATCCATGTGGTGGGCTCCATTAATCCGGAAGACATCACCATGAGCGATAACGTGGAGGAAGGCCTCGTCCGCGGACGCATCACGAACCTCATTTACGAAGGTGACAAGTACCGCTATGTCATCCACACCGATCTGGGTATGGACTTTGTGGCCGCGGATGAATATCTGTGGAACATGGACGATATGGTCGGCCTCATCATGCCGGTTGAGAAAATGAGTTTTAAGGTGAAGAAATAAGGAGATGCCATGAAGAAATATAGCTTTTCCCGGAAATCGCTGGGCATCCCCTATGCGATCTTCCTGGTTCTTTTTGTGGTGCTGCCGCTGCTTGTGCTGCTGTTCTACGCCTTTACGGACGGCACCGGCCGGCCCACCCTCGATAACCTGCTGGGCTTTTTCACAGACCCCAACACCATCGGCACCCTGGTCTATTCTCTGGCGGTGGCCGTGGTGACCACGATCGTGTCGCTCCTTCTGGCGTATCCGATCGCTTATATCCTGGCCCGGTCTCATTTAAAGACCAAGGGTGTGATCGTCATGATCTTTGTGATGCCGATGTGGATCAACTTCTCACTCCGCATCACGGCTCTGAAGGAAATCCTGACCCTGCTGGAAGGCAATCTGGCCAATTTCCAGTTCCTCAACGCGGTGATCGGTATGACCTACGATTTCCTGCCCTTTATGATCCTGCCCATTTTCAACACCATTTCCAAGCTGGATAACAGCCTGGTGGAAGCGGCCAGAGATCTGGGGGCCACCAATGCCAAGGCATTTTTAAAGGTTATCCTGCCCCTGTCCATGCCGGGTATCATCAGTGGCGTGGCCATGGTTTTCCTGCCGGCCATGACAAACTACGTGGTGCTCGACATGCTGTACAACAGCACCTACATCATGGGCAGTCTTATCGGCAGCTACTTTGCGGCCTACAACTGGCACAGCGGTTCCATGATCGCCCTGGTTCTGCTGGCTCTGGTCTGCCTGTTTACAATCGTATCCGGTGATGACGGCAAAGAAGATCGGAGAGGAGGTGCCCTGCTGTGAAAAAAGCGATCAAAATCTTATTCGTGGCACTGGTGCTTCTGTTCCTGTATGCCCCGATCCTCATTCTGACGGTCTACAGCTTCACGGATTCCACCACCATCGGCGCCATCCGGGGCTTTTCCCTTCAGAATTACGTGACACTGTTCACCACAGAAGATCTCCGCAATATGATCCTGGGGACCATTTTCCTGGCCCTGGGCGTGGCGGCGATCTCCACTGTTCTGGGCACCATCGGGGCCATCGGCATGTTCTATTCCGGCAAACGGATGCGCACAGCCATCAGCTCTGTGAACCAGATCCCGGTGGTCAACGCCGACGTGGTGACCGGTTTTTCCATCTGCATCCTGCTGGTTGTGGTTCTTGGCATCAGCAAGGATACCTACATCCCGCTGGTTATCGGCCAGGTGGTGCTCTGCACTCCCTTCGTGCTTCTGTCGGTCCTGCCGCGTCTGCAGCAGATCGATCCCAGCTGCTACGAAGCGGCCGTGGACCTTGGGGCCACACCGGGCATGGCGCTGCGGAAGATCATTCTGCCCCAGCTGGCCTCCGGTATCGTGTCCGGTTTCTCACTGGCCATCACACTGTCGCTGGATGATTATTTCATCGCGACCTACACCAAACCGGCCACCTTCGACACCATCAGTACCTACGTGGTCAACGCCACCAAGGGCTCCCAGACCGACATCAAGACAGCCCTCTGGGCCCTGTCCACCATCATTTTCGTGGTGGTCATTCTGATCGTGGTGCTGATGAATCTTCAGGCCAGACGCGGTGAGCACACTCTCAAGAGTAAGACAGGGAGGGTCGGCGCATGATGACTCATTTTTTAAAAAATAAAATGGCCCGGGCAACCGCCGCTGTGCTGGCGGGTCTTATGGCAGCGGGCCTCCTGACGGTTTTACCTGTCGAAAATGTGGAGGCGGCTGAAAAGCCGGTGACAATTCGCGTCTGTAACTGGGAAGAGTACATCGATCTGGGAGAATGGGACGAGGAGGAAGTCATCGACCTGGAGAGCGGCGACATTTTCGGCGAAAATGCCATGGTGGATGATTTTGAAACCTGGTATGAGGAGACCTATGGCGTGAAGGTCAAGGTGGAATATTCCACCTTCGGTACCAACGAGGATCTTTACACCATGCTCACCATCGGCGATGTGTACGATATGGTGTGCCCCTCCGAGTACATGATCATGAAGCTCATGGCGGAGGATAAGGTTCAGCCTCTGTCGGATGAATTTTTCGACGAAACGGACGAGAACAACTACTATATCAAGGGTGTGTCTCCTTATATCAGAAGTGTTTTCGAAGAAAATGATATTAACGGCATGACCTGGGATAAGTACGCCGCCGGTTATATGTGGGGCGTCACCGGGCTTGTGTACAATCCGGATGAGGTGTCCAAGGAGGACGCGGAATCCTGGACCGTTCTGACAGATCCTGCATACAAGCATCAGGTCACCATCAAGGACAACGTCCGTGACTCTTACTTTGCGGCTATCGGCGCTGTGAAGGCGGATCTGCTGACCTCCGATGAATTTGTGAATGATCCGGCCTATCATGACAATCTGAAGGCGGAGATGAACGATGTGTCGCCGGAGGCTCTCGAGGCCGGTCTTGATTTCCTGCAGGATGTGAAGAAAAACAGTTATTCCTTCGAAACAGACTCCGGTAAGACGGATATGATCACCGGTAAGGTGCTGGTCAATTACCAGTGGTCCGGGGATGCGGTCTACACCATGGATCAGGCGGATGAGGACGATTATTATCTGGCCTTTGCCGTGCCGAAGGAATCCACCAATATTTATTTTGACGGTTGGTGTATGCTGAAAAATGGTCTGGCACAGGACAGCCGAAAGCAGCATGCCTGCGAGGCATTTATTAATTTCCTGTCCCGTCCGGATAACGTGGTCCGGAACATGTATTACATCGGTTACACCTCAGTCATCGCCGGTGGTGATGACAGCCGGGTCTTCGAATACGCGGACTGGTGCTACAGCGCCGAGGATGATGAGGAAGAGGTTGTCGACTACCCGCTGGGTTATTTCTTCAGCGGCGACAATGAGGATGAAGACTACATCATCACCGCTCCGGCGGAGGCCATGGACCGTCAGCTGATGGCCCAGTATCCCACGGAGGATGTGATTCGTCGGTCTTCCATCATGATGTATTTCAATGAGGACGTGAACGCGGCCATCAACCAGATGTGGATCAATGTGCGCTGCTTCAATATCCTGGACATGCCGGTCTGGGGCTGGATCGTGCTGGTTGTCGGTGTGGTGTTGGTGATTTGGGGCCTTGTGCGCGCCAGACGTCGCCGGAAAATGTTCCGGAAATAAAGTGCGGGCGAGTTGTCTTGAAAGACAGATAATTGAATAAGCAAGTCTTTGGCATCGGATTAGTTCTGAAAGGAGCACGTCCGGTGCCTTTTTGTCATTCTGATAGGTCCGATGTTTTTTTATATGCAGGATGTCGCCGGCAAAGGGGCGTTTTGAGAAGGGGGCACAGTTTAGAATTTGTTTATAATATTTATGAAATGTTGTTAGCACTCGCTATTGACGAGTGCTAACAGCAGGTGTATAACATAATCATCAAAACGATTCAGACATCGCAATCAAAACACAAGGTCCAAATCCAAAGGCGGGACTCAGATGAGATGTTACGAATCGCGAGTCAGATTCAAGATCGGATGCTTAGAATCAGGAAGCGGAAGACTTGATCGCGACGAAGACTATTCATATATAAAGGAAGCGACCGGAAAAAACGAGACGAAGCAAAAACAAAACAGATTTTTACCAACTCATGCAATAAAACAAACACAACTAACAACAAACGACACACTGCCGAAGACAGCGTGATTACAGGAGGAAATGATTATGATGACTAGAATGACACCTTCACTTTTCAGCGATAACTTTTTCAGCGATTTCTTTAATGATCTGGCCGTTCCGGCTAAACAGCTTGGCGAGAACTTCACCGTGATGACAAAGAGCCTCATGCGTACCGATATCAAGGAAAATGACAAGGCTTTCGAGATGGAGGTCGAGCTTCCCGGTTACAAGAAAGAGGATGTCAGCGTTAAGCTTGAAGAAGGCAAGCTGATCATCACCGCCAAGACAAGTGCTTCTGTTGAAGAAGCAGCTCCCGCCGAAGAGGGCAGCACTGAGGTTGTGGAAGCCAGGAATGAACGCTACATTCGTCGCGAACGCTACAATGGCAGCTGCAGCAGAGCCTTCTACGTCGGTGAAGGGATTGAAGAAAGCGCCATTTCCGCAAAATTTGCCAATGGTATCCTGACACTGATCCTGCCGAAGAAGCAGCCGGTTGTACCGGAAAACAAATATATTGTCATTGAAGGCTAAGGCTTTTCGATGGTAAAATAGGGGGGATGCCTGTAGGCATCCCTCTTTTCGTTCCGGTTATGAATCGGTGCGGTGAGCAATCGGCAATGGATGTCGGAGTTCCGAACACAGATTAGCGCGGCCTGATTTTAAGATTTTGAAGAGCAAGTAGCAAAGCGGATTGCGAGTGTCCGCTTTAACGGGCGCGTTAGATTGGTGACGAGAGAAAGGAGAAGGTATGGCAAAACGTGATTTTTATGAGGTTCTGGGCATTGAGCGCGGGGCCGATGAGAAGAAGATTAAAAGTGCTTTCCGCAAGAAAGCCAAACAATATCATCCGGATACAAATCCCGGCGACGCCGAGGCGGAGAAAAAGTTCAAGGAAGTGAACGAAGCCTACGCGGTCCTGAGCGATCCGGAAAAGAAGAAACTTTATGATACTTACGGCATGGCCGCCTTTGAAGAGGGCGCCGGTGCCGGCGGGGCCGGTGGTTATCAGAACTTTAACGGCCAGGATTTCAGTGACATTTTCAGCCAGTTCTTTGGTGGCGGCGGTGGCTTCTCCGGCTTCACCAGCGGCGGCAGCGGGTTCTCAGGTTTCGGCGGCCAGGGCGGTTTTTCCGGTTTTGGCGGCAATGCCGGTGGCAGTCGTGAACCTCAGGATATTAATACGAAACTCGACATCACCATTTCCTTTGACGAGGCGGCCAAGGGTGCCGATAAAGTGATGCGGATCCGCGGAGCCGACGGGAAAATGAGCTCCATCAAGGTGCACATCCCGGCGGGTATCGATGAAGGCAAGAGTGTCCGCTTAAAGGGCAAGGGCCAGACAGTGGGCGGTCGCACCGGCGATCTTCTGCTGAAGGTCCACATTCAGGAAAAGCCCGGGTTTGAGAGAAAAGGCCGGGATATCTACGTCACAACAGACGTGCCATTCACCACAGCCGTTTTCGGCGGTGAGGTCATTGTGCAGACCCTGGAAGGCCCGGCATCCCTGAAGATTCCGGCGGGCACCCAGGCGGAGGCTCATGTGAAAATGGAGGGTCGCGGCATCGGTGCTGTGAATGATGCCAAGGCCAGAGGCGATCTTTACACTGTGGTGCGGATCATCGTGCCGCAGGATCTGACGGATGATGAAATGGGGGCGCTGATGCAGTACGCTCAGATCCGCCGCATGAACGGCCATATGTAAGGGCCGGCGAGAGCGCCATTTTCTAAAGATAAATGAGAATAAGGAGGCAAAAATGGACGAATATACGATTTTTCATGTGACAGCATCTGACGGCAGCGATGTGGAAATGGCTGTCATGGACGAATTTGAGTACGCACACAAGCTGTACGTGGTGGGCTCCGTGGTTAAGGACGACACCATTGAGGAAGGCCTGTACATTTACAGAGCCAAAACCACAGCGGATGATTTTGAAGTGGAAAAGATCACTGACGAGAAGGAATACGAAGCCGTGGCGGAAGCCTATGCCGCTATGGAGTAAGCTCTGCGAGATCGGAGCACCTGTTGAGGAAATGGTGTTGGCAGTATAAGCCGACAAATGAAGGGACAGACTAATGAACGAGACAAGAATGGGAACCAAATGTATCCAGGCGGGCTACACACCGGGCAACGGCGAGCCGCGTCAGATACCGATTATTCAGTCAACAACTTACAAATATGACACCAGCGAGGCCATGGGGCGCCTTTTCGATCTGGAGGACGACGGTTATTTCTACAGCCGTCTGGCCAACCCCACCAATGATAGGGTGGCCGCCCGCATCGCCGCACTGGAAGGCGGCACCGCGGCTATGCTGACAGGCTCCGGCCAGGCCGCCAATTTCCTGGCGCTCTTTAATATTTGCGAAGCCGGCAGCCACATCGTGGCCTCATCCTCCATTTACGGCGGGACCTATAACCTCATTGATGTCACATTTAAGAAAATGGGGATCGAGTCCACCTTCATTTCTCCGGATTGCACCGAAGAGGAAATGCATGCCGCCTTTAAGGAAAATACCCGTGCGGTGTTCGGCGAGATCATCGCCAACCCGGCCCTGACGGTGCTGGATATCGAGAAATTTGCCAAGGTGGCCCACGAGCACGGCGTGCCGCTTATTGTGGACAACACCTTCCCCACACCCATCAACTGCCGGCCCATCGAATGGGGCGCTGACATTGTGACCCATTCCACCTCTAAATATATGGACGGTCACGGTGCAGCCCTTGGCGGTGCCATTGTTGACAGCGGCAACTTCGACTGGATGGCCCATAAGGATAAATACCCGGGTCTGTGCGAGCCGGATGACTCTTATCACGGCGTCACCTATGCAGAAAAATTCGGCAATGCCGAGGCTTTCATCAGAAAAGCCACCTGCCAGCTGATGCGTGATCTTGGCTGTGTGCAGGCACCCCAGAATGCCTTCTATCTTAATCTGGGCCTGGAGTCACTGCATGTCCGTATGCCGCGTCATGTGGAAAATGGTCAGGCTGTGGCTGAATTCCTGGCTTCTCGTCCGGAGGTCACCAAGGTGAATTATCCGGGTCTGCCCTCAGATCCGTATTATGCCAGAGCGCAGAAGTATCTGCCCAACGGCGGCTGCGGCGTTGTGTCCTTCGAACTGGAGGGTGGCCGCGAAGCAGCGGAAATCTTCATGAAGCATCTGAAGGTAGCTGCCATTGAAACCCATGTGGCCGATGCCCGGACCTGCTGTCTTAACCCGGCCACCACAACCCATCGTCAGATGACGGAGGAACAGCTCAAGGAAGCCGGCGTACCGGCCGGTCTTGTGCGTATGTCCTGCGGTCTTGAGGACAAACATGACCTGATCGAGGACCTGGCCCAGGCGCTGGATGCTCTGAAGGCCTGAGGTATCACATGTCATTTGTTTTAATCGTTAACAGTCTTTTGTTGGGCGTTGGTCTGGCGATGGATGCCTTTTCCGTATCTCTGGCCAACGGCCTTCACGAACCTCAGATGAAAAAAGGGCGCATGAGCGCCATTGCCGGCACATTTGCGCTGTTTCAGACAGCCATGCCCCTCATCGGCTGGTTCTGTGTCCACACTCTGGTGTCTTATTTCAAAGCCTTCCAGCCCTTTATTCCCTGGATCGCTTTGGCCCTTCTTGGCTTCATCGGCGGGAAAATGCTCTATGAGGGCCTTCGTCCCGACGAAGAGGAGGAGGAAAGCACCGGCGTTGGCTTTGCGGCCCTGATGCTGCAGGGGGTAGCCACCTCCATCGACGCTTTGTCGGTAGGCTTCACCATCTCAGACTACAATGCCCTTATGGCCGTGGCCGCCGCCGTTATCATCGGCGTGGTGACCTTTGTCATCTGTCTGGGCGGTCTGAAGCTTGGGAAAATCTTCGGCACCAAACTGGCCGGCAAGGCCACGATTCTGGGCGGCCTCATTCTGATCGGCATCGGGATCGAGATCTTTGTGACGTCGATGTTCTAGTCATGATTATGCGCCGGTAGCAAAGTAATGTTGCCATGTCCGCTTTAGCCGTGATTACGCGCCGGTAGCGGGGCGGACTGCCTGCCCTTCGGGGAGCGCGTGTCCGATTTACAGTCAACAGCAAAGCAGACGATGTCTCTCAAGTGTGTGGCATGTGCCTGCTTTATATTAGGAGGAGAAAATGAGTCTCTTGATTGCCGATACGACCCGCGAGGAGCGGGAAGCCATTGTCCGGGAATCCCTGGGCAATATTGAAGCCGACTGCGATGGCTGCATGGCCGGTCTGGCGGAAATGTATCAGGATTATATTGACGGGAAAATGGAAATCCGTGACATCAATATGGCTTTCCAGGCCCGCTATGTGAAGGGCGACATGGATCGTGAGGAACGATCAAGCTGCTCTATGTTCTAAAGTCGGACAAGCCAACCTGTTAACCCCCGGAAATGTCAACCTGTTCAACGGGAGGATGTTATGATTTTTAAAGAAAAAAGAGAAGATAACGGCTGGGTGATCGTGGATTACGCCGCAACCTGGAATTATGGTTATGATTTCATGCTGGATGCGGCCCAGGTGCTTATCGACACCGATTTTAAAGACAAGGTCCAGTATGTGGACGTGGCCGCGGATGTGGGCGGCGACCGCCGGGATCTGACGAAGAGTGCAGCGGCCTGCGGCAACGATCTGCGGAAATGTCCCGCCATTGCCCGCGAAAATGCCTCTCTGGCCATCGCGGGTCCCAGCGATACCATGGCCTGCGCCTTCAAACTCATTTTCTTTAATCAGACCCGGGTGGTGCGTCTCATCAGCCCTATGGTGGATTATTTTTCCGAAAATGGGGATCACGTCTTCGATAATTATTTAAACAGCGTGGAAATCCAGGCTTACTGCCGCGCCGCCGAACGACGTGTGCGGGAAAATGGTTAAGCCACAGAGATGATATGACGTGTCCGACCGCATGACATCATGCGTAGAGTGTTAGAGGACAAAATGTGTTGATAAAAAACGCCAGATGCCTTAAAGAATAAAGGCTCTGGCGTTTTATGCTATTTTACGAGATACCGGGTGGGCGGATGTATCGGTGGCATGAAAAAAGCGCCCCTGCCATGATTGGCAGAGACGCTTAATTTTTCTATCGAAAATGTTGGTGTTAAATCCTCATCAGGCTGTGACTGAGCGGACGTTTGAACGACGGCCCAGGTTGATCAGACGGAAGATCACCGGGATCAGAGCCACGTTAATGACTGTTTCAACGATGAAGTTCAGACCGACAAAGCCCACGATCATGTAAAGACCGGCAGAAGCAAAGCCTGCAGCGGCAGCCCATTCGCCGATGGTGGCATAGAAGAACAGGCGGCAGCCGATAAGGAAGATACCGGTGTTGACGATCGGCGCGGAAACGGCGGCGACCACAACGGCCAGGTAACGGTTCTTGGCGCTGAGCTTCAGATAAATCATACCGGCGACAAGACCTGCCATGGTGCCCTTCAGCAGAACAGTGATGACGGTACCCGGAACGTTGACGGCCAGGAAAGCACCGGCATCCGTGATGAGAACCACAACACTGAAAACGAATCCGAGCCAGGCTCCGGCTTTCCAACCGTAAAGGGCAGCGCCCACAACGATGGGAATCAGCACCAGTGTGACGGTGAAGATACCGAAACGGATCGAGATCGACAGGGCCTGCAGCACGATAACAATGGCTGTAAACAGACCGATACCAACGAGTGTCTTTGTTTTGTCATTCATATTCAATTCCTCCTGCTACTGTTTCAACTTGTGTCGAATATAGTGCGGGTTTATTATAGCACTGTTATCACCTTTGGAAAGTGAAAATATAGTGAATTAATTGGCGAAAATGTGGTGGCGCAAGCCGGACTTTTTGTGTGTTATGCCCGAAATCTGACTTGAGGGTCATGACGTGCTTCGCAAGTTACCCGGGTTTTCGTTTGAGAGTATTGTGGACGGCATGCAAGCGTCCCCTCTGCATTAAAGACGTGGAGTCTTAAGCGGGGTTACGGGTGAGGATTGCATCAGCGGGAGAAAATGCTGACGGGCTACCGAAGGTAGTTGAAGTTCACGAACAAGGCGTGAAGCGGACATCGTGTTCTATTCGTGTGGTGCGCGTCCGATGTATAGAGAAGAAAAGGAGAGAGTATGGCATTATACGCAATGGGAGACTTTCATCTGGCCCACGCTGTGGATAAGAACCAGGAAATATTCGGGCCGGAGTGGACAGATTATGTGCGGCGGATCGATGAGAACTGCCGTCGCCTGCTGACGGAGGATGATACCCTCGTGATCTGCGGGGACCACTCCTGGGGGCGCCGCATGGAAGAGTGTACCCAGGACCTGGCCTATATCGAAGCTCTGCCCGGGCGGAAAATCCTGCTTCGGGGCAACCATGACATGTTCTGGGAGGCCAAAAAAACAGCCGCCCTCAACAAGATGTTCGAAGGACGGCTCCATTTTCTTCAGAATAATTATTATGCCTATGGTGACTACGCACTGGTGGGCACAAAAGGCTATTGCTGGGAAGGACTGGACAGCATAGACCATTTTCTCAAAATCAGAAAGCGGGAAGTCCATCGCCTGCGGGATAGCATCACCCAGGCCAAGGCAGACGGCTATGAGCGCTTCATCATATTCCTGCACTATCCGCCGACCAGCATCGGCGAAGAAGCCAGCCCATTTACGGAACTGGCCGAACAGTGCGGCGCCGAGAAAGTCATTTATGCCCACTGCCACGGCGCCCCCCGCTGGCACGACAGCCTCATGGGCGATGTGCGCGGCGTAGACTACCGCCTCGTCAGCAGCGACTACCGCCAATTCGTGCCGGACAAAATACTCGATTAATATCAGTAATCAGTAGTACGGCTACCTGTATTAGTGACAAAACAAACGAACCCTTGCTTGAAGATACAGCATCTTCAGCGAGGGTTCGTGTTTTTCTGAATTATCATGGATTTGAACTGTGGATTTTTGAGGCAAAGAGCGATTGCCCCTCCCTCGACTCGCCAAGCCCCCGGCTCGCACGTTTGCGCAGGCACACTTCGCCAAAGGAGCCTGAAGACCGAAGGGCTGAAGGGGACGACGCGCGTGCCGAGCACCGTGCGGGCCGGGGGCCAACACCCCAAAGGAGCCTGAAGACCGAAGGGCTGAAGGGGACGACGCGCGTGCCGAGCACCGTGCGGGCCGGGGCCGCTAGATTGGCTATTAATCCGAGCACCATGCGTCCGGGAACCATTGAGGCTTATGCCCCGCCGGCAATCAACGCATTGATAAAATCCTTAATGTAATCCGGCAGAATCTGCTTCTTCGGATAAATAATATTAAACCACCGGCTCTCCTTCGAGGGCATCAGATCAAGGGTCAGAAGACGATTGTCTTCGACCTCTTTTTTAATGGTCAGAGAGGACATAATCGCCACGCCCATCCCGTTCATGACCAGCGACTTGATGAGCTCCGGATCATCAATACGGGCCAGAATCTTCAGATCCTGCTCCTTGATCCCCACATGCTGCAGAAGATCCGCGGCATCCGCGGCACTGCCCGATCCCTTCTCCCGAAGAATAAACGGCGTACGCTTAAGCCAGCTCAGATCCTCATCGGCCATACAGGACAGATACGGCTCCTCGTTGGGCATGATGAGCAGCGGGTGGTCCGGACAGATGGGAAGCACCGTCAGATCCTTATCCTTGCAGGAAGTCCCGATGATACCCAGGTCAAAAAGGCCGTTCCGGATCGCCTCCACCACCGTGGAACTGTCCCCCTTGCTGATCTCATAAGTCACATCCGGATGGGCATCCGAAAATGCCGGCAGCACCCGGGGCAGCAGACAGGCTGCGGGCACAGTGGAAGCGGCCACATGAATGCAGTGGTCAAGCCCGGAGCACCGCTGGAAAATGCGATCCCGCTGGGTCAGAATAGACTCGGCATAGCGATAAAGCGCCATCCCCTTCTCCGTCACCTGAATGGATTTCGTGGTGCGGTGCAAAAGCGTGGTGCCCAGCTCCTCCTCCAACTGACGAATCTGTGAGCTGATGGTGGGCTGCGTCAGATAAAGCTTATCCGCCGCCTTGGTGAAACTGTTGTACTTAACCACGGTGGCAAATGCCTGCAAATGCTTAAATTCCATGACATACCTCCCAAAGTGCTTTAAGAGCGCACTCAATATCATTTTCTGTATTAAAATAGCCGAAGGAGAACCGCACCGTGCCGGCGGGGTACGTGCCCAGTGTCTTGTGGGCCGAGGGGGCACAGTGGAGACCCACCCGGGTCATAATGCCGTGCTCGCTGTCCAGCCGGAAGGCGGCATCCGCATTGTCCATGGTGAGCATATTGACGGACACCACCGCCATACGGCCCTCCGCGCCCGGAAGACCCACCGGCTTGAGAAACCCTTCATTTTCTAAAGGCTTCAATCCTTCAAGAAAATGGGCTGTCAAAGCCTCTTCCTTTTGGCGGATCACATCGATTCCCGTCTCCGTGAGCCATTTCAGTCCCGCGTAAAGTCCCATGATCCCCGGCAGATTGAGGGTGCCGGGTTCAAAGCGATCCGGCATCACCAGCGGCACCTCCTCCGAATGACTGAAGCTCCCGGTACCGCCGGAGAGAATGGGCTCGATCTTATCGACCAGATCCTTTTCCAGTACAAAACCGCCGGTGCCCTGGGGACCGAGCAGCCCCTTGTGACCCGTAAAGGCCAGGGCATGAATCCCCATTTCCTTCATATTAACAGGGAGAATCCCGGCCGTTTGGGCGCTGTCCATAATGAAAATGAGACCCTTCCGCCGGCAGAAATCGCCGATGGCCGCCGCCGGCAGCACCGTGCCGCACACATTGGAGGCGTGGGTCATGACCACGGCCCGGGTGGCGGGGGTGAGATACTGCTCCAACGTGTCAGGATCCATCGTGCCGTCGGAATGACAGGGCACCCGCGTAAATGAGACACCCTGAGCCTCGAGCTGCACCAGGGGCCGCATCACCGCGTTATGTTCCATGGAGGAGACCAACACGTGATCGCCCTTTTTGAGGAGCCCCTTCAGAATGATGTTCAGGCTTTCGGTGACATTTTTTGTGAAAATGACCCGGCCCGGATCGTCGCCGCCAAAAAAATCGGCCAGCAGGTCTCTGGCGTCGAAAATATCTGATGCGGCGCTGTAAGCAGAAGCGTAGCCGCCCCGGTTAATGTTGCAGCCGCAGCCCGTCATAAAGGCGGTGACGGCTTCCGGCACGCAGGCCGGTTTCGGAAATGAGGTGGCGGCGTTGTCAAGGTAGATGGGTGACATGAAGGTCCTTTCTGTATAAGAAACACCAGCCCGGCTGTCATGCTGAGATGACATGAACGCAAAAAAGGGAAGTTGAGTCGATTGGTTTGACAAAAAGTGACAATTCGATTCGAAACTCAATAAATGGCGGTGTTCTATTATGAATTCAAATTTGAGAATCATTTCACAAAGTGATACGATTACTAAATCAATATAACTCGCTTTTGAGGGGGAATCAATATGAAAAAAAGTACAAAACTCGGTATTATCATTGCCGGGCTTATCATCGGTGTCATTGCCTCCGTGCTGGTACTGTTTGGTAACCCGACAAACATGGGCTTCTGTATCGCCTGCTTCGTCAGAGATACAACAGGTGCTCTGAAGCTTCACGGTGCCGCTCCGGTACAGTACATCCGTCCGGAAATCATCGGTATCGTTCTCGGCAGTTTGATCATGGCTGTCGGTTCAAAGGAATTCAAAGCCCGCGGCGGCAGCTCACCGCTGACCCGCTTCGTGCTCGGTTTCTTCGTGATGGTCGGCTGCCTGATGTTCCTGGGCTGCCCGTTCAGAATGATCATCCGTCTGGCCGGCGGTGACTTCAATGCCATCCTGGGTCTGGTCGGTTTCGTTCTCGGTGTTCTCGTCGGTGTCTTCTTCCTGAAGAAGGGCTTCTCTCTGAAGAGATCCTACAAACAGTCCGTCTTTGAAGGCGCTGCCATGCCGGTGATTCAGGTTGTTCTGCTCATCCTGCTGGTTGCCGCTCCGGCCGTTCTGATGTTCTCAGAAGAAGGCCCGGGCTCCAAGCATGCAGCTGTTGCCATCAGCCTTGTGGCCGGCCTTATTGTCGGTGCTCTGGCTCAGAAGACACGTCTTTGCATGGCCGGTGGCTTCCGTGATGTCGTCCTCTTCAAGGATGCTCGTCTTATCTCCGGTTTCATCGCCATCTTCGTCGGCTGTCTGGCTTCTAACCTGATCCTGAATGCTGTGACAGAAAACACCTTCTTCAAGACAGGTTTTGCCGAACAGGCCATCGCTCACACAGACGGTCTGTGGAACCTGCTGGGTATGCTCCTTGTCGGTTTCGCCTGCATCCTGCTGGGCGGCTGCCCGCTGCGTCAGCTGGTTCTGACCGGTGAAGGTAACTCCGACAGCGCTCTGACAGTGATCGGTCTCGTCGCCGGTGCTGCTTTCTGCCACAACTTCGGTCTGGCTTCCAGCGCTGAAGGCCCGACAGCCAACGGTAAGATCGCCGTTATCATCGGCATCATCGTTGTGGCCATCATTGCATCCTGCAACACCTTTAATAAGAAAAACGCCTGACAGGAGGTTTAGAAAATGACAAGAGTAGATGCCAGAGGTTTATCCTGCCCGGAACCGGTCATCCTGACAATGGAGGCCCTTGCCGGAAATGAAGCTGCCTACGAAATCCTGGTTGACAACAAAACAGCCTGCGAAAATGTATCCCGTTATGCCGAAGGCCAGGGTTACAAGGCAGAGGCCAGAGAAGACGGCGAAGACATCATTGTCTCCCTGTCCAAATAAGACTCATGACGTACATTGCGACTTTCTATTCCCATTTCGGGGCTATGAAATTCAAAAAAAAGTGCGATAAGTGCGGCTGGCCGGCCACGTTGATGCCGGTGCCCCGTACCTTGAGTTCCAGCTGCGGCACCTGTGTGCGTTATGAAGGCGATACCTTCTGTCCCACAGAGGAGATGCCGGATGAGGCTGAGCAGATCGTCCGTGTTCTCGATGATGGCTATGAGGTCTGCTGGATGGCCGAGGACAGCTGATGCAGCCAGAGGCTGCCCATGATGCGATGACTACCGCTAAGGCCGTTGCACCTTAATGAATTGGCGGCTTTACGGCTGCCGGACTCGTATGCGAGCTCAGAAATGAATCAGGAAAGCCCGGAGGCCAACAGGCCTTCGGGCTTTTTTACAATCCCTCGATGGCTTTTTCGTGCGCATCGTAAAAAACTGTCAGGTCCGATAAAATGTCACAGAAAATGCTATGAAACTCTGTCCATTGCGCTTATAATTGAAAAATAAATGTGAAAAATTACACAAAGTGAACAAAGATTCACATTATTGGGGATTTTCAGGGGAGGACATCGCTTGTCTGTCAGAAGCTTTATCATAGCCTTAACGATTATAGTTGCCATCCTGGACGGGGGCGTGGCCATTCTGTCGATGCGCAAAAAAAATGCAGCCGGCAAAACTCTGGCCCTGACCTGCCTGGCGGCTTTGATTGTCAATTTTTCCTATCTCTTCAGTGTGCTGTCCGATCAGTATCGGATGGTGTCAGTCTGTTCCAGCCTGTTTTTTGCCGGCATGGATATGTTGCTTAATGCTCTGCTGATGTTCACCATTCAGTTCTGTCGGTTTGACAGCAAGAGCCGCTTGCGTAAACTGACAGCTGTGGCTCATGTTTTTATGGGATTCGAGCTTGTCTGGCTGGCCATCAATCCCATCAAGGTCATCGGCATCGACTATATGTACCAGCCGGATGCCTTCCCGGTTTATCTGCTTGAATGGCATACTCTGGGCATCATTCACTTTGTGTACAACTATGTGCTGATCGGCATTATTATGGCGCTCTTGCTCTATCGGGCCACCACACTGCCGGGAGCTTACAATCGCCCGTATATCCTGACTCTGCTGTGTCTGGCGATTATGGGCGGCGTCAATGCCATTTTCGATTTTATGCCGAACCGGGGCATTTTCACGACGATCGACATTTCCATCTACGGCTATGGCCTGGCGGCGGTCATTGTGTACAGCTGCTGCTTCATATACGCCAAGGCAGGGATGGAGAGCTATTTCCGAAATGTTATCGTCAATAAGGTTGATCAGGGCGTTCTGCTGTTTGATTACACGGATCATCTGGTGCTGTCAAATCAGCAGGCGGCAAAACTGATGCCTGAGATGGCTCTGGATGAAAGCCTGACACTGAACCATTTTCTTCAGAATCTTGAAACAGCGGAGTTGCCGAAGGAAATGCCGCAGGAGCTG
This sequence comes from Lachnospiraceae bacterium, assembly GCA_030526195.1. Classification (GTDB taxonomy): domain Bacteria; phylum Bacillota; class Clostridia; order Lachnospirales; family Lachnospiraceae; genus Chordicoccus. The sequence goes on from JAUNDG010000001.1 coordinate 186,590, forward strand.
CCGGATGGGAAAATGACGTTCCAGTATTATCTGACCGATCATGCCGGCGCGCAGGCCATCCGCTGCGACCTTCAGAACATGCAGGATAAGCTGGGGCGGAAGACCGGAACCCTGCTGGTGTTCACAAAACAGGAGGGGCAGACCGATCTTCTGACCGGATTTGTCACCTACGATGCCTTTTTGCAGTACGGGCTCATGCATCCCGAGACCTTCGAGCCGTTATTCACACTGGCCTTTTTTGATATCGACAGTCTGTCGGATATCAACCGGAACGAGGGCCGGCAGGCCGGCGATAAACTGATTCGCCGTCTGGCTCAGGAGGTGCGCAGCGCCTATCCGGATAAATGCTATTTTGTCCGCGGACGTGAAGCCGCTATTGTGGTCCTTTGTCCGGGGATGATTGAGTCGCAGGTATTGGACATCACGGAAACGATTCGGCAGAAGCTTGACGTGTCCTTCCAGTGCGGTGTCAGTGAATCCAAGGCTGGTGAGACGGATGTGGAGGCTGCGGCCAGACGGGCTATGGAATCCCTACGTAATAAGAAAATGATGGAGGATACATCCCGTCATGCGCCGATGCTGGCCTCTTTGATGCAGGCCCTGAAGGAATCGGATGAAGACACGGAAGCCCATGTGCTGCGAACCGGCATTATGGGACAGAAGCTGGGGCAGCGACTGGGTCTGAGCGATCTTGAATTGAGCCAGCTGGCGCTGCTGAGTAAGATCCATGATATTGGTAAGATCGGTATCCCGCTGGAAATCCTCAACAAGCCGGGACGTCTGACGCAGAACGAATGGAAGGTGCTACAGACCCACGTGGAAAAGGGGTATCAGATCGCCATGAGTTCCCCCTATCTTGTCAACATCGCGCCCATGGTGCGTTATCATCATGAAAAATGGGACGGCACCGGTTACCCGGATGGTCTTAAGGGTAAGGATATTCCGCTGCTGGCCCGCATCATTGCGGTGGTGGATTCCTATGATGCCATGATCAGCCGTCGGGCTTATAAGGCAAGCCGACCGAAATCGGAAGTTCTGACAGAAATCGATGCCTGCGCCGGGACTCATTTTGATCCCCGCGTCGCCAAGGCATTTACGAAAATGGTCCGTGAAGAGGGCGAGATGATGATTCCGCCCGAAAGCCTTGAAAAGCCGAAGAGTCCGGTGCGTAAGGCACCGCCTGTTGTGAAGCTGGCGGGGAATCTGATCACACCGATCCGCTTTGCCCGTTATTATCTGGATAATACGGAAACTATCGTGAGAGCCAATAAGGCTTTCTTCGAGATGACCGGCTATCCGGAATGGGAGGTCAGGGAACGGCGTCTCAACCAGATGAAACTGATTCCCGAGTACGAGCGTGAAGCCTATGGGAAGATGGTCAAGACAGCGCTGGCCGGGGATGACATGGTGTATTTCCGTCATTCCATCATCTGCCGCGACGGTCATCGCCTTGAAGTGCTGTGCCTGGGGCGTCGCTATTACGATCCCTCCATCATGGATGTGCAGTCGGAAATCGTGATCGTGCCGGTGAGCAGCCTGATGCATTGGTCACTGTCCCTGGATGAAGAGAAGGCCGGCAACGGTCCGGCCGGTCGGGCTTGATCTGTGGCGTGTTGACGGATTGGGTGAACCGCCGATCGGCTGCCCCGCATCGACTGATCAGAGAAGGGGTTACTCGACGTGTGGGTTGCCTGAAAGAGGTTTATGAAGTGCAAGTCAAGAAGCGGACATCGCACCCGCGGGGTGCGCGTGTCCGCTTTGCTAACGATAGTGATTGGCGAGAAAAAATGGAAAATATTAAGAAAAAAGGGGCCCTCTTTGATATGGACGGTACCCTCATTGATACGGAGATGCTCTACCGTCGGTTCTGGCGGGAGGGCGTGGAAGCGCGGGGCGGTGTGTTCGCACCGGATTTCCTGCGGGACATCGGCGGCACCAGCGGTCAGTATACCCTGGATGTGATCCACCGCTATTATCCCTTTATTGACGGGGATGAGCTGCGGCTTTCCGTGCGGGCCCGGGTGAATGCTGAGATCCGGGAGCATATCCCGGAGAAAAAAGGGCTTCATGAGCTGCTGCATTTCCTTAAAGAAAATGGTTTTAAGATCGCCCTGGCCACGGCCAGTGCTCACGAACGCATTGATGCCTTTGTGGCCGGCGCTCATTTAGAAAATGTGTTTGATGCCATCCTGTCGGGACAGGATCTGACAAAGAGTAAGCCTGACCCGGAGATTTTCATTAAGGCAGCCGAGGCTCTGGGCCTTGCCCCGGAAGAGTGCTATGTCTTTGAGGACGGGGTCAACGGCGTGCAGGCCGGCGGCGCCGCCGGCTGTGACACCATCATGATCCCGGATATCGTGCCCCCCACCGAGGCAGAAGAAGCCATTTGCGTGGGCATCTATCATGATCTCCTGGAAGTCCTGGAGGCTATTAAGACCGGAGAAATCTGAAGAACGAGTAGAAAAGCGGACATCGCGCCCTGCGGGGCGCATGTCCGCTTTACCTGTTATTTTGGTTCATTTAGTTTTATTGAATGATTCAATGAATCGGCATCTAACCCTGAAAAAGCCCTTTTCGAGAGATAATCAGTGTCAATTCGGTTTGCATCAGTGATTCTGGCGTTTGCGGGTGCCGATGGTGGTGTTGACGATGAGAATCCCGAGGCACACCAGGGCCAGGGCCACCAGGCTCTTCAGGCTGAAGGCCTCGCCCCGCTCGCCCAGAAGCAGAGCGGAAAGGAGCACCCCGAAGACCGGGGTCATGAAGCCAAACACCGTGACGGTGGAGACACTGTTGTATTTGAGCAGGATGCCCCACAGCGAATAAGCCGCGGCGGAAATGAAGGCCATGTAGAGAATGAGCCCCACACCGGCAATCCCGGTCATCGCGAGATGCCCGCCGGTGAGCACCCCCACCAGAATGAGCACAAGACCGCCCAGCACAAACTGGCAGCCGCTCAGCATCACCGGGTCATCTTTCTGCGAGAAGATTCGGGCAAAGTTTGATGAAAAGGCGTAGGACAGGTTGGACAGGAGAATGAAACCTTCGCCATTTAAATGGAAATCAAAGGTCATGCCCGCCACGCCGGAAAGGTTGATGATGATAATACCGGCAAAGCCAAGCACGCAGCCCAGTAGTTTTCGCGGCGTCAGTTTTTCCATTCGGAAAATGAGGGCCGAGATGAAAATGGCAAAAAATGTGGTCAGAGCCCCCACGAGGGAGGACTTCACGCCGCTGGTGTGGGCCAGGCCCAGGTAGAAGAAGAGGTACTGGACCACGGTCTGGGTCAGAGCCAGCAGGGAAATGCCCTTCCAGGATGATTTCTTCGGCAGCAGGAGCTTCCGGCTGATGAATCCGCCCATGATGAGGGTCAGGATGCCCGCCAGAAAGAATCGAAGGCCGGCGAACAAAAGCTGGGAAGCCGGGGAATCCGCCGGAATCTCAAAGAGGGCATAGCCGATCTTGATGCAGGGGTAGGCACTGCCCCACAGGGCGCAGCAGGCCAGGGCGGAAATGAAGATCACCGGCAGCTTCTGCCAGGGTGAGGTTTTGCCCGCCGGTGTGCCGGCGGTGGGTGTTGATGTTATTGTATCCATAGTTTATCCATTCTCTTTATTATCGGAAGTATCACATTGTGATTATGTAAACTAATACAAGCATGCCCTCTTGTCAAAGACGCTGTGTCTTAAGATGACGGGAGGGGCCTGCGTATTATCTGAAGTATTTGGCGGTGAAGCGGATGACTGTCGTTCTCCGAGAGCCCCATTTTCGAAAATGGGTGTCCCGCCTGTCTCCGTGTCGAGGCGCAAACCGAGGAACAGTATAGCACCGAAGGGCGTAAGGAGGAAACATTTTCGTGAAACTGAAGCCTGTAATTCGGCAGAGACTATGCTATCATGTGTCATGTTCGCATCGTCACAAGAGGTGCGAAGATTGAGAAAAACTGATGCCGGCAGAGCGGGCACGCGTGGTGCGAGGATTGAGAAAAGATCGATGCCGGCAGAACGGGCACTTGTCGTGCGAAGAGCGTGAATAGTACGATGCGACGGCTTCAGGTATGATGGGAACGCAGGATTTGGATATGACAGAAACAATGGAAAAGACACAGAAAAACGGCCTCATTTTGGAGGGCGGCGCCATGCGGGGGATGTTCACCGCGGGCGTGCTGGATGTTTGGATGGAAAACCAGGTGGCCTTCGATGCTGCCATCGGCGTGTCCGCCGGTGCGGTGTTTGGCTGCAATTATAAATCGCTTCAGATCGGGCGGGCGATCCGCTATAATCGCCGGTTCTGCAAGGAATGGCGCTATTGCTCCCTGCGGTCCTGGCTGCTGACGGGGGACATTTACGGGGCGGATTTCTGCTACAACAAGTTGCCCTACGAACTGGACATTTTCGATCTGGAGACCTACCGGGCCAATCCCATGGACTTCTATGTGGTGGCCACGGATGCGGAAACCGGCCGGGCGGCCTATCAGAAATGCGATCGGGGCGACGGGGATGACATGAACTGGTACCGGGCTTCGGCCTCCATGCCGGTGGTGTCAAAGCCGGTGACCATCGGCGGTCGTGAGTATCTTGACGGCGGCATCGCGGATTCGATCCCGGTGCGCTGGTTTGAGGAACATGTGACACCGCATAACGTCATCATTCTGACGCAGCCGGAGGATTACCGTAAGCAGAAAATGAAGCATCTGAATGCCTATAAGCCGTTGCTGCGGAAAACACCCGCCATTTTCGAGGCGTTGTCCGTGCGTCATGAGGTCTATAATGAAACGGTTGACTATATCCGTCAAAAGGAAGCGGCCGGTGAGGTGCTGGTGATCCGGCCGGCAAAGGCGCTGGGCATCGGGTCCACCTGCCATGATGAGCAGGAACTGCTGCGGGTTTATGAGATCGGCCGGGAAGCGGGGGAGCAGGCGCTGCCCCGGGTGATGGCGTTTATGGAGCCGGAGCTGTGATCCGATAGAATCCGCCAGCGGTTTGTTTTCGGATATGTTGACGCCGCTGTTTGACGCCCATATATAGGCGTGACCTGACCGGTACAGCGGCTGCCTGCGTTTGGGGACGGTCGTGCGGCGCGCGACGTTTCGAAAAGCAGGATTGAACAAAATGCAGGGGATCTGCCACTTGTCCACACTATATAGTGGATAAAGATATCCACATATCGACAATATGTTGTGGTTTTACGAAAGATCCGCAGATTCTTTGGCTATTTTTGTAAGATTTATGACTTTCAAAATCAAGAGGTGTAGTGTATTATGGTGGGGTACTAAATATAGTACCTCACTTTTCAAATGCAACAATATTTAGTAAGGGTTTGAGATGTTATGTCGCCTGTAGGGCTCAAAAACCCAGTGAATACAGGCGTACGGGAGTATAGAGAATATATTATGGAAACACAGGTTCGTATCAATATCATTAAAAGAAACGGCCAGGAGGTCACCTTCGACATCACCAAGATCGTACATGCGATCGAAAAGGCCAACAACGAAGTTGACCGTATTCATCAGATGAATGAATTCCAGATCCAGGCCATCGCCGAGACCATTGCCAAGGAAGTTTCCACATCTTCCCATGCGGTTCACGTGGAAGATATCCAGGATATGGTCGAAACGGGCATCATGGAAATGCGCGGTTTTGAAGTCGCTCAGAAGTATGTCCGCTATCGTTACATGAGAAATCTGGCCCGTAAGTCCAACACAACAGACGAGGGCATTCTGGCTCTGATCGACCGGGCCAACGAGGAAGCCAAACAGGAAAACTCCAACAAGAATCCGGTCATCAATTCCACACAGCGTGACTACATGGCCGGTGAGGTCAGCAAGGACCTGACCCGTCGTATCCTGCTGCCGCCGGAAATCGTGGAAGCCCATGACGCCGGCATTATCCATTTCCATGATACCGATTATTTCGCTCAGAGAGAGCATAACTGTGACCTGATCAATCTGGAAGACATGCTGATGAACGGCACCGTCATTTCCGAAACACTGATCGAGCGTCCCCACAGCTTCCACACCGCCTGCAACGTCACCACACAGATCGTGGCTCAGGTGGCCTCCAACCAGTACGGCGGCCAGTCATTCTCACTGGCTCACCTGGCGCCCTTCGTGGATATCAGCCGTAAGAAGATCCGCGCTCAGGTTATCGAAGAAAGAACAGCCTGCGGTGAACCGCTGGACGATGCCATCATCGACAAGCTGACTGAGATGCGTCTTCACGAAGAAGTTGTGAAGGGCATTCAGACCATCCAGTATCAGCTCATCACTCTGATGACCTGCAACGGTCAGGCACCCTTCGTCACAGCCTTCATGTATCTGGATGAAGTGCCGGAAGGGCAGACCCGTGATGACCTGGCGCTGATCATCGAAGAGGTGCTGCGTCAGCGTATGCAGGGCGTTAAGAATGAGAAGGGTGTCTGGATCACACCGGCCTTCCCGAAACTCATTTATGTGCTGGATGAAGATAACATTTCCGAAGATTCCCGCTACTGGTATCTGACGAAAATGGCGGCTGAGTGCACCGCCAAGCGTATGGTGCCGGATTACATTTCCGCCAAGAAAATGCGTGAGTACAAGCGCGGCAATGTGTACACCTGCATGGGTTGCCGCTCCTTCCTGACAGTGGAAGACAGCCAGCGGAATCCGGATGGTTCCCACAAGTTCTACGGCCGTTTCAATCAGGGCGTTGTCACCATCAACCTGGTGGACGTGGCCTGCACAGCCGAAGGCGACATGGATAAATTCTGGGAGATCCTGGAAGAAAGACTGGAACTTTGTCATCGTGCTCTGCGCTGCCGTCACGAAAGACTGCTGGGTACCGTCTCAGACGTGGCCCCGATCCTGTGGCAGAACGGCGCTCTGGCTCGTCTTGGCAAGGGTGAAAAGATCGATCCGCTTCTGTTCAACGGCTATTCCACCATTTCACTGGGCTATGCCGGTCTTTATGAAATGTGCATGCGGATGATGGGCAAGTCCCACACCGATCCGGAAGCCAAGCCCTTCGCTCTGGCTGTTATGCAGAAGCTGAATGACAAGTGCGCCGAATGGAAGGCTGCCGAAAATATCAGCTACTCCGTCTACGGCACACCGCTGGAATCCACCACATACAAGTTCGCCAAGTGTCTGCAGAAGCGCTTCGGTGTCATCCCGGGTGTGACAGATAAGAATTACATCACCAACAGCTATCACGTTCACGTAACAGAGGAAATCGATGCCTTCAAGAAGCTGAAGTTCGAATCTGAATTCCAGCAGCTGTCACCGGGCGGCGCCATCAGCTACGTGGAAGTACCGAACATGCAGAACAATATCCCGGCTGTCCTTTCTGTGATGAAGTTTATCTACAACAACATCATGTATGCCGAACTCAACACCAAGAGTGACTACTGCGATGTCTGCGGTTATGACGGCGAGATCGAGATCCGTCAGAACGAAAATGGCAAGCTGATCTGGGTTTGCCCGAACTGCGGCAACAGCGATCAGGATCACCTTTCCGTAGCACGCCGGACCTGCGGTTACATCGGTACCCAGTTCTGGAACCAGGGCCGGACCCAGGAAATCAAAGACCGCGTCCTGCATCTGTAATGTGATCGACAGGCGTATCTGAGTAACAGGATGCGCAAAACCCAAAAACAACAAACAATATGTGAGTATCAGGTTTAACCTGAGGAAAATGTGCACAGGCCATGTGAAGAAATCTTCACATGGCCTGATTTTATTTTATGGGTCGGATAGACCCTGTTGAGTGCGTTTGCGGGTTTCTCGGGAAGAGAAATAAGCACGCACGATATATAAACCACCCGCTATGCGGGTGCGCGACGGTTGTTATAAAAAAATTACCTTTCCGTGTACAATAAAGTTGTTCAGGCTATAATCATGGTCAGGCAATAATCAGTAGTACTCGGAGAAAAAGCGGAAACATGGATTCCATGACATGCGGGTGTTTTGTGCGTGCGCCTGACAGTGAAAATATATAAGTAGAAGGCCGGAATCGGCACCTCCCTGTGGCAACCCATGAGATGGCAGTCTATAATAAGAGTATGGAAAAGATAACATATCGTCTCGTGCGTTCCGATCGCCGCACCCTCGCCGTTGAAATCAAGGATGGCGAGCTCCTGGTGCGAGCTCCGCGGCGCACATCAAAAGGAGCCATCGATCGTTTTGTGCTGGAGCATCGGGACTGGATCGAAGCTCATCTGACAAGAGCCCGGGAACGGCAACAAGTGGCAGCTACCACAGACAAACTGACGGAGGCGGCGCTGGCCGAACTGACCTTAAAGGCCCGGGAGGTGATCGCGAAGCGGGTGGCACTGTACGCCCCGCAGGTGGGCGTCACCTACGGCCGCATCACGATCCGCCATCAGAAAACCCGTTGGGGCAGTTGCACGGCAGAGGGAAATCTTAATTTCAATTGCCTCCTGCTGTTAGCACCGCTTGAAGTCCTGGATTCTGTGGTGGTACACGAGCTTTGCCATCGCAAGGAAATGAATCATTCGCAGCGCTTCTATGCTGAGGTTCTGCGGGTGTATCCCGACTATCGAAAATGGAACCGCTGGCTGAAGGACCATGGCCATGAACTCATGGCCCGACTGCCGGGGTGAGCAATGCTAAATTCGTAAGACTACCTGAAAGTAAAGCGGACACGCGCAATACCCGCAGGGCACGATGTCCGCTTCGCTACTTGCTCGTGAACCGCAGCTACCTTCGGTAGCCCATCAGCAGGGGCTTTTACCCCTGCTGATGCGAGCTTCCCCCGTAACCCCCGCTTAAGACTCTGCGTCTTTGAAGCGGGGGAATGCTCGCTGCAGTTCAAAGTCGCAGGGAATGAAGTAACGAGAGAGATTCTGCTAAGCGCGGGGAATTGTTTTCTGCCGTGTATTTTTTGAGGAGGTGACAATATGAGAATAACCGATGTTTTGATGCGATTTTTCTGCAGCTTCGAAGTTCAGGCTGTGATCCGAATGGCACTGGCGGCCATTTTTGGCTTCGTGATTGGTATGGAGCGTGAGAAGAAAGGTCGTCAGGCCGGGACTCGGACTCATGCGATTGTGTGCGTGGCCTCCTGTATGATCATGGTGGTGGCCATTTACCTTAACCGGAATTTCGGGACCGGGGATGTGGCGCGTCTGCCCGCTCAGGTTATCAGTGGGGTCGGTTTCCTCGGTGCCGGCACAATTCTTGTCACAAAGGATAATCGGATTCGTGGTCTCACCACGGCCGCAGGCCTTTGGGCCTGCGCCTGTATGGGTGTTGCCGTAGGCTCCGGTTTCTATGCCGGTTCAGTTGGCGGCTTCCTGATCATCTTCCTCATTCTGCACTGCGGCAAATCAGATAAACTGGATGGCTACTGCAATGCACCGGACGGCGAAACCGGATGCCAATCAGAAGATGAAAATGAATGTCAACAAGAGGACGAAACTGTAACTTTGTTGGAGCATGATGATGAAACCGGAAACATGCCGAAGCCTGATGATGCAACAGGCAACTAGTCGGAGCATGTCCCGGACGACGAATCGGAAGATGAGCCGGATGAGGAGGGCGAAAAAGTGCCCGATGAAAATTCCGGCAAACCTTCAACTTGATAATAATTATAGTTATGTAAATAATTGCCCCGGAAACAAGGCTGTAGGCCTTGTTCCGGGGATCTTTTTTTCTCTTGAACGGCCGGTTTCCCTGATGTTGGGCAAGAATACAGGGAATCAGGGAAGCCGGCGGGCTGTAGAGGGGAAAGCTTCCCTGATGTTGGGCAAGAATACAGGGAATCAGGGAAGCCGACGGCATGGCGAGAGGCCAACTTCCCTGAGATAGGGCAAGAATACGGGATTCCAGGGAACCGAAGCTGGTCAGGGCGGGAGGTTCAGGACGGGGACAGGATTGGCATACAAATAATAAATTAGGGGGTTCCATTTTACTAAAAACCTGATATAATTCACTTTAATACATTAAATAATAAAAGTTAACGGTGGCACGAACCTTGTACATCGATGCATTGGGCTCGCTTGAAATGAGGATGGTGTTGCTTCACATGCCTCGCTCGAAAGCATGAGGGGGCTGGTGCATGAGGCTTCCACTCCCGCCGCCGTCAGGAAAGGACTTTATCATGGAAAAACAGCTCGAACAATTAATGGCTTTCAGAAAAGAGATTCGCGTCGTGGACGCGACGCTGCGGGACGGCGGTCTTTGCAACGACTTTTATTTTACTGACGAGTTTGCTCGAGCTCTTTATCAGACCAATAAAAAAGCCGGTGTGGATATCATGGAATTCGGCTACAAGGCTTCAAAGGATATGTTTGATGAAAGCAAGTTTGGCCCCTGGAAATTCTGCGATGACGAAGCCATTCGTCGCATCGTCGGTGAAAAAGAAGGTGGTCCGGAAATTGCCGTCATGGCTGACGTTGGCCGGACAGATTTCCGTCGGGACATCCTGCCGAAGGATGAAAGCCCCATCGATATGATCCGGGTGGCCTGCTACATCCATCAGATTCCCGGTGCCATCGAAATGATCGAGGACGCCAAGAAGAAAGGCTACAAGACAAGTTGCAACATCATGGCCATTTCCACCAATCAGGAAGCCGATATCCGCGTAGCCCTGAATCTTCTGGGGCAGTCACCGGTGGATGTCATTTATATTGTAGACAGCTACGGTTCTCTTTATCCGGAAGCCATGGAACGTCTTTGTGATGTTTACAAGAGTGTGGCCCACAAGTACGGCAAGGAACTGGGTATCCATGCTCACAACAATATGCAGATGGCTTTCGCCAACACAGCCGAAGCCTGCGGTGACGGCATCAACTATCTGGATGCCACTTACAACGGCATGGGCCGCGGCGCCGGCAACTGCGCCATGGAACTTCTGTTAGGCTTCCTGCGGAATCCCAAATACAGAGAATATGAGGTTTTCCGCTTCATCCAGGATCACATCATCCCGCTGAAAGAGCAGGGGGTTGTCTGGGGTTATGATCTTCAGTACCTGGCCACCGGTCTTCTTAATCAGCATCCCCGCAGTGCCATCGCCTTCACAAAGGATGGCCGCAAGGATTACGGCGATTTCTATCACGAACTGATCAACATTGATTGATCAGAGTGGTTGGTTTTCGGAAATGGGGTTTCGCGCTCCTGGGAACTGTGCTTGACAAGCCTGCAACGAAGCGGACAGGGCACCCTGTGGATTAAATATTTCCAATCAAAAATAAATAGCTTTGAAAAAACAGAAGGACTGTGGACCGCTCAAAATCCGGAGTCCTTCTTTTTGTTGGTGACGACTGATAGGATGATACAGAGACTTGTGCTCAGGAGTGGGAAGAGAACTGTGATGCTCGAACCTGCCGTGAAGCGCAGCATGCCTTCCGGGCTATGAGAATATCTGTATTTGCAAGACCTCAGCGGGAAAATACCGCACGAAGGGTGAATCCGAACCGATTTTGTCGTATACTGGTTGAGAAGGACACAGAGGGTGACTCTGGGTCTTTCTTGACTTATAGCAAAGGTTATTCTGTTATGTCTTATAGAGTAAGAAAAAGATCCACAAAACTGATCCATCAGGTGCTTGGCAAGCTGGTGATCGGCGATGCGTCATCCCGTATCGGCGCTTTGCTGGTCACACTGATCGATTCGATCATCGCCGCACGATTCGTCGGGGTGCAGGCGATTCCCGCAATCGCTTTGGTGGTGCCGGTTATTCAATGCATGACCATCGTGCAGGACTTCTTTCTGAGCGGAACCACACAGGTTCTCATTACGTATAAGAGTCAGGGTCAGAATCGTGAAGCCAATCGAGCCTTTGCGGCGATACTGACTAATATTGTGGGTGTTTACGCGGTGATGTGCGGCATCCTTTTTGTGGTCAGCCGGCCGTTATTCGGGTTTTTTACACAGGATGCGACACTAATCTCAGACAGCTTCGCCTATCTGCTGCCCATGCTGATTCTGGAACCGATCAATATCGGTGGTTATTGTCTGGAAAGAGGGTTTCGGACAGACGGGCGCTTCAGCTTCTTCGGGATGCGGATGGTCATCACCAATATCCTGAACATTCTGTTTTCTCTGTGTGCCGTGCTTGTCTTTAAAGGCGGTATCTTCAGTATCAGCCTGGCCTCCTGTCTGGCCGGTTTCTTTGGCTACTGCTGGAGTCTGACGCATATTTTCAGTCAGAAATGCACCACTAAACCGGATTTTGAGGTGTTAAAGCACCGGAAAGAGTATGTGGGCTATATAAAGGAAGAAGTGTCTCTGGGGTATATTTACCTTTTTGAGGATAGTCTGAATGCGGTCAGTTCCATCATCATCAACAAGGCCTACCTGGTATGCGGCGGGACTGTGGCATTAGCCGCCATCGGGATCTGTACATCCGTAAACAGCCTGTTTTACAGTCTGACCCAGACCATCGACGGGGCGGCCAAGTGTCTGCTTAATATGTTCTTTGTGGACAGGGACGAGAAAGGCTTTTCTCTGACCTTTCACTCTGCGGTGAAGGCTCAGGCCTATGTCAGCCTGCTTATCTTTGCCATCGTTAATGCCGGGGCTTATGGCATCGGGCTTTTCTATAACCTGGAGCCGGGGGTCATGATGAATACCTTCCGCCTGTGTCTTTTTCTCACATCGATGACCGCCATCATGCTGTGTTACGCGAATCTTAACGAGTACTTCCTGCTGACGGTCAATCGCGTGAAACAGGCGACGTATCTTTCGGTGGCCGGGAACAGTCTCCTGATCCTGGCGGGACTTATTGGTCTTGCCGGTATTTCTTTCAGCCTTCTGCTGATCCTCCAGTTGGTGGGGACAGCCGTGGTGCTGCTTGCCGGCAGCCGCTACATTTCCTTTATCAGACCGCAGCTTTTCAACGGTAAATGTCCGGATGTTTACGCCTGTTCCTATACCCTTGATGAAGTGGCCACCGTTAATGTCAGCCGGGATGTGGCGGATCATCTGACACCGGTCATCCCGCGATCGGAAATGGTGCTGAAAGCTTCTTTACTGGTTGAAGAGTGCAATAAGCTGATTCGATATGTCAACCGGGATAATCCGCAACCTATTTTCGTGGATCTTCGCGTGACGGTTGCCGAGGATCGGTGCATCATCACCTTGATCGATACCGGCAAGATCTTCGACCCGGTGAGTCGTATCGAACGGGGCGAGGTCTGGGAAGAGTTTGAAATGAATCGTCGGATTCTGACGAAAATGGCTCATGAGTCCACCTATTCCCGCATCGTGGATGTGAATCTGTCTCATCTGGTTTTGCCTTTGTCACAGGAAATACATGAAAAAGATTAATTTTGACAATCTGAAGACGGCCCCTGCTGATGTGGTCATTCTCGGGGCTAAGCTCTTTGATGACGGCTCGATTCCGCCGATTCTGTCAAGCCGCCTGAAAGCGGCAGCGGCCATGTGGCAGATAAGGTCTGACCTGACCTTTTATCTTGTCGGCGACATCGACGACACAAAGGCCATGCAGACCGCACTTCTTGAGGACTATCATCTGCCTTCAGATGCTTTGCGCAGTTGTCCGAAGGGGACCACAACCTTTGCGGCGCTGAAGGCCTGCCTTGAGGACCTGAAACTATCATCGGTGCTGCTTCTGACAAGCACCTTTCATCAAAAGCGCGCAGCCTATATCGCCGGGCGATTGGGCCTCCATTATGAGATGTTCGATATGACGCTCTTTGAGACGGTCGACAATCATTACTATGACAGACGGGAGCAGCTGGCCATGGTGAAAGCCCGGTTTGAGACAGGGCTCTATCGTCTCAGAAGACGAGCCGCCCAAAAGGCCGGTGCCGCCGGTAAAAAGCCGTTATGAGGCAGCGCTGCAACATGCGGGTTGAAACATCAGGGTAAAAATAGTGGCGCAAATCAGCCGGTGAAAAAGTGAAACCCTCACTTCTGTGTTATACTGTGAGCGACAGAAAATTTTTGAAGGAGCTAACAATGGCAACAGCAGGACCTGCCTCCCGGGGGCTGAATCGTGACATGATCAAAATGGTGGCCATGCTCACCATGCTGGTGAATCATGCCGCCTCAGCACTTCTGCCCGAGGGGACGCTTCTGCAGGAAATCCTCCGGGACATCGGCTATTTTACCGCGCCGGTCATGTGCTGTTTTCTGGTGGAGGGATACCGCTACACCCGCTCCCTCAAAGCCTACGGCACCCGCCTTCTGATATTTGCGGTGCTGTCCCAGCTCCCCTATCAGCTGGCCCTGTCCCCCGGCGGCCTGTGGGATTTCCGGGGCTTCAATATGATGGTGTCGCTCCTTTTGTGCCTGCTCATCATTGTCATCAACAAGCAGGTGGCGGACCGCCATGCCCGCCTGGTGCTCATCATTTTGTGCATCGTGCTGGGCTGCTATTGTGACTGGAGTATCTCCGCCGCGCTTTACGTGCTCCTGTTTTTATATTATGAAAATGACGCTGCCGGGCGCCTCAAGGCTTTCTCTTTTGGCGCTGCGATTATTTTCGTGGAGCATACCTTAATGAAATGGGATGTCCTGGTCACGGCCGGACGGCAAGCCGCCGCCATGTCTTTGAGTCAGGAGGCAGCGCCCGGTCTTCTGACCTATCTGCCCGAGGCATTGCTGTCGGGAATCGGCGCGGCCATCATGCCGCTGTTGGCGGGCTTTGTGATGGTGTCTGCCTATAACGGGCAGCGGGCCGCCTGTTCACCTCGAATGCGGCAGGTGCTCAAATGGGGCTTTTACATCTTTTATCCGGCCCATTTATTGGTCCTGGGACTCATGCGCTTCGCCGCGTAGGACGATACGGGCACATTCGGTCATTCTCAAAGCGCGTGTTAGAAAGTGAACCGGACATCGTGCCCTGCGGGTATTGCGAGTGTCCGTTTTACTGGTGTGTTCTGAAAGATTATGGGAGGGCGGAAATACTGCCCATCCAATAGAAAAAGCGGGCCATGTTCCTCCTGGAAAAGCCCGTCACAGACTTGGATCATTAAGTCATATAATCGACTCAAGGGTCAGAAAAAAATAAATAAGGACGGTAGTTATGGAAAAACTGTATCTGGTCATACCGGCCTACAACGAACAAGATAATATCGCCCGCCTGGTGGAGGACTGGTACCCCGTGGCGGAGGCCCATACGGACGGTGCCACCTGCGAGGCCCGGCTGCTCATCGTCAATGACGGCAGCCGCGACGACACAGGGCGGATCCTGGATGAACTGGCCACCACCCGGCCGCTCCTGTCCGTGATTCACAAGAAAAACGGCGGTCACGGCCCGGCCATTTACCATGGGTATCAGATGGCTCTTGAGTCCGGCGCGGACTTCATTTTCCAGACAGACTCCGACGGCCAGACCCTGGCCTCGGAATTTGACACCTTCTGGCAGAACCGTCATGACTATGACATGCTCATCGGTCATCGCAAGGGCCGGAAGGATGGGTTTTCACGGAAATGTGTCTCCAAAGTGCTGGCGGCCGTGCTGCATTACTATTTTCACGTGAGGCTCGTGGACCCCAACACCCCCTTCCGTTTGATGAAACGGGAGGCCCTGGCGCCGTGCCTTGGCATCATTTCCGAAAATGAGCCCCTGACCAACGCACTGGTGAGTGCGTTGATGGTGAAAATGGGCCGGCGAGTCAAATGGCTGCCCATCACGTTCCGGGAACGGCAGGGCGGCAAGAACAGCATTAACCTGAAACGCATTTTCCGCATCGGGCGGCGGGCCCTGCATGATTTTGCCGAGACGGCGAAGCGAGCCGAAACTGCATCAAAATCATAAGGGGCAGTGTGCCGGCTCAGAGGCTGACTGCCGCAATGACAAATATAAAGATAGAAGAGGTACATCATGACAAATCCGAAAGACGCATTTAAGATCATGTCTTTATTTAATCAGTTCAAGGGACGCCATCCGAAGATCGTCCGTTTTATGACCCAGGAACTCATGGGCGGCGTGCCGGAGGGCACCATTTTCGAAATCAGTATGACCCGGCCGGGTGAGGACACCATTTCCACCAATATGAAGGTGACGGCTGAGGACATTGAGCTTTTGCAGGAACTTAAAAATCTGCGTTGAGGTGACTTATGGCAACGACTGAACATCGCGTGATCGGCATCCTGGCCCATGTGGATGCGGGCAAGACGACCCTGTCGGAGGCTCTCCTGTATCGGACGGCCATGATCCGGAAGCTGGGGCGGGTCGATAACCGGGATTCATTTTTGGATACCGATGCCATGGAACGGGCCAGAGGCATCACCATTTACTCAAAGCAGACCCGCTTCATCGCCCATGCGCCGGAGGGGGATATCACGTACACCCTGCTGGATACACCGGGCCATGCGGATTTTTCTCCGGAAATGGAGCGGACGCTCCGCGTGCTGGATCTGGCCATTCTGGTGGTGAGCGCCGCGGACGGCGTCAATGGCCAGGTGCGGACCTTGTGGGGCCTGCTGCAGCATTACGGCGTGCCGGCGGTCATTTTCGTCAACAAAATGGATCAGGCTGAGAATCTCGGCGGGACGGCCGAGGTGCGGGAGGCTCTGCTTTCTGACATGAAGGCTAAACTGGGGGACGGGGTGCTGCCCTTTGATGAGTGGGAAGATCCCGACATGCAGGAAAACCTGGCCCTTTTGGATGAGGAGCTCTTTGAGCGTTTTATGGAGGGCGATCCGGTGACGGCCGCGGATCTTCAGGCGCTGACGGCCCGGAAACTGTATACACCGGTGCTTTTCGGCTCCGCTCTAAAACTGGAGGGTGTGGATGAACTCATCGAGGCCCTCAATGTGTGCGGGCAGGCGCCCACCTTCGGGGATGATTTCGGCGCCCGTATATTCAAAATTACCCGTGATGAAAATGGCGAGCGGTTGACGCATATGCGGATCACCGGCGGTGCTATCGCCGTCCGGCAGGAGCTGACCTTCGAAAATGATGAGGGGCCGGTGACCGAAAAGATCAATCAGATCCGCCGCTATTCCGGGGAGAAATATGACCAGCTGGATAAGGCGCTGGCCGGAGAGGTGTGCACCGTCACCGGGCTTACCGGGACTTATGCGGGGCAGGGCCTCGGTTTTGAGGAACAGGCCGATGATGGTCTCATGCGGCCGGTGCTCACCTGGCAGCTGCGGCTGCGTCAAGGGGAGGATGCCTTTGCGGCTTACCGGAAGCTCAGGGAACTGTCGGAAGAGGAACCCATGCTGGCGGTCAATTACGACGAGCGGCTGAAGAAGATCACCGTGCGCATGATGGGGCAGATCCAGCGGGAAATTTTAGCGGATCTTGCCATGAAGCGCTTCGGGCTTGAGATCGCCTTCGAGCAGCCCTCAGTTATTTATAAGGAAACCATCGCTGAACCGGTCATCGGCATCGGCCATTTTGAACCGCTCCGTCACTACGCGGAGGTGCATTTACTGCTGGAGCCCGGGGAACGGGGCAGCGGCATCACCTTCGACAGCAAGTGCTCGGTGGACGTGCTGAGCCGGAACTGGCAGAGACTCATCATTTCCTACCTGTCCGGCAAGCGGCTCAAAGGTGTGCTGACGGGATCAGACCTCACCGATGTGAAGATTTCCGTCATCGCCGGCCGGGCCCACGAAAAGCACACGGAGGGCGGGGACTTCCCCCAGGCCTCCCGGCGTGCGGTGCGGCAGGGGCTTATGAATGCGGCCAACGTGCTGCTGGAGCCTTGGTATGATTTCCGGATCGAGCTGCCCCAGGGAAGCCTCGGCCATTTGCTGACGGATATGACCAAACGTCAGGCGGACATGAAGGCGCCGGAATTTGAAGGCGACCGGGCGGTGCTCACCGGGAGCGTGGCCGTGTCCCAGCTGGCGGATTATGCGGATGAGTTGGCCTCCTACACCAAGGGTGAGGGCCGCATTGAGGTGAAGGTGGGCGAATACCGCCCCTGCCCGGATCCGCAGAGTATTATTGAGAAAATAGGTTACGACCCCGACGCGGACACTCGGAACCCTTCCGGTTCTGTTTTCTGTGAGCACGGGGCCGGGACCGTCATTCCCTGGTATCAGGTGCCGGAAATGGCTCATGTGGACAGCGGCTATTCTGTGGCCCGGGCTCCCCGGGAATACACCGGGGATATGTCCGGTGCCCTTTACGTGTCCGGCCTTAAGGCGGACCGCTCCGATATGTTGACGGTGACCGGCGGCGAGCGCACGGTGGGTGTGTCCCGGGCCGGCATGGCCGGGCGCAAAGAGCCCACCTATGATGAGCGCGAGCGGCAGATCCGGGCGGCTGAGGATGAACTGGTGGCGATCTTCGAGCGGACTTACGGGCCCATCAAGTCCAAGCTTCATCATCCGGACAATGAGCGGAAGGTGCTGAAGGCCTCCGCCCCGGCGGCGCCGGTGAAGCCCCGGTACGCCAAGCCAAAGACGGAAGGACCGGTGCCGGAATTCCTGCTGGTGGACGGCTACAACGTCATTTTCGACTGGGAAAATCTGCGGGATCTGACGGAGCTTGATGTGAAGGCGGCCCGGGATCGGCTGAAGGATATTTTGTCCAATTATGCCGGCTTCCGGAAGACCCGGGTTATTCTCATTTTCGATGCCTACAAGGTCAGCGGCGGGAAGGAATCCGTCATGACCTATCACAACATCAGCGTCATTTTCACAAAGGAAGCGGAAACGGCGGACCAGTACATCGAGAAGGCAGCCCGTGACCTGACATCTAAAAAATATCGCGTCACGGTGGCCACCTCCGATGCGGTGGAGCAGCTCATTATCTTCGGCGCCGGTGCCCGGCGGATGTCTGCCCGGGAGCTCCTGGAGGAGATCATCCGCACCGAAAATGACATTCGGGAGAATTTCCTCGAAACGCAGCAGGGCGGTCGCTATTTCCTGCAGAACAACCTGGCAGAGAAACTATCCGGCATCAAGCTGGAGGCGGAGGACAACGCAGAGGGCTGAGGCGAGGCCCGGAGGCGGAGGACAACGCAGAGGGCTGAGGCGAGGCCTGAAGCAGGCGGGAACTCTATTTTCTTAAGATTCTTTCGAAAATGAGGTGGTGGCAGCGGTTTGTTTTCGCCCCAACGGTGGGTTAAGTGTGGTACAATACTTCTGATAGTGACCATTCGTTGATGTCATGACGGCACCTGCGGATGGTGGTCAGAAGGAAACGGAAAAGCGGTGAGGCCTGATGAATGGGATAACCGCTCACAACATATCAGGACGTTAAAGAGAGGAAATGACATGGCAAAACAGACAGTGGATTTTAAACCGAAGAAAAAGATTCTGTGGAGTGCCCGCAAACGTCTCTGGTGCGGCCTGCCCTGGACATTTACGGTTTACAGCCTCAGCGAAGACCGGCTGTTTGTGAAGAGCGGGATGCTGTCGATCCGCGAGGACGAGGTGCGTCTTTACAGAGTGCGCGACCTGGGTCTGAAGCGGTCCTTTATCCAGCGCATCTTTGGTCTGGGGACGATCGTGATCTGTTCAACGGATTCCAGCATGAGGGATTTTGAACTCAAGAACATCCGGGACTGCGAAAGCGTGAAGGAACGCCTGTCAGAGCTGGTGGAGGATGAACGTCAGAGAAAGCGTGTGGCGACACGGGAAATCCTGAACCACGGCGCGGATGACGATAACGACAACGATTTTGATGATTTCGATCATATGGATGTGGATCACGTCTGATTGGGTAGCCCTGCTGCGGAAGCGGCAGGGCTTTATTTGAACTGCAGCGAGCATTCCCCGCTTCAAAGACGCAGAGTCTTAAGCGGAGTTACGGGGGATGCTTGCATCAGCAGGGGTAAAAGCCCCTGCTGATGGGCTACCGAAGGTAGCTGCGGTTCACGAGCAAGTAGCAAAGCGGATTGCGAGTGTCCGCTTTACTCGCAGCAAGCATTCCCCCGCTTCAAAGATGTAGCGTCTTAAGCGGGGATTACGGGGGAAGTTTGCATCAACAGAGGGAGAATTATGTTAACTTACGAATTGGACCGTGACAGCGGTGTGCCCATGTACGAGGCTCTTTACCGGGCCATCAAGGAGGATATCCGGCGGGATGTGCTGAAGGCCGGTGAGAAGCTGCCCTCCAAGCGCGCCTTTGCGGAGCATCTGGGGGTCAGCACCATCACGGTGGAAAATGCCTATGCTCAGCTCATTTCCGAGGGCTATGTGATCTCAAAACCCAAGAGCGGATATTTTGTGGCGGATATTTCGAGCATCCGCCAGCTTTATGCGGCGCCGATGAAAACGGACGCCGTGGTTGGCGGAATCGGCGGTGATGGACGAGCCGCGGTTGCCGGGCTCGGAATTGATAGTCGTGCCGCAAACGGCCCGCTTCTCAATTTGTCATCAAATCAGACCGCTGCGGAGCGCTTCCCGTTTTCGATATGGGCGCGGCTCCTGCGCGAAATCATTTCCGAAAAAACGGAGGACCTGATGACGGTGTCACCGGGCTGCGGGATTCGGGAACTGCGGGAGGCCATTGTCCATCATCTGTCGGAGTTTCGCGGGATGGTGGTGAGTCCGGAGCAGGTGGTGATCGGGGCCGGGACGGAGTATCTTTACAGTCTCATCATTCAGCTGCTGGGACGGGATAAGATCTGCTGCGTTGAGAATCCCGGGCATGCGAAGATCGCGGAGGTGTACCGCAGTCACGGCGCTTCCGTGGTGCATGTGCCTCTGGACGAAAAGGGGCTGTCGGTGGAGGCTCTGGGGCAGACCCGGGCCGAAGTGGTGCACATCAGCCCGACGCACCATTTCCCCACAGGAATCACCATGCCGGCGGACCGGCGGTATGAGCTGCTGGCCTGGGCGCGGGCTGAGGCCGGGCGGTATATTATTGAAGATGATTATGACAGCGAGTTCCGACTGACGGGAAAACCGATCCCGGCACTGGCCGGTATGGATCCCGGGAGCTCTGTCATTTACATGAATACATTTTCCAAATCGCTGGCGTCGACGATCCGAATCAGCTATATGGTGCTGCCGCCGGCTCTGGTGCCGGTGTTCCGGGAGAAACTGGGGTTCTACGCCTGCACGGTGTCGAACTTTGAGCAGTACACACTGGCGGCCTTTATTCGGAAGGGTTATTTTGAGCGCCATTTAAATCGGATGCGGCTGTATTACACGCGCCTTCGGAAGGCGGTTCTGAAGACGATCCGGGACAGTGGGGTGAAGGATCTGTGCCGGGTCATGGAAAGTGACTCGGGGCTCCATCTGCTGCTGCAGCTCAAGACAACACTGCCGAATCAGGTGATCGAGGCGCGGCTCCTTGAGCGGGGGATCCGCCTGACGGCCCTTGATAAGTATTACGTGGCGCCGGCGAAGGCGGAGGGCCACACCTTTATTTTGAATTATTCCGATCTGGACCCGGAAGCCCTGGGCGGTGCCCTTGAGGTGCTGGGCGAGATTTTGCGCGGAGAGAGCTGAGTCTTTCTGAAGTCATGATGCCCCACTGTGCTCGGGAATTTGGCGACACCGGCCATTGGATTTCCCGGAAGATGTGCTGCTGAAGAAGAGTGGCCTCGGTTGCCTGTTGTCAGAGGCTTGTGGGACCGTATGAGATATGAAAATGGGAGAGGATTATGCGCGTACCTGATTTTTATAAGGATTTTGTCTGCACGGCGGATCGCTGCCGCCACAGCTGCTGCATCGGGTGGGAGCTGGATATTGACGATAAAACCTATGAGACCTATTGCCGCCAGCCGGGACCCTTCGGGGATCGGCTGCGGGAGGCATTTCTGGATATTGAAGAGGATGGAGAGACCCTCCACACATTTCCGTTAAGAGAGGATAAAACCTGCCCCTTCCTGAATGAGCGGGGGCTGTGCGACATCATTTTGGAAATGGGTGAGGCGAACATCAGCGTGGTGTGCACGGAATATCCCCGCTACACCCGTTTCCTGGGCGACCGCATCGAGCGGACGCTGTCCCTGTCCTGCGAGGAAGTGGGGCGGCTTTTGTTCGGCAAGACGGATAAGCTGACCTTCGTGGAAGTGCCGGATCCGGCGGAGCTGGCGGAAACTGAGGCGGATGAAGAGGCTGCGCTGCCGGGAAATTCCGCGTTTGCTGACGAAGATGCGCTGTCGGGAGTATCTGTTTCTGACGACGAAGTCGCGCTTGGGGAATTGGTGGCTGACTCTGATGAAAATGAGGCCGAGGAGGACGAGGCGATTTTCCTGGATCCCGATTTTATCGACGGGGTGCGGGACGAGGCGCTGGCGATCTTGCAGGATCGGCAGTATCCCATTCATGAGCGGATCGTGCAGTATATGACCTACTGCCGGCAGGTTCAGGATGAGGTGAACGAAGCCCTGGATGCGATGATGGCGGAGGAACTCGAAGACGAAAACGACGAGGCTGACATTTATGGCGAGGCGGCTGATGTTTGTGACGAGGAGTCCCGAAAAACGACCTCCGACGGCGGTGTGTATGGCGATGCCGACTTAAGCGATGCCGCTCTTTGTGACGCCAGGGATGATGCGCCTGCGGATGAGATGCAGACCGCACCGCTCACCCTCGCCGAGGCCTTCGAGGAGCGACTGGGAATCCTTGATGTCATGGTGGTGCTGGATGAAGAATGGCAGGGCGTGATGGACCATTTCCGAAAGACCATGGCCGAACCGGATTGCTACGAAGCGGCGCTTCGCTCATTTGTGGCCGGCATGACGTCGGAGCGGGAGATCGCCTACGAGCATCTCATGGTGTATTTCACCTTCCGGTATTTCTCAAGGGCCGTGGAAGATGCGGATATTTACGGCAAAGCGGCATTTTCGACCTTCTGCTGGCTGGTGATCCGGGATATGGATCTTCTGTTCCCGGAGGTGGGTCAGATCGAGACTGCCCGCATGTTTTCACGGGAGGTGGAGCACGCGGAAGATAACGTGGCGGCGCTCATGGAGGAACTCATTTTCTCAGAAAGTCTCAAAATGCCCGCGGTGACGGCTATAATTGACAGCCACTTCGTGGAAAACTAAAATAGAGAAATAGTGGCTTCGTCGAAAGCCGTGTAAGGAGATACATTTATGGAAAAAGCTAATGCCTGGAAGGGCTATAAACAGAAAGATATGAAGGCGGTCTTCGCATTCGCAGAGGATTACCGCCGCTTCATTTCCGAAGCAAAAACAGAACGGGAATGTGTGGATCTCATGGTGAACATGATCAAGGCCGCCGGCTACGTGGAGCTGGAGGAGGCCATCGCCGCCGGCACACCGCTGGTGCCCGGCGATAAGATCTACGCCGTTCAGATGAATAAATCCCTGGTGATGTTTGAGATCGGTAAGCAGCCCATGGAAATGGGTCTGAATATCCTGGGGGCTCACATCGATTCCCCGCGACTTGATGTGAAGCAGGATCCGCTGTATGAAGACGGGGGCCTGGCGCTGCTGGATACCCATTATTACGGCGGTGTGAAAAAATATCAGTGGGTCACCCTGCCCCTGGCCATCCACGGTGTGTTTGTCAAAAAGGACGGCACCACGGTGGAAATGAATGTGGGTGAAGATCCGGATGATCCGGTATTCTTCATTTCCGATCTGCTCATTCACCTGGCTCAGCAGCAGATGGAAAAAACCGCATCCAAGGTCATCGAAGGGGAGGCCCTGGATGTGATCGTGGGTCATCAGCCCCTGGTTTATCACGGCAAGAAAAAGGATGAATCACCGGAGAAGGAAGCCGTTAAGGCGGGGGTTCTGGATTTCCTCAAAAATAAATACGACCTTGTGGAAGAGGATTTCATTTCCGCCGAGCTTGAGGTGGTGCCCGCCGGTCCCGCCCGGGATGCGGGCTTTGATCGCAGCATGATCTTAGGCTACGGCCATGATGACCGTGTCTGTGCGTATCCGTCCCTCATGGCGATGCTCAATGTTCATAACCCGGAACGCACCACCTGCTGCATTTTAGTGGATAAGGAAGAAATCGGCTCCGTCGGGGCCACCGGCATGCGGTCTCATTTCTTTGAAAATGCCCTGGCTGAGGTGATGGCGCTGACCGGGGATGACAGTGCGCTCCATCTGCGCCGGGCGCTGGCCAATTCCTATATGCTCTCATCCGATGTAAGCGCAGCCTTTGACCCGACCTATGCCTCTGCCTTTGAAAAGAAAAATGCCTCTTTCATGGGCCAGGGGATGGTGTTTAATAAATACACCGGGTCCCGGGGTAAATCCGGCTCCAATGATGCCAACGCAGAATACATCGCAGAACTCCGCCGTGTGCTGGACAAGCACGGGGTGGTCTATCAGACCGCTGAGCTTGGCCGGGTGGACCTGGGCGGTGGTGGTACCATCGCGTACATTCTGGCGCTGTACGGCATGAACGTGATCGACAGCGGTGTGGCCGTGCTCAACATGCATGCCCCCTGGGAATGCATTTCCAAAGCCGACCTTTATGAAACCCTGAAGGGGTATGAAGCCTTCCTGGCTGAGGTGGGTGTGTAAGAGCGGCACGGGAATCCGCTTTCAAAAAATATGACAGGCCGGCTCATGAGGCCGGCTTTCGGAGGAATCAATATGCCTTTTATCGGCTCTCATCTTTCATCAACCAAAGGGTATCTGGCCATGGGGAAAACGGCGATCAAAATGGGGGAGGACACCTTTGCCTACTTCACCCGCAATCCCCGGGGCGGCAGTGTGAAGCCCCTCAATGTGCCGGATATGCAGGCATTGCAGGCCCTCATGGATGAGCAGGGCTTCGGTCGCTTGGTGGCCCATGCCCCATACACCATGAATCTGTGCGCGGCCAAGGAGGATGTGCGGACATTTTCCCGCAATGTGCTCAAGGAGGATCTGGAACGCCTCAATGCGCTGCCGGGCCATTATCTTAACTTTCATCCGGGCTCCCATGTGGGGCAGGGGGCGGAGGCCGGCATTGCGCTGATCGCCGATGCCTTAAATGAAGCCCTGACACCGGACACCAAAACCACGGTGCTGCTGGAAACCATGGCGGGCAAGGGCACGGAGATCGGTCGGAGTTTCGAGGAACTGCGGGCCATCATCGACCGGGTGGAGCTTTCTGAGAAAATGGGTGTCTGCCTGGACACCTGCCATGTCTGGGACGGCGGTTATGACATCGTCAATGACCTGGACGGGGTGCTCACCACCTTTGATAAGGTCATCGGGCTTGATCGGCTGAAAGCGATCCATTTCAATGACAGTCTCAATGTGTGTGGTGCCCATAAGGATCGCCATGCCCGTCTGGGCGAGGGCTGTATCGGTGCCGAGGCTATGAAGCGGGTGCTGCGGCATCCGGCGCTGAAGGATTTGCCCTTTGTGCTGGAAACTCCCAATGACGAGGCCGGGTATATCCGTGAGGTGGCCCTGATGCGGGAGTGGCTGGCCTGATTTGCCGGTGAAACTTGATTCCCTTTGGGGAAACCCGTATAATCGTAAATGTCGTTGGACAACCATTTTTTAAAATATAATTGAGTGAGGATTACAATATGTACGTTGTGTGCTTAGATCTTGAAGGTGTTCTGGTTCCCGAAATCTGGATCGCATTTGCCAAGGAGAGCGGCATTCCGGAACTGACAAGAACGACCCGCGACGAACCGGATTACGATAAACTGATGAAATGGCGTATCGGCATCCTGAAGGAGCACGGGCTGGGCCTTAAGGAAATTCAGGAAACCATCGGCCGCATCGATCCGCTGCCGGGTGCCCGGGAATTCCTGGACGAGCTCAGATCCATGACCCAGGTCATCATCCTGAGCGATACCTTTACTGAGTTTGCACAGCCGCTGATGAAGAAGCTGGGCTGGCCCACCATTTTCTGCAACTCTCTTGAGGTGGCGGATAACGGTGAGATCACCGGCATCAAGATGCGCATCGATGACGGCAAGACAAAGACTGTCAAGGCTCTGCAGTCTGTGAATTTCGACACCATTGCCAGCGGCGACAGCTACAACGATCTGGGGATGATCCAGGCCAGCCAGGCCGGCTTCCTCTTCAGAAGCACAGACCAGATCAAGGCTGATTATCCGCAGTTCCCGGCTTATGAAACCTATGATGAACTGCTGGGCGCTATCCGCCAGCTGGTGCAGGGCAAATAAGCCATTTTCTAAAAGAATAACGCATTGTATGCAGGAGAAGGTCGGCAGGCCTTCTCCTGTTGTGTCTTGGGAGGTGAAAACTCTGATACCCGGGCATTGGAGTGCCGGGTCAATAATCACTCAAAAAACGGTTTTTATGTAAAAAAACAAAGGATGTGATTGAAATACCCACCTGTGTGTGGGATAATGGGGTTGATGCATGCAGGGCATTAACTAATGGAGTGTAAAACATGTTAATATCGACTAAAGGACGGTACGGCTTGCGGATCATGACGTACCTGGCCAGTCATTATGATGAGGGTGAGTTTATTTCGCTGCGTGAGATTGCCGAAATGCAGGATCTTTCTCAGAAATATGTGGAAAGAATTATGGCATCTTTAGTGGGGGACAACTTGCTTCTGGCCAAAAAAGGGAAGACCGGCGGTTATCGTCTGGCGAAAAAGCCGGAGGAGTATACTGTTGGCGAAATTCTGCGGGTGACAGAAGAGGATCTGGTGCCCGTGGCTTGTATGCGGCAGAAGGCCGAAAAGTGTACGATGCGGCCGACCTGCACCACATTTCCTATGTGGCGTGAGTTCAGTAAGCTGATCAATGATTATTTTGACAGCAAGACACTGACGGAACTCATGGCCATGCCGAAAGAGGAATAAAACGTATTTTACGGCATAACAGCGAGCGGACCATGCGTCCGCTTCTTGTTATGCCATTTCTTTGACCACAAAAGTGAATGGATACGAAAAATGTCTTATTTTCAAAAAATCTTTTCTGAGGGGTGTTGACAATAAAATAATAGAGGTGTAAGATGAATCCAATTCCTGCAAAAAAGGTAGGAGTTTATTAAAATCCATAACGCCTACATATATAGTGGGATATCAACAGGCACCCGGCTCCCTTCCCGGTGCGATATCATCATGTAGGTGTGGGTGAACACCCATTTCCTGTCATAAAGGTCTGCTTACCTGCAAAAGCAGACCTTTATTTTTTGCGCTAAAGTCATAAGTGAATCCTTATGCCGACAGAAAAAGTCAAAATCGTTGGATTGAGAAATCCATCACCTTTCGATATGCTTATCTCACTCTTCAAAACTCCCGCCATCGAGCGGCCGCTCTATTGATCGACAGGGACAGGACGAAGCTGTGTTGCATCAGACCATGTCCGGTTCCTGTCAAAACTCCGGGACCTATGTGAAGACGCTTTTGTTATCAGTACCGCTGCGTGATTGGGGAATCTGCGGCGATACTCTGGTTCAGTGCGCTTAAAAAGGAGTGACTTATGATCAATATGAAACATTTTTCAAAATGCATGACACGCGGTTTTCTGCTTTGCGGCATGTCAGCCATGGTGCTGGGCTCTATGCCGGTGAGTGCCTGGGCGGACGGCCCGGACTATACCATGTCGGTGATCGATACCACAAAAACCGGTTCTCTGACCCTTTACAAGCTGACGGGCAACAGCGGTGTGACAACACCCGGCACCGGCCTTGAGGGGGAAGCGGTTCCTGCAGGGGAGACAGCGATCCCCGGCGTGACATTTTCATTCATCAAAGTGGGGGAACTGGCCCAGCTGACAGAGGCCAATGTGGCCCTTAACCATCTGACATCTATTCCCGATGACCTGAAAACCCTGGGGCAGAACATTGGGGTCACGCTGACGACCACAACAGCGGGCACACAGCAGGTGGTCACCACCGACAATTTCCGTGCCTTTATCGAGGCCATCAAAGCGGTGCCGGCAACAGACGACAGCGCTTCCGGTGAAGTGTTGTTAAATGAATGGATCGCCGCCAACGGCACGGAAATGACACCCACTGACGACACGGGCAAGACAACAGTGGCGGATCTGCCTCTGGGTCTTTACCTGGTGGCGGAAAGTGACTGGCAGGAGGCGCAGCCCGGGGAAGCCGCCATCGTGTCACCGGTGTCTCCCTTTACGGTGATGCTGCCCATGACCAACGTGACAGATATTGACGGTTATGCGCCCGGTATGCTCTGGCAGTATGATGTGACCGCTTATCCGAAAAATAATACCGTGAACCTGAAGAAAGAGATTATTCTTAACGGAAATGACGGCGACGGCACCGAGCTGGCGCTGACCACGGACCGCAATATCGGGGATGAGGTGACGATGCTGCTGACCGCTGATGTACCGAAAATGGCCGATGGTCGCAGCACCCGTCTCTTTGCCCTCGACGATGAGATGGACGAAGGGCTGGCTTTCGTGGAAGTGGAAACGGTGACTCTGGGGACCGGCACCTGGCAGGCAACAGCCAACACGGCTCTCACGGAGGCGGATTATGAAGTGACCTCCGCAGATGCTCAGCATTTCTCTGTCACCTTAACGGAGGACGGCCTTGACAAGGTCAATGCTCTGGATGCGCCGGCAAAGCTTTATGTCCGTTACACCACGGTGCTCACCAAGGCAGCCGGCATCGGGCCGGCCATGACCGCCAACACAGCCTCTCTTCGTTTTGGGGCCGACAGGATGAAGGATGTCACCGTGCCGGGCAACACAGCTGAAGTGGCCACTTACGAGATTGACCTCACCAAAACAGCGGCGCTGACGGATGCGGATCTGACACAGGCTGTCTTTGAACTCTATCGCGGCGATGATCTGGTTTCCTGCGTGCAGGATGAGGCCGGCCGTTATCACGTGGCTGATCGCGAGGATTGGGAAGAAGGCAGTTCGTTGACCAGCAATTTTATGCCGGATGCGGATGGTCATCTCTATATCCGCGGTCTGGATGCCGCCACCTACACACTGACGGAAATCAACGCACCCGTCGGTCACAGCCTGTTAAAGGCTCCGGTTGTCATCGATATGACAGCGCCGGATGAGGTCAACGGGTCTCTTGACAGCGCCCTTGTGGGTTTTGAGGGTGAAAATGGTGAGGCTGTGGCCGACACAACTGCTCTGGCCGATGGTATTGTGCCCCTGACCGTCGAAAATGCGGTGGCCATCGACCTGCCCCATACCGGTGGTCGCGGTCTTGTGATGTACGGCACAGCCGCCGGCGGCGTGCTCCTTCTGGCTCTTGTGCTCATGAAGAAGCGTCGTCATGTCTGATCACGACCGATCTGACAGCCGGGGCCGCAGGTTCGCAAGAGCCTGCGGCGGACAGCCGGGCGGTATGAGAGCCCTGTTAACAGCGGCTTGCGTGGTAATCGGCTGTGCGATTCTTTTATATCCCTATACGATGGCCGCTACCACAGATACGGAAGGGTGTCTGCGGGCGGCCCGTTATGAGGAGGCCTGTGGGAAAATGGCTGTCGATGAGACACGGCAGGTTCTCTCTTCAGCCCGGGAGTATAACAAAGCGCTGGCGGATCATCAGAAATCAGTGCCTTATCGCTATCAGGGGGAAATGGCCACCGATGAGGCCTATGAGGCAGAACTGGGCGGTCAGGATATTATGGCGGTGCTGGATATACCGGCCATCAACGTGCATGTGCCGGTGGTACATGGCACGGGCAGTCACGATCTGCTGACGGCAGCGGGCCATTTTTTCGGGACATCCTTGCCCATTGGAGGATTATCGAGCCATGCAGGGATTGCGGCCCATGCGGCTTTGTCCACCGCCCGTTTGTTCACAGACCTTGAGAAGCTGACGGAGGGGGATATGTTTTCCCTGACGGTAATGGGCGAATGCCTCACTTATGAGGTGGTGTCCACCATCGTGGTGCTCCCGGAGGAGGCGGATGATTACCTGCAGATTGAAGAGGGAAAGGATCTGGTGACGCTATACACCTGCACACCCTACGGCATCAACTCCCATCGCCTGCTGGTGAAGGGGGAACGACTGCCGGACCGGGAGGCGGACAAGACCGTTGCCACGGGCGCGGTGCGGGAAGTCCGAAAACGGCAGGGCCAGATGCTGGTGATCGCGGTGCTCATGGCGGCAGCAGCATTTTTGCCGGCGGTCTGTCTGTCATGGAGGCGAAGAGGGAATAACATTACTTATGTAAACTGTGCAGACAATGGTGACAATTCGGGCTCAGGGGATAGAAGACGTGTGTGTAAGAGACAGAGGATAGGAAAGGGCACAACATGAAAGAAAAGGTGAAAGCCGCAGGGCTTTTGGCAGCGGCATTGGCGCTGCTTTTTTTATACCTGGCCAGCAGCGTGTTGGCAGAGGAAACGCGCCTTGGCTCGGTGACGATCCATTACGCGGATGGGACAGACGGGACACAACCGCTGCCGGGTGCGTCATTTTCATTAACATTGACAGAGGCTATCGACAATGTGCTGACAGGCACCACAGATGCCCGGGGCGAACTGTGTTTTGAGGGGCTGGTGCCCGGCATCTACGAGGGGCGGCAGCTTGAGGCGCCGGAGGGCTATCGGCTGTCGGAGCCGTTCACACTGACCATCCCCCAGCAGCTCACGGAAGCTCAGCGCCCGGCGGTTAATGGCCGGCGCGCCAAAGAGGAGGTCCTGTGGGCGGTGCATGTTTACCCGAAGCCCGTGCCGAAGAAGGGCATCGGCGGGGACAATCAGACACCCGGTGGCGGGGCATCGGGTACCGGCAGCGCGATCGGTCCGGTGAAGACCGGCGATACAGCCGGGCTTTGGCTGTGGTTCAGCCTGATGGCGGCAGCGGGCATTCTGGTGCTGGTGGTTTTGTTTTTCCGGCGGGATGGATGAGCAGCGTAGGAAAGGATATGACAGAGGATGAAAAAAAGAAGGAAGGGAAGACATGACAGCATGAAAAGCCGGCAAGGATGCTTTGAGCGGGGCTTCGCGGCGCTGGTGGTCGCCGGGATCGTCATTTTCCTGATGCTGGCGGGGCCGTTGACGGCCTATGCGGGCAGCGGGGTGGAAATGCGTGAGGCGGTGGCATTCGAAAATGATGAGAAGGTGTTTGCTAAAACGGAAAGTGGCATAGGTAACAGTAAATTGGAAAACGACGGAGCTGAAGCCGGCCGCAGAGAAATCGGCGGCACCGACAGTGTGACATCGGAAACAGACGGCACAGAAAACGGCGGTGGCGGTCCGGAAACGGAAGATTTTGAATCCGGCGACGTGACAGAAGGTGGTGCAGGCGATGGCACAATAGCCGATGACGCATCAGGTGATGACGCGGCAAATGATGGCACGCTGAACGATGGCGCAACAGATGACGATGACCCCGGCAAAGCCCCGGAAGCAGACACGGAAGCCAATCCGGAAGCTGATCCGGACACTGATGCGGCATCGGATCCGGCGGAAACGGAAGCGGACATGCTTCAAGACTCCTTTGGTGCGTTGGATGAGCCGACGGAGGTGCTGGCCGGCGATGATATTTTCTCATCTGCAGGATTTATCGGGGACCAGGGTATGTACCGGATCTCATGCGCCGGCAATCAGCAATATGTGGTGGCTCTGGCCAACGGACAGCCCACTTTGGGCAAATCCCCCATCATTGAAAAATGGTCCGGCAAGGACGCTCAGTGCTGGATCATCCGGCGGGCGCAGGGTAACTATGTTTACATAAAAAGTGCGCTGAATGATTATGCCTCCGGCAGCATCCGCCCCACCATTTCCAATGAAAGTGACAAGGTGCTGGTGTTGAAGGAGGGGTGGTATCGCACCACCACCTATGAACAGCAGCTCTTTTTGCCGGTCATCAATGATGACGGGAGCGTGACATTTTTGCATAAGAAGACGGGTTATGTGCTGGATGTGACCGGCGGGACCATCGCCAACGGCACGGTGCTGCAGCTTCATAAGTCAAACGGCACGGCGGCCCAGAAGTTCTTTCTGACAAGTCTGAAGCAGAGTGACATCAATGCCCGGGAGGCGGATCGGGTGTCGGCGGAGCCCCTCAATAAGAGCCGTCTGTCTATTCTCAATCTCAATTCTTCGGCTCTGGCACAAAACACCATGGCCACGGCCCGGTCTCTGACTAATGTACGCACAGGAAGCGGCGTGACACTGACGGCGGAAATCGGTTTTGCCAATAAATCAAACTGGTCATTGTCGGCCGAGGGGACGCTGTTGCCCGCCTATCGGGCGGTGATGTCCGCTGCGAGTCAGGGGTCTGAGGATGAATTTGTGGAGGTGACCTATCCTCTGGCGGGTACCTATCTTGACGGGTATCGGGTCCGTCGGGTGGGCGCCCGGGTGCGGTTTGACAATATCCGGCCGGCCAACAGCCTCACGCAGGCCTACGATCACACGGCAGCGCCGGCGGCCGACGGGAAAAAGTACCTGGTCATTTCCACCAACATGTTCGGTGGCTACTGGTACAACAATATTGAAATGATGGACGTGACAGTCTCATTTTTTTACGCGGACACGGGGGAAAACTTCGTGCCGCAGGAGGCGTATCTTACCTTCAATTCCCTCAACAACAACAAGAATCCCGAAAACACAGGCTATGGTGTGGACATCGCCATCCCGTCCCACGACGGCTACGGGGAATTTGCCGGCGTGAAGGACAAGGCGGTGACGGGCTATGTGTCAGGTGTCAGAGGCAATGCGGCCTCGTCGGATGATGAAGCGGTGACCAATATCGTGTCTCTGGACCTAAATGTGCGGGCACCCTATGCGCCGGACAGTGAGGATTACGGCTGGCAGCCGGTTTTCATCGGCCAGGCCCGGTATTATCCCGGCAGCTCCGAGCAGAAGCAGGCCACCTGGACGGATGCTCTGGGCGGCACCAACTTTACGCGCAACAGTGTGTCGTTGCCCCTTGAAAATGAGTCTCCCGCAACAACCTACGTCATCGGTTCACTGAAGGGCGAGGCCTGGAACTCATTTTCGTCGGTGCCCATCTATGCGGCGGTGGAGCCACCGGTGAAATCCATCATCGGGGCCGGGGGGACGGATGCATCCTTTGACAGCAATACCGCACACATCGCACCGGATGACGGCACCGTGACATTTCAGATCGATCAGACCATCCCCCGCATCGGCGTGGAAACCGGGGAAATGCTGGAGTACCTGATCCTGGAGGACTATCTGCCGGAGGAATTTGAGGTCGTATCCGCCCAGGTCTCGGAGCCCCGCCTCTGGGGGCTTGCCTGGTTTGAAAACTGGGTCAGGTGCCGGTACGACGGGGCTTATGATGACAGCGGCACCTCGGCGGACGGGACGATGCCGGAGGCCTATACTGTTCATCTCACCATCACCGCCCGATTGGTGTCGACGGAGGCAGCGGGGAAAACACTGACCAATCAGGCCTCCGTCCGCTGGAAAATGCAGTCCCATGAGGAGGAAAAACTGCCCTCTAACGAGGTGGAGGTGGTCGTCGGTCCGCCTAAGGGCTGCATCAGTGTACGGAAGCTCACCTCCGATGAAAATGGGTCTGCAAAGCCCCTGTCCGGTACGGTTTTCACTCTGTCCACATCGGACGCGAATGGGCAGCTTTGGCCGGTGAAACGGTGCCGGCTGTCCAACGGAGCCTATCGGGTGGTGCGGGCCGATGCCGGCGGGCAATACGAGGCAGATCTTGAGGATCTTAACAAGGTCGGGATTTTGCCGGCGGAACCTTTGGCGGATTATGAGGTGATAACCGATGGCGCGGGCTATGCTGTCTTTTCGGATCTTCCGGACGGCACCTATCTGGTGACGGAGAAAAAAGCCCCCACAGCGGACGGGCAGGTCTATGAATTGTTGACCCAGCCGCTTTCGATCCGGGTCAGTGAGGGACGGACCCGGACGGTGACCGTGAGGGACAGCCGGGCTGTGGAAATCCTCAATACCGGCGGAAAGGGGCAGTTTTACTGGATTCCGGCCCTGTTTTGCCTTGGATTTGCTATACTTTTGCGGTATCGCAGACGGCGTTCTCATGCTAAAATAAAATAATGTGCGCTCGACAACAGCAGCGCACGATATCCCCTGTAAGAAGAAAGGACGTGTCCATGAATCCCTTTGCGTCATTATCAGCCTATCCCGCAACAGCGGATCGGCTCCTTCGTGAGCTGGCGGTGATCCCCGCACCCACCGGACAGGAGACACAGCGTATCGCCTTCTGTCAGCATTTTCTTGAAGAAAATGGGTTTTCCAAAGCTTTCACCGATGCGGTGGGGAATCTTATCCTGCCCTTCGGCGATATCGAAAATGGCCCGCTGGATGTGTTTGCGGCCCATGCGGATGTGGTCTTCCCGGATATGGAGGCCCTGCCCTGGTCGGAGGATGAGACATTCATCCGTTGCCCCGGCATCGGGGACAACACGGCCCATGTGGCGGCGCTTCTCATGACGGCCCTTGCCCTGAAGGACCGGGAGCCTCAGGAGGGCGGTGTGCTCATCGTTATCAATGTGGCGGAGGAGGGCCTTGGCAATCTGAAGGGCTCCCGGCAGCTGATGGCGGATTACGGCGATCGGATGCGGTCCTTTGTGACCCTGGACAGCATCTTTCCTGAGGTGGTGACAACAGCGGTGGGGTCCTGCCGCTACCGCATTTCCGTGAAAACGGAGGGCGGTCATTCCTTCCGGGATTATGGCAAGACCAATGCAGCGGAACGTCTGGCGGCTCTTATTGAGAAGTTGTACAGTGAGCCGCTGCCGTCAAGAGGTCGCACCACCCGCAACGTGGGAATCATCGAAGGCGGCACTTCTGTCAACACCATTGCGGAGGATGCGGCGATGCTGTTTGAGTACCGGTCCGATGACCGGGAGGATCTTGCGGAGGCCTGCCGACAGCTTGAAAAGGCGGCGGAGGCGCTGCGGTCCGAGGACTGTGCGATCACCGTGACTCTCATCGGCGAGCGGCCCTGCGGTCGGGAAACCGATCCGGTGGTGTTTGATCGGATGAAGCAGCGGGCCATGGCGCTGGTTCGGCAGTATTATCACGAGGAGCCTTTTGAAAATGCCGGGTCCACGGATGCCAATGCGGCTTTGGCCGCCGGTGTGCCGGCCCTTTGTTTTGGTGCCTGCCGGGGCGGTGGTGTCCACACCCGGGAGGAGTGGATTCGAAAAGACAGCCTGCTGCCGGGGCTTTGCCTGGCCTACGATCTGGTG
Source organism: Lachnospiraceae bacterium (assembly GCA_030526195.1). Lineage (GTDB taxonomy): Bacteria > Bacillota > Clostridia > Lachnospirales > Lachnospiraceae > Chordicoccus. The sequence goes on from JAUNDG010000001.1 coordinate 221,478, forward strand.
GCAGAATTGTTTTAGCCGGGGCCGGGATGACCGGTTCAGACATCGGCCTCAGCATAAATAATATGTATGAAAAAAGAAACAACAAGCCGATACAGAATAATATAATATAGAGTTAAAAAATAAGCAGAAAATAGAACAAACAGACAAAAAGAACGGAAACACAGAATTTATATGACAGAGAGAGAATACTACGAAAAGAAACTGGATGATATGCTGAAGGATGTGTTGCCGGCGGAATCAAAGAAGCCGATGGAAGACGAAAAAGCCGATACGGAAGCAGAGACGATGACAGACGCGACATCTGAAACAGCTGCGGAAGAACCCATTGAAAATGTCGCTGTGCCGGCAGATCCGGAAGTGGCATCAGCAGTTGATTCAACAACGGATGAAGAATCGGAGAAAGCCGATGCTGAAAATACAGATACTCAGAATGTTGAGCCGACAGAGCATGCGGATTCCGCACAGGCTGAGGCCTCGGTTTACCCGGAGGGGAGCCTTGATGCTCTGGGCATCGACCACCGCATTTTAAAAGCGGTGCGTGACATGGGCTTTGACAGCGCCTCCTCCATTCAGGAGCAGGCCATTCCGGTTGAGCTGGCCGGTCACGATATGGTGGGCCAGGCTCAGACCGGTACCGGTAAAACAGCCGCTTTTGGTATTCCCATGCTGATGAAGGTGGATCCTCATCTTAAAAAACTGCAGGGCATTATTCTGTGCCCCACCCGAGAACTGGCCATCCAGGTGTCGGAGGAACTGCATCGCTACGCCAAATATATGCACGGTGTTCGCATTCTGCCGGTTTACGGCGGTCAGGATATCGTGAAACAGATCCGCGGTCTCAAGGACGGCGTCCAGATCATGGTCGGGACACCGGGTCGCGTCATGGATCACATGCGTCGGGGCACCGTGAAGTTTGACCATGTGTCCATGATCGTCCTGGATGAGGCTGATGAAATGCTGGACATGGGCTTCATCGATGACATGCGCACCATCTTAAGCGACCTGCCGGAGGATCGTCAGACCGTGATGTTCTCAGCCACCATGCCGAAGGAAATCCGGAAAATGGTGGATGAATTCCAGACAGATCCGGTCATGGTGAAGGTGGCCCGGAAGGAACTGACGGTGCCGGAAATCACCCAGTATTATTACGATATCCGTCCCAGCATCAAGACAGAGGTTCTGTGTCGCCTCATTGATCTGTATGAACCGAAGCTGTCCGTTGTCTTCTGCAATATGAAGAAAAAGGTGGACGAGCTGACGGATGAACTGAAGGCCAGAGGCTATTATGCCGAAGGTCTGCACGGCGATCTCACCCAGTCCCAGCGTGACCGGGTCATGAAGAGCTTCCGCACCGGCCGGGTGGAAATCCTGGTGGCCACCGATGTGATGGCCCGCGGCATCGACGTGGAAGATATCGAAGCGGTCTTCAATTATGATATTCCGCAGGACAATGAATACTACGTGCACCGCATCGGCCGCACCGGTCGTGCCGGTCGAAAGGGCCGTGCCTTCTCACTGGTGGTGGGCCGCGACATTTACAAGCTGCGTGACATTCAGCGTTTCTGCAAGACCCACATTCAGCCCCAGCCGGTGCCGTCGCTCAATGACATTTCCAATAACCGGACCAACCGGGTGCTGGATGAAGCTGTGGCCCTGATTGAAAATGAGCCGGATACTCTGAAGGATATGCAGGAGATCATCGACCAGTTCATTTTCGATAATGATTCTTCGTCCATGGAACTGGCAGCGGCGCTGTTAAAGCTCCGCCTGGGTTCAGAACCGGAGACGGAGGATGACCTTGACGATCTGTCAGCCCCGCGTCCGCTGGATAACCCGAATCAGGGCAAGAAGAAGGATGGCGACAAGAAGGGCCGTCGCAAACGCGACCGGGACGAGGAAAAGGGTTCCCGGGGCAAAAAGGGCAAAAAGAAAAAATATGAGGATGACGATATGGTCAGACTCTTTATCAACATCGGTAAGAATCAGCGTATCAAACCCGGAGATCTGGTGGGCGCCATCGCCGGTGAGGCGGATATTCCCGGCCGTATGGTGGGGGCCATCGATCTCTACGACAGCTATTCCTTTGTTGATGTGGATCGGCAGTATGCCGAGCAGGTCATGCATGCCATGAGAAATGTGAAGATCCGCGGATTGAAGGTCAGAATGGAAAAGGCTTTATAATTATGGTCAAAGCATTATTTAAAAACCTTTTAATCTCCCTGAAGGGGATCCTCAAGTGGTTGCTCATGTCCTTTATCGTGGGCATTCTGGTGGGCCTGGTGATGTCGGGCTTTGATGTGGCGGTGGAATATGTCACCCACATCCGATCAGCTAATCAATATCTTATCTGGTTCCTGCCGCTGGCCGGTCTTTTCATTGTGTTTGTCTACCGGAAATGCGGCCTGGAGGATGTCAGCACCAGTACGGTGATCGTGGCAATCCGGGAACAGAAAAAGAAGATCTCCCTGAAGCTGGCACCGCTTATTCTGGCGGCCACCGTGCTGACTCATCTTTTCGGTGGTTCCACCGGTCGAGAAGGGGCGGCGCTTCAGTTCGGCGGCAGTGTGGGGAACCACTTTGCCCGTCGTTTGAAAATGAAGCCGTCAAACAGCCTGATCCTCATGATGGCGGCCATGAGTGCCTCCTTCTCAGCGCTGTTTGGCACACCACTGGCGGCAGCCATTTTCCCCATGGAATTTGTCAGCATCGGTGTCATTTATTATGCGGCACTGGTGCCCTGCGTGCTGTCCTCCTTCGTGGCCAATTCCGTGGTTCACTATTTTGGCCTGAGAACGCTGGGGAATCCTTATCTGATCACGGGTCTGCCCAGCATTTACTCCCCGATGTTCCTGAAGACGATTCTCATCGGTATTCTGTGTGCATTGGTGGGTATTCTCTTCTGTGAGGTTATGTATTACGGCCACGAGTTTGCGAAAAAGGCATTTCCGAATTCCTATGTCCGTGTTTTGGTAGGCGGTGTGGCCATTGTGCTGCTGACCTTACTGATCGGCTCTCAGACCTACAATGGTCTCAGCTCCGAACTCATCACCCGGAGCTTCGAGGGCACGGCACCGGGACCGGCTTTCCTTTTGAAAATGCTTTTCACGGTTCTGACGTTGGGCTTTGGCTTTAAGGGCGGTGAAATCGTGCCGACATTCGTTATCGGCTCAACCTTCGGTTGCTTCATCGCCGGTGTGCTCGGTGTGCCGGCGGAACTGGGGGCGGCCTGCTGTATGTGCGGTGTGTTCTGTGCCGTCACCAATTGCCCCATCGCCTCTTTGATGATCGCCTTTGAGCTTTTCGGCTTCGAGGGCATGGCTTATTTTGCCATCGTGGTGGCCATCAGCTACATGCTGTCGGGCTACGGCGGTCTTTATAACACGCAGAAAATCGTGTATTCTAAATACGAACCGCGTTTTGTTAACAAGACGGTGCGTGAATATTTTGCCCACGAATTCGTGGATAAAGCCCACTTGAAGGAAAAGAAGGGCGACAAGGAGAAGTCATGACAGAAACTATTGTCACATTAAAAAAAGGTGAAGGCCGCCTGCTGAAAGGGGGCGGCGCCTGGGTTTTCAATAACGAAATCGCCACCATTTCCGGCCAGTTCAAAAATGGCGGGCTGGTCAAGGTGCAGGATTTTGACGGCTATCCCATGGGGATCGGCTATATCAATCAGAATTCCAAGATCCGTGTCCGGATGCTGAGCCGCAAAGCCGATACGGTGATCGATGACTCATTTTTTAAAGACCGCTTGACGCGAGCCTGGCAGTATCGGAAGGAAACCGTGGACACCTCCTCCTGCCGTCTGGTTTTCGGTGAAGCGGACTTTCTGCCGGGTCTTGTGATCGATAAATACGAAGACGTGCTGGTGGTGGAGTGCCTTACACTGGGCATGGAGGCTTTCAAGGTCCGGCTCGTGGAGCTCCTGAAGGAAATCCTTTTGGCTGACGGCATTAAGATTCGCGGTGTTTATGAGCGGAGTGATGCCCGGGAGCGCGAGAAGGAAGGCCTGCGCCGTGTGAAGGATTTCATCGGCGAGCCCTTTGACACTAACGTGGAGATCACGGAAAACGGCGTCAAATACCTGGTGGATGTGGTGAACGGTCAGAAGACCGGTTTCTTCCTGGATCAGAAGTACAATCGTCTGGCGATTCAGAAGCTTTGCCGCGGTAAGCGCGTGCTGGATTGCTTTACCCATATGGGCACCTTTGCATTGAATGCGGGGATTGCCGGTGCGGCAGAGGTAACCGGCCTTGATATTTCCGAATTTGCGGTGGAACAGGCCACAGCCAATGCGGTGCGCAACGGCCTTCAGGAAACCGTAAAGTTCCGCACGGCAGATGTGCTTGATGAACTGCCCCGTCTGGTGGCTGCCGGTGAAAAGTATGATGTGGTCATCCTGGACCCGCCGGCATTCACGAAGTCACGGGAAGCCACCAAGAATGCCATTAAGGGCTATCGTGAGATCAACATCCAGGGCCTCCGCCTGGTCAAAGACGGTGGTTACCTGGCCACCTGCTCCTGCTCTCATTTCATGACCCAGGAACTGCTGGCCAAGACGGTGAAGGAAGCTGCCCGCACAGCCCATAAGCGCCTTCGTCAGGTGGAATTCCGCACCCAGTCACCGGATCACCCGATCCTGTGGGCGGCGGATGAGTCATATTATTTAAAGTTTTTCGTGTTCAATGTCGTTGATGAGAAATGAGGTCCGGGAGTAGCGAAAAGGCCTGGATTTCAATGCGATAAGATTGAAAAAGTGCATGCCACCCTCGAAAGAGGGTGGTTTTTTGTACAGGTAAGTGTGTATGCTATTGCCATAGAGTTCCTGGAATTGGTTGTAGAGTAGGTTACGATAAGTCTGAAACATCAGGAGGCACAAAGATGACGACCAGGGAAGCCAGAGAAATTGTCAATAATTATTCTGATAACACAAGGAAACCCGATGACGAAGAGTTTTTCATGTTTACGGAAGCGATGGATTTTCTGATTCATGAAGAACACAAGCCGCAGGATATGATGTATCTTGGGGGTGTCTACTATGAAATGAAGCATTTCGATCTGGCCCTCAAATACTATGAGATGGCGGCAACCTATGATTATGATCCGGCATATGAATGTCTTGGCTATATCTGGTATTATGGCCGGACCGGGCAGCGTGATTACAAGAAAGCTTATATGTATTTTTCACGTTTGATGGAAAAAGGTGACCTTGTCTCAACCTATAAAGTGGCCGATATGTACAGAAACGGTTACTATGTTGAAAAGGATATGGCGAAGTACGAGAGCATCATTGAAAAGCTCTATCTCAAGGTATTGAAATGTCGCAATGTGTTCGATCCGGTACCGGAGGTGTTCACCCGTCTGGCCCGCATCCGTACATCGCAGGAATGCTATGAAGAGGCTGTGGATTTGTACCTGCGGGCAAAGGATTTTCTGGCGCAACGCATTTACTATAATGCCTTTTTTGGCAATCTGAATATCATGAAATGGCTCATCGATGATCTCTATGAACTGATTGAATTTGACGAAGAGTGTTTTGATTTCTTTGATCTCTATTATTTGCTGAAGACACCGCATGTCATCACTTTTGATTTCGATGACCGGATTTACCGGCTGGAATCCGTCATGGAAGGTGATGAGTGTGTCGTGAATTTTGACGGTCAGTGGTATCACAGCCGGGATGATTTTTTCCGTGATGCCTGCATTGATGATGTCAAACTGACAAGCCTGTATAATGAGTTGTATGGCTTTGAACTCATGGCATGACGAATGAAAACAGACAGATTTGAGGTGATGGTGTAATGGACGAAATCATTCAGATCAAAAATGCATCCTATGACCGCTACAAGGATCTCATCATGAGGCGGGATGCTTTGAAAAAAGAGGCCTTTCAGTACGAGCGGGAGTATGTCCGAGTATTCGGGGAACTGATCCTGGCGGTCTTTGAACTGAAGGTTGCCTGCATACGCAAAAAGAAAACCGTAGCCTATTATCAGACTGCGGCCAATCATGGCCGGGCGGTTGATGCCGATGAACTGGCAGCTTATCTGGAGCGGGAAATGGCGGCTCTGAACCGCCAGCTTGATGATATGATCGCGGATACCGAAAATGCTAAAAAAGCAGAGACCATTACACAGGCAGATCTGCTCAAGATTAAAAGAATCTATCATAAACTGGTGAAGCGGATTCACCCGGATATCAACCCATTAATGGCTCAATCAGAGGAACTTCAGGATTTGTGGCAAAGGGTCGTGACGGCTTATAATTGTAATGACCTGAAGTTGATGGAAGAATCTGAAATCCTCATAATGAAGCTGTTAGGTGATGAAGAAGGCAATGCCCCCATGCCGGATATCCCGGATATTGAGGAGAAGATTCAGGAAGTGGAGAAAAGCATTTCAATTATCCTTGATACAGATCCCTATCAGTACAAATACCTTTTGGAAGATCCGTCGGCTGTTGAGGAGAAAACAGAAGACCTGGAAAATGAAAAGCGAGCTTTTGAAGACTACAGCGGTCAGTTAGATGATATGCTCGTGGCGATAATGGAAAATGGAGTGGGCATGATATGGCACATGAACTGACAACAAAAGAAGAAACCATGGTGACCCTGGTTCAGGGAAATGACCTGGGAGAGATTATCAAACCACTGATCAGAGAAATCCATCTCTTTGATTCATATATTGCCGGGACAACTCATCTGGAGGATGCGTTTGTTCTGGAAACTATCAAGGTCGGCGATTGGCTGGCTCTGCAAAGGGAGAATAATAAATTCGACAGCAACGCCATCCTGATCCTCAATGCAGAAAAGAAAAAACTCGGGTATGTGCCGGAAAAGGATAATGTGATCTTTGCCCGCCTCATGGATGCAGGGAAACTCTTGAAGGCCAGAATCACAAAGATTACCCAGAAGGGGTCTTTTAAACAGATCGCGGTGGGCATCTATCTGGTTGATATCTGATTATATTATCTTTACTTTTCAGGGCAGGTTTCGCCATCAAAAGTAAAGATATTGGGAGATATGTGGCTTATTTGATGAAATATGAATAATACGAAAGGCACTAAATTCCTATGGACATGAAAGAGAGAAGAGATAAACAACTGGCATATGTGTGCAACGAGTCGGTCCTGAAGGAAATGGAGAATTGCCGGAAGATCCTGCAACGGCTCAATTTTGCCGACCGCTCAGATTCAGAGACCATCGCGGCTATCGTGAAGGATTTACTGGGAAAATCGGAAGGGGCTATCATCAATCCGCCGTTTTTCTGCGACTATGGTTCTCATATCGAGGCAGGGAAAAATCTCTTTGTGAATTACAACTGTACGATTATCGATGTGGCCAAGGTGACCATTGGCGACAATTGTCTCCTGGCGCCGAATGTGGCCATCTATACAGCCGGCCACCCCATTTTTCCGGATACCCGTAATACAGGTCTTGAGTACGGGAAAGAAGTGACCATCGGTGATAATGTCTGGCTTGGCGGCAATGTGGTGGTATGTCCCGGCGTGCACATCGGCAGTAACGTGGTGATCGGGGCCGGCAGTGTGGTGACAAAAGACATCCCCGACTGGTCCCTGGCAGCCGGAAATCCCTGTCGTGTGATCCGCCCCATCACGGAGGATGACCGGCGAAAGCTTTTCCATGAGGAAATGATCGATGATGAAGCCTGGGAGATGATGGCCGACAAATCAGACAGCCAAGGGACGGGAAACGAGACATGACAGCCGGCAAATAATCCGATGAGAGAAAACCGCCGGACGTGGCTGAAGGGGTAATGGTTTAGCGATGACAGGGCGATATCAGCGGCGATGTCAGCACTCGCCGGAACGAAAAATAACTCCCCATGATCAGAGGTTAGTGTTATCATTAACGCATACTGTTGTTACTTTGAAAGGAGATTTCATTATGCTGGAAATCGGTACACAGGCACCTGACTTTGAACTTCAGGACCAGAACGGCACTGTTCATAAACTCTCAGACTATCGCGGCAAGAAGGTCATCCTTTATTTCTATCCGAAGGATAATACCTCCGGCTGCACCAAGCAGGCTTGCGCCTATTCAGCAGCCAAAGCTGCATTTGAAGACAAAAATGTTGTGATCCTCGGCGTCAGCAAGGACAGCGTGGCTTCTCACAAGCGTTTCGAAGAGAAGCAGGAGCTGACTATCACGATCCTGTCTGATACAGAACGTCAGGTCATCGAAGCCTACGACGTCTGGAAGGAAAAGAAGATGTGCGGCAAAGTCTCCATGGGTGTTGTCCGCACCACTTATCTCATCGACGAAAATGGTGTGATTGCCATGGCCAATGATAAAGTGAAAGCCGCCGATGATGCGGATAAAATGCTGAAGAGCCTTGAGGCCTGAAATGGCCCGGCAAGAGAGAAGCTTTCGAGACATCGGAGGCTTCTTTTTTTGTTGAGCCCCAGGGTATACTGTCCGGGCATTTTTTGCTTTGACGGTGACGAGCCGGTTGAATCACTATGCGTACCGGGTAATATTTTCTTTTGAGGGGATTCGTGATTGACAGTATACTGTATATGTAGTATATATACAGTATAAACAAAATATACACAGATAAATCCCTGCCGATATCCATTTTCGGCAGGTGATGACCACACTGTAAAACTTCCGGAGGTTTTATGGAGATCATTATCAGAAATTCAAGTGACGAGCCCATTTACGGGCAGATCACGCAGCAGATTAAAGAGCAGATCATATCAGGCAAGCTGCCGGCGGGGCAGATGCTGCCGTCGATTCGAGGGCTGGCCAAGGACCTGAAGATTTCCGTGATCACGACAAAGCGGGCTTATGACGAACTGGCGGCGGAGGGCTTCGTCGACAACGTGCCGGGCAAGGGGTTTTTCGTGGCAGAGAAGGATATGACCATGATGCGGGAGGCTCGTCTTAAGGAAATGGAGGAGCATCTGGCCGCTGTGGTATCGATTTGCAAGAGTTGCGCGATCGAAGTTGAGGAGGCTGTCGAACTTCTGCGGCAGTTTTTTGAGGAGGAAGGCTGATGAATGCCATTGAATTATCGCATGTGAGCAAATCATTTCGGGATTTTAGCCTGGAGGATTTGAACTTTATCCTGCCGGAGGGCTGCATTTGCGGCCTTGTGGGCGAAAATGGTGCCGGGAAAACCACTATGATCCGATTGCTCACCGGAGCCCTGAGAGCTGACAGCGGTGATTTAAAGACTCTTGGTGCTGATGTTTCGGCGAAGGATTTTTATAAGACCAAGCAGGATATCGGTGTGGTGCTGGACGATGCCTGGTTCCCGGGCATGATGACGGCGCTGCAGGTGGAACGTGTGATGGAGAAGACTTATGTCAATTGGGACGGCGTTCTGTATCACCGTTTTCTGGAAAAATTCAGCCTGCCGGAGAAGAAGTATTTCAAAGATTATTCCCGGGGGATGCGGATGAAGCTGGCCATCGCGGTGGCGCTGAGCCATGATCCGAAGCTTCTGGTGCTGGATGAGGCCACGGCCGGGCTGGATCCGTTGGTACGGGATGAGGTGCTGGATGTCTTCAACGAGTACACCCGGGAGGAGCATCACTCCATTTTGATGTCTTCTCATATTTTGAGTGACCTGGAAAAGATCAGCGACTATATCGCCTTTCTTCACAAGGGCCGGCTGCTGTTCTGCGAAGAAAAGGATCGGTTGCTGGAAGCCTACGGCATTTTCGAAGGTACGGTCGATCAGGCTGACAGTCTGATGGAAGGCGCCATCGTGCATCGGGAGGGCAACGGTTTCGGCGGGGTGCGGGCCCTGGTGAAACGGGATATGGTGCCGGAGGGCTTTTCGCTGACCCATGCCTCCATCGAGGACATTATTCTCAATCTGGTAAAGGAGGAAAACAGAAAATGAAAGCTCTTATGATCAAGGATACGTATTCTATCTGGAAACAGATGAAACTGATGGTGTTGATGGTGGTCATTTTCTCAGTGGTGCCCACACCGTTCCTCAACATTTTCGCAGTGACGTATGCGTCCATGATTCCCTACACGGCGGCGGCACTGGATGAGCAGAGCCGGTGGCCGGCCATGGCGGCCATGATGCCTTATCGCCCCATGGATATGGTGCTGTCAAAGTATGCGCTGGGGTGGATTTTCATCGGCGGCGCCATGATGATCAGTCTGGTGGCCGGTGCCGTGCGGGCGCTGGTTATGCAGACCGTCTTTACTTACAGCGTCATCTGTATCGGTGCTATGGCCGCGCTCGTCGTCATGAGTATCACCATGCCGCTAATCTTCAAGTTCGGCGTTGAAAAGGGGCGTCTTGTGGTGATTTTCCTTATTGCGCTGATCTGCGGTTCGGCTGCGGCCGTATCCAAAGTCGATATTCAGAACATGCCTGTTAATGGCTTGTTTCTGATCGTCGGGGTGGTGGTGACCGTGGTGATTTCCGGGGTGTCAGTATTTATCGCCTGTCGCATATACGAGCGATCCATGCGATAATGGCACGCCTCAATGCAAGGGATTGTCATAACAAAGCAGATAGAAGCGGACAACGCGACCTCGGTTTAGGGGTTACGTTTGTCCGCTTTGTTGTTATAATGAAAATCCGGCCGGGTTGGAGGCTCAAAAAGGGAAGCGCATCCGGCAGAAGCATTAGTTTAGAAACAGGAGGAGCAGCCTGATGGCACGTGAATACAATATGACAAAGGGCCCCATCACCGCGGGTTTGTGGCGGTTTGCCCTGCCCCTGATGATCGGCAATGTCATGCAGCAGTTTTACAATCTGACGGACACCTGGGTGGTGGGCCGCTTTATCGGGAGCGATGCCCTGGGTGCTGTCGGGGCATCCTACGCGCTGCTCACTTTTTTGTCCTCCGTCATCATCGGTCTTTGCCTGGGAAGCAGTGCCTATCTGGCCATGGCTTTTGGTCGGGGAGACAAAGGGGCCGTGCGCAACGGCATTTTCATGGCAGCGGTGATTACCGGCGCGGTGACGCTCACCATCATCGCCATTTTCTATATGGGCTTGCCTCGGATCATCACTTTGATGCAGGTGAGCGGCAGTAATGCGCATTTGATGGAAATGTATCTGTTTACCGTCTTTTTCGGGTTTTTCTTTCTTTACATCTACAACCTGGTGACGAATATCCTGCGAGGTATCGGCAATTCGGTGGTGCCGCTGGTTTTTCTGGGGGTCTCCGTGGGCGCCAATGTTGTGCTGGATGTCATGTTTGTGGCGGTGCTGGCCTGGGGCATCCGGGGTGCGGCGCTGGCCACGGTGCTGGCGCAGATCGCCGCCGGGGTCGGGATTCTCATGTACTTCCTGGTGAAATACCCGCAGTATCGGCTGACCCGCGAGGACATGCGCTGGCGAAAAGTCCCATTTTCGAAAATAATGAAGCTGTCGGGCTATACGTGTCTGCAGCAATCGGTCATGAATTTCGGCATTCTGGTGGTGCAGAGCATCGTCAACAGCTTCGGGCCCGTGGTCATGGCGGCCTTTGCGGTGGCGGTGAAGATCGACACGCTGGCCTATTCGCCGGTGCAGGATTTCGGCAATGCCTTTTCGGTGTTCACGGCGCAGAATTTCGGGGCCGGGCAGGGGCAGCGGATTCGGCAGGGCATCCGGAGCGCCGTTGTGAGTGTGACAATTTTCAGCCTGGCGGTCAGTGCGCTGGTTTGCGCCCTGGCACCGTGGCTCATGTCCTTGTTTGTTAAGGAAAATGCAGCGGCCATCCTGCCGGTGGGGGTGGAGTACCTCCGTATCGAAGGGGCCTGCTATCTGGGCATCGGTATACTGTTCCTGCTGTATGGCTACTATCGCGCCATCGATAAGCCCATGATGTCGGTGGTCCTGACGGTGATCTCGCTTGGGACACGGATCGGGCTCGCGCTGGTGTTGTCCCGGATCGAGGCCATCGGCGTGACCGGCATCTGGGTGGCGATTCCCATCGGCTGGTTCCTGGCGGATGCGGCCGGGATTTTTCTGGGGCGGCGGATGCGGCCTATGCAGGAGGGAGAACTGAGATAACATTGACGGCTGGAGGTCAGCGCGTGTCTCTCGGGGAGATAGGCGTATCCCGATCAAAACAATGCGGGGGGCTTTTGAAGAGCAAGTAGCAAAGCGGCCATCGTGCCTTGCGGGGATTGCGAGTGTCCGCTTTACCATATAGAGTTCATCGGGAGGGACAGTCTCACGATAAGATGAAGACGCAGTGTTCGCGCAAGCGACCTGCGTCTTTTTTCTTCTTTTTTACTGCAGCAGGCATTCCTTCGCTTCAAAGCCGCAGAGTTTGAACTGCAGCAAGCTTGCGTTAGCGGGGTAAGAGCCCCTGCTGATGGGCTACCGAAGGTAGCTGCGATTCACGAGCAAGCGGCGAAGCGGACATCGTGCCCTGCGGGTATTGCGAGTGTCCGCTTTACGCGGGGCCACATGACTGTTCATGGAGGGCTTCTGTCATGTGGGTTTCTCAACAGGTTTGTGCGGGATGGCGGTATTTTGGCTCATAAAACATTTACGGACATTTTACGAAGGCAGGGTAACGGCTTTTACAGAAGGCTTTTATGATGAGCACTGTCAACGAAAAGTCGTTAAAAACATCCGCAACGAAGGCGGATGAGTCAAATTTTATCGGAGGAATAAAACATGAAAAGAAATATGCTGAAAACAAGAACTCAGAAGCTTATGGCTATCGGTTGTGCTGCGGCACTGATGATCACAGCACTGACAGGCTGTGGGGCTTCAAATGATACCGCCGCTCAGGCTGATACTTCTGCCGCGGCAACAGAAGAAAGTGCTGCACCGGCTGAAACACCGGCTGAAGCTCCGGCTGACGAAGATGTCAGTGGCACCCTGACACTGGCCGGTTCCACTTCCATGGAAAAACTGTGCGAGGCTATGTCTGAAAGCTTTATGGAAGCTTATCCGAATGTCACCGTTACGGTTGAATACACAGGTTCCGGTGCCGGTCTTGAATCTCTGGCTCAGGGCAGCGTTGATATCGGCAATGCCTCCCGTGGGCTGAAGGATGGTGAAAAGGAAAGCGGCGCTGTTGAAAATGTTGTGGCCATCGACGGTATCGCCGTGATCACTGACAAAGAAAATGCCGTGGCTGATCTTTCCACAGAAGATCTGGCCGCTATCTACACCGGCGAAGTGACAAACTGGTCCGCTCTGGGTGGCAGCGATGAAGCCATCGTGGTCATCGGTCGTGAAGCCGGTTCCGGTACAAGAGGTGCCTTTGAAGAACTGGTCGAGGTAGAAGATGCCTGCGCTTATGCTCAGGAACTTGACTCCACAGGCGCTGTTCTCGCAAAGGTTGCTTCCACACCGGGTGCCATCGGTTATGTGTCTCTCGATGTTGTGGATGATTCCGTCAAGGCCGTATCTCTTAACGGCGTTGAAGCCACAGAAAGCAACATCCTGGCCGGCAACTATCTGTTATCAAGACCGTTTGTGATGGCGACCCTCGGCAGCATCGATGAGCAGTCAGCTCTCGTTCAGACCTGGTTCTCCTACATCTCCTCTGAAGCAGGTCAGAGCGTTATCTCAGGTCTTGGCCTCATCCTTCCGGAATAAGGAGGCTTTATGAACAGGAAAGCAAAGAAAAATGTCGCAGAGACGACAGCTCAGTCCATCATGACGCTTTGCGGCGTGTTAGCTATCTTTGCCGTATGTTCGATAACCGTTTATATGATCGCTAAGGGCACGCCGGCATTTTCAGAGGTTGGCGTGCCCGAACTTTTAGGCGGCACGGTCTGGAAACCGACGGCGGCAGAACCTTCATACGGCATCTTACCGATTATCTTAACATCCATTGCCGGCACCGCCGCCAGCGTGCTCATCGGTGTCCCCATTGCCCTTCTCACAGCGGTCTTTCTGACGGAAATCGCCGACAAAAAGCTGGCCGCCGTGGTTCAGCCGGCTGTGGAACTCCTGGCTGCGATCCCGTCGGTTATCTACGGCCTTCTGGGTCTCATGATCCTCAATCCGCTTATGTATAAGGTGGAGAAAATCATTTTCGCCGGGTCAGAGACTCACCAGTTCACCGGTGGTTCTAATATGCTCTCAGCTGTTATCGTGCTGGCCATCATGATCCTGCCCACTGTGGTCAACGTGAGTGTGTCCTCGATCCGGGCGGTATCCCCGAGCCTGCGGGCATCATCACTGGCCCTGGGCGCCAGCCGCATTCAGACCATTTTCAAAGTGGTCATTCCGGCAGCCAAATCCGGTATCATGACCGGCGTTGTTCTGGGCATCGGCCGCGCCATCGGCGAAGCCATGGCCATCAACATGGTGGCAGGCGGTTCCGTCAATCTGCCGCTTCCCTTTAATTCCGTCAGGTTCCTGACCACACAGCTTGTCAGCGAGATGGGCTACGCGGAGGGCCTTCACCGTCAGGTGCTGTTTTCCGTCGGCCTGGTGCTCTTTGTCTTCATCATGGTCATCAACCTGGTTCTGCAGAAAATGAGAAAGAAGGCCATCGATCATGACTAAGGAAGGCACATTATCACTGACAACACATCGCAAAAGACGGAGCGATTCCGCTCTTTACGCGCTGATCTACCTGTGCGCGGGCTTCACCGTGCTGCTGTTGGCCGGGATCATCATTTACGTGGCTGTTAAAGGTATCGGCCAGGTCAACTGGCAGTTTTTAACCACCGTTACCTCTGTGCTGAAGGGCACGGTGGGTATCGCCGGCAACATCGTCAACACCCTGATGATCATCGTGATCACCATGCTGGTGGCCACACCCCTCGGTGTCGGCGCCGCCATTTACCTCAATGAATACGCCAAGCCCGGGAAACTGGTGAACCTGATCGAATATGCTACCGAGACACTGTCCGGTATCCCCTCCATCATTTTCGGTCTCTTCGGCATGATGTTCTTCGGGCAGACGCTGGGGATGGGCTACTCCATCCTGACCGGTTCCCTCACTATGGTGCTCATGGTGCTGCCTCTTGTGACCCGCAACACCCAGGAGGCGCTGAAGACTGTTCCGGACAGTTATCGTCACGGGGCCGTGGGCCTTGGCGCAGGAAAATGGTACACCATCCGCACGATTCTGTTGCCGTCCGCCATGCCCGGTATCATTACCGGTGTCATCCTGGCCATCGGCCGCATCATCGGCGAGTCCGCCGCTCTTCTCTTCACGGCGGGCAGTGCCAAGGCATTACCCAAAACATTTGAGCAGCTCTTCGGAAAAATCTTCCAGTCCGGCGGTACGCTGACAACCCAGCTGTATCTCTCCGCCACCAGTGAGGGTGATTTTGAGACAGCCTTCGGCATCGCAGTGGTGCTGCTGATCCTGGTGTTCCTCATCAATCTGGGCACCAAACGACTGGCCGCTCGATTCGATAATACCCGGGAGCGGAAGACAAAGAAGGACAAGAAGTTGGCCGGTGCCTCAGAGGAATGACCGGTATCCGCGAAAGTTTACATAATTTTTCTGCTAACCTGATGATTTTGGGACGATCGAAATGACGACTGGTTAGCAAAAGAAGTAGGGAGACGATATGACAGAAAGTAAGATCACGGTGCGGGATTTGCACCTTTATTACGGAGAAAATCACGCTTTGAAGGGCGTGAATATGGATATCCGCCCCAATGCCATCACGGCCTTCATCGGGCCGTCCGGCTGCGGCAAATCCACTTTTTTAAAGACTTTAAACCGCATGAATGACCTGGTGGAAAATGTCCGGATCGAAGGGCAGGTGTGCCTGGACGGCGAGGATATTTATGCGCCGGATGTGGACACCACCGTTCTGCGGAAGCGGGTGGGCATGGTGTTCCAGCAACCCAATCCCTTCCCCATGAGCATTTACGATAACATTGCCTATGGCCCCCGGGTTCACGGCATCAAGGACAAAGCCACACTGGACCGGATCGTGGAGGAAAGCCTTCAGGGCGCTGCCATTTTTGATGAGGTGAAGGATCGTCTGAAAAAATCAGCCCTGGGTCTTTCCGGCGGTCAGCAGCAGAGACTCTGCATTGCCCGCGCGCTGGCTGTGCAGCCGGAGGTGCTGCTGATGGACGAACCCACATCCGCCCTCGACCCCATTTCCACCTCAAAGATCGAGGACCTGATGGAGGAACTGAAGAAGAAATACACAGTGGTCATCGTGACCCACAACATGCAGCAGGCCGTCCGTGTGGCGGATGATACGGCATTTTTCCTTCTGGGGGATCTCATCGAGTTTGGCCAGACCCAGCAGCTGTTCTCTTATCCGCGGGATAAACGGACAGAGGATTATATCACCGGCCGATTCGGCTAAGGCGCTCACAGAGCCATTTTCATAAAAAGACACCTTGATGGTTGCGAAGTTGACATAAGAAAAGGAACGAGATATGAGAAATAAATTTGACGAACAGCTGCGCCAGCTGAATCAGGAAATGATCATCATGGGCAACATGATCGAGAAGGCGATCAAGGAGGCCATCGCGGCGCTGTTTAACCGGGATGTGGAGAAGGCCCGGGAGATTATGAAGGCGGATGAGCTGGTGGACCAGGAGCAGAAAACCATTGAAAATATCTGCTTCCAGCTGCTGATCCAGCAGCAGCCGGTGGCCCGGGACCTGCGGACCATCACAGCAGCCATGAAAATGGTGACGGATATGGAGCGCATCGGCGACCAGGCGGCGGATATTTCCGAGCTGACGGTTATGATGGCCAATTATCCGCAGACGCTGAAGGCCGAGCATATCCGCAAAATGGCCACAGAGACCATGGTGATGCTGATGCAGGCCGTGGAGGCTTATGTGGAGCGGGATATGAAGAAGGCGCAGGAGGTGATCGCGCATGATGACATCGTGGACAACCTGTTCATCAAGGTGAAGGCCGATCTGATCGAGGTCATGCAGACAAACGGCGAGTATGCCGAGCTGGCCGCGGACCTTCTGATGGTCAATAAGTATCTGGAACGTATCGGTGACCATGCCACCAATATCGCGGAATGGGTCATTTTCTCGCTGGATGATCGTGTGCCGGACCGGCAGTAAACCGCTTGCCGGCAGAGTCCGGCGGAAGCGATTCCCCCACATTTTTCAAAGACAAACACGAAATAAGACAAAGACACTGAGTAATAGAAGATCATTTTCAAAGACAAAAAAGAAGACAGACAGTGTGCTATTGAGCATGCGCAAGAAGGAAAGGAGTGATGCGATGAGAATCGATTTTACTGAAAAGAAAGGGTTCATCTGTGATATGGACGGTGTCATTTATCACGGAAACCGCCTTCTCCCGGGAGCTGCGGAGTTTATCAAGTGGCTCCAGGAGAATCAGAAGGATTATCTGTTTCTGACCAATAACAGCGGGATGACCCCGAAGGAACTGCAGCAGAAGCTGGAGCGACTGGGCGTTGATGTGCCGGAGGAGCGTTTTTACACCAGTGCTCTGGCAACAGCGGAATTTCTGCGCCATCAGGCACCGGGGTGCTCCGCCTTTGTGATCGGCGAGGCCGGCCTGCTGAATGCTTTGTATGATGCCGGTATCACCATGAATGATGTGAACCCGGATTATGTTGTGGTGGGTGAGGGCCGGAATTATTCCATGGAAACACTGACAAAGGCCGTCAATCTGGTGCTGAGTGGCGCCAAGCTGATCGGGGCCAACTCCGATGTTTCCGGTAATATTGAAAATGGGATTGCCCCGGCCTGTCGGGCGTTGATCGCCCCCATTGAAATGGCCACCGGCAAGCAGGCATACTTTTGCGGGAAACCGAATCCGCTGATGATGCGCACGGGCCTTCGACTTTTGGGCTGTCATTCCGAGGATGCTGTGATCATCGGAGACAATATGAACACAGACATCATTGCCGGCACGGAGAGTGGTGTCGATACGGTGCTGGTTCTGTCCGGTGTATCGGACCTTGAGACCGTGAAAACTTATGCTTATCAGCCGACTGTGATCCTGGACGGCGTCGGATCCATCGTCGCACAGTAAAGCATCCGCCTGGAGAAAATCCGGCGGGTGTTTTTTTATGTCCGGAAGGCGTGGAAGTCCCGAGTGACAGATAATTGTGTGCGGCCGGCGGCCGCACATCTTGCTATAGTCTGTCCAATGGCCGAGGCAGTGAGAGTGTACAGAAAAAGAACGGCCGCAGCCGTTCTTTACAAGGGAGTATAGCTTATGAAAAAGAGAAAGGTGTTAATGTGATGAAAAATGCCAAATGAAAAACGATATCAGATGAACTTCTGCCGGTAAACCGGAGTCGTTTCGCGATGGCGTTCAAGATTTCTGGCCTGATAGGCACCGTCATGGAATTCATGATTGCCTTCATGAACCAGAGTGGCAAGCCCGGTGATGATAGCCGGATAACCGATGAAGCAGATCATCCAGTCAGTCGTGGCAAGGGCAAAAGGTCGAATCAAAAGCCAGGCAACAAAGCCGATCAAAGCGGCCCCCAGCATGGTGATCAAAGCGGTGCGTCTGATCTTGGCACCAACGCTTAAGTTTTTTCTATCCATATAGGCAAATAATCTTGTCATGTCAATTACCTCCGATATGTGCAGTATAGAAAGTCAATGTAAAGACTGAAATCTGTGTTGCGTAAGGTTTGTGTAAAGGTTTATAGGGCGGGCTCACCTTGCTATCCCTCTTATCTTGTGATAAGGTAACCTATCAGCAGGGACGCTCATCCCTGCTGTCATTAAAAAAGAGGACATAAACATGCTTCTGAGTATCGCGCTTATTCTTCTGGTCGGCATGGCCCTCGGCCGCCTGTGCCGCGGCCTCAAACTGCCGGCCCTTCTCGGCATGCTGATCACCGGCATCCTGCTTGGCCCCTATGGCTTTATCATCCTGGATGACAGCATCCTTGGCATTTCCGCGGAAATCCGAAAAATCGCCCTGGTCATCATCCTGACCCGGGCAGGTCTTGGCCTCGATTTGTCCGGTCTTAAGAAAATAGGTCGGCCGGCGGCGCTCATGTGTTTTCTTCCCGCCACCTGCGAATTGCTGGGCATGACGATCATCGGCCATTGTCTTCTGGGGTTATCCATTCTGGAGTCAGCTCTGCTCGGAGCCGTTGTGGCGGCCGTGTCACCGGCGGTGGTGGTGCCCCGCATGGTGAAACTCATGGATGAGCAATACGGCACAAAGCAGGGCATCCCCCAGCTCATTTTAGCGGGAGCCTCCGTGGATGATGTGTATGTCATTGTGCTGTTTTCAACCTTCACCGGCATGCTTCAGGGCAATGGTGTGTCGGCCCTCAGTTTCATCAACATCCCCGTCTCCATTGCGCTGGGCATCCTCATCGGTCTTGTCCTTGGTTGGGGGCTCGTGCTCTTTTTCCGGAAATCAGGCCTGCGGGATACGGCGAAAGTCCTGGTGATGCTGTGTCTGTCATTGCTGCTTGTGGTGGCAGAAGACAGTCTTACGACCGCCATTACATTTTCGGCTCTCATCGCCATCATGTTTTCCGGGATCGGTGTGCGTCAGAAAAATGAAGCTCTGGCCGGTCGTTTATCAGCTAAATACGGCAAGCTTTGGGTGGCAGCGGAGGTCTTCCTGTTTGTTCTGGTGGGTGCCTCTGTCAACATCGGGTACCTCACCCATGTGGGGGTCAAGGCCGTCATCGCCATTTTCCTGGCGTTGGTCTTCCGGATGGTCGGCGTATGCCTGTGCCTGATGCGGACTCATTTCACAAAGCTGGAACGGCTCTTCATCATGTTAGCCTACACGCCGAAAGCCACCGTACAGGCGGCCATCGGCGGCATCCCTCTGGCGCTGGGATTTGCCTGCGGGGACACGGTGCTCACCGTCGCAGTTCTGGCCATAGTGATCACCGCACCTCTGGGCGCCTTTGCTATTGACCTCACCTACAGAAAGTGGTTGTCCTGCGACCGAACTGTTGCTGCATCGGAAGCGGGTGCCGTATCATAATTCCGATGCCAAGCCTTAAAATGCTGCATCGGATTACATAGTGCCGGCAGAATATAGCGTGATGAAAAGTGAATCGGATCGGCCGGAAATGAGTAGAATCGATGCCGGCGAAAGGAGATAGATATGCTGTCATTTGAAAGCGATTACATTGAGGGGGCTCATCCCCTCATTTTACAGAAACTGGTGGAGACCAACATGGAGCAGATGTCCGGCTACGGTCTGGACCCCTATTGTGCCTCCGCAAAAGAAAAGATCAAGCGGGCGGCGGCCTGTCCGGAAGGGGATGTGTACTTCTTCTCCGGCGGGACTCAGACCAATGCCCTCATCATCGACACCATGCTGCGACCCTTTGAAGGGGTCGTGGCAGCGGCCACCGGTCATGTGGCCCTTCATGAAGGCGGCGCTATTGAAATGACCGGCCACAAAGTCCTCACCCTGCCGGGCTATGACGGCAAGCTGTCTGCGGAAGAGGTGCGCACCTATCTGGCCGGCTTCTATGCCGACGGCAATCACGAACATATGGTGTTCCCCGGGATGGTCTACATCTCCCATCCCACAGAAAATGGCACCATTTACAAAAAGCAGGAGCTGGCTGACCTCTACGCCGTCTGCCGTGCGTATGACATTCCGCTCTTCATCGACGGCGCCCGCCTGGGCTACGGCCTCATGAGCGATGAATCCGACATGACACTGGCCGATGTGGCCGCAAACTGCGACATTTTCTACATCGGCGGCACCAAAGTCGGCGCCCTCTGCGGCGAAGCCGTGGTTTTCACCAACCACAAAGATGAGGGCGGTCGCATCCATCATGGTGTGCCCCTGCACTTCACAACCCTCATCAAACAACACGGCGCCCTCATGGCCAAAGGCCGTCTTCTGGGTATCCAGTTTGACGTCCTCTTCACCGATGACCTCTACTTCAAGATCAGCCGCCATGCCATCGACATGGCCGGCAAACTCCGGGACCTCTTCCGGCGCAAGGGCTACCCTTTCCTCATGGAGTCCCCAACCAACCAGCAGTTCGTCATCTTAGAAAATGAGGAAATGGCTCGCCTCTCAGCCCACGTAGCCTTCTGCTTCTGGGAAAATGTCGATCCCACCCACACCGGCGTGCGCTTCGCCGCCAGCTGGGCCACCACCGAGGAGAATATCGCCAAACTTGAAACCCTCCTGGTAGATCATAATTAAGAAGGGCTTTTTGGCTATATAGCAATATATAACGTCCTGTGCTGATAGAATGTATACGCACAATTACATGGCATTGATTGAATATGACGTGTTGTGGCATTCTTATACAGAACCCTTCCGGGCAGCAGACCCGCACTGTGTGTTGACGGGACCCTCGACGAGGCCGGTTGTTAACGGTCGCGAAGCGAGCGTGTTACAACCGCTGCACGAGGAGCGGAGCGGAAGCGTGTCCCGGAAACACATGTGCTGGGGCGCTGCCGCAAAACCCTGCACGAGGAGCGGAGCGGAAGCGTGTCCCGGAAACACATGTGCCGGGGCGCTGCCGCAATCCCATTCCTATTATTTGATACAATGGATTTATGATGAGAACAAAAGTACAGATCTCCGACCACTTCACCTACCGCCGCCTGCTGCGCTTCGTGCTGCCGCCGGCCGTCATGATGCTGTTCACCTCGATCTATACCGTGGTGGACGGCTTCTTCGTGTCCAATTTTGTCGGCTCAACAGCCCTGGCCGGCGTCAACCTCATTTACCCCATCATCTGGATCCTGGGCTCCTTCGGCTTCATGGTGGGTTCAGGCGGCAACGCCCTGGTGGGGAAATACCTGGGCGAAGGCAAAGACGAAGAAGCCCGCCGCATCTTCTCATTCCTGATGCTGATGCTGGTGATCATCGGAACCCTTCTGGCCGTAGGCGGCTTCATTTTCATAAGACCCCTGGGACAACTCATCGGCGCAGACGGTGAACTCCTTGACCTGTGCGTTATCTACGGCCGCATCAGCTTCATCGGTCTGCCCTTCCTCATGATGCAGGTGGCCTTCGGCAACTTCCTCATTACCGCGGAAAAAGGCGGAACCGGTCTTGTTGTCACCATTTGCGCCGGCGCCACCAACATCATCATGGACGCGCTGCTGGTGGCGGTTCTGAAGCTGGGCATTGGCGGGGCCGCTCTGGCCACGATCCTGAGCCAGATCTGTGCCTCCGTCATCTGCCTCGTGACATTCTTCCGGAGAGGGAAAAAACGTCTTTACTTTGTGCGCCCGGTGAAACGCTGGCGCGCCTTTTGCAAATCCCTGTACAACGGTGCATCGGAATTTCTCACCAACGTGTCGTCCTCCATCGTCTGCGTCATTTTCAACGTCCGCCTTATGGCCATGGCCGGCGAAAACGGGGTGGCGGCCTACGGCGTCATCATGTATGTGTGCTACGTATTCCTGGCCATTTTCTTCGGCTATGCCATGAGCTGCACATCCCTGATCAGCTATAACTACGGCGCGGATAACCGGCCGGAGCTGAAAAATCTGTTTAAAAAGAGTCTTGTGCTGATGCCGGTCACCGGGGTTATTATGGTGATACTGGCAGAGTTGATGGCCGTGCCCCTGTCCGAGATCTATGTGGGGTACGACCCGGCACTTCTGGAAATGACAGTGCGGGGCTTCCGATTATTCTCATTTTCCTATGCCCTGTCCGGCGTCAACTGCTTCGCCTCGGCATTTTTTACGGGCTTCAACAACGGCACGGTGTCCGGTGTGCTGTCCGTGCTGAGGTCTCTGGTTTTCCAGATCATCGCAGTCTTTGTGCTGCCCCTGTTGTGGGGCCTTGACGGGATCTGGCTGGCGGTGACGGCGGCGGAAGCTATGGCCCTGTGTGCCAGCATCCTCTGCTTTGTCCTGTTTCGAAAACGCTATCATTACGCCTGATGGAAAGGAGCGACCATGGGAAAGCTTTTCGTATCTGAACTGATTCCGCGGGAGGAACTGAAGAAGGTGATGAAGGAGACAGGGGCCGGTCTTGAAACGATTCGCTTCAGTATGAGCGACAGTCTCGACCACATCGAGCAGAACTACCGGGAGTTTGAGGAAGATCTGGATTACTGGGATCATCCGGCCCTGTCATTTCACGGTCCCTTTGTGGATCTGGTGCCGGTGAGCTATGACAGCAAGATCCAGGCGGTGACCATGGAGCGCTTCAACGAAGGCTATCGGGCGGCGGCCCATTTCGGGGCGGAAAATATTGTGTTCCACAGCGGTATGGTGCCGGATATTTATCTCACCATCGGCTGGGCGGAACGCATCATCGATTTCTGGCACGCCTTCATGAAGGATAAAACCGGCGTGACGGTGCTGATGGAAAATATGCTGGACCGGGAAATCCATCCCTTTGAGGATGTGATGAAAGATGAGATCCTCGGGAAAATGCCCAATTTCGGCATTTGTCTCGATATCGGCCATGTCCATTGCCGGTCACCCTATGCGGTGGCGGAGTGGATCGACAAGCTGGGGCCGGCCATCAAGCATGTGCATCTCCACAACAATTTCGGTTCCCAGGATACCCACAATGCGCTGGATGACGGGACTTTGCCGGTGGAGACGGTCATGTCTCTTTTGCGAGACCTGCCGGGAGAGCGGACCTGGACCATCGAATGCGCCTCCTATGAGCGGATCATGCGCAGCTTCGATGTGTGGCAGCATTACATCGGCTGAGGTACCGGTTAATGGGAGACGGGCGGTGGTCAGGCATTTGTTGGCCTTGTGACGATTTGGAGGAAATGTCAGACTATTGGTAAGATTTGACAAATTGTAATGGCTCAGTTGTCTGTTATAAACAAAATAGCCGACATGAGTGCATAAACGTTTGTATTATATTCAGTTTGTGTTAATATTTTCTTAATTAAGCATGTTATCGCCTGTATATGTGAATCCAGATACGGGTAAAAGGAATCCGGTGTGAATCCGGAGCTCTACCGTGAGCTGTATGGACGGGATCTGTTGCGTCGGTGAAAGCCGGTCATTGCACGTCAGTGTGAGAAGGCAGCATCAGATTTTTCTTTTGAAGGAAAACCGTCTGAGCCAGAAGACTTGGTAATGTGAGGTCGTCTTTCGTCAGGGGATGTCGGAAGACAGTAAGAACACAGGAATAATGCGGCTGTGATCATTTTTGATATGATCACAGCTGTTTTTTATTGCCCGGAAGTTCCGGCAGAAGCCACTTCATTTCCTTAAGAAAATGAGGCAGTGCAAGCCAAACAATTATGGGCGGTGTCATCACAGACTATTCCTTTCTGACCTTTCACTAAGCAGCGATGCAGCTAATTATAGTCTTGGGAAAATGAGAAAGGAGAAAGTGATGAACAAACTCTCAAAGAGACTGATCAGTCTCATCCTGACAGTGTTCATGATCGTGGCTCTTTTGCCGACCACAGCCTTTGCTTATTACGGCACAGGCGATGCGGTGACCGATTATAAGACGGTTTACCGTGTGGGTCAGAAAGACATTTCCGATGATGACGTTGTCTACATTTCTATCAGTAATGACGACAAATATGTCGTGTCAAACGGGACCGATACCGGGACCGTCATGTCTTATGTGCCGGTGAAGATCAGCGATCTGGCACAGGTCGATCTGGCTAAGTTCGGCCTTCAGGATTATCTTGTCGAAGCTCCGGCTGAACAGGGTGGTGGTCATCTTGTCACAGCCATGCATCTTTTCGTTTATACCCTTGAACAGTACTACCAGGATGGGTGGGAAGTCACGGTGACCGGTAATGCCGGTTCTGCTTATATGCAGAACGGTTTCTGGGGCCATGATGAAAACCTCACCTACAACGTCAACGGCGAATATCCGCTGGCCGCTGAAAAATGGGGGGCCACTTTCGATACCATCGTGCTTCAGAAGAATGATTACGTGGACATCACCATGTATTCCGATTGGGATTTCTTCAACGATGAGAATGCCGGTTACCATTATTTCCTGGATGCGTCAGGAGTCGTTACTCATGAGTATACGACGGTTGCCGGAACCGGGGTCAACGTGGCCTATGGCCGCGCCAAGACAGATTTTGGCGGTGAATACACCACATCCATGCTTCCCTGTGCGGGTGAGATCTTTGTGACAACAGCCATGACCGAAGATCCGAGAAACAGCGAAGCGACGGTGATGAGTGTCAATACCGATGCGACCGGCAAAGCCGAGGTGATGCTTAATGAAGCCGGTACCTATTATCTCTACACTTATGGCGCCACCGGAAATGGTGAAGCCATCGTATCCGGTCCCGCTTATGCGAAGCTCGTTGTCACAGCTCCCCCCAGACCCGATGAGGTCTTTGCGGATGTGACAGTTCGGGCTCAGGTTGAAAATGCATATCTTTATCCCTTCACAGAGAAACTTCATGTCAGCAGCTACACTTCTGACATTTTTGGCTACAAAGACAGCAGCGCTGATGTCACAGCTCTGGATGCTCTGATCGCCTATCACAAGGTTCTCTTCGGTGACGATTTTACAAAAGAGACAGCTGAGACCTATCTCGTTGTCAGCAGCTCCGGCTGGGTGACCAAGGTCTTTGGTGAAGAGACCTCCGGCATGTCCTTCCTGATCAACGGCGGTGCGCCGAATGACGGCACAGAATCCTCCTATGGCGGTTATAACGGCCTGCTGATCAACCAGGCTACCCTTGCCAATGATGACATTGTGGATATTTTCCTGTATGCCGCAGAGGGCGGGTATGCCGATTACATGACCTACGTGTCTGTACCGGAAGATACCATCTATGTGGACAGCGATATCATCGTCAAGGTGGACGGTATCGGTGTCATGAACGGTTATCTGTATCAGACTCCGGCGGCTATGAAGGCCGCAGCCAATCCGCTGGTTGGTGCCGGTCTTGCCTGGCTCGATATTGAAACAGGTACCGTGACACCGATCAAGGAGAGTAATCTGCCTGTTCGGACAGCTGCCAATGGTCAGGCTGTTGTCAAAGCACCGGATACCGCCGGCACCTATTACCTGGTGGCTGTGAACGGTGCGGTGGAAGAAACAAATGTATTCACCGTGATGAATCCCACAGCCGTCACCGTGGCTCTGGCTCCGGAAGTTTTTGCCGATGTCACAGTGCGGACACAGGCTGAAAACGTTTATCTGATGCCCTTCGACAGCAAGCTGCATGTCAGCTCTCATGCTGCTGAAGAGAAAGGCTACAAGGATGTTTCCGGTAGCGTCACAGCCGTTGACGTTCTGGTCGCCGCTCACAGCGAGATGTTCGGTGATGAGTTTGACACGAACCCGAAGAATTACCTGGATGTGTCAGCTTCAGGCTGGGTGACCAAGATTTTCGGTCAGTCAGCTGACATGGCCCTCTATAAAAATGGTTGGGCGCCCAATGACGGCACCGAATCTTCTTATGGCGGTTATAACGGTCTTCTGGTCACACAGATCACCGTGACTGACAATGATGTGCTGGATGTGATGTTCTATTCAAAGGACGCCACCTGGACTGATTATTATACCTACATCACACCGGTGACAGAAAAGGTGATGGCCGGTGAAGATGTGACAGTGAAGGTAACCGGTTATATGGCCTGCTTCGAAGGCTCAAATTATCTCACACCGGAAGCCGCAGCCGCCTGCAATAAGCCGGTGGTCGGTGCCGCACTGGCCTTTGTGGATCCCACATCCGGTGAAGTCGGGGCTCCCATCAAGGTCAATGACAAGGTTGTGCTCACAGATGCTAAGGGTGAGGCTACCTTCAAGATGCCGGCCGAAGTCGATGACTACTATCTGACAGCCATTTCCTACGTCAGTGAGGATGAGGATGTCGATGATATCGCTGTCTTCATGAATCCGGTCAAGCTGGAAGCCGGCGAAGTGACTGACGGCTTCAACACCATCACCATCAATGCCGTTCCGTCAACTGTTGACGTGACCTTCTACAGCGATGCCGATGCTTCCGTTAAGGTGCAGAAGTCTCGTGTGAAGGATAACGGTGTCGTGGATGGGGCTCATCAGTATGTGCTGACAGTGCCGGATGGCACCTACAGCTACAGAGCCGAAGATGGTGACGTGGACCTGGGCGGTATGTCCTTCTCACTGCCGATTCCGGAAAATGTCACCACAACAGAAGATAACACGGTCATGAAGCTTGTCCGTGTGAACTGGTACACCGCTAATAAGAGTGTCGCCAATATCGGTGATTACGAACTGACAGTAAATGCCGGTGCTGAAAAGGTTACAACCGGCGGCCAGTATAAAGACAGCAGCAACCGTATTGTCACACCGGGTATGGTATGGGCCTACGGCAATGCCAAGCTTTACAACTGGTCATATAAACTGAACGGTGAGCTTGCCGCAAGCTATGGCGTGGTGCCGGCCGTCAATCAGACCTTTGCCACAACCCTGACAGCAACACAGAATAAGACATTCTCTCTGTCAGCCTTAAAGACATTTACGGTCGTGGCTCCGGCCGATGCCGAAACCAAGATCTTCTATCAGCTCAACAACTTTAACACCATCGAGCTGACAGATGTGGTGGCCACACCCAACGATGACGGCACTGTTTCCTACGTGGCCTCTTACCCGGCCTTCGCCAATGCCAGCTACCGTGTATCAAAGGCAGGCTGCCGCACAGAAGCCGGTTATGCCAAGGACAACGCCATTCAGGTTGTCACCTTCGATGAATCCGCATCACCCGCTGACAGCACAAGCACTTTCACCTTCGGCGATGACAGATCCGTCTTCATGAATGTGGGTGACAGCATCTTTACCAACAATGAACTGGCCATGAGCGTCGGCGAAACCTTCCGTCTGAAAGCCTACAGAGGTTGGGAAATCGTCAACACCGTGACCTCCAATATCATGATCGAACCGGATTTCCACGTGAACGTCCTGAGCGGCGCTGATGTCATCGACATCAAACCGGTGGAAAATGCCGGCGGCAATGCCAGGAATAACTGGATGGATATCACAGCCCTGAAAGAAGGGACCGCTGTTGTATCCGTCAGCTATGACGCCATCAACATCGGTGGCAATACCACCATCGGTGCCGTCTTCGGTGCTTCCGATCCGGCCAGAAACGGTGTCTTCGTCGTCAATGTCGGCTCAGATGCCAAGGTTGAGGTCACACCGGTCTGCAGCGACGACAACTGGGATTCCGAATTTGATACTGTCTTCTTCACAGGCGACAGCACAACCTTCAGCTTTGCCGCTGATGCCACAGCCGTTTCCGTTATGAACGTTTACGGCAATGAGATGGGTGCCGCCCAGGCCGGCACACAGGCCGATGGTCTGTGGACAGTGCCGATCACAGAAGGCGCCAACATCATCACACTGAATTCAGCCGCAGGTACCGATTATCTGGTGGTACGCGGCAAGAAGCTGGCCATCACGCTGACCAATAACACAACCGAGCAGTCATCCACAAATCCGGCTGAGGTCGAGATCAATGTGGGCGACGAGATCAGCATCACCTTCAACAGCCTGGTCAACCCGATTCCGAAGATGTCCGGCATCTACAATCCGGGTTACATGAATACGGTCAAGACAACCTATACACTCAATGATGCCTTCAAGCTTCAGAGCAAGGGCGCTCAGTATAACTACAAGCTGGAGGCAAACAGCAGCCTGACCTTCAAGGCTCTGGTGCCGGGTGAAAACAAGCTGAGCAGCGGTTACATCGACGAAACCTCTATGGGTAATGCGATCGGTGACCACCGCAACATCAGCGATCTTGGCGTGGCAGCCAACTTCAATGCTTCCGCTGTTCCGTATAAGTCCTGTATCCTGCCGGATATCACCTTCACCGTTAAGGAAGGTGAGACCGAGGTCGATAAGTCTGAATGGACAAAGATCAATAAGGTCAGCCTGTATGCCGGCCCCAGCGCTTATATGACAGGCTTCAAGTTCAACCAGACGTCAGCAACAGCGGTTAAAGACAATAACGCCACAAACTGGACACAGCTGACGGATGCCATGGGCAACTATTATCTGGGCGCTACCGTGACAGCCGCTTCCTACTACAACACCATCGTGATGACCTACTGGTATGACGGCGGCGAAAAGGAAAATGTCGAGCTGACCAGCGGCGCAGAGGCCATTGTCAAAAAGCCGCTTTTCGCAGCTGATGGCGATAAGGTCCTCAACATTCAGATCACCATCACCGCCGGTGACGGTTCTGAAAGCCGGACGCTCAATTACGTGGTCTATCCGGGTAAAGCCAACCTTCAGTATGTCCATCCGATCATCGGCAGCCTGACCGCCAGAAGCGAAGAGGATGCCGAAGCAGAAGTGGTCTGCGAAATGGGTCATGCCTGGAACTACACAGAAACTGATTACACCATGGATATCGGCACAGCACAGGATCTGACCTTCACAGCCGCCATGGTCCAGAAGTACACAAATGCCACTAGTAAGACTCAGGATAATTCCGATGCTGTTACCCTTGTGGGCATCAAGAACGGTGAGCCGGTTGGCGAACCTGTCCTGGTACAGGCCGGTGCTGACTTCCCGACAGGCAGCTGGACTTATGAACTGAAGGATGCCGATCAGCTTGATGGCATTCAGCTGACAGTTGTTTCTTACGTCAGAGAAGATGCCGCAAGAACCTACAACGTGACCTTCACTGACTCCTGCGAGGCCGATCGTCATGATTGGGAAACAGAACTGTCTTATGATGCGCCGCCGTGTCTTGAAAACTGCACGAAGTCCATTCGCTGCAAGAACTGCGATATCGTCCGTCATACAGAACCGGTAGAAGAGCTTCTGCCGCATAAGGATGACAACAGCGATGATGTCTGCGATTACTGCGACGGCCTGCTGTATGCCAAGATCAAACTGGCCGGCAGCAGCCGCTGGGAAACAGCCGCTGCGATCGCCGAAGCCGCTTATCCGGACGGCGCTGACGAGATCATCGTTGTGACCGGTCAGAAGTTCCCGGATGCTCTGGCAGCCAATGCTTATGCCGGTGCCAAGGATGCACCGATCATCCTGACAAAGGACAGCGGTCTGCCGGCAGCGATCAAGAAACTCCTCAAGACAACCTGGGGCGGCAAAGTGACAAAGGCCACCATCATCGGCGGCACCATCACCACAAACGTTCTGAAGGATCTGGATGACTGCGGTGTTGAAAACATCAACATGAGTCTGACAAGAGGTACCGATCGTTATCAGACAGCAGAACTTATCTGCACAAAGGGTCTTAACACAGGTCTCTTCTCAACCGATACGGTTATCCTGACAACCGGTAAGAAGGCTGCTGACGCTCTGTCAGTCTCCTCCTGGAGTAATACATACCGTCTGCCGATCCTCCTGACAAAGGGTGACGGCTCCATGACAAAACGGACTCAGGAACTGGTTGGCAAGTTCGAGAATGTTATCGTTCTTGGCGGTTGCACAACTGAAAAGAAGATCACAGCCTGTGGTGTGAAAGCTTCCGCTATCACCATGCTGAAGGGTAGTGATCGTTATGAAACATCCCTGAAGATCGCCGAATTCTTCATGAACAATGAAGCCTACGGCAACGGCACACTGTCTCTTGAAAATGCCTGCATTGCCAGAGGCGCTGATGCCAACTTCCCGGATGCTCTGGCCGGCGGTATGTTAGCCGGTCTTAGCCAGACACCGGTCATCCTGGTCAGCAACACATCTGACAAGGTCTACAAGAGTCTGGAAGAAGCCTGCAAGGACGGGAAGCCGACCGGCATCTGTCTCCTGGGTGCTGCTACCGATGACACCATCGTCAGCAAGGTGACAAAGGCCACCGGTATTAAGCCGACCGTTGATCTGAAAGAGTTCAATGAACGCTTCATTTTCAGAGACCTTCAGGAGTAACAGGGAAAATGGCCGCTTACGGGCGGCATGAGCTAAAAATCAATCACACGCTTATATGAACGGGCAGGGCCTCTCGGAAGGCCCTGTCCACCCTTTAATTTTATGAAAAGATTAAAATCAATCAGAAAAATCTCATATCTGTTATTAACGTTGACTGTTATCTGCGGTTTGCTGGCCGGCTGCGGCACCTCCATGGATGCCTCCGGCAGCGGCGAAGAGGCCAACCATTTTTATGTGGAAAATGAAAGCGGGGCTCATACCTGCACCATGGCCATTTCCTGCACCGCAGTTCTTGATAATATGGATCAGTTTGCCGCTAAGAAGAAAGCTTTTGTGCCTCAGGACGGCATTTTACTGGCGGAAACCACTGTGGCCTTCGAAGAGGGGGACACGGTTTATGATGTGCTGACAGCCACCTGTCAGAAGGCCGGCATTTTAATGGAAGCGGCTTACACCCCGCTGTACGGCTCCTATTATGTGGAGGGTATCAACCAGCTGTACGAATTTGACGGCGGCGAGCTGTCCGGCTGGACCTATCGCGTGAACGGAGAGTATCTCAATTATGGGGCTTCCTCAGTGAAGGTGGCAGACGGCGATAAGATCGAATGGCTCTACACCTGCGACCTGGGCCGCGATGTGGGCAATACAGCTGTTGGAGAGACAACAAAATGAAGCATACCGATGCCTTCGGAGACTGCCATCCGGCAGTCTCGTTCCTGTTTTTTATGACGGTGATCCTGATCACCATGTTTTTGAACCATCCGGCGGTCATTTTCCTGTCCTTTGGCGGTGGCATCTGTTATGCCGCCCACGTGAGGGGATGGCGGACGGTTCTGAAGCGCCATTTGCTGCTGAGCCTGCCGCTGATGCTGGTGTTTGCCCTGATCAATCCCCTGTTTAACCACTACGGGGTGACGGTGCTTTTTTACCTCAACGGGATGGCCATCACCCTGGAGGCTGTCATTTACGGCCTGGTGCTGACGGCAAAGCTTTTCACCTCCATCATCTGGTTTGACGGCATGAATGCCGTGATGACCACGGACAAATTTGTGTATCTCTTTGGCCGCGTGGTGCCGTCGCTGGCGCTGGTGCTGTCCATGGCCTTCCGCTTTGTGCCCCGGTTCACCCGGCAGATGGGGATCATCCGCAACACCCAGAAGTGCCTCGGCCGGGACATTTCCACAGGAAAATGGTACGAGCGGCTGCGGGCCGGTGTGCGGGTCCTGTCGATCCTCATCACCTGGGCTCTCGAAAATGCGGTGGATACTTCGGATTCCATGAAGGCCCGGGGTCACGGTCTGCCGGGCCGGTCAGCCTTTTCCATCTTTAAGTTTTCAAAGCGGGATGCCCTGATGCTGATCATTTTCCCGGTGCTTCTGGTGCTGGTGCTGATCGGTGGTCTCCGGGGAGCCCTGTACGCCTCCTTCAATCCGAAGATCATGATCGGCGGTGCCTGCCCCTTGCCGGTGGCCGTCGGCGCCTTCATTTGCTGGGGCCTTTTCTGTTTCGTGCCAATCCTGCTGGGTCTAAAGGAAGATATGACCTTCCGGTATCTGCAGACCCACAGAGGCCGGGATGGTGCCGCCATCTGGTATATGAATAAATAAAAAAGGAGCGATCAACGCATGCAGATATTGGCAGTGGAACATTTCAGTTTTGCTTATCCCGACGTGGCCAAAGCCTCCCTCAAGGACGTGAGCTTTGAGGTGGAGGCGGGGAGCTTCAATGTGCTCTGCGGGAAAAGCGGCTGCGGCAAAAGCACACTGCTGCGCCATTTAAAACGGGAACTGGCACCCTTCGGTCATCGGGAGGGCACGATTCGTTACCGGGGTACCCCCATCGGCGAGCTGCCGGACCGGGATGCCGCTGAAAAAATCGGCTATGTGCTGCAAAATCCCGATAATCAGATCGTGACGGACAAGGTCTGGCACGAGCTGGCCTTCGGTCTTGAAAGTCTGGGGTACGACACCCCCACCATCCGTCTCCGTGTGGCGGAAATGGCCTCATATTTCGGGATTCAGGACTGGTTTCTAAAAAATGTCTCGGAGCTTTCCGGCGGTCAGAAACAGCTGCTTAATCTGGCGGCGGTCATGGCCATGCATCCGGAACTCCTGATCCTCGATGAGCCCACCTCTCAGCTGGACCCCATCGCGGCCTCGGATTTCCTGGAGACCGTGCGGAAGCTGAACCGGGACGTGGGCACCACCATCATCATCACCGAGCATCGTCTGGAGGACATCATTCCCTGGGCCGATCAGGTGCTGGTGATGGACAAGGGCACCCTCATCGCCAGGGGAAAACCCTCGGATATCGGCGTTTTTCTCCAGGAAACCCGCCATGATATGTTCGAGGCCATGCCCACCCCCATGCGCATTTACGCCGGCACGGACAGCAAGGCCCCCTGCCCGCTGACCGTCCGGGAGGGTCGTGCCTGGCTCCGCAATACTTTAGAGGAAATGGGTCTCCCGGCAGACCGGCCGATTCATTTTAATAAGAAGATTGCCGATGACGAAAATGCTGCGGCCTCAGCCTCAACGGACCAGTCAGATCATCGGATAGCTGCCGGCAGTCAGGCAGTTTTATGGCCGACCGACAGCGAGAGGACAGATGTCAGCGGCCGAGCGGCTGATAAAGAAATCCCGGCCATCGCCCTCAAGGATGTCTGGTTCCGGTACGACCGGGATCTGCCGGATGTGGTGAAGGGCCTCAACATGACGGTGAACAAGGGTGAGTTTTTTGCCCTGGTGGGCGGCAACGGCACCGGCAAATCCACCACCTTAAGTTTGTTATCCGGTCTGCGCCGGCCCTATCGGGGGAAAATCCTGCTGAACGGTCGGGATATTGTCAAATATACGGATGAGGAACTGTATTACGGGTTCCTCGGGGTGCTGCCCCAGAATCCCCAGACTCTCTTCACATCCTGCACGGTGCGGGAGGACCTTTATGCCATGATCGACGGCATGAAGGAAAAGAAGAGCCGGTTTTATCCCATTGATATGAAAAAAAGTGAAGCCATCGCGGGCATTTCCGAGCTCACCATGCTGGATGAACTGATGGACCGCCACCCCTACGATCTGTCCGGGGGTGAACAGCAAAGGCTGGCTCTGGCCAAGATCCTGTTGCTGCGACCGCAGATCCTGCTGATGGATGAGCCCACAAAGGGGCTTGATAACCATTACAAGAATCAGCTGGGGCGGATCTTAAAAACACTGACGACCCACGGTGTCACCATTTTCATGATTTCCCATGATGTGGAATTCTGTGCCGCCTTTGCGGATCGCACCGGGCTCTTTTTCCAGGGTGATCTGGTGGCATCCGATGCTTCCCGGCGGTTTTTCTCGGGGAACAGCTATTACACCACGGCGGCGAACCGGTTGGCCCGGACCCATTTTCCCGATGCGGTATCTGCAGAGGATGTGATCGCAGCCATTCACGCTTGTCAGGCTGAGGTGACAGCGCCGGAAAACGGTGCGACTGAAGGCAGCGGCAAACGAGAAGTGGCAACAGTAGCGAACGCACCTGACGGGGATGGCGTTACCGCTGTGGCCGGCAAAACCGTTGGTCATGAGGATAAGGTATGAACGAGGACACGGTAAAACTGACAACAGACTCGTCGCCGGCGGTTCAGCCGAAGGACCGGCTGGATGATTTTCTTGACCGCTTTCTGGACAACAAGCCCGGCAGCGGTGAAAGAACAGAAGAAGAGGACAACCGGATCCGCATTTTCGAAAACACAGGCATCATCGGCGCCGGCTCGGCGGACGCGGCCTACATCTTAAATGTGCCCCATCCTTCGAAGCAGAGTCTCACCAAACGGACACTGACGGCCTTTCTCCCCACCTTGATCGGGGTGCCACTCATCATTTTCATCGGCATCCGTTTTCTGGGGGACCGGCAGTACCTGGCCATCTCCCTGGGGGTCATTTTGTTATCGATCCTGCCCTTTTTCCTGAGGTTTGAAGGGCGGCGGCCTATGACCCGGGAGCTGGTGATTCTGGCGGTGCTCACGGCCATCGCGGTGATGGCCCGGGCGGTGTTCTTCATGTTCCCCAGCTTTAAATGCATGGCGGCCATCGCCATTGTGGCGGGGATCAGCTTCGGAGCAGAATCGGGCTTTTTAGTGGGGGCGTTGTCCATGCTGGTGTCCAACATGCTGTTCGGGCAGGGTCCCTGGACACCCTGGCAGATGCTGGCCATGGGGATGATCGGCTTTCTGGCCGGCATCATTTTCAACATCGGTCTTTTGAAGGTGCGCATCCCGGTGATGTGTGTGTTCGGCTTTATTGTGACGGTGGTGGTCTACGGAGGGATTTTGAACCCGGCCTCCCTGTTCATGCAGTCGGCCGCCATCACAAAAGAATCCCTGGCAGCCATTTATCTGTCCGGTCTGCCGGTGGACCTGGTGCACGCCACCTCCACCACCCTGTTTCTGGCGGTGGGTGCGGAGCCGATGCTGGAGAAACTGGGACGGATCAAACGAAAATACGGCATGATGCATGCCGAGTGAACGGAGAGAGATCAACGTGAACAGAAAGAAACTAACAGGCATAGCGATCGCGGTGCTGCTCACCGTAGCGCTCTTGCTCAACATCATTTTCGCCATACGGTCAGCGGAACGGCCGGAGCCGCCGGGCTTCGAAACGGCGGAGACGGTGGTACTGAAGGCGGAAATGGCGGCTGTGGATTCTGAGGAGATCGGCGATAACGAAACCGAGCAGGAGGAACCCGAGGAGCCGGAAGAGGAAGACGAAGAAGAGGAACCCTCGGAAGAGCCCAAAATGGTATCGGAGGTGTATACCACTCCGGATACACCGGCCGGCCCCGGCACAGCGGAGGGTGAAGGCACCGGCGGCGAGGGCGAAGGGGGTAACGAGCCCGCACCGGGCCCGGAGGATGATGCCGAGCCGGTGATCGTGACGGACCTGTCCAACCGGACAGTGACCTACAGCGAACTGACGGATGACATACTGCCCTTCTATGCTTATATCAAAAACGGCACCACCAATATGCAGCTGCGGGTGAAGCTCCGCAATTCGCAAACATCCATGAACGGCAGCTACTTAACAGCCGACGGGCAGAATTACGAGGCGAAGCTGGCCCGAAATGAGGCCAACGTGTTCACCCTTTATCTGCGGGAGAATAACAAGACGCTGCACGAAGTCAGCTACACCATCCGCTATGTGGCCCAGAAGGCCAACGAGGATCAGCCGGAGGTGGGTGAACATCCGCCCACGGTGGTGACCAACCTTGACAGCGGCAATACCACCATCACCAACCGGAATTTTACCTTCCTGGTACAGGCTACCACCTGGCAGGGCAAGGTGATCTACGCCGACAGCCTGGAGGTCCGTCTTGACGGTGTGATCCAGCGCAATCCCACCGGCGGTCCCCAGTATGAATATCAGTTCTATTTCAAGGATCCCGAGGTGGGAGACACCGAAACCCATACGGTGACGGTGCTGGCCTGGGACAATGAAGGCAATTCCGTCTTCAAGACCTACACCATCACGTATCATTTCATTGATGACGGCGATGTGATCGGTACCGCCTGGATCGTGGTGGATGCTACCACCGTAGGCCTGGGCATTATGGAAGAACCCTATGCCTGTGAGATCCGGCAGAATCAGCCCGCCTCCTATGCGGTGGATGAAGCCCTGAAGGCCATGGGCTACGACATTCAGACCGGCGGGTCTCTGGACAGCGGCTATTATGTCCGGCGCATCACCCGGGGGGGACTCATGGACTTCTCCCATATCCCGGATCTTCTGTGGCGGCTCATTCAGCTTGACGGTCTTAACCTGACCGGTCAGCAGTACGCCGACAGTCTGGGCGAATATGACTTCACCCAGGGGTCCGGCTGGATGTATGCCGTTAACGGCGCGCTCTATGCGGGCAAGGGACTGTCCGGCTATTACCTGTCAGACGGTGACACCCTGTATCTGCGCTTCTCCCTTTGCTACGGCAAGGATATCGGCGGCTATGTGGCAGCCGGTGGCAGCTACGGGATCCTGTCCTCTTATTGCGGCACCTGGATCGGCGGTCAGGAAATCGTCTCTCATCAGCCGGGTCAGGAAACCGTGATCAAAGAGGCCACCTGCACAGAGGCGGGTATCAAGAAGAGTGTCTGCACCGTCTGTGAGGAAGAGCTGAGCAATCAGCCCATCGAACCCTACGGCCATCAGTACGAGGTCACAAGCCACGTGGATCCCACGGAATCCACGGATGGTTATACCGCTTATAAATGCTCACGCTGCGGTAATACATATGAAGAAACCCATCCGGCCACAGGCGGCGGGGAACCGCCGGTTCCGCCGGAACCCACACCGGAACCACCGCCCGAACCGGCCCCCGAGCCGGTGCCGGAAGGCGGTGAGCAGGCGGTTAACGGCAAGGGCGGCGCCCGCCGAAAGGAAGGGGAAAACCCTTGATCGGTGCAACTGCTGACAATCCATGAAACCATGAAAGCATGAGGTTATGCATGATAAGACAAATCGTAAAACGAGGCCGTCGGCATTCCGGGCTCTTGGCCCTTATGCTGGCCGGACTGCTCCTTCTGATGACCGGCCTGCCGGTGCTGGCGGAGCCGGTAACAGAGGATGAGCCGGCCGTCGGGGATGTGGCTGTCACATCCCTCGAAGAAGAGCCGACTGCCGACGGTGAGGCCGCAGCGGCCATGGCGCCGCCTGATGTTGAGTTTCCCACGGCGGATGACACCTTCCGGGCACTGGCGAAGGCTCTTGACACAGAGCCGGAGCAGCTGCTCTCATCGGAACTGCTGATGCCCGGGGATTCCACCTCCGACTGGATCGCCTTTCTGGCCGGTCGTCTGGGATATGACGAAAATGACACCTACGGCAGCCGTTTAGCCCGTTATATCCTCAACACCTATGAGGAAAATGGTGTTCTGGACCGCAACAAATCCACGGAGTGGACCCGGCCGGCGCTCACCCTGATGGCCCTTGGCTATGATCCCACAGCAGTGGGGGAGGGCGAGCAGACCGTCGATCTTATTGCAGATGGTGTCTGCAACTGGACCGTGACGGATGACCTGGGGAGTCAGGGCCAGAACGCTTATGCTTATGCCCTGAAGGCTTTGGATGCCGGCGATTTTGAGGTGCCGGCGGATGCCCTCTATACACGGGAGCGGATCATCACCGCCATTCTGGAGAATCAGACTGAGGGGGCCTTTGGTCTGTCAAAGGGCTCGGCGGATGTGGATATCACCGCCATGACATTGCAGGCTCTGGCGCCGTATGCTTTCGAAAATGAGGTGTACGAGCTGTCGGATGGCCGTGCGGTCTCGGTGGGGGAAGCCATCGAGGAGGCTCTGACCTGGCTGTCTGAGCAGCAGCTGCCGGATGGCACCTTTGCCACCTACGGAGTCGCCACTTCCGAAAGCTGCGCCCAGGTGCTCATCGCTCTGGCGGCTTTAGGCATCGACCCGGCCCGGGATGAGCGTTTTGTCAAACCGGAGGGCTCAGCCCTTGAAGGCTTCTTATCTTTCCGCACCGGCAACGGGATGTTTATTCACATGAAAGGCGATAAGGGTGATCTTCTGGCAACGGAGCAGGCCGTGCTGGCTCTGGCGGCTCTGGAAAGAGCTGAACGGGGAGAAGGCTCCATTTTCGATATGAAAGACAAAGTGGGCACCAGAACCCTGACGGTTGCCGACGGAGAAAATGCCGGAGACACAAACGGCGAAACAGAGCCGACGCAGGGAGGCAACACGCAGGAGCCCGACATGAGAGGCGAGCATTCCGTGCTCTTCATCGTGCTGGTGGTGCTCATCGTCATCGCCTTTGCCGCTGCCGCCGTTATCCTGATCAAGAGAGGAGAAAAATACAAACATGTCTGATATGACACAGCAGGTTATCAGTGAAGTTAAAAAAGTTATCATCGGTAAGGACGAGGTCCTGACCAAAATCTGGATGGCGATCCTGTCCCAGGGCCATGTACTCCTGGAGGACGTCCCCGGGGTGGGCAAGACCACCATGGCCTTATCATTTTCGAAGGTTCTGGGCCTTGAGGTGCGCCGTATTCAGTTCACACCGGATACCATGCCCTCCGATATCACCGGTTTCTCCGTCTTTGACCAAGGGCGTCTCACCTATCAGCCCGGTGCGGTCATGACCAATATCCTTCTGGCGGACGAGATCAACCGAACCTCCGCCAAGACACAGTCCGCTCTTCTGGAAGCCATGGAAGAGGGGCAGGTGACCATTGACGGTGAAACCCATGCCCTGCCGGATCCCTTCGTGGTGCTGGCCACCCAGAACCCCATCGGCTCAGCCGGTACCCAGCTGCTGCCCAATTCCCAGCTGGACCGTTTCCTTATGAAGCTGTCCATCGGTTATCCGGATCATCAGAGCCAGATCAGCCTGATGCGGGATCGCCAGGAGGGGAACCCGCTGGACAACTTAAAGCCCCTGATGACACTGGAGGCGCTGACCGCCCTCATCGATCAGGTGGCCGGGATCTTCATTTCCGATAATGTCTTTGATTATATCGCTTCCCTGTGCGAAGCCACCCGTGAGCACCCCATGGTGCAGCTGGGTGTGAGCCCCCGTGCCTCTCTGGCCCTTTGCCGTGTGTCCCGGGCCCGTGCCTTTGTGGAGGGCCGCGACTATGTGCTGCCGGAGGATGTGATGGCGGTGGTGAAGGACGTGTTCTGCCATCGACTGGCCCTGTCCTCCAAGGCCAGACTTAACGATTACACGCCGGAGCTGGTGATGGATGAGATCCTCGCCTCTGTGCCGGCTCCCGATATGACGGAGAAGACCTTATGACAGGTATTGTGCTCTACAGCATCCTGATACTGCTGTTGCTCATCGGGTGTCTCCTCACCGCCTCCGGCCTGCTTTTAGCCGCGGCCTGTGTGGCTCTGGTGACGCCCCTTGTGAGTTTCCTTCTGGTGCGAAGCCGGGCCCGGTGGGTGACATTGACCTTTGAAGCGGCCAACATCACGGAAAAGAACCGGGAGCTGCCGGTGGTGCTCAAAGCTACATCGGCGGGGCCGATTCCCCGGGGGAAGCTGCGGGTGGTGCTGGAAATTGCCAATCAGCTGACGGGGGAGACCACAGAGCTTGTCCGGGATATGCGGGACAGCCTGACCTTTAATGTGGCCAGTGCGTATGCCGGCGAGATCCGGATCACGGTGAAGGAAGCCCGTCTTTATGACTGGTTCGGTTTCTTTTCAAAGAAGCTCACAACTCTGCCCCGGAAGAAGATCCTGGTGATGCCCGCCACCTTCCCCATGCAGGTGGCCGACCGCCGGACCCTGACCAATCAGGATGATGTGAAAGAATACGCCCCGGATCGGAAGGGGCAGGATGTGTCCGAGACCTTCCAGGTGCGGGAATATGTGCCCGGCGACAGCATTCGCAGCATTCACTGGAAGCTGTCCGGGAAAATGCAGAAGCTCTATGTCCGGGATGCCTCTTATCCCGTTGACCATTCGCTTCTTGTTGTCTGTGACAGAGCTGAGGCCTGCAGTTCACCCGCCTGTGCCGATGCCCTGCTGGAGGCGGTGACCTCCGCGGCCCGGGCTTTGGCGGATGAGGGCCTTGCCTTTACACTGGTCTGGCAGGATGAGACGATCCACACCCTGGAAGTGACGGACGGGTCTCAGCTGCCGGAAGCCGCCGGTCTTTTGCTGAAGGCGGCGCGTCCCGGCGAGGGCAGCAGTCTCTGGCAGGCGTATACCGCCGCCTACGGTCAGGCCAATGCCGGCCGCGTGCTGTATTTTGCCGAAAATATGCCCGTCGATGTGCCGGAGGGCCCGCTTTTCAGGGTTTTTGTGGCCGGTACAACGGACGAGGACACCGGCGACGGGCCGGTGATTTTCTCCCCGGAAGGTATGGGAGAGACATTACGATCGATCGAATAGGAGTGTTTGCATGAAAATGGGACAGATTTCTCTGACCATAACGAGCGTCAGGGCGGAGAGACGCGATCTTAAAGAGCGCCTCCTGTCCTGTGGCCTGTGTCTTTTGATGGCCGTGGCCCTGACGGAGATTCCGGCTGCAGCCTGGCATCTGACAGACATGACACCGCTGCGCTTCATCGCTTATG
This sequence comes from Lachnospiraceae bacterium, assembly GCA_030526195.1. Classification (GTDB taxonomy): domain Bacteria; phylum Bacillota; class Clostridia; order Lachnospirales; family Lachnospiraceae; genus Chordicoccus. The sequence goes on from JAUNDG010000001.1 coordinate 262,182, forward strand.
TCGCCGCGGCGGCGGTCATAGCGGCCATTTTGCTGCCGGATCTTTCCGATAAAAAGACACGCCTTATGCTCACAGCCACAGCGGTGGGACTGGTCATCCTTTTCATCATCCTCACCGCCACGGGCACCTTGTCCCTGTCCATGGGACGGCTGATGAATCAGATCCTGGAGAGTCGGTATCTGCGCACCGGCTATTATGCGGTGCCTTATGCCGCCGCCGGCAGCGGCCTTCTGGCCCTGTCTCTCATGGAAATGATCATCGGCGGCCTCTGCGCCCTTCTGATGAAAATGAAGCTGCGGGGCGCCGTTCTGGTGCTGCCGGCCCTCATGGTGATCCTGGGCGGCATCGATATCCTGCCGGTGAACGGCTGGTATGTGGTGTTTGGCGCTGCCTGTCTTCTGATGATGGCCGCCATGACCGGCATTTCACCCAAAGCGGTGGGCATGGCCGCGGCCGGTCTCATCATCGTGTCATTGGTGCTGGGTCTTGTGATGGCCCCCGTGAGCGGTCTGGCCAAAGCGCGGCAGTCACTGGACAAGCAGGTGCATAAGCTCACAAAAGAAAATAGCGTCATGGCCATGCCGGAGGGTAACCTGAAGGATCTTAAGGCCTTTGAGCCTACCGATGCCCCGGCGCTGCTGGTGGATATGGACACCTGGACCGGGACCTACATCCGCGGGTTTGTGGGGGGCACTTACAAAGACAGCACCTGGCAGAGCTTGTCCCCGGAAGATCTCCGGGAGGAAGCGGCCACGCTCTACGTGTTGCAAAGAGATGCCTTCTTTGGCAGTACCCAGTACGGCAACCTGTGGAACAGTTCAGATCTTGAGGCTACCGATTTAGTATATGAAGATAACCGCATCACGGTGCGGCCGGACGGAGCCTGTCGGGCCTTCACGTATCTGCCCTACGGCATTTCCGATGAGGCGGCGCCGGACCTTGATCCCCATGCCATCACCACGGAAGGCGACGCCGGCCGGATGAGCGGGGTGACGGGAAATCTGGCCCCAATAGAGGCGGCGTACCTGTTGCTCGGTACCCTGGCTGACGGCTCAGTGCAGGCGGACGAGGCGTACCTTACGGCGGAAGAGCATTACCGCGATTATGTGTACACCCATTTCCTGGACGTGCCGGAGGAGGTTCTGACAGCCCTGTCTGAAGCCGGTCTTACCGGTTCGACAGGCATCTCCACCACTCAGGCCCGGAAGGAGATCCGGGAGGCTTTGAAGCTTTTCATGACCTATGATGAAAGTGCGGTGACCTTAAACGGCAGCCGCGATTTCCTGGCGTATCTGTGTGATGTGAACCCGCGGGGGTATTCCGTTCATTATGCCTCACTGGCCACCATGATGCTCCGCACCTACGGCATTCCCGCCCGCTATGTGGAGGGCTATGTGGTGACGCAGGATCGGGCCGGGCGTCAGGCTGAGGGGGAAGCTATGGTGCTGACCCAGAAAAACAGCCGGGCCTTCGTGGAATTCTATCTCGACGGCATCGGCTGGCTGCCCTTTGATCCCACACCGGGCTACGAAGCGGAGATCTACTATGAACTGCCCCAGGGGCAGGGCATGGCGGATAACACGCCGGGCAACACCAGCCTTGAAGAACTTCAGGAGGAAAATGAGCCTGAAAATGAACAGAAGACGGTGAATGTGCAGGAGGAGGATGACGGATCCCGCCGACCGGTGGGCCTTAATCTTCACGAGGTGCTGATCTTAAGTCTTCTGATCCTGCTGGGGTGTCTTGTGCTTTACGGCATTTACATTTACCAGAAACGGCAGTATCTCAGGAGACGCCGCCTTTTCATGAAAGAAGGGGAGGTGCGTCGGGCCACCGGCTATATCCTGGCGGATACCTGTCGCCTGCAGGAGGCCGCGGGTCAGGAGATCCCGGCGGAGCAGGACCGCTTCATGAAGGAGCTGTGGTTCAGCCGCCATGCTGTCAGTGAAGAGCAGCGGCAAAACGCCCTTCAGGGTCTGGAAAAGGCTGAAGCGGATTGGCGGACACAGTTACCGCTTTGGAAACGGATTGTCCATCGCTTTATCAAAGGCGATGTGTATTAAAAGGAGGCGAAGCTATGAAAAAGAAGAGCCTGATCAAGCAGACGGCCGGTCGTGTGGCCGCCGGTATCCTGACAGCAGCGATGGTTCTGACTCAGGTGCCGACGGGGCTTATGACCGTGCTGGCGGATGAAGAACCGGTCAACACTGCTGTGACAGCACCCGCCGATCTGTCAAACGAAGATGATGACGCGACTGCTGGCGGTGCCACCGAAACGGATCGTGACGGCGCTCCGGCTGATGAGACCGATCCGACTGTCGCAGCGGGTAACACAGAACCAGGAACTGATGACACTCAGCTCAGGACACCGGAGGAACAGCCGGCGTCTGACGACTCGGTATCAGCTGACAGCCTGAATGAGACATCAGCGTCTGATACCGATGAGACCACCGGGGACGAGGCCGATGACACCAACGGCGAGGCTGAGGAACTGAAGCTCCTGTGGTCACCCATGGATGATTCGGCGCTGGAAAATCAGTTTGCCCTGGCGGTGGTGACCGACGAGACAGTGGTGATCGCCCCAACACTCATTTCCTTCGAAAATGAGATGACGGCGGCCCAGGCACTCCTGGCGACAGACCATACCTTTACCGGCCTTGCCAACGGTGAGTTTATTACCGCCGTTGATGATGTGGCAGGGAGCTACGTGCTTGCTTACACCGAGGGCGGTTATGACCTTGAAGCCTCAGCCGCCGGCGTGAAGGGCCTTTTCATGACCACCGATACCGCCTTTGTGTATGACGATATGGTCCGGGATCTGGTGATCGAGATGGCGCTTTTCAACAGCCGGACCGACGGCCGGATTGAGGATGCCCTCTGCCGGAGCGCCTATGAGGCCGCCCTTGATGGGCTTTACGGCATTGATAAAACAAAGGCCGGTGAAAAACTGCTGGCTCTTCAGACAGCCGAAAAGGATTATGAAGATTATATGAGCGGTAACAGCTTTGCCGTTGATTTTGCCCTGACACTGAACGACAGCCCGGTGACACCGGCCTATATCGAGGCCACGGACAGCCGGGGTGGTGTCACTCGGGGTGACAATGTGAACACGCTGAATCTGAAAAAGGGCAGCTACACCTATGTCACAACAGACGGCAACGGCCGCTTTATCCGCGGCAGCTTTACCGTGGAGGCGGCCACCCGCGTGAGCGCTGCCTTCCAGGAACAGCTGTGGATCGACAAGGTGTCCCTGGGCACCGCTTCTCAGTGGGCGGCGGGGGATGCCGTGGCCAGCCGGGCGCTGCCTGAAGGCAGTACGGATAAAGGCGCCATCTATGTGGTGCCGGATCATGCGGGCCCGAATCTCTATCCCTACATTGAACCCACAGCCGGGACTCCCACAACCGGCACCGGCGCTGTCAGTGTGTTCTTCGGGAACAGCACCGCCAGAGCCTGGAAGAGCCGCAGCACGTCTTTGGTGAGCGCCATCGTTCAGGACAATCTGGCTGACCGGGATGTGGTGCTGGAAGCCCGCTATAAGACCAATCCCCATGAGGCTGAGCAGTATGAACAGTACGAAGAGTGGCATTTGCAGATCCATCGTGCGCCGACACTGACGAATCTTGAAATCTCAGATGCCATCAATCCGCTGATCATGGTGCGGGATGATGAGAGCCTTGGCTTTGACAGAACAGCCCGTCGCTATCGGGTCACCACCACCGAACGCCTTGTCAATCTGAACATTGCCATGCCCACCGGCGCTCAGGCCAAGATCGGCAAGACTGTGATCCGGAACAACCTGGCAGAAGTGCCCCTGGTGGGCTTTATGAAAAATGACAACGAGGCGGAAATTCCGCTGGATGTGTATCTGCCGGATGGTGAAACCACCACTTACACCATTTGCGTGACAGTGCTGGAACCGGCTTACGTGTGTATCACGGGTGTCGATACGCTGACCTGGGAAGTCCGGGACGCCGCCGGTCAGGTCATGCAGCCCACAGATCAGGAAATGGGCATCTACACCCTCCATGCGGGCGAATCCTACACACTGGATTGTCTGGCGGAGACCTATTTCCACTGCCGTCAGACCTTTACGGCGGAAAATAATCTGGCTCTGACAGCGGCCTATCCGGAGACGGTGAGCCACTTAAAGGAACTGAGTGCCCGTCAGTCCTCCGGTGTGGCGGCTTCAGCCTATGCCATGATGCCGACATTTAAGAAAGACGTTCATGAATATGACATCAAGGTGGGCTCCACCGTGGCCGTCTTCTATCTGAAGGCGCTGGCCGACAGCGGTTATAAGGTGGAGGCCATCTGGAAAAACCTGGGCACCGGGAAAATGACTACCCTGAAGCTCAATACCGGCTATGCTAACCTGGCCAACGTGGTGCGCCAGAGCGGTCTCACCTCCCCCATTACGCTGCGGGTGACAAAGGAAGCCGTCGAAAATGGTCTGGAGCAGTATCAGGAATATCTCCTGACCGCCAGCCGTCTCATGCAGCTGAGCACCCTGAAGGTGAAGAATGGTGAGAAGGAGATCCAGATGGCGGCCCGGGATGAAGCCGGGACAGCCGGTTTTGTGAAAACCACGCTGGATTATGAGGTGAAGGTGTCCGATAAGACAACAGCCCTGGCCCTTGATGTGACCCCCTTAACCAGCATCAACGGCAATGATAATGCCATGACCGTCACCTGTGAGAACACCGGTGAGGTCCTCACCTACGACGAAACCCATCTGCCGCATCAGGTGCGCACCCTTGAGGTAGCCCTGGATCCGACGAAGTCAGAGGAAACGCTGATCCTGACCGTGGGTCACAGCGATCCCCTGGCCACAACGCAGCGCTACACCGTTCTGGTGAAAAAACTGCCGGCGGTGAAGACTACCGTCTCCGTTTCACCGGCGGAGGCCGATGCGGTGGTCTTTATGGAATCCGATGATGAAAAGCTGCACATCCTGCCGGGTGAAGACGGATTCTATGAACTGGATGCTTCCCGGTCCTACACCTGCACGGTGACAGCCCCGGGCTATATTGCCGCCACGCAGACATTTGTGGCTTCCGATAAGACAACAGCCATCACCTTTACACTCGAAAAAGCAGCGGAAAGCAGCTTCAAAGACATTTCCGGTGAAAAGGACTGGCCCTCCTTCCGGGGTGGCGGTGACAACAACACCGTTATCGATGCCCCGTCCATGACAGAGGCTGACAAGACCATGCTGCTCTGGGCCAACCAGATCGGCGAAGGCTACAGCTCCGGTGCTGTGGGCTGCCCCATCATTGTGGGGGATTATCTTTACACCTATGCGGGCAAATCCATCGTGAAGGTGGATAAGCGCACCGGCGAGGTGGTGGCCAGCGGCCTTATGGCGGCCAGCTCCTCATTTGCCATCAACGCCCCGACCTATGCGGCGGGCATGATCTTTGTGGGTCTGTCAAACGGCCGTCTTCAGGCCTTTAACGCCGAGACCCTGACACCGCTGTGGCTTTACACCGATGCCAGAGGCGGCCAGCCCAACTGCGAGCTGACCTATCGGAACGGCTATCTCTACACCGGCTTCTGGAATTCCGAGTCCGGTAAACCGGCTCATTACGTGGCCATTGATGTTACCGATGAATATCCGGATCGACCGGATGAAGAGAAGAAGGCCACCTGGACCTACACCGACAACGGGTTCTACTGGGCCGGGGCCTATGCCACCGATCGTTTCCTGCTGGTGACAACAGATGACGGTGAGGCCGGTTATACCACCGGTCATGGTTCCGTCGTTTCTCTTGATCCCAAGACCGGGGCCGTGATCGACAAGGTCACTGCCACAGGCGTGGGGGATCTGCGCAGCAGTGTCTGCTATGACAAGGTGACCAATGCCTATTACTTCACCAGCAAGGGCGGTCATTTCTATCAGATCCGTGTGAATGAAGACGGCACCTTCGTGCCGGATTCCATGAGATCCATTACACTCAGTAACGGGTCGGGCAATCCCCAGACACCGGCCATGAGTACCTCAACACCGGTCATTCACAATGGCCGGGCCTATGTGGGTGTGTCCGGCACCAGCCAGTTCACCCCCTACACCGGTCATAACATCACCGTCATCGATCTGGCCTCCTGGCAGATCGCCTACAGCGTGCCGACCCAGGGTTATCCCCAGACCAGCGGTGTTGTGACCACAGCCTACGAGGCCGCCACGGAATATGTCTATGTGTACTTCTTTGACAACTACACACCGGGCAAACTCCGTGTCATCCGGGATAAGGCCGGTCAGACGGAAATGGACCACACCTACAGCACCATGGAAACCTATACCTCCGGCGGTGTGACCAAGACCTATGAAACCGGCTATGTGCTCTTCACACCTCACGGGGCACAGGCTCAGTACGCCATCTGCAGTCCGATTATGGACAGCGAGGGCAACATTTACTTCAAAAATGATTCCGGCTACATGATGTGTCTTACCAATACCATCGACAAGCTGCAGCTGGATGAAAAGCCGACCCGCACCAACTACTGCATCGGCACGCAGTTTGATCCGAAGGGCATGACGCTCTCAGCCATCACCGGCACCGGCATCAAGACCGATATCACAGCCTATGCGGGTTACACCACGGAACCGCTGACCGCTGACGATACGGAGATCACCCTGACCTACGATCTTGCGAAGCTTCAGACAGGCGAAAAGGGCTTCTGGGCGCTTTACCAGAATAAAGACGGCGAAGCCGGCGTGCCGGTGGATCTGCCCACCGTGTCTTTGGACATCACCCTGCAGGAGCATGCGGATAAAAACCGGGACGGCAAGTGCGACAATTGCGGTACCCCCATGGAAGTGAAGGAGAAGCTTTTCTCACTGGCGGGTGATTCCCGTTACACCACCGCCGCCAAGGTGGCGGCCACCGCCTTCCCGGCGGGCAGCGAACCCTCCTGCGCGGTGCTGGTCACCGGGGCTAATTTCCCGGATGCCCTCTCAGCCAATGCGCTGGCCGGCTCTCTTGACTGTCCGCTCATTATGACGAATCTGACGAAGCTGGCGGATGCCACAGCCGACCTCCTCAAAAATACCTGGGGCGGCAGCGTCAAGACCGTCTATGTGGTGGGCGGCGGCTTCAGCGATGCCGTTTTCAACAGCCTGAAGGCCTGCGGTGTCACGAAGGTTGACAGCAACACCTATAAAGGCAAGGATCGTTACGACACAGCCGAAAAGGTCTGCAAGGGCTATCTGGCCATGGGCGGCAGCAAAGACAGCGTGATCGTGGCCACCGGTCTTACACCGGCGGATGCTCTGTCCATCAGCTCCTGGAGCTACCGGTATCAGATCCCGATCCTGCTGGCCAATAAATACGGCGATCTGCGGGATTCCTCCAAGGCGCTTCTTAAGCAGTTTGGTCACGTGTACATCGTGGGTGCCGAAAGCTGCTGTCGGATGGAGGCTCTGACAGGTGCCGGTATTGTGCCGGATAAGATCACACGTCTGGCCGGCAGTAACCGATACGAAACATCCGCGGCCATCGCCACCTATTTCCTGGATAAATATCCGGGTCGCACCGGCAATGTGAGCCGTGTGGTCATGGCCAAGGGCGCCAATGCCAACTATCCGGATGCTCTGGTGGGCGGCATGCTGGCCGGCCGGGGCGACGGGGCTCCCGTCATTCTGGTGGGCGCCGGCACAAGCTCCGATGTGACCTATAAGCTGATGCGGGAACGCATCAAGAATAGCGAAGGCCCCGGCTATATCCTCGGGGCAGCGGCTCAGGACACCGCGATCGTGAATAAGATCAGGGCCTCCGCCGACTGAATGTGGATAACGGCCCGCAGGCTGCAGAAGCCTATGCGGGGCGTTGCATAAAATACTTAAAAAAATAAACGCCCGGGCTTTTATGGCCCGGACGACAGTCGACTGACAGGGTATGGAAAGGAAAGAACCGCCGGGCATGAGCTCGGCGGTTCGCTTGTTTTACAGATTAAGTTTTCAGGTGAGCCCGGTCATTTACCGGGACGCAAATTTCTTCAGATACCAGATGTAGACCGCCAAAGCGATCACCAGGACACCCATGGCGATGAGTGTGGCCGGGGTCCAGCGGGGTGCGATGAAGATGTAGCTCAGCTCGCACAGCAGCAGGACAATGAGGAGCAGGAAGGTGGCCTTCTTTTCCTTCTCCGGATCGTAGGGGGACGGCCCTGATTTATTGCTCTTGAAAAGGGTCATGAAATAATCGCCCTTGCCCACCAGAAAACTGACGATGCCGGCAAGTAGCACCACGACAATGACGACGTCGATGACCATCATGAATGAATCGCCCATGTGAAAAACCTCTCTTTTTGAAAATGATGCTGCGGCGGTCGGGGAGCTGCCGCATATTTCCTTTACTATAACATGGAATGCCGGCCTTCGGCAGGCTTTTTTTCGGGCGCGGTGCCTTAAAAGTCATATTTGTGGTACAATAAAACAGATTGTAAAAATGTAAAGAATAGCCTGTCATTTTCGACAGTGTGTGGTATTGAGAAGGAGAGTTTTATTATGAAAGCAGTTTTACTGGAAGGCAATGCCCTGAACCCCGGTGACATTTCCTGGAGCCCCATCGAAGAGGTGGCCGAGACCGTCATTTACGGAAGCACAACAGAAGAGGAGATGTGGGATCGTCTCGGAGATGCGGACATCGTTTACGTGAATAAGCTGCCCATCACCGAAGCTGTGCTGGAGCGTTTCCCGAACATCCGTTACATCGGCGAATGTGCCACCGGTTATAACAACATCGATATCGAAGCTGCGGCCAAGCGCGGCATTCCGGTAACCAACGTGCCGGCCTACAGCACCGCCTCCGTGGTACAGCACACCATGGCCTTTATTCTGGACATGGCATCCCGTATCACCGAGCATGTTAATTCCGTGGCCGCCGGTGACTGGTGCCGCAGCTCCCAGTTCTGCTACTGGCTGAACGCCCCCATGGAACTGGAAGGCAAGACTTTAGGCATTTACGGCTTCGGCAACATCGGTCGCGGCGTGGCTAAGGCCGCTGAAGTATTCGGCATGAAGGTGCTGGTCTACACCGCCCATCCGGACAAATATCGTGAGTATGAAAGTGAGAATCTGCGTCTGGTCTCCGAGGATGAGCTGTACCGCGAAGCCGACATCATCACCTATCACTGCCCGCTGACACCGGCCACCACCGGTATCGTCAACAACGAGACCATGGCGAAAATGAAGGACGGTGTGTTCATCGTCAATGCAGCCCGCGGCGGCGTGGTGAATGAAGCCGAACTGGCGGCAGCCTTAAAGAGCGGTAAGGTAGCCGGTTACGCTTCCGATGCCGCCATCAAAGAGCCGATCAATGCAGACTGCCCGCTGCTCGATGCCCCGAACGTTTATTTCACACCTCATATCGCCTGGGCCTCAACAGAAGCCCGCAAGCGTCTCTTAAGCGTCATGGGTTCTAATGCCGCTGCCTGGATCGCCGGCAACCCGGTGAACGTGGTGAACGGTGTCAAATAAACGGTGCCCAATAAACTGTTAAGCAACACAAACAGGCGTCGGTCTGATCAGCATCAGGCATGACGCCGAATACTAAAAAACAGGAAAGTCAGTCTTATGTTTTCAAAATGTATCACAACCATGGCCGGCTCCAATTCCATCATCCGTCGTCTTTTTGAGGACGGCATGAAGATGGCCAGGGAGCGCGGCGCCGAAAATGTCTTTGATTTCAGTATCGGCAATCCCTCTGTCCCTGCTCCGGCAAAGGTGGAGACTGCCATTAAACAGATCCTTCAGGATCGGGAATCCGTCTTTGTTCACGGCTACATGAAAAATGCCGGTTACGACGAGGTCCGGGAGAAGGTGGCCGATTATATGAATCGCCACTTCGATGCCGGGATGACACAGGACAACATTATGATGATCGCGGGTGCCGCTGCCGGCATGAACATCATTTTCCACTGTCTGTTAGATCCGGAGGACGAGGTGATCTGCTTCGCCCCCTTCTTCAGCGAATACCGCAATTATGCGCTCAATTACGGGGCCCGCGTCACAGCGGTGCCGCCGATACCCCATTTCCGTCTGAATGTGGAAGGCTTTAAAGCCGCTGTGACGGAAAAGACAAAGGCCGTGGTCATCAATTCACCCAACAACCCCACCGGGGTCATTTACACAGAAGAGGAGCTGCGGGCTTTTGACGCGGCGCTCCGGGAGGCGGAGGCCAAGGTGGGGCATCCCATCGTGGTCATCAGCGACGAGCCCTACCGGGAACTGGCTTATGACGGGGCCAGGGTGCCCTATCTGCCGGCGCTGGTGCACAACGCCGTGATCTGCTATTCCTGGTCAAAGTCCCTGTCCCTGCCGGGGGAACGCATCGGTTACATCGCCGTGCCCTCCGCCATGACAGAATTTGAAGACTTCATGAACGCTCTCAACATGGCCGGCCGGGCCCTGGGCTACGTCAACGCCCCGTCCCTTTTCCAGCTGGTGGTAGCGGAATGCCTGGAGGAGCTGTGTGACGTGGAAGCCTATGATGCCAACCGTCATCTGCTTTATGAGGCGCTGACGGCCAACGGCTTTGAGTGCGTGAAGCCGGAGGGGGCCTTCTACCTCTTTGTGAAGTCTCCGGTGCCGGATGAAAATGAGTTTGTGGAAGCCGGTCGTGAGCTGGGCATCCTGATGGTGCCCATGGGGACCTGGGGGGCCCCGGGATATGTGCGGTTAGCCTACTGCACCGATCCGGCCATGATCCGCCGGTCACTGCCGGCCTTTGAAAAGCTGGCGGCGCGCTATCATAAGCGTTGACAACGGCGGAAGCGCTGCGTGTCTGAAAAACAGGCACCTGACAGCCACCGCGCAACCTGTTGACAGGAAATGCCGGGGCGGCATACCGTCCCGGAAACAGAAATAATAATTATGGAAGAAAAAAAGATTGCCCTGCTGATCGATTCGGATAACATTTCCTATAAATATCTGAACGGGATCCTGGAGGAACTGACCCAGTACGGGGTCACCACCTACCGCCGGATCTACGGGGATTTCACCTCCCCCTCCCACGGGCGCTGGAACGAACAGCTGCTGCGTCATTCCATCATTCCGATCCAGCAGTTCTCCAACACCTCCGGCAAAAATGCCACGGACTCGGCCCTCATCATCGATGCCATGGACCTTCTGTATAACGGCAACGTGGACATTTTCTGCATCGTCTCCTCCGACAGCGATTTTACCCGTCTGGCGGTGCGCCTGCGCGAATCGGGCCGCATGATCATCGGCATGGGCGAGAAGAAGACGCCGGAATCCTTCAGGGCCGCCTGTACCATTTTCACAGAGCTTGAAAACCTTCTTGAAAATGAGGCTGCCGGCCGCGGGATGACGAAGGAGGCCATCGAAAGTACCATCATCAACATCATCACCCAGAATGATAACAAGGGAAAGACCACCGGTACCGGAGAGATCGGCAGCAAGCTGCAGAATAAGTACCCCGATTTCGATATCCGGACCTTCGGCTACAGCCAGCTGTCCAAATTCCTGGGGGATATGGCCGGCATTGAGCTGGTGAAGGAGGGCAACGCCATGAGCGTGCGCCTGAAGACAGAAAAGAGTGAGACCTCCTCCATCGAGCAGGAGATCACCGAGATGGTCCGCAGCTGCGGCCGCAGCATCGGCCTGGCCACCCTGGGTCAGATGATCCGAAAGCGCCACAAGAATTTCAACGTGAAGCTTTACGGCTATTCACAGCTTTACAAGTTTATCGATACCATTCCGGCCCTCATGGTGGAGGGGGATAAGACTGACCGCCGTGTCAGCTTAAGACCGGAGAAGAAATAGGAACTGTCATGAAAAATATCCTGGAATTAATGGAAGAAAATGCCGTCACCTACGCCGACCGGTATGTCCTGGCTGACGAAAATGTACCCAAGGGCATGACCTACAGGCAGGTGTATACCCTGGCCGGCCGTGTGTATGCCTATCTGAAGGCCGCCGGCATCGGCAAGGAAGACTTTGTCATGCTGTGCCTGCCCCGCGGCGTTCAGTTTGTGGTGGCTGTGGCCGGTGTGCTGAGAGCCGGTGCCGCTTATGTCATTGTGGAGGATACCTACGCACCGGAGCGCATCGCCTACATCAAGGCGGACTGCGGCTGCAAGCTGGTCATCGATGAAGCCGTCTGGAGTGAGATCCAGACCTGTCAGCCCCTGGAAGGCTATGAACCCTATGACGAGCATGCCGCCTGCTTTGCGGTCTACACCTCCGGCTCCACCGGCAATCCCAAGGGCGTGCTGCATGAATACGGCAATGTGGGCCGGATCCTGGCCTCCATAGAGGCAAATGACGGAGAAAAACCGATCCTCACAGAAGATATGCGTTTCGGCCTGGCGGCCCCGCTTAACTTTGTGGCCAGCTCCGTTATCATGTTGGCCTGTCTGGCCAACGGGCTTTATCTCAATGTGGTGTCCTATGCGGTGGTGAAGAATCCCATGCTGCTGGTGATGCTGCTGATGAAAAATAAGATCAACACCGTGTTCCTGACGCCTTCTTATGTGCGGAAAATGACCAAGAAGCCGCCCATGCTCAGATCCTGCATCGTCGGTTCCGAGCCGGCGGACGGCATCTTCCTGGAGGGTCTGGATATCCACAACGCCTACACCATGAGTGAGGCCGGCTTCCTGGTGGCTCATTTTTATCTGGATAAACGCTACGACGCCACCCCCGCCGGCAAGCCCTCCTTTGACCTTAAACTGCAGCTGCTGGATGAAGAAGGCCGTGAGGTGCCGCCGGGAGAAGAGGGCGAGATCTGCTTTGACAATCCCTTTGTCCGGGGTTACATCAATCTGCCGGAGCAGACCGCCGAGGTCTTCAAGGATGGCCTGTATCACACCGGCGATCTGGGGCGTTTTGACGAAAATGGGCGTCTTGTCGTCTGCGGGCGTCTTAATGACATGGTCAAGATCAACGGCAACCGGGTGGAGCCCGGTGAGATCGAAGGCGTCGCCCGCAAGGTGCTGGGCGTTGACTGGGCCGCTGCCCGGATCTTCGATGACGGCCGAAAGACCTTCATCTGTGTGTATTATCTCGACAACATCAAGGTGGATGAGGACAAGGTCCGTAAGGAAATGGAGCAGTATCTGCCCTATTACATGATTCCGTCCTTCTTCATGCACATCGATAAGATCCCGGTGAAGCAGACCGGGAAAATGGATCGGCGGGCTCTGCCGGCGCCGTCCTTCGACGATTATCTGCTGGATTACGAAGCCCCCACCAACGAGGTGGAAGAGGCGCTGTGCCACGGTTTTGAAAAGGTGCTGGAGATCGAGAAGATCGGCATCAACGATGATTTCTATCAGCTGGGCGGCGATTCCATGGCTACCATTGAGCTGATCACCTGCGCCGAGCTGCCGGGGCTCACCGCGACAGACATTTTCAAAGGCCGCACACCGAAGGTCATCGCCGCGCTTTACACCGAGCACGGGGCTGATACGGAGGATGCGGATGCCATCAACGAGGAAGCGCTGAAGACAGCCCATCCGCTGACGACCGAGCAGATCTATATGGTGGACTATCAGTTCTACACACCGGATTCCACCATGTACAACCTCTACAACATGCTCAAGATCGACAAATCGATCATCGATATGAGCCGTCTGACAGAGGCGGCCAACAAGGCCCTCCGCCAGCATCCGGCCCTGTCCACAGTGTTCTATTTTGACGAAAATGGGGATATTCGGCAGCGCTATGTGCCGGAGTGTTTTGAAGAGGTGACCCTGGAAAAGGTATCCGAGGCCGAGCTTGAGGAGATCAAGAAGACCCTGGTGAAGCCCTTCCGGATCTTCAAGTCACGGCTCTATCGCCTGCGCATTTTCGAAACGGAGACAGCGGGCTATCTCTTTATGGATGTGCATCATACCGTCTTTGACGGCACCTCCTCCAAGGTCTTCTTCGGCAATCTGCTGAAAGCCTATGCTGAGGCGGATATGGACAAGGACTACTATTATTACATGCTGGATAAGCGCGAGCGCCAGCAGAACTCCGATTTCTATCAGGAGTGCCATGACTATTTCACCGGCCGCTACGATAACGTGGACTGGGTGCGTCACCTGACGGTGGACCACGAGGTGCGGGAGAATACCATTGATAATATCGTGGTGCAGCTCCCCATTTCCGGTGAGGAACTGGATCGGTTTGAGGACCGCTATAAGATCACCCGGAACGGTTTCTTTATCACGGCGGCAGCTATTGCCACGGCGATCATGGAACAGAAGAGCAACATCATGATGTCCTGGATCCACAATGGCCGCGACAGCATGGCGGAGCTTTCCTCTGTCGGGCTTCTCTACCGTGATCTTCCGGTGGGCATTCAGCTGACACAGAAGACCACCATGGCCGATCTTTTCGCCGATGTGGCGGAACAGATCAACGGCGGTATTCTCCACAGCTGTTATCCCTATGTTGAAAATGGGTCCAGCGTCGTGCTGGGGGATGTGGCCTGCGTCCTCTATCAGGATGACCTGCGGAGCCTCGACGACATGCCGGGCCTTCTGGGTGAGGTGGAACTGCCGGATGAAAAGGCGGCATCTCAGGCCGTTATGGATGTTGAGATCCTGAACACCGAGGATGGCCTCATGATGGCCGCGCACTATGCCGCCAGCCGCTATAATCCGGAGACTATGGAACGGTATCGCCGGACCTTCTGCGCCACCATTGATGCTTTGCTTGAGCATCTGGAGGATGATGATGTTATCATCCGGGAACTGGCCAGAGACATTTCCCACAATGCCGGTGAAGGCGGGTTCCTGAGTCGGAACTGGTGGCTCACCTGGATGCGGAAGAAGTAATAAGAAAAAGAATGAAAAAAGGACCCCCGCACAGTGTGCAGAGGTCCTTTTGTATTGCCTGTGAAAATCGGCGGAATGGAAATCAATAATCCAGTTCGCGGAATGTGAGGCTGTCGTCAGTCATTTCCTCAATGATGGCCAGAGACTTTAAGTCGATGCCCATATCGCGGATCTTCTGACCGCCATCCTGGAAGCCCTTTTCGATAACGATGCCCACACCTTCCAGTGTAGCGCCGGACTTCTGAATGATATCGATGAGGCCCAGAGCGGCACAGCCGTTGGCCATGAAGTCATCGATGACAAGCACGTGATCATCCGGGCCCAGGAAACGTTTGGACAGGATGACATCGTATGTCTTTTTATGTGTATAGGAAACAATCTTTGTTGAAAGCATTTCGCCGTCAATATTCAGTGACTGAGACTTTTTGGCGAAAACAACGGGGACGTTGAAATACTGGGCGGCCAGACAGGCAACGCCGATACCTGAAGCTTCGATTGTCAGGATCTTATTGACCGGCTTGTGACCGAACAGACGATGGAATTCCTTGCCGATTTCATTGATAAACGGAATGTCCATCTGGTGATTCAGGAAGCTGTCCACCTTAAGGATATGACCGGGTCTTACCTGGCCATCTTTCAAAATGCGCTCTTCAAGTGCTTTCATGATTCCCTCCAAGTATAGTAAACGAAATTCAAAGACGCCTTTATGATAACGTAAAATAGTTAAATTGACAACAATACAAAGACTGAAAAAATGTGTTTTCTCGCATGCAGTTTTTTGGCTTTTTCATACATCGATTTTACAAAGAATGAGGAAAATCACACGAAATTTTGACAAAAACAGCCTCTGTTTGGGCAATGTCGCCGAAAATGGGATTGTTTTATTGACATATTTATCAATCGCTCCTAATATAGGTGCAATCAATCGGTTGCGGTCTGTGATACCACGATGCAGACCGATACGGCGCCTGTGAATTGAGTCATGTCAATGGCTGAAGCCTATGGTCTGTGAATGACAGCCTTACGCTGTCGGGTGCTTTTGGCCATCTGTGAGGTGATGGCGAGAATGCGATCGATTGGGTTCGCAAGGAGGTATTATGAGCGAATATAAGATCAAGTTGACAAAGGAATCTGTTTTCCAGTTTGTCAGAGAAGCAGAAAAGTGCGACTGTGATGTGGACCTGTGTTACGATCGTCTGGTTATCGATGCTAAATCTATTCTCGGTGTCTTAAGCATGGACCTTACCAGAGTGATGACCGTCAGATTCGCCGATGATGCTGACCATTCCAAGCACATCGCCGCCTACGCCGTCAACTGAAACAAAACACATAACTGAATACGATAAGCATGCCACGCGTGATGAGAAGCTTAAAAGCCGCTTCTTATCACGCGCTTTTTTGTCTATCCCGCCGGCCGGCCCGGTTTGTCGAGGGCTTTGTCGGCGTGGGCGACGAGCCGGCCGCAAGGGGGAATTGAGGTTTCCGGCATCTCCGTGTAATATAGAAGACATGGAAAAACCGATCGTCAGGATTTCGGTCAGAAATCTGGTGGAATTTATTTTAAGAAGCGGCGATCTCGATTCCCGGTCAGGGGGGCTTCCGGATGCGGAGCTGATGCTGGCGGGGACCCGGGTGCATCGCAAAATACAGGGGAGCCGTCCCGCCGGTTACGAGGCGGAGGTGCCCCTTGTTTGCGATACCGTTTTTGAGGATATGACCATCCGCGTTGAAGGGCGGGCTGACGGTCTTTATCGGGAAAATGAAGCGTTCGTCGTGGAGGAGATCAAGGGTGTTCTCCGGGATGTGGATGCCATGGAAAATGCGGTGCCGGTGCACGAGGCCCAGGCCAAATGCTACGCCGCCATGCTGTACCGGACCGAGAAGCTGCCGGAAGCCTTTCTGTCATATGTGACAGAGGATCGCTTAAAGTTGACGGCAGGAGCAAGTGCATCGGCAGAAGCGGCGGCGTCGACATCTTCAGGCAATGCGACAACAGCAGACACAGAAGACACAGA
>JAUNDG010000026.1 GCA_030526195.1 Lachnospiraceae bacterium
ATGCGGATCTTCTTCAGCATCTGACGAACGATAACCTCGATGTGCTTATCGTTGATGTCTACACCCTGCAGACGGTAAACTTTCTGAACTTCGCGCAGCAGGTAATCCTGAACGGCATTGATACCGCGGATGGCCATGATGTCGTGCGGATCGATGGAACCTTCGGTGATTTCGTCACCGGCTTCCAGAACCTGATTCTCCTGGACTTTCAGGATGGAACCATACGGGATAAGGTAGGTTCTTGTGGCATCCTTGGAGCCTTCCGGAGCATCCGGGTTTGTGATGATAACGTTCTTTTTCTTCTTCTGGTCGTCGATGTGGACAACACCCGGAATCTCGGTGATGATAGCAAGACCCTTCGGCTTACGAGCTTCGAAAAGTTCTTCGACTCGCGGAAGACCCTGTGTGATGTCGCCGCCGGCAACACCACCGGTATGGAATGTACGCATGGTCAGCTGTGTACCCGGTTCACCGATGGACTGAGCGGCAATGATACCGACAGCTTCACCGACCTGAACGGCTTCACCTGTGGCCATGTTGGCACCGTAGCACTTGACGCAGATACCGTGCTGTGTACGGCAGTTCAGGATGTTACGGATCTTAACCTTTGTCAGCGGTTCGCCGTTGGCATCCACACCATATTTCATGACACGTTCAGCGCGGTGCGGTGTGATCATGTGGTTAGCTTTGACCAGAACCTGACCATTGGCATCCACAATTGTTTCAGCAGCAAAACGGCCTGTGATTCTTTCCTGAAGGCTTTCAATTTCTTCCTTACCGTTCTTGAATGCCTTGACATACATGCCCGGGATTTCGCCTGTGGATTCGCAGCAGTCGATTTCCTGGATGATCAGCTCCTGTGAAACGTCAACAAGACGACGTGTCAGGTAACCGGAGTCGGCTGTTCGAAGAGCTGTATCGGACAGACCCTTACGGGCACCGTGAGCGGACATGAAGTATTCCAGAACGTCAAGACCTTCACGGAAGTTTGACTTGATGGGGAGCTCGATCGTATGACCGGTTGTATCGGCCATCAGGCCTCGCATACCGGCAAGCTGTTTGATCTGCTTATCGGAACCACGGGCACCGGAGTCAGCCATCATGAAGATGTTGTTGTATTTATCGAGACCTGTCAGAAGCTTCTTAGTCAGGATGGCGTCAGTCTCTTTCCAGGTTTCGATGACTTCCTTATAACGTTCGGCTTCTGTCAGAAGACCTCTTCTGTAGTTACGTGTGATCTTGTCAACCGTTGCCTGTGCTTCTTCAAGGAGCTGCGGCTTGTCGGCCGGCACGGTCATATCGGATACGGATACGGTCATAGCGGCTACTGTGGAATACTTGTAGCCCATGGCCTTGATGGCATCCAGAACTTCAGCGGTCATGGTAGCACCATGGACGTTGATGACCTTTTCGATGATCTTCTTCAGCATCTTCTTACCGCAGAGGAAGTCAACCTCAAGCAGCAGTTCGTTGCCCTTCACGCTTCTGTCCACAAAGCCAAGATCCTGCGGGATCACCTCGTTGAAGAGGAAACGGCCCAGTGTGCTCTTAACAGTTGCGCTCATAGTGCTGCCGTCCGGCAGAGTCTTGAAGCGACGAACGTTGATGATGGTCTGAAGTGTGATGTATTTGTTTTCGTAAGCCAGGATGGCTTCGTTGATATCACGGAAGTAGCTGCCTTCGCCGATACTGCCCGGACGTTCCTGTGTCAGGTAGTAGATACCAAGAACCATATCCTGTGTCGGAACAGCCACCGGAGCGCCGTCTGACGGCTTCAGGAGGTTATTGGAGGACAGCATCAGGAAACGGCTTTCTGCCTGAGCTTCCACTGACAGCGGAAGGTGAACAGCCATCTGGTCACCGTCGAAGTCGGCGTTGAAAGCTGTACAGACAAGCGGATGAAGCTTGATGGCCTTACCTTCGACCAGAACCGGTTCGAAGGACTGGATACCCAGACGATGCAGTGTGGGGGCACGGTTCAGCATAACCGGATGCTCGGCGATAACCTTTTCCAGGACATCCCAGACGGCCGGTTCAAGACGTTCCACCATCTTCTTGGCGCTCTTGATGTTATGAGCAGAACCATTTTCCACAAGTTCCTTCATGATGAAGGGCTTGAAAAGCTCGATGGCCATTTCCTTCGGAAGACCGCACTGGTAGATCTTAAGTTCCGGACCGACAACGATAACGGAACGGCCTGAATAGTCAACTCGCTTACCCAGAAGGTTCTGACGGAAGCGGCCGGATTTACCCTTCAGCATATCTGACAGGGACTTCAGAGCTCTGTTGCCCGGGCCTGTGACACTACGACCGCGACGACCGTTGTCGATCAGAGCATCGACAGCTTCCTGAAGCATACGCTTTTCGTTGCGGACGATGATCTCCGGAGCACCCAGCTCGAGAAGTTTTTTCAGACGGTTATTTCTGTTGATGATACGTCTGTAGAGATCGTTAAGATCGGAGGTGGCGAAACGACCGCCATCCAGCTGGATCATCGGACGCAGATCCGGCGGGATAACCGGGATCACGTTCATGATCATCCATTCCGGACGGTTGCCGGAATTACGGAAGGCTTCCACAACCTCAAGACGTTTGATGATACGGGCTCTCTTCTGGCCTGTAGAGTTCTTCAGGCCTTCCTTGAGTTCGATGAATTCGGCCTCAAGGTCGATAGAGCTGAGCAGCTCCTGGATGGCCTCCGCGCCCATACCGACGCGGAAATTCCAGCCATACTGCTCACGAGCTTCCTGATATTCCTTTTCAGTCAGGATCTGCTTGTAATCCAGAGCACCCTTGGCGTCTGCCGGATCAAGCACGATGTAGTTGACGAAGTAAAGGACGCGTTCCAGTGTCCGCGGTGTCAGGTCGAGGATAAGACCCATACGGGACGGAATGCCCTTGAAATACCAGATATGGGAAACCGGTGCGGCCAGTTCGATATGGCCCATACGGTCACGACGGACAGAAGACTTTGTGACTTCAACACCGCAGCGATCGCAGACAACACCTTTATAACGGACCTTCTTGTACTTGCCGCAGTGGCATTCCCAGTCCTTGCTGGGTCCGAAGATCTTTTCACAGAAAAGGCCGTCCTTTTCCGGCTTCAGTGTTCGATAGTTAATGGTTTCCGGCTTTTTAACTTCGCCGTGAGACCATTCACGAATCTTTTCCGGAGAGGCCAGACTGATGCGGATCGCATCAAATGAGGACTGCTCATTTTCTTCCTGAATCATTTCAATATCTGCCATAGGTACCTCCTATTTTGCAGCTCTGCTTTCCGGTTACGACTGATCTTTACTCTTCATCGAAGCTGGTGCCTTCATAAGCATCCAGTTCATCTTCGGCTTCTTCAAGATCGAATTTCATGTCATCTTCTTCATCGGCCACGAGGTCATCGCTTTCAGCATCGTAACGCTGGATGGACAGACCACGGTTGTGGTAATCTTCACGATCCTGACGATCGTAACGACGGCCGCCTTCTTCTACGGCCTTGAATTCTGTTTCGCCGTAGTCGATGGTTTCTTTCAGCTTGACTTCTTCGCCATTTTCATCCAGGACTCTCATATCAAGACCCAGGGACTGAAGTTCCTTAAGAAGAACCTTGAAGGATTCCGGAATACCCGGAGCCGGGATGTTGTTGCCCTTGATGATGGCTTCGTATGTCTTGACACGACCCACAACGTCATCGGACTTCATGGTCAGGATTTCCTGCAGTGTGTAGGAGGCGCCGTAGGCTTCAAGAGCCCAGACTTCCATTTCACCGAAACGCTGACCACCGAACTGAGCTTTACCACCCAGCGGCTGCTGTGTAACCAGTGAGTACGGGCCGGTGGAACGGGCGTGGATCTTATCATCGACCAGGTGGTGCAGCTTCAGGTAGTGCATGA
This sequence comes from Lachnospiraceae bacterium, assembly GCA_030526195.1. Taxonomy (GTDB): domain Bacteria; phylum Bacillota; class Clostridia; order Lachnospirales; family Lachnospiraceae; genus Chordicoccus. Next base: position 3,888 of record JAUNDG010000026.1, read on the forward strand.
AGCCGATGGTAACCGGACCGTCGAAGAATTCGCCGCTACGGCCGTCCTTCAGGCGGACCTTACCGTCACGACCGATGTGGACGCCTCTCCACTCTTCGGCATTTTCAAGATGAGTGCCCAGATAATCCATGATTTCCGGATCCAGATCATCTTTGTATTTGGCTTCGAAATCTTCCCAGGCCATGTTGGCATAGTCATTGGCAAGATCAAGTGTATCCATAATGTCGGCTTCGTTGGCACCGTCAAATACCGGTGTGGACACGTTAAGACCGAGCACTCTGGCAGCCAGGGAGAGATGAATCTCAAGCACCTGACCGATGTTCATACGGGACGGAACGCCCAGCGGATTCAGAACGATATCCAGCGGACGGCCGTTCGGCAGATACGGCATATCTTCTGCCGGAAGGACACGGGAAACAACACCCTTGTTACCGTGACGACCGGCCATCTTATCGCCGACAGAGATCTTTCTCTTCTGAGCGATATAGATGCGGACGGACTGGTTGACGCCCGGCGGCAGATCGTCGCCGTTGTCTCTTGAGAAGACCTTGGCATCCACAACGATACCGTATTCACCGTGCGGTACCTTCAGGGATGTGTCGCGGACTTCACGGGCTTTTTCACCGAAAATGGCTCTCAGAAGACGTTCTTCGGCTGTGATCTCGGTTTCTTCACCCTTCGGTGTGACCTTACCGACCAGGATATCCCCTGCACGGACTTCGGCACCGACGCGGATGATACCGCGGTCATCCAGATCCTTCAGAGCTTCATCACCGACACCCGGCACGTCACGGGTAATTTCTTCCGGACCGAGCTTGGTATCACGGGATTCAGCTTCGTATTCTTCAATATGAATGGATGTGTAAACATCGTCCTGAACAAGACGTTCTGACAGAAGAACAGCATCCTCGTAGTTGTAACCTTCCCATGTCATGAAGCCGATGAGCGGGTTCTTACCAAGAGCCAGCTCGCCGCCTGATGTACACGGACCGTCAGCCAGAACCTGCTTTTCTTCTACATGGTCACCCACGTTGACGATGGGCTTCTGGTTGTAGCAGCAGCTCTGGTTGGAGCGCAGGAATTTTGTCAGATGATAATTATCTACGGTACCGTCATCGTTCATAACGGTGATGTCGGTGGCGGACACAGATGTGACCTTACCGGCTTTTCTGGCCAGCATACAGACACCGGAGTCCTTGGCAGCCTTCTCTTCCATACCTGTACCGATAACCGGAGCCTCGGTCAGCATAAGCGGTACGGCCTGACGCTGCATGTTGGAACCCATCAGCGCACGGTTGGCGTCGTCGTTCTGAAGGAACGGAACCAGGGCTGTCGCCACGGAGAATACCATCTTCGGAGAAACGTCCATGTAGTCGAAGAGCTGACGATCGAATGTCTGAGTCAGTTCTTTGTAACGACCGGAGACATTCTTATGAACGAAATGGCCTTCGGCATCCAGGGCTTCGTTAGCCTGTGCTACGTGATAGTTATCTTCTTCATCGGCTGTCATGTAGACAACTTCATCGGTAACTCTCGGGTTCATCGGATCGCTCTTATCGATGCGGCGATACGGAGCTTCTACGAAACCGTACTTGTTGATACGGGCATAGGAAGCCAGAGAGTTGATCAGACCAATGTTCGGACCTTCAGGGGTCTCGATGGGGCACATTCTGCCGTAGTGTGTGTAGTGAACGTCTCGAACCTCGAAACCGGCTCTGTCTCGTGACAGACCGCCCGGACCCAAGGCAGACAGACGTCTCTTATGTGTCAGCTCACCCAGCGGGTTGTTCTGATCCATAAACTGGGACAGCTGGGAGGAACCGAAGAATTCCTTAACAGCCGCTGTAACCGGTTTGATATTGATCAGAGCCTGCGGTGTCAGATCTTCCGGAGCTGTTGTGGACATTCTTTCACGCACAACACGTTCCAGACGGGCCAGACCGATACGGTACTGGTTCTGAAGCAGTTCGCCGACGGCACGGATACGACGGTTGCCCAGATGGTCGATATCATCATCGTGACCAATGCCGTATTCCAGATGCATATTATAGTTAATGGAAGCAAAAATATCTTCCTTAGTGATGTTCTTCGGAATCAGCTCGTGGATACGTCTGCCGATTTCAGCCTTTGTCTCGTCAGCGTTCAGACCCATTTCCAGGATCTCGCACAGGACCGGATAATAGACCATCTCGGTGACACCCAGTTCAGCCTTTTCTTCCTCTGTGAGCTGCACATAGGCATCCAGGTCGACCATCAGAGAAGACAGGACCTTCACCTTGTGTTCAACGCCTTCACAGCTGAGGAAAACATGTGTGATACCGGCATTCTGGATAGCATCAGCCAGTTCACGTGTTTCGCAGACTTGACCGGCCTCGGCCAGAATTTCACCGGTAGCCGGATCAACCACATCTTCAGCAAATGTCTGACCCACAATACGATTGCGCAGGGCCAGCTTCTTGTTGAATTTGTAACGGCCAACCTTAGCCAGATCATAACGTCTCGGATCACCGAACATACCATTGATCAGAGATTCGGCTGATTCAACGGCCAGCGGTTCACCCGGACGGATCTTTTTGTACAGCTCAAGAAGACCTTCCTGATAATTTGTGGAAGGATCCTTTGAGAAGCTGCCGTAGATCTTCGGTTCCTCACCGAACAGTTCGATGATTTCTTCATTTGAGCCTACGCCCAGGGCACGAATGAGGACTGTGATCGGAACCTTACGGGTACGGTCGACACGGACATAGCAAATGTCATTGCTGTCTGTTTCATATTCGAGCCAGGCACCTCTGTTCGGAATAACAGTGGATGAAAACAGCTCTTTGCCGACTTTATCGTGAGCAATTTCATAATAGATACCCGGTGAACGGACCAGCTGAGAAACGATAACTCGTTCAGCACCGTTGATAATGAATGTACCGGTATCTGTCATCAGCGGCAGATCGCCCATGAAGATCTCATGTTCTTTGATCTCGCCGTTCTCACGGTTTCTGAGTCTGACAACGACCTTTAACGGGGCGGCATAATTCGCATCACGTTCTTTACATTCTTCGAGCGGATATTTCGCTTGATCCTTGCAGAGAGTATAATCCACAAACTCCAGGCTTAATTTGCCGTTATAATCCTCGATGGGAGAGATATCGTCAAATATTTCGCGTAAGCCATCTCTGATAAACCAGTCGTAAGAATCCTTCTGGACCTCAATGAGGTTGGGCATTTCCAGAACTTCTTTCTGTCTCTGGTAACTCATACGAATAGACTGACCGGATTTGACAGGACGTATCCTTCTTTTCTCCATAAGACTTTCACCCCTGTTCTTGTATTTTTAAACGCTCTCGCCCGTCCTTGTCAGGGCAAGCTTAGCCATAATAGTGCATTTTTAACAATAACATGACCGCCAGAGAGTGTCAAACATTTTTTCATATTTTTTACAGGAAATGTGCGCTTCTCTTTGTGCAATTAGCGTGATGACAAATCCTGTCTATGTCAAACAGATACGAAAATGACGCTATTCGACTATGAAATGCGTACAGATTTCTACACTCGCGGTTGTGAGGAGGGCTTGACAGATTTGCATGCTATCCGGGATCGTGGTACCGGTGGCTCCGCCGCCTCTTCGCTTTCTGCACTCTGCCGCGAACTTCCCTGGACAAGCCTATTCTTGCTTCACATCAGAGAACATGGCCCCTCACAATATCCCGGCTTCCCAGGACAAGCCAGTTCTTGCTTCACTCAAGGATTCAAGAACTGCTGCAAATCACTCGGCACCACCCCCGCACCTTTAAGATGCATAGCAGTGTCAAATTCAGGCCTATTTTTATCCCGTAACCCTGATATGGCAATAATCAAACTTCCAGCAGTGTCCCTTCTCGCGTGAAATCAGGCAAAACGACACCGCCGACATCAAAATCTAATAGGTATTGGTGCCACCCCTTGTTTTGAGCAACAAAAAAGTCGATACCAGATTTCTCAGTCCCTCGTCTCCGGTGCCCGTCAGGCTCTGATTACAATTGAGCAGGGCCCAGCGGCCCTGCTGTCTTGCTTTCCTTCATGTTCTCGGTGCCCGCCAGGCTCTGATAACATTTAAAATAACAAGTCATTCCGGCCGCCGGGCACATGCTGGCGAAAGCGCCTTCCGCGAGGAGTCCGAAGACTTTGGGCTGAGGGGGGGGACGCAGCGAGCACTTGAGCCGTATGTTCCCTCCGGCATCGTCGCAATTGCGCCTCATTCTGCCTTGGCGATTTCCTTGCGCAACCGCCGGGCCGTGAACAAAAAAACCGGCTCGTGCAGAGCACGAACCGGTTGAGTTCTTGAAAATATGAAGCTTAGATTATTTAAGAGTAACCTTAGCGCCAACTTCTTCAAGCTGAGCCTTAAGGGCATCGGCTTCTTCCTTGGAAACGCCTTCTTTAAGAACCTTCGGAGCGCCGTCAACAACGTCCTTAGCTTCCTTCAGACCAAGGCCTGTGGCTTCACGGACAACCTTGATAACCTTAACCTTGTTAGCGCCAACTTCTGTCAACTCAACGTCGAATTCTGTCTTTTCTTCAGCTTCTTCAGCACCTGCAGCCGGGCCGGCAGCAACTACAACACCTGCAGCGGCAGAAACGCCGAATTCTTCTTCACAGGCTTTAACAAGTTCGTTCAGTTCAAGAACAGAAAGTTTTTTGATCTCTTCGATAAATTCTGCTGTTGTCATGTTTATTTTCCTCCATACATGATGTTGATCTCAGATTAAAATACTTTTAAATGTAAGATCTGTTAAATTATTCAGCCGGAGCTGCTTCAACTGCTTCGCCGTCTTTTTCAGCGATCTGCTTAATGACACGAGCGAAGTTTGTGATCGGTGACTGCATACTGCCAAGAAGTCTGCCAAGAAGAACATCTCTGGACGGGATGTTGGCAACTTCGTCAAGCTTTTTAGCATCTGCATAGCAGCCGTCGATGATACCGCTAACCATTGTAAGCGGTTTGTACTTCTTAGCGTACTTAGCCATGATGTTGGCCGGCTTTGTCGGGTCGTCTTTGGAGACCACCAGAGCGTTGCCGCCTTCCAGATCCTTGCAAAGTGCTTCGCACTCTGTGCCCTGGAATGCACGGTTCATAAGAGTGTTCTTGAAAACCTTGTAAGTAACACCGGCTTCACGAAGCTCTTTACGCATAGCTGTGTCTTCCTCTACAGTCAGACCCAGATATTTTACCAGCATAACAGCTTTGGCATCTTTGATTGTCTCAGAAATCTGATCAACAATCGGCTGTTTTAATTCTACTTTAGCCATTGACTCATTTTCCTCCTTTTTAGAATAGAAGCCGAATCCATGAGCTGCTTTCAAAATAGAAAACCCCTCGTGCCAAGACACGAGGGGATACTTTCGTTTTAGAAAAAGTCATGTTCCTCGGCAGGCGCTGTGCTTACGTCCTTGCGGACACCTGCTGTCTTCGGCAAATTGCTTTATCAAATTAACACAGCCACAAGGGCTTTGTCAACTCTTTTTTACTGAGCTTTTGTCGGGTTAACACGAACGCCCGGGCCCATTGTGGAGGCCAGTGTAACGGACTTCATGTATGTACCCTTCAGAGAGCTCGGACGAGCCTTTGTCAGGGCTTCCATAAGAGCCTTGAAGTTTTCGCCCAGTTTTTCTTCTGAGAAGGAAACCTTACCGATCGGCACGTGAATGATGTTAGCCTTGTCAAGTCTGTACTCGATCTTACCGGCTTTGATGTCAGCGATAGCCTTTGTGACATCCATTGTAACTGTACCGGCCTTCGGGTTCGGCATAAGGCCCTTCGGACCAAGGACACGGCCCAGACGACCAACAACACCCATCATATCCGGTGTAGCAACAACAACGTCAAAATCAAGCCAGCCTTCGTTCTGGATCTTCGGGATCAGCTCTTCAGCGCCTACGAAATCTGCGCCGGCAGCTTCAGCTTCATCAGCCTTGGCACCCTTAGCGAAAACAAGAACGCGGACAGTCTTACCTGTGCCGTTCGGAAGGACAACAGCGCCTCTGACCTGCTGATCGGCGTGACGGCCGTCGCAGCCTGTTCTTACGTGAACTTCAACTGTTTCGTCGAATTTGGCAACAGCTGTTTCCTTAACAAGTTTGATAGCTTCTTCAGCATCGTACAGTTTAGCACGATCGATAGCTTTTGCAGCTTCTAAATATTTCTTACCATGTTTCATGATTGATCCTCCATGTGGTTCTATCGGGTTTTGTCCCTTCCACTTTCAATTAGTCGTCTGCTACGGTAACGCCCATGCTGCGGCAAGTTCCGGCGATGATGCTCATGGCAGCCTCGAGGGAAGCAGCATTCAGATCCGGTTTCTTAAGTTCCGCGATCTCTTTCAGCTGAGCTTTTGTGATAGTACCGACTTTCTTCTTGTTCGGTTCGCCTGAACCTGACTGAAGACCCAGAGCCTTCTTGATCAGACCTGATGCAGGCGGAGTCTTTGTGATGAATGAGAAGCTTCTGTCGGCATAAACCGTGATGACGACCGGGATGATGTTGTCACCTGCGTTGGCTGTTCTGGCGTTGAACTGTTTTGTGAAGTCCACAATGTTCAGACCATGCTGGCCAAGAGCCGGACCTACCGGCGGTGCCGGAGTTGCTTTACCGGCCGGAATCTGTAACTTGATATAACCTGTGATTTTCTTTGCCATTTTATATCCTCCTATGTGGTAATGGCGGGCGATCCTGCCCTTCCACTTGATACACGTAAATCATTGATGCGGATTATTTCTTTTTGATCTCCGCAAAGTTGATCTCCACCGGTGTCTCACGTCCGAAGAGTTCGACATTGATGGTGACAGTCTGCTTCTGGGCGTTCACGGATGTGATCACACCTGTGGTATCCTCCCAGGCACCTGCCGTAACGACGACCATATCGCCCGGTTCGAAATCAACCAGTACCTTGGTCTGCTGTTCATCGGTTTCAACACCGCCGACCAGACCGAAGGGTCTTAATTCATCAGCCGTCAGAGGGACGGGCTTGCTGCCCGGACCGACAAACCCTGTGACACCGCGGGTATTACGCACGATATACCAGGTCTCGTCGTTCATGATCATGTTAATAAGAACATAACCCGGGAAAATCTTTCTCTGAGTCTGCTTAATCTTACCTGTGGCTGTTACTTCCGTTACATCCTCCACCGGCACGCAGACATCAAGGATCAGATCTTCCAGCTGACGGTTGCTGATGGTCTTTTCAATATTGGCTTTAACTTTGTTCTCATACCCTGAATAAGTATGGACCACATACCAGTTTGCTTCTGCCATCTTTACCTCTTATCCAATGATCAAATTCAGCAGCTTCAGAGCACCGGCATCGATAACGGCAATAAGGATGCCCAGAACCAGTGCGATCAGACAGACAGCGATGGTGGATTTCACGATCTTCTGACGATTCGGCCAGATGATCTTGCCCCATTCCTGCTTAACGCCCTGCCAGAAGCTGACCTTCTTTTCCTTGCTTTCCGACTTAACAGTATTATCTGCCATATTCAAACTCCTTGGCTTGTTAACTTCGGGGATTATTTTGTTTCCTTATGCAGAGTATGCTTCTTGCAGAAACGGCAATACTTGTTTGTCTCCATACGTTCCGGATGTTCTTTTTTGTCTTTCATAGTATTGTAATTTCTCTGCTTGCATTCTGTGCAGGCTAAAGTGATTCTTGTACGCATGATATATCCTCCAAAAAAATGCAAATTTTGCACAAAAAAAAGAGCTTAAGCTCTGTCGCCTGTTAAATATAACACACCTGCAGCCTGCCCGTCAACAAGAAGAAGGGCCTTCTGCAGGTGTTTTTTTACATTTTTTCCTTATTTTTCGCGGTTTTTCGCGTTCCGCGCTGCCCGATCACGTCGCCGCCCCTGTAAGCGTTCTGTCAGAATCCAAAGCGCTATGCCGGCTGCACAGGCCACGAGGCCCAGATAAAACGGCATCGGCACATAAACCATTTCCAGAGTCACCGGCCCGCTGCCGACCGCCACCGCCATAAAGGCGATATCCTTCGGCACCACCTTTGCGGCCACGCCGTTCACCTTCGCCCGCCAAAGGCCGTTATAGGGGACGGAAATGACGATCTCGTCGCCCGCCGTCACATCGGCTTCGATCCGGATGTGACCCTTGTCCATCGAAAATGAGGTGACGGTCCCGTAACTCTTTGCGGTCCGATCCCGCAGAATATCTTCCATATATAAACGGAAGCCGGAGCCGTCGATGGCCGTCTTGTCTGTGGAATAACCGGAAATCTCACTGTTATTATTGTAAGCCAGTTCGATGAGGGCCTCTTCCGCCGGCAGCTCACGCGCCGCCCACAACGCCTCATCCTGCGTCGATGACCGCACACAGGCCATGCCATCGGCGTACTGATTGCGGTAAACCGACCAGCCGCTGTTTTGCCACTCCACCATTTCCATGGGTTCATAGCCCACCGGCACCTCCGCCGGATCGTTGGTCAGCAGATATTTCACCCCGGCCGCCACCTCGGAGGCGGTGTGGTGATTGAGGCCGAAACAGCGCCAGCGGTAAGCCTTGTCATTGACCAGGTTCACGTAGCTCTGGGTCCGGCCGTTAATGATGCTGAGCCAGTAGGTGACCCCGTTGTAATCGTTCAACATGGCCACATTTTCCGGCCGGTTGTTGATATGGGTGATGGAGGACGTCCAGACACGGTACACCCCCTCATCCGCCGAGATGGCCTCGATCGCCGTTGCGGGAGATGTGAGGTAAGTCTCATCAAGTGCCTCCGCCTCCAGGAATTCCTCCTGCCAGTTCAGGCCTTTTTCATTATAAAAATGGCGCGCGTTCAGGCCGCAGTTCACAGCTGTTCCCGCCAGGAGGACGATCGCCAGGAGTCCTGCCACCCGGGTTCTTGCTCCACGCGAAGCGGATGCGACATGTCCCGCCGGTGCCTTAAGTGCGGTTCCGTAAACATAGACAGCCGTGAAAGCCATCAGGAAATGCACCATGAAGCACCACCGGTCATTGGTCTCACCGAAGGCATTCATCACATAGCCTGTCATCGGGATGTGAAGAGCCGCCAGCATGAGGATGAGGCCCAGCAAGAGCTGCCGTCTTTGACGATTCATTTTCAAAAGACGGCCCGGCAGGATTACCAGCAGCAAACAGGCGAGACTGACAAAAATGCTGATGCCCGCCAGCAGGCTTTTCTGGGTGCCGCCCATGTTGAGGGCGGATTTCCAGAAGACCTTATTGAGATACGGCTTGTAGTTGGCCGCCGTGGTCAGGATTTCCCGGATGGATAAGCCGGACCGCTGGCTGTGCAGAAACGCATAAAGGGCCGGCAGAAGTATCGGCGCCGCGATCAGGATGCCGATGATGTAGCGGAACAGACATCGGCCGCAGAAGGCGACGTGTTCCCGAAGGGGCTGTCCCTTCTGTGTGGACAGAGTGCGCACGATGGCATACACCGCCAGACCCAGGGATGACATATATAAATAGTAGAAACCGCTCACCGCCCCGAGGGCTGCGCCCAGGGTGAGCAGCCATTTGCCCCGGCTGTCATGCAGCACATTTTCGACGCCCATGAGAAGCAGGGGGAAATAAATGAGCACGGACAGCCATTCATAATAGCTGACGGCGCCGTAGATCACAAAGCCCGAAAATGTATAGGCCACCGCCCCCATCACCGCAGCCGGGCCCGCCAGATTCATCCGGCGGCAGAAGGCGTAAAAACTCACCGCTGCCAGGCAGACCCGCAGGAAAAAGGTGAAGGTGAAAACCGCCACGCCATTTTCGGCGGTGGCAAAGATGGCCAGGAGATTGACCGGATCGCCGAAGCCGTAATAGTTGAGAGCCCCGATCACATCCTCGCCCATGCCGATGGAGAGATCAAACATAGGGAGTGAGGGATGGCCCGCTGCCAGCGAGCTCAGGCATTCCCGCAGATACTCGCCGATGTAGCGGAAAACCGGGTAATACTGACCCACCCCGTCGATGCGCCAGATCATAGATCGCCCGGGGCTGATGAATGGACTGTAGGCGATCAGCGCCGTTATCGTGAGCAGCACCACAAGCAGCACAAGATCGCGGCCCGTCTCGCCGAAGCGAGGGGGCCTGCCCGCCACCGTATGCTGTTGTTTCCGTGTGTTCTGTGTCATAGTTCTCGTAAAGCGGACACTCGCAATCCACTTCGCTACTTGCTCGTGAACCGCAGCCACCTTCGGTAGCCCATCAGCAGGGGTTTTTTCCCCTGCTGATGCAAGCTTCCCCCGTGACCCCCGCTTAAGACTCTACGTCTTTGAAGCGGGGGAATGCTTGCTGCGGTTCAAAAACTTCTTATCTTAATAGTCCTTTACCGGTTACCGCTAACGGTTCTGTCAGCGCAGATCCCGCGGCACCATGAGCCGGTACACCGGATGGTTCCGGTCAAGCTTCAGCACCCCAAGAAGCCAGGGAATAGCTTCCCGGTAGAGGCCGTAGCGTCTGTAAACGATGAGATAGATCATATTGGGCAGCACCAGGCAAACCAGCGCCCGCAGGAGCAGGATCAGCACCAGCGGACCGGTGATCTGACTGCACAGATACCAGGTCAGCACACAGATACCGAAGGTAACCGCCGCGTAGAACGCGTGCTGGCTGAAATACTCACTCATTTTCTGATGCTTGAAATAATGCCTGAAAATGATGGTGGACCCCCACAGGAAATTAAAGACAAACAGCGACAGGAGCGTGGCCAGCACGATACCGAAGGCGCCAAAGTATTTTCCCAGGAAGAAGTTCAGGAGGATATTGGCCACGGCCTCCGTGATGGCCCGATAGCGGTTTTCCCACCAGAGCCCGCAGGCAGAGGAATAGGTATAGCGGATATCACCCATTTTCAAGGTATAGAAGTAGAGGCAGAAAGTGATGACGATCCCGAAGGAGAACATCATATCCTTCCCCCACACCAACTGCGTGAAGGGCTGCACCAGACAGAGCAGGCAGACGGTGAACCAGCCGCCGATCCACATATAAATAAAATTGAATTTATTCATATCGCGGTAGTTCTTCTCTTCCGACTCCATTTCAATGCTGTTGCCCACACCGCCCAGCAGGGAGCTGTCGGCGATGGTCATAAAGGACGTCACCGCATTGGTGATGTAATAATAATTGTTGTAAATGGCCGTCTGGGTCAGGCCCATGAAGGCCGACATGAAAATGCTGTCGAAGGCGTTGCGGGATGTGCCGCAGATCTTGTTGAGCATGAGCCCCTTCACCTTCTCCGTCACCACCGCCCGGCGCTCTTTGGAAAGCACGCCATGAGGCAGGATGTGTGGGAACAGCTTCTTTGTAAAATAAGCTGTGCACAGGTTGTTGACCACTGTGGCCAGCAGCATCACCAGGATGTAAACGTAATAATTCCGGGTCAGGAAAATGACCAGGATCTGAGCCGCGTAGCAGCCGATCATGACCAGGGTGTTGATCTTACTGGACACATCCACTCGCTGATACGCGTTGAGGAGCGAAGTCTTATACCCGAAAAGGAAATAGCTCAGACATGTGTTGAGCAGGAACATCAGGTACAGCACATAGATGTTGATGTCCGCCGGATAACCGTCCTTGATAAGGTACGGCACAAACCACAGGAGTGCCAGACCCACCAGGAGGATCACCGTGCCGATGATGCGATACACCTTGCGGAAGAAATACAGCAGCGCCGACAGGGTATCCATATCATTTTCGGCAATGGGCTTGTACATGCTGTAGACAACGGCATGGGCAAAGCCAAGCTCCGTCAGAGACAAGACCTTCAAAATCGAACTGAACAGACTGTCCAGCCCCAGGTACTGGGCCCCGATCACATAAATGATCACTGTTCTCAGCACAAAGGGCAGGAACGTGGTGGCCGATTTGTTGATCACCCCGAAAATGATGTTGCGTTTTGCATTACGTGATCGTTCCAGTCTCATGAGCCGTGTGTCTTCCTTCTGCCTTTGAGCACATATTTCGCCAGGCCTTTGGCCGGAAACAGCACATTGTATTTCGAAAATGCTTTGGCTTTCAGCGCTTTTTTCCAGGTTTCGGCCGCATCCTTAAAGCAGCCCCGGGCAAGCCAGGTCTTGGTCCGATCCATGTACCGGTAATTCAGAGCATCGTTATGCCCCACATAAAGGTCAGCGTACTTTTCCATAAAGAGGTCGAAGCCCTGCTTCTTGGCCGCGTTATTGCCGGTGATGCACACCGACTGCACGTGGCGCAGGATCAGGGGCTCATCCACGCAGACCATCTGATAGTGTCTGGCGATACGGATCCACATATCATAATCCTGAGCCGAACGGAAGCGCTCATCAAAATAGCCGCAGGTATCAAAGACCTCCCGGCGCATCATGGGCATGGAGCAGCCGCCGACGCAGTTTTTCCAGAGCAGATCCGGCAGCAGATCCCCGGACTTCCGGCCGCTGACATAGAGGCGCTTCTGTCCATTTTCCACATCATAATACTGGGAGTAGACCAGGCCCACCTCCGGGGATGTGAAGCCGGTGAGCTGGCGGGTTGTTTTTTCCGGCAGCCATTCATCGTCGTCATCCAGAAGGGCCACAAAACTGCCGTGGGAGGCATGGATCCCCGTGTTGCGGGCCTTGCAGGCCCCGGCATTTTTTTCATGCACAAGATAGGTGATCCGCTCATCATGGAAGCTTTCCAGCATAGCCCGCACGGAGGCCTCCAGTTCCTTCTCTTCCGGCGCATCATTCACCACCAGAAGTTCCATGTGGGGATGGGTCTGAGCCAGCACGCTGCGCACGGCCCGTTCCAGAATATCCACCGGCCGGCGGCAGGTGACGATCACCGCGCTGACCAGGGCTTGTGTGTTATCTGTCATATCATTCATTCCTCAGGGCACTCAGGGCCTTTGAAATCTGTGTGGAGGAAATGCCTTTGGTGTAGGGGAAGTACACAATGCGGATGCCCTCCGCTTCAAAGGCTTTCTCGTAATCCTGCCATTTTTCCGTGGCATACCAGTCATCGCCCACGAACATCACCGTGGCCCCCAGCTTTTTGCAGGCCGCCAGCTTGTCCATGTCGTACTGGGGAATGGCGGCGTCCACATATTTGATGCTGCGGACGATCTCCAGACGGTCTTCGAAGGGGATCACGGCCCGCTTGCCCTTGTAGGTCACCAGTTCATCCACGGTGACACCCACCACCAGGCGGTCGCACATGCCCTTGGCATTTTTTAAAAGATTCAGATGGCCGATGTGGAAAAGATCATACACACCGGCAGTATAACCGATAATCATAAGTTTTCCTCTCTGTAGCTGACATAGGATCTGTTCAGATCGATGAGCGCGCCGGGATGAACGGTCACTCGCTGATCCTCCGGCGGCAGCGTCATATAATCTCCGAAGTCACGGGTCAGATAGCTGTCATAATCCCGCGGCACCCGGATTGTGGTGTCTTCAAAGGGCATCTCCTGATAGCCGTCAAAATAAGCCGTGGGCATCACCAGGCGATCGATGCGTTTTTGCGGGGCCTTGAAAAGCGGCACCTCTCGCCAGGCCAGCAGCACATTTTCGCCGGCCTCAAAGGGCACGGCCCCCATGATGTCTTCGATCTTATCTGTGTAATAATGCCAGGGCTTCAAAAGACGCACCGGCAATGTGGCCAGGTATAACAGTCGGGCCTGCAGCTTTTTGTAGCGATTGAAGGAGAACCGCAAAGAGCGGTTCTTTTTAAGCAGCAGATTAGTCCGCTTCATGGTCTTAAGCCCCATCCCCGGCGCCGTGCCGCAAATGGGCATGATGTCGATAAAGACACCGGAATACCGGGATTTGAAGGGTCGGTTTTTGGCCTCGATAAAGGTGGTCTCCGTATTGTGGATCTTCAGAAAATCAAAATCACAATACCGCTCCTTTGCCGGATCCAGCAGTGCATAGGGCGCCGGCAGCTCCCGGGGCGCCACCTCGCGGAAACGCCGGTAGTCCTCATAGGGCATGCCCACATCGATGTCATCATCCCAGGGAATGAAGCCCTGATGACGGATCGCCCCGATGCAGGTGCCGCCGATGGCAAAATAGCGCAGCTGATACTTCTCGCAGATAGCCTTAAAGATTTCCAGCATGCGGATCTCCTCCGCCTGGATATTTTTAAGTGAATTTTCGATCATAATCACACTCCGTTTACAGCAGACGGCGGTATTTTTCCGTCAGGATCGCCGCTGCTTCGGGAAAACGATAGGCCGCCGGGAAGGCCGGTGCCTCATTTTCTATTGTCTTGTCCGTCAAGTGCCCGTCATCGTCCGACATCAGCGCCCCCTGACGGGTCTCATGTTCTGCCGCCACCCGGGCCGCCTCTCCGGACTTCCGGCAAGCCTCATGCTCTGCCGCCAGCTGAGCCAGAGCCTCCGCCCAGGGGTCCGGTCCCCGGTCAATGGGGAGATATCTCACCCCATCTGTCAGAGCAGCCTCTCGTGTCACATTTTCGGAAATGAGTGTGCTAAGGCCCGCTGCCTGTGCTTCCAACGCCACAATGGGCAGACCTTCAAAGAGACTGGGCAGTACGAAGGCGTCCATGGCCTTGTACCAGGGGCTCACCGGATTCTGAACCCCCACCGGCAACACCGTCTCCTCTAAGCCCAGGGATTTTATCTTCTCTTTCAATGCCGTTTCCAGCTCACCGCCGCCGATGATCAGCCATCGGGCCTTCACACCGGCCTTTTTGACAGCCGCCGCGATGTCCGGCAGGAACAGGCTGTTTTTCTGTTCCGACAACCGACCCACGGTGCCGATGACATACTCATCGTCTCCGATGCCCAGTTCCCGGCGCTTCGCCTGCCGCACCTCAGCATCCGGGGCAAATGCCGCCATGTCAAGGGCATTGGGCAGGACATTTTCGGGATCAAAACTCTCGCCCCACATCCACAGACCGGCTTCCCGGCCGCAGGCCCATTTTTTAACGGGCAATGAGCGGAGTTTTTTCATATTTAAAGTGTTGAGCACACGCCGGAGCACCCCGGAGGGCACCGCCGTGTTGTGGGAATGGACGATCACCGTCCCCTTCCCCACCTTGACTGCCGTGTTAACCGGGATCATGTTGGCGGCGGACAGCATGTTGATGTGGATAATATCATAATCCTCCCGCTCCAGCACCCCAGCCAGCCCCCGGGCCATGCCGCGGGGATCCTTTTTATAGTCGGGCAGGGTGTGGATTTTTCCGCCCATGGCCGCAATATCATCGGCAAAGGCCAGCCCCCGGCCGTAAATGTCGGCGTAGTCAAACTGCACCGCCTGCCGGTCCAGATGCCGGTGATAATTCACGATGCAGCTTTCGATGCCGCCGGGATTGGGTCCCAGCCCGATCTGTAACACTCTGATCATAATCGTATCCTGTTCTTTGTTATCACGGTTATTGGGCCGATGCTCTCGACAACTGTCATGCCCATCATTAGGTGTAGCCCTGTTCCGGCGAAATGGACATGGACAACGTCATGGGGTCCTCCCCGTCATTTGCTGCACCCGCCGTCCGGCATTGGTCCGTGTCAGACACCAGACTACCGCAGGTGACGATACTTCAAAAGCCCCTTCACCACATACCAGACCATGTAGTAGGCTGCAGTCACGGGATTTAACCCCGCCAGACGATAGGTGTTCCAGTTCATCACCGCCGCCTTTTTCTTGTTGCCGGATTTGGAACCGGCCGCCACCCGGTAAATGAGGAGCGGCTCGTCAATGCCCGCTGCCGCCACACCATTTTTTAACATGGCGATCCAGCAGGCGAAATCCTCGTGGATGGGTCTGGCACTCTCCCGCACCATGTAGGTCCGGTACAGCGCCGCCTTCACCAGCACAGATGAATTGGAAATCAGATTCTGTTTCAACAATTGCTTTAAGGAAATGGTGCCCGGCGCCGCCAGATAGTAATCAAGAGGCCGCCCCGCCTCATCCATAAAGGCCGAGCCGGTGTAAATGAGCTCCGCCCCTGTTTCCGCGGCTTTTTTGAGCTGCTTTTCCAGCTTGTCCGGGGCCCACTGATCGTCACTGTCTAAAATGGCGATCCATTCCCCCCGGGCCAGATCCGCTGCCCGGGCTCGGGTATACGTCACGCCCTTATTCGCCTCATTTTCGAAAATGCGGATGCGCGGATCTGCCTCAGCCATCTCTTTAGCCAGGGCCAGGGTCCCATCCCGGGAGCCGTCATCCACCAGCACCAGTTCCCAGTCCGAAAATGTCTGGGCCCGCAGGCTGTCCAGGGTCGATTTCAGGGTGCCGGCCGCGTTGTAAGCCGGCATGATCACAGATACGGTCACTGACATAAAGGCTTGCTCCCCTGTCTTTCTTGTCGCTTATTTCTGAGCTGTTGTCTTGCCCTCGGCGATGCCCTCCGTGCTTTCCGGCATGAACAGGATCTTGATGGTCATCAGGATGATCTTCAGATCCGTCACCAGACTCAGCCGGGAAATGTACATCAGGTCCATCTGCAGCTTGTCATAGGGCTCTGTGTTGTATTTGCCGTACACCTGAGCGTAACCGGTGAGGCCGGCCTTCACCTGAAGGCGCAGGGCGAACTCAGGCATATCTTTTTCATAATCATCGGCGATGGAGGGGCGCTCGGGCCGGGGGCCCACAATGCTCATATCGCCTTTTAAAATGCAGAAGATCTGGGGCATTTCATCCACGCGAATAGCCCGGATCACCTTGCCCACCGGGGTAATGCGATCATCATTGGCGGTGGCCAGACGGGCCACACCATCCTTTTCCGCATCCACCCGCATGCTGCGGAATTTGTACACCTTGAAGGGCTTCCGGTCCTTAGTGAGACGCACCTGGGAATACAGCACCGGACCGCCATCATAGGCCTTGATGCAAATGGCAGCCACCAGCATGAAGGGTGAGAAAATGACAAAGCCCACCAGGCCCAGCACGATATCCATGAACCGTTTCACAAAAGCATACAGGAAACCGGGATTAGCGCTCTGGCAGAGCATCACCGGCAGATTGGCCATCTGCATTTCCGTCGCGGAATTTACCAGAAAGTCGCCGATATTCGGGCGGACAAACACGGGGATCCCGCGGCTGATGCAGTATTTGAGCAGCGTGTTGCGGGGGCTTGAATGGATCCCGCACATCATGATGGCTTCCGGCTTCAGTTCGTCAATGAGGGCGATGGCCGCCGCGCAGTCATCGATCACCTCGGCCTGGGCCAGAAGCTGGAACCGCCAGGACATTTTCCGAATGATCATGGCGCCGTTCTGACGGGCATTTTCATTATCATAAAGGAGCAACGTCTTTTCCGCCGGCATGGCATGCTTGAGATACGTCTTGCACAGCCAGGCCCAGGGGATGCTCACCGCCACGGCACCGGCCGTCAGCATAAGGATCGGCCCCACCGGCGGCAGATGACGCATCAGGAAACAGGTCAGCACATACATCAGAAAATGAGTGATGACCACACCCACGGCATTTGAATAAATGACCTCGGAAATGCGGGCATTGCGATGGTCAAAAGCACCGTAAAGGCGCCCCATCATGAGGTAAATGAGGGCATAGACCCCCACCATCACATAATTGCCCTTGGCAAAAAACGGCTCGATCCACAGATGGGCAGCATAATAGCGATACCACACCAGCGCAAAAAAGAGGCCGATCACGATCACGTAAAGTAGATCCAGCAGGAAAAGCAGCGCCTGCTTTTTCTGTTTTTCAGACATGTCAGATTCCTTTCCTATATATCCGAGATTTGTGCGCGGACGCACTTACCGCTCGTCCGCACAAAAGGCGTTCATCGCCGATGACGCGTTCGTGTCAGATGCGCACACAGGCGGAAATGGATGTACTGCCCGGATCCCAGGTAATGATTTCCCCCGCCTTCAAGGAGGCCGGCACATCAATGGTCCGCTGATTGGAGGAGCCCTTGTAGAGCAGATTGATATTCTTCAGCTCGATCTTGAATTCTCCGTCCACCAGCACGTCGATCAGTTCCAGCAAGGGGCGGGTTTCCGTCAGCTTTTTGGCCATGCGTCCCAGCAAATCGTCATCGAAAAGATAACCGGTGAAGCACCAGATGTCCTTACCCGGCACTTCTTCCCTCACCCTTTTTAAGAACGGCAGCAGAGCCTTCTGATTGGCCGGCTCCATGGGCTCGCCCCCCAGAAGGGTCAGCCCCTGATAGCTGTCATCCTTCAGCATCTCAATGATGCGATCCTCCACCTCCCGGGTGAAGGGTTCACCAAAATTGAAATCCCAGGTCTCCGGATTGAAGCACTCCTTGCAGTGATGGGTGCAGCCTGACACAAAGAGTGTCAGACGGATCCCCGGCCCGTTGGCAATATCGTATTCCTTGATTTCTGCGTAATGCATAGGTTGTCTCCTATTTCATCTGACCGACCACGGTTGAGACGATGCTGTTATCCTTGCCGGCTGCCCCCACAAAGGCGGCATTCCAGTCGTTGGATGACATATAACTCTTCAAAATGGTCACCAGCTCCGGCTTAAGACCTGTCGGCCGTACCAGCACCACCGGTGCGTTCGTGACCGCTGCCGCCGGCCCGCCCACCAGAGCATCCGGGAAATTACCTTCGTATCCTCTGGCAAACAGGATCGAGGTGGCCCGATTTTTCAGACCGCTCTGGTCAAGAAAATGAGCCGCAATATTGACGGAGGTTTCATAGCGATCCCCGCCGGATAACCGCAGGCATTTATCACCATTATCACCGATGGCTCTTTCTGTTTCGGCGGACACCACCGCGGTTCCACCAAGAATGTAAATGGTGTCAAAGGATTCCGCCAGCTTACGGGATTCCTCGGACAGATTCCCCTTCTGAGCCAGCAGGATCGGCATTTTCAGACGATAGCACCAGGCTGATGCGGACAGGGCATCCGCGGCCATATGACCGGTAGCCACCATGCAGCCCTGTGTGTAACCGCCGGCGATCAGGGCCCGGCAGACACGATTGGCGGTATCATAACGGCTGTTCCCGGCATAGGTGGTGGTATCCACCGTGGTGACACCGCAGGCCTTCACACCTTCCGCCACCTGGGGCATAAACCCGGCTCCGACAAAATATACAGTCTTTACGCTTCGGTTCCAGTCATTCACCAGAAGAGCCCGGGTGCTCTCCGGCAATGTGGACCGCCGGCTTAAGATAATCGGGCAGTTCAGCATACCGGCCAACGCATTGGCGGCCAGCGCATCCGGGAAATTAAGACCTGTCACCAGCACAGCTGTTGACGGATTACTCCCGACAGTGCGGGTGTAATAAGCCGCCGCTGCCCGGGCTGTCTCATAACGGTCATTGCCGGCCAAGGGCAGGGTATTGCAGCTCACACCGTTGAGTGCCTCTTCTGACACCTCCGGCTCCCAAACCTGAGCCCCCTCAGCTGTCTCGTCAGACATCGAAACCACAGTTGTATCATCAACTGACTGATCCGTCACGGTTTCATCAGTCCCATCGTCTGACTGATCCATCACTGTTTCATCTGTTCTATCGAACGCACCTGCGCCCATCGTGTTATCGGCTAAAACCGGCACCGCACTGACTATCAGCATCACCGTCAGCAGTAGAGCCACGAAACCGTTTTTCTTCATATTGTCAGTCCTTTCGGAAATGTCTTTTTATGGCATCATAATATTATACCGCAAATTCCCGTTTCTTGCATTACTCCCGGTAGATTTACACCTCGGTTTCCCGGCATTCCTCTCTCAAATCCCCTCACGTAAACATCCATTCTCAAAAATGATTCTCCTCACTCCTTAAAGAACACCTCATAGCCGCCCTGTCTCAACGACCTCCATCTGTGATTTCCGCTCTTATCCCACATATGCTCACATAACAGCAAGCCCCCGCCTGAGACTTTGCGTCTTTGAAGCGGAGGCATGCTGACTGCTATGCACAGTTATTTCTATAAATTTTCATCAAGTATGGGCTATCGTGTTTTACACGAATTTGTGGCCCTTAGCGTCCGGTCGACGCGGGCTTCTTGTCCTCTTCCTTGGATGTGGGCGCCTGTCCGGCTTTCTTCTTTTTACCGGCGCGCTTTACCAGTACGACCACCAACACCGCAATGCCACCACCGATGAGCAGGAAGGGCAGCAGCACCACCAGAAGCACCAGACCATCACCCAGAACTTCCACCAGATTGATCCAGCCATTTTCAAAGGCCCGACCCAGACGTTCTCCGAAGCTCTCTTCACTCTCCGGCTCATAAACCGACACTTCCCGGATGGACAGATGCACCGTGGAATAGGTCACATCTGTGTCCATGGCCGCCAAAGCCCGTTTGGCCTGATTGAGTTCCGTCTGCACCTCTGTGAGACGGCTTTCCACCGTCACCATTTCCTCAATGGTCTCCGCCTGCTCCATCATATTAAGAAGGCGGGCCTCCTGTGTTTCAAGGGCCGCGATCAGCACACTCTGGTCATTGTAGGCGGCGGTGATATTTTCGACACTCTGATCCTTACTCCGGACCCGGCCGCCGCTCCCCTCCAGAGAAGCGATGAAATCATCATACACCGCTGCCGGCACCCGGATGGTGAGGCTGGTGTCCATCATGGCCTTGCCGTTGTCTTCATAATACCAACTGTAATTGCTGTCAGAGGTGCTTTCATATTCGATAAAACCACCGACCTCCCGAATGGCCTCCCGCACTCGGGTCATGGTGTCCTCATAGGTGAGGGTTTCGATGGTCATATGGCAGGTGTAAATGAGCTTCTGACCATTTTCGGGATCCTGTTCCGGTGTGACGGCCGGCTTCTGCGTGCCGCCCGCTGCCGCCTCATTTTCATAAGAGGCCTCATAATCCTCTGCCACGGCCTCCTCCATAACAGCCTCTTCCGTGGTTTCCCAGCCGATTTCATCGGCGGCATAACTATCTGACGTGCTGCCGACCATAGGTGCGGCTTGAGATGACCCCTTCATGGCCCCGTTGCCGCAGGCCGTCATGAGACAAAGCGCCATGAGGATCGATGCTGTCACTAACCCTTTTCTTTTCATACGGCTTCCCCTTTCCTGTCTATGTAAATTTCTGATTTATCATGTGTCCGTTTCAGGCAGACACGCACCGGCCGCTTCGCTACTTCTGCGGGTCAATCAGGTCAGCCTACCTGAGAGCCTCTCGCCAGTCACATAGGGCACGATGTCAGCTTATAACTCAACAATCTTGGCGCATGGGATTGTATCAGAAGAAGATATTCTCCCACCAGCGGCCGATTTCATCGATAAAAGAACCGCCGCCTTCGCCGCTGCCCTCCTGGCCGGGACCATCCGCCGGCGGACCGGACGATTCGGGTCCCTCCGGATAGCCGTAGCCATAGTCAGAGCCGGCATCCTCACCATCTTCGGGAGGCGGCCCTTCTTCGCCGTTATCCGCATCCGGTGTCACCCAGTCGCGGAACATATCCAGCAGTGACTTGTGGATATCGCACACCGATGTATCGCCGGACTGTGCATAAGGTTCGTCCTCGGTGCCCGGTGTGGCAGTCTTCAGATACACAGCGGTGTTCAGCTGCTCCGCCGGGCAGTAATTGCCGGCCCGCTTGCCGGATTCACCGCAAGTCACCACAGACACATGGCAATCACAGTAACCGGTGGGTTCGGTGCCCGGCAGATAGAGCATGTCTGTTGTCATATCTCCCTGCACGGAGGCATTGCACAGACCGTCGATAGCCTGCTTGCCGCATTTGGTGCAGATCGTCACCGTTGTCAGCCGATCTTCGCCTGAAAATGCTTTGTTTTCCACCCCTTCGGAGGCCCGGGCCATCACGCTCCGCCAGATGAGCTTCACATAGCCGTTGTTGGACTGCTCCCGGTTGTCATCATAACCGCCCCAGACACCACAGGTGAGATAGGGGGTATAGCCCACAAACCAGGCATCTTTGGCACCTGTGGTGGTGCCGGATTTACCCGACAGATTCATGCCGTCAAAATAGGCATCCACGGCGGTGCCTTCTGTGAGAACACCCTTCATGGCTTCCGTGAGAAGCAGCGCGGTGTCGGTTGAAACCGCCCGATGGCTCTCAGGCACCTTTTCCACCAGCACCTTGCCCTCGTGGTCGAGAATCTTTGTGTAATACACCGGCTCAATGTAGGCGCCGCCTCGGGCCAGTGCCCCGTAGGCCGCCGTCATTTCCAGATTAGTGACGCCGCCGGAGGTGCCGCCCAGTGCCAGGGCTTCCACCTTATCCGCATCTGTCAATGTGGAAATGCCAAAGCCCGCCAAAGTTTCGCACACACGGCCGATACCGCTTTCCTGGAAGCATTTGAGTGCCACCACGTTATCGGAGTGCACGATGGCCTCCTCCACGGTAATGCGGCCCCGGTAAATGCCGTCGGAGTTGTGGATCTCTGTGCCGTTGCTGTAGGTGTAGGGGCAGTCATCGTAAACTGTGCCCAGGGTCAGATTGCCATTTTCGAAACCGGCCGCATAGGTGCCAATCACCTTGATGGCTGAGCCGGGCTGACGCACAGCCCCTGTGGCTCTGTTGAAAATGAGGCTGGCGGTCTTTTCACCGCGGCCACCCACCATAGCCCGGACCTGACCGGTGGCATTGTCCATCAGCACCAGTGACACCTCCGCGTCGGCGGTGCCGTGATCCGGATTGTTAACCTCTTCCTCGGCGATGGCCTGGAGCGTGGCGTCTTCTGTTGAGTAAATGGTAAGACCGCCTCTGTAAATCTGGTTCCAGGCCTCTTCTTCGGTGCAACCCGTCACCACCATGATATCATCCAGCACATCGTAAATGAGGGCATCTTCAAAATAGTTGAAGACCTCACCTGTGCTCCGGTTGCCGCCCTCCGCTGCGATCCGCTCATACACCGGATCGGCCATGGCCTCGTTAAACTCGTCTTCGGAAATGTAGCCCTGGTCCCGCATGTTCATCAGTACCAGTTCCCGCCGCTCGGCATTTTTTTCCGGCTTCTTCAGCGGGTTATAGCCCGTGGGGTTCTTGGTGATGCCCGCCAGTACCGCGCATTCCGACAGGTTGAGTTCAGACACGTCCTTGCCGAAGTAGTAAAGGGAAGCGGTGTACACACCCCAGTTACCGCCGCCCAGGTTGATGGTGTTCAGATAGTTTTCGAGGATCCAATCCTTATCCACCCGGCTTTCCAGCTTCAGCGCCAGATACTGCTCCTGAATCTTCCGCTCCACCTTGTCGGCAAAGGTTTTCTCGGAGGTCCAATCCGTAAACACATTGTTTTTCAGCAGCTGCTGCGTAATCGTACTGGCCCCCTGTGAAAAGCCACCGCCGGTGATCCCTTTGAAAATGGCGCGGCCGATGCCCTTCAGGTCGATGCCGTGATGCTTGTAAAAGCGCTCATCCTCGATGGCCACAAAGGCATGCTCCAGGTCATCCGGGATCTGATCCAGGGTCACGTAAACCCGGTTCGCCTCCTGTCCGGAAAGGGTCAATACCACATTTTCATGACAATCCAGTACGGTTGTGCGATACCCGTCCGGCTCCGCGTCCAATGTGTTAAGCGTCGGCGCCTTCAGGATCACATACCCCGCATAGATACATCCTGCCAGAATCACGGCCAGAAGCAGAAAGCCCAGAAGCTTCAGCACAATTCTTTTCTTTTTTGTCTTCTTGATCTCTGTCATCGCACTCCCCCTGCTTGCTCTTACTCGTTCGTTTTTGTATTCTACGCTTTTTTATGTTCTTTCGTCTAAGTTTACTCTTATTCTTTTTATGTGTCTTCTTTGTTCCTTTTTACCATGGCTTTGTGTTTAATTTGTGTTCGTCGTGATATAGCTGAAGACCCTGCGATCCGCCGCTTCCCGATGACGCATCAAACCCTTCCCGATGGGTGACGCTCACGCAGGCCGTGAAACCGAGGGGCCGGGTTGTGACGGCATTATGGCGGGCTATGAATACGACGGCCCCGCCTGTCTTGTGAGAAAAATCAGGATATGGTATAATGGCATAACTATGATTTTCGATAGTTTATAGTTTTTTTATATTTATGAGGTATTAAATGAAAACATCCATCAACTATCCTGAAGTGACCATGTATCGGGCTATTGCCGATAAGGCCGCTGAATTCCCGGATGCACCGGCATATTCCTTCTATAATAAGAAGACAGATTTCAAAACATTTCTTGGTAAGATCGACAGAGCGGCCAGATCATTTCAGTCTATGGGTCTGACAAAGGGCGACGCTGTCACCCTCTGCCTGCCGAACACCCCCCAGGCGCTGGATGCCTTCTATGCCATCAGCAAATGCGGGCTCGTGGCCAACATGATCCACCCGCTGTCAGCTCGGGATGAGGTGGTCTTCTATCTCAACATTTCCCAGAGCAAGGTCATTGTGACCGTGGACCTCTTCTATGAAAAGGTGACAGATGCCCTGAAGGATGTGGATCATCCGGTGGAAATCCTGGTCACCCGTATGCAGGATGAGCTGCCGCTGCCCCTTAAGATTGCCTTCATCGCCAAGAAGGGCAAAGATTTCCTGAAATTCCCCCGCAAGGGTGAAGGCCTTCTCTGGAGTGATTTCCTGCGCCGGGGCGATAAGCTGCCGGATGCTCAGGAGATCGAATTCGAAAGAGACCGCACAGCCGTTATCCTCTATAGTGGCGGTACCAGCGGCACACCGAAGGGTATCGAGCTGACAGACTTCAACATGATGGCCCTGGCTTATCAGTGTCTCAACATTCTGCCCTTCCCCTTCCGTCCGGGCCTTAAGATGCTCAGCTGCATGCCCATGTTCCATGGCTTCGGCCTCGGTGTCAACCTGCACACGGCTCTGACATTCGGTGTGGAATGCATTCTGATGCCCAGCTTCAACAACAAATCTTACGCCGATGCGCTGATCAAGAAAAAACCGAATTTCATCGCCGGCGTCCCCACCATTTTCGAATCTCTGTTGCACATGCCACAGCTGGAGGGTAAGAGCCTGGATCACCTGATGGGTGTGTTCTGTGGCGGCGACTCCCTGTCCGTTGAGCTGAAGAAGAAGGTGGATGCCTTCCTTAAAGAGCACGGCTCAAACGTGGTCATTCAGGAAGGCTACGGCCTCACCGAATGCGTCACCGTCAGCTGCCTGACACCCTTTGACCAGTATAAGGAAGGCAGCATCGGCGTGCCCTATCCCGATATGGAATATGCCATCGTGGCCCCGGGCACCGATGATGTTCTGCCGGCCATGGAGGAAGGTGAGATCATCATCACCGGCCCGACACTGATGAAGGGTTATCTGAAGAATCCGGAAGAAACCGCCAAAACACTGCGCGTCATGGCCGACGGCCGCACCTGGCTTTATACCGGTGACCTTGGCTATATGGATGAGGATGGTTTCGTCTACTTCCGCCAGCGGATCAAACGTATGATCATTTCCAAGGGTTACAACATTTACCCGGGTCAGATTGAAAATGTGATCGACTCTCTTCCGGAAGTTGCCTACAGCTGCATCATCGGTGTCAAAGACGAACATCGCGGTCAGCGTGTCCAGGCCTACATCGTCCTGCAGGAAGGTGTACCGGAAACCGATGCCACCCGCGAGCTCATCATGAAGAAGCTCCGCACCTGCGTCGCTCTTTATGCTCTGCCGAAGGAAATCTTCTTCCGCCGCGAGCTGCCCCGTACACTGGTGGGCAAGGTGGCTTACCGCAAGCTTGAAGAAGAAGCCAATGCCGCCCAGGCTGAGGCTGAAGCTCAGGAACCGGCTACAAACGAAGCCTGAAACAGGTTAAGCGGAAAACGCTCCGAAACCGATGACTCATTTTCTAAAAAGGAGAACTGATATGGCTGAAGAAAGAAAACGCCGTTGGGGTGACCGGAAAGACGGTTACCGGGTCAAACTGCCCGGCATCCAGACCATCATGGGCTACATTCTGCCCAAGCGCACCGAGTGCGAGGTCTATCTCCACGAAACCATCGATGCCACCGCCGTAATGGCTTATCTGGAGGAGAAAAATGCGTCTCATCCGGAATACAAGACCACGATTTTCCACTGCGCCGTTGTGGCGCTGGCCCGTATGCTGATGGAACGGCCGCAGATGAACTATTTCGTTCAGGGCTATCACACCTACGAACGGAAAGATATTTCCCTGGCCTTCGTGGCCAAGCGTCGTTTTGCCGACGGAGCCGACGAATCCATGATGATGCTGAAGCCGAAGCCCACGGACACACTGGATGTGATTTCCCACAAGATTTACGGCGATGTCCGGGAGGTTCGGAAGCACGAGCATGCCGAGGACGGCATCGATAAAACCATCGACACCATCACCTCACTGCCCTCCCCGCTGGTATGGCTCATCGCCAAGACCGTGCACATCCTGGATTTCTGGGGAAAATGCCCCGATTTCCTGGTGGAGGGGAATCTTAATTATGCTTCCATCCTGCTGAGCAATTTAGGCAGCATCAAATGCCCGGCGGTTTACCATCACCTCAATAACTATGGCACCAACAGCGTCATGATCACCCTGGGAACCCTTCATAAGGAGGAAATGGTGATGCCGGACGGCCACAAGGAGGTACGGGATGTGATCGATGTGGGCGCCACCATCGACGAACGTATCGGCGACGGCTTCTACTTTGCCCGCAGTCTGAAGCTGGTGAAACACATTTTCGAACATCCGGAACTGCTGGATCAGCCCCTCGGCGAGCCCAGCGGCTTTGATTACAAGTAAAATATCTGCTAAAATGGTCCATTGAGGACAGCGGTTTAACCAGAGCTGCTGACGACAATGGACCATTTTTTATGTGGAAAATGGCGCTGTCTCAAGCGCACCCTGTGGATAGCGCATGCGTCTGTTTTCCGAAAATACAGGAGGTCAAACATGAATCATCTTTCACAAATTGCGGCCCGCCTGGGTACTATTCCCTGCGACGGCCTGCTGATCACTGGTGAAAGCAACGAATACTATGCTGTGGGATTCCACGGTGAAGGGTTTGTTCTGATCACACCGACTCAGAATTATTACAGCACAGACAGCCGTTATATCGAAGCGGCTGCGGCTATTGAAAATGTGGAGCTCACCATGGTAACCCGGGAGAAAAACCATCTGGCCCTTCTGGTGGACCATGTGAGTGCTCATAACCTCAAGGTTCTTGGCTTTGAGGATGCCACCATGAGCGTAGCACTATACAATAAGATCAGAAAAGCTCTGCCGGATACGGTGGAACTGGTGCCCGCCTCTGCGCTCCTTGATGAGCTGCGGGCTGTCAAGGACGAGGACGAGCTGAACATGATCCGCATGGCGCAGGCCATCACGGACCAGACATTTGAAGAGATCTTGAATGATATCAAGGTGGGTGTCACGGAGGCAGCTATCGCTGCCAGGTTGTCTTACCTGCAAAAGTGTCACGGTGCTTCCGGGGATTCCTTTGACCCGATCGTAGCCTCCGGTGCCAACGGTAGTATGCCCCACGCCATTCCTACAGATAAACCACTCGCAGCCGGCGAATTCATCACCATGGACTTCGGGTGCAAATACGGTGGCTACTGCTCTGATATGACCCGTACCGTCTGCCTGGGGACCCCCACCGATGAAATGCGCTGGGTCTATGATACCGTCCTGAAGGCACAGATGGCAGGGATTGCCCGGATCCGCTCCGGTGTGACCGGTGCGGAAGTCCACAATGCCGCCGCTGATTGGATCACAGCTGCCGGCTATGGCCCGTATTTTGGGCATGGCTTCGGTCATTCTGTGGGGATCGATATTCACGAATCACCTTCGGCTTCCCCCGCCAATACAAAACCGATTCCCGCCGGCGCCATCCTGTCCGCTGAGCCCGGCATCTACCTGCCCGGCCGTTTCGGTGTCCGTATCGAGGATCTGACCATTTATCGGCCGGAGGGCTGTGAGAATATCACCACATCCCGGAAGGATCTGATTTGTCTGCCGGTGTAAAAAGGCGTCGCATTCCAAAACCTCAGGCTGAATACATGGTTACGCCATGACAAATTTTACCGATGTCAAAGAGGCCCTATCCTTTTGAGAGTCCGGCTTGAAAATGCAAAAAAGAAAGAGGTATACGTTAACGTCGCTATGTCGTTCGCGCATACCTCTTATTTATGTCTTTTTATACTCCGTTTCAGGGCACAAAAAAACGCACCCTCAAAACCGCATATACAGATTTGTTTTGGTCAAGCCCTCGTC
>JAUNDG010000027.1 GCA_030526195.1 Lachnospiraceae bacterium
TCGGACGAGGGCTTGACCAAAAATAAATACTGTATATGCGGTTTTGAGGGTGCGTCTTATGATATAGGGGAATCTTCTAATGGTAGGAAAGCGGTCTCCAAAACCGTCAATGGGGGTTCGACTCCCTCTTCCCCTGTTTTAGAAGCAGCTGACCATCAGCTGCTTTTTTTCTTGAAATTTTTCGAAATACCGTCATAATGATAGTAATGTGTTGAATCATTTTTGAGAGAGAGAATTATGAGTCGTAATAATAAGAAGAAAAGAAGAAAAGGCCGTTTCAGCATCTTAATCTTCATTATTGAAATGCTGGTGCTTCTGGTCCTGTTTTCCGGTGTCTTTGTTTATGCCAAGGTTAATGACGGCTTACGACAAATGGGCAGTGTGAGCCGCAACAATCAATTTGTGGTGACAAATGACGCCACACCGTCTTCCTCAGCCGGTTCCGATACCAAGGAAGTGAACTCCAAACCGGTGATCACAGAGGTGGAAGAGGATCCGAACCTGAACACGGACAATGTTATTATTAATGAAGAAGCAGCTGTCAATAAAGTCATGTCCGGGTATACCAACATTCTTTTACTTGGTATCGATGCCCGCAGTGAGTCGGAATACAATTACTCCAACTCAGATACCATGATCATCTGCAGCATCAATAATGATAATGGTGAAGTGCGTCTGGCTTCCATTTACAGGGATACACTTTTAAATACCAATCCGGCTAACCCTAAATATAATAAGGCCAACGACGCATACTGCCAGGGATCCATTGCTCAGTGTCTGTCCATGATCAATACAAACCTCGATTTGAGCATCACACAGTATATGATCGTGAACTTTGATGCTCTGTCCACCCTGGTGGATGACCTCGATGGTATTGAGATCACCCTGAGCGAGCAGGAAATCGGTCATCTTAATAACTATTGCCAGGAAACCTCTAAAGTTACCGGCAAATCCTATGAGCCTCTGCCTCAGGTGGCCGGGACTTATAACCTAAACGGTGTGCAGGCTGTCTCTTATTCCCGTATCCGTTACACCAATGGTTATGATATGAAGCGTACCCAGCGTCAGCGTCTCGTGATCAAAAAGATCACAGAAAAAGCCCGGACAAAAGGTCTGGCCGCTGTTGATGATGTGATCGCTGATGTGTTCCCGCTTTGCAAGACCAACATTTCCAATTCCATGCTGATCAAGATGGCCGCTCAGATGATCGGGTATTATGCCATTGTGGATACCACAGGCTTCCCCTTCACCTTTAAGTCCGGTTCTTCCGGCGTGAATCCGGAATGTCTGGTGCCGGTTACGCTGTGTCATAACGTACAGGAACTTCATGCTTTCCTGTTTAATGAAAATGATTATCAGCCGTCACAGACTGTTATGGAATATGATGCTGTGATGCAGGAGAAGAGTGGCTTCACCGAAGCCGATATCGCCACAGCCACCAGCAGCTCTGATGTGCCGGCAGCAGCTTCAGAAGCGGATACCATTCGCTGACAAACGAAATAAGGGTTATCAAGACATGCAGGTCCATTGTGACCTGCATGTTTTTTATCCGCGTCAAGTTGGTGTAATCGAGGTGTTGCTAAAGGCATAATGGCCGAGGGGGCAACTTGCCCCCGTGAGTCAGGGGCATGCACGTGATGTCTAAGCTCATTATTTTGTAAATCCCGACAAGTCAGGGGCATGTTTCCGTTTCAAATTTGATAACAATTATGAAGTTTTGTTAAGTGGCTTGCACCCATTCTTTTGATTTGATATAGTTGATAAAAGATTATGTTAATCACGCATTTTTCTGTGGTCACCATTTCATGATTAGGGGAAGAAATGGTCGACAGCCTTCAGCGGAATAGGGAGCCGGTGAGGGGATTTAAGAAAATGGTGGTGGCAGAAATCGTCATTTTCGGGTATCAGACCCGGTATACAAATAAGTCTATTAGGGGAGCAGACTTCATGAATTCACGTTACACATCCGGCGTGCGTCAGGCTGATGAGGGGTCAACTGAGCATTGCCGTGTTTTCGAGCCCATTTCGCCGGACGCTAATCAGTCCGTTGACGAAAAACTCAACAAAGCCATCGAGCTCATGATCAGCGAAACGATCGGTGAGCCGGTGATTCACAAAACCTCTTCAGGTTCATCAAATTCCAATACAAAACAGAATAATAACGATGCAAAGGGCCATGACCCGGGCAAAAAGAAAATGTCCGGTGGGAAGATTTTCCTCATTGTTTTCCTTGTTATCGTGGCTTTATTAGCGGCGGGCTATGCATATATCGCCAGTACTTATGAAGGCATCTTTTTCGAAGGTACGTTCATCAACGGGGTCGATGTGGGCGGTATGACCGTCGATGAGGTGGAGGAGGAGATTCGCCAGAACGTTGAAAGTTATGAATTGGCGCTCACCTTCCGCGAAGCCGGGACAGAGGTCCTCACGGCCGAACAGTTGGGCTTTGAGTATGTCTCAAGCAACGCTGTTCAGCAGGCTATGGATGCCCAGAACAAGTGGCTCTGGATCACAGCCAAGATGGGGGAAACACGAAAGTACACAGCGGAGAAAGCCTTTAAGCATGATGAAAAGGCTGTCAAGGCCACGATCGAAGCGCTGCCGCAGCTGGATGAAGCAAAGGCCCGTCAGCCGGTGGATGCTTATCTTAAGCTGGCAGATGATAAAACCTTCAAGATCATTCCGGAAGAACGGGGCACCGTGGTCCTTAAAAATAAACTGCTGAAGGTTGTCAATGACACCATCACAAAGGGTGAATCAGAACTTGATGTCTCCGAAATGGATGCCGTTTATAAGGAAGCGGCCGTGACATCCAAGGATAAGGATCTGAACACTCAGATGAATGATCTTAACGGCTTCCTTGACATCACCGTGACCTACACGCTGCCGAAGAATCAGGAGCAGGTCCTGGATCGCACCATTACCGTCGACTGGATCGATCAGGCAGAAGATGGCTATTATTTCATTAATGTCGATAAGCTTCACGAAAAGGCCTGCGAGTATGTAAAGGCCATGGCTGAAAAAGTGGATGAGGTGAAAAAGGAGCGGATGTTTAATTCCACCCTGCGCGGTTCACTGTCCATCAAGTGTCCGGAATACGGCACCGTCATCGACCAGCCCGGTGAAGTGGAAGCTTTGACAAATAATCTTGTCGGTCGTGTCACCGAGAAGCGTGAACCGGTCTATGTCAGAAATGACGGTGAGGCTGATCCCAACTTCGGTGGCAACTTTATCGAGGTTGACATCACCAATCAGCATGTCTTCTTCTACAAAGACGGCCAGCAGATGTGGGATGCCCCTTGTGTCACCGGCTATTCTCAGGATCCCGGCCGGGCCACACCGAAGGGTGTCTACGACATCAAGAGTAAAGAGAAAAACAGAACGCTGCGCGGCGATCGTCTGGAGGATGGCAGTTACAGCTATGAATCCTTCGTCAGCTACTGGATGCCGTTCTATCACGGCTACGGCCTGCACGATGCCAGCTGGCGCGGTGATTTTGGTGGCGACATTTACACCTGGGGCGGCTCTCATGGTTGTGTCAACCTGCCGCCGAGTAAAGCCGGTGCCCTTTACGACCTCATTTCCGTGGGCACAACGGTTATCGTTTTCTAAGATAGTTAAGCTTCCTTTGGCTTCCTATAATATGTGTTGAATCAAGAAAAAAGAGGTATCTCTTCTCCATAGTGGGAAGGGATACTTCTTTTTTTCCTAAGGTAATGACATGTGATGAACCTTGATACGGGAATACACTTATGTCAATGGCAAAAGCTGTCAGATCATAGTAGCAGCATCGAGACAATCATGACATTCCCAGCAATGCCAGCAGCTCCAGCGGGCGATTGATCCGGTGAATGGCCTCCGGCACCTCACCGAAGCCGTAGGCGGCGTGAACGAAGGGAATGCCTACGGCACACACCGCTTCGTAATCACCCATGGTATCGCCGATGTAGATGGCCTCCTCCAGATGATTGCGTTCCATGATCAGGCGAATGCTATCGGCCTTTAAAAGGCCTGTGTCGCCGGGACAGAGGTGATCGGTCACACAATCCGTCAGCCCTGTGTTGGCCAGGAAGAGCTCGATATAGCCGGCCTGGCAGTTGCTCACGATGTAGAGTTTATGGGTTTTGGCCAGGGTGCGGAAAAGCTCCGGAACACCCTCATAGGGGGTGCGGCAATGGTCGATGAGATAAGCATTTTCCCGCTCAACCAGAGCTTTGATGACCTCTTCATTTTCTTCGTCTGTAAGATTCGGGAAGAGGCTTTTGCCGATTTCAGACAGGGGCTTGCCAAATTCCCGGGTGAGACGCTCCTTTGTGATGGGGTAGGCATCCACAAGACGAGGATCCTCCTTCACCACGAGATTGAAGGCTTCTGCAACCTTCTGACGGCTGTCCCAGAGGGTGCCGTCAATGTCAAAGATGATATTTTTGATTGAATTTAAGTTTTCCATGGGCTTATTATAGAAATCTGAAGATAAAAGTGCAAGACGGGAAATAATCTAATCATGAATGACATTATTATGACCACAGGAGAAGCGGATAACAAGCAACGCCAGAAGGCGGGAGAGTCTTATTCCGGGAATAAGACTGACATTGCCGGGCAGGAGCAAAAGAAAACGATGTTATCGCATGCACCTGATGCCCACAATGCGACCAATAAAGATGATCCGGAGAAAATGAAACCCCGGATGCCGGAGGGGGACATCGCCCACCCGTTGGCGGCCTGGTTTGAAAATGTGAAGCGGGATCTTCCCTGGCGCCGGACGAAGGATGCCTATCGCATCTGGGTGTCGGAGATTATGCTGCAGCAGACCACCATTTCTGCTGTGATCGGTTATTATGAACGGTTTCTGACCGCATTGCCGACGCTGAAGGATCTGGCGGCCTGTCCCGATGATCGCCTTTTAAAGCTCTGGGAGGGGCTGGGGTATTACTCCCGGGTCCGCAACATGAAAAAGGCGGCTATTCAGCTGGTGGAGCAGGGCCTTGATAACCTGCCGGCGGATCACAAGGCTTTGCTTGACATGCCGGGGGTTGGTGCCTATACAGCCGGCGCCATCGGATCCCTGGCCTTTGGCCTTCGGTACCCGGCGGTTGACGGCAATGTCCTGCGGGTAATGACCCGACTCACCGCGTCCTATGCGGATAATCTGAAACCGGCGGTGAAGTCTTATTATGAGAAGGAAATGAAGTCTCTTCTGGACGGATGTCCTGACGTGGACTCCGGGGTGTTCAATGAAGCGATCATGGAACTTGGGGAAACGGTGTGCCTGCCCCACGGGGAAGTTCTGTGTGAAGAGTGCCCGCTGAAGCATTTATGTCTCACAAAGGCACAAGGGTTGCAAAGCGAGCTGCCGGTGCGGGTGATCAAAACAAAGCGGCGGATCGAGAAGAAAACCATTTTCTTATGGGAGCATGAGGGGCGGTTCGCCGTGCGGAAACGGCCTGAGACAGGTCTCTTATCCGGGCTTTATGAATTTCCGAATACGGAGGGACACCTCACAGAAGAGGCAGCGGTTGATTTTGTTGAGAAAATGGGTGGCTCCGTCATCGCGGCGGAGCGGCTGAAGGCAGGTAAGCATCTGTTTAGTCATATTGAATGGCAGATGATCGGGTATCGGGTGCATGTGAGCAAGCGGCCGACAGGAGAGGATCTTTGCTGGGCTACCCGGGAGGAGATTTTCGGCAAATATGCGGTGCCGGGGGCCTTTGATACCTATCGCAAGCTGATCCCGGATGATAAACAACGGATTGGCAGCGGCACTGACTGAAGGGATTGAGCCGGGCGCAGAAAAACCCGGGAAAATTTGTCAGAAATAATAAAAAATCGATTAAAATAGAGACTTTTCAGGAAATGCGTTACATGCTATAATGTTCGGAAAAAGGAGGATTTTATCATGAAACATGTTAAAACATTAAATACAAAGAACCTGCAGAACACAGTGAAGAAGGGCGGCTGCGGCGAATGCCAGACATCCTGCCAGAGCGCTTGCAAGACCAGCTGCACAGTTGGTAACCAGAGCTGCGAAAAGCACTGATAGCAAGGTCGTTTCAACACATAACAAACGAAAATGTGAAAGGTAAGCAGCGGAAGCTCCGCTGCTTATATTTTGTGAGAGAATATGCAGATACATCAGTATGAAAACAACGGGCTGAAGATCCTGCTGGACGTGCCCAGCGGTTCCGTTCATGTGGTGGACGACATTGTGTATGATGCCGTGACCGTGATGCAGGAAACAGCCGACAAGGCCGAGATCAGACGACGTCTGACACGGGAATATGAGGCCAAAGAGGTGGAAGAGGTGCTGGCTGAGCTTGACGAGTTGAAGGCTGCCGGTATGCTCTTTACGGATGATGAATTCCGTCCGGCTATCGAAAGCTTTGCCAACCGCAAAACGGTGGTCAAGGCTCTTTGCCTGCACATTGCCCATGACTGCAATCTGGCCTGCGAATACTGCTTCGCCGAGGAAGGTGAATACCACGGCCGCCGGGCTCTGATGTCCTATGAGACAGGTAAGAAAGCCCTGGATTATGTGGTGGCCAATTCCGGCAGCAGAACCAACATCGAAGTTGACTTCTTCGGCGGCGAGCCGCTGATGAACTGGCAGGTGGTCAAGGATCTGGTGGCTTACGGCCGCTCACTTGAGAAGGAGAACAACAAGAACTTCCGTTTTACACTGACAACAAACGGTGTCCTTCTCAACGATGAGATCATGGACTTCTGTAATAAAGAGATGGATAACGTGGTTATGTCCATCGACGGTCGTAAAGAGGTTCACGACCGGATGCGTCCCTTCCGTAACGGAAAGAGCAGCTATGACCTTATCATGCCGAAGTTCCAGAAGTTTGCGGCACAGCGCCGTGAACTGGGTCTGAAGTATTATGTCCGCGGTACATATACCCATTACAATCTGGATTTTGCCGCCGACGTTCTTCATATGGCTGATATGGGCTTTGATCAGATCTCCGTGGAGCCGGTGGTGGCTCCGCCGGAAGAACCTTACGCCATCCGTCCGGAGGATGTGGACATTCTGATCGAACAGTATGACCTTCTGGCAAAGGAAATGCTCAAGCGCGAGAAAGAGGGCAGAGGCTTTAACTTCTTCCATTTCATGATTGATCTGGAAGGCGGCCCCTGTGTTTATAAACGTCTGTCAGGCTGTGGTTCCGGTACGGAATACCTGGCCGTCACACCCTGGGGTGATCTCTATCCCTGCCATCAGTTCGTCGGCATGGAAGATTTCCTTCTGGGCAACGTGGACGAAGGCGTCAAGCGCACGGACCTGGTGAATACCTTTAAGACCTGCAATGTCTATGCGAAGGAAGAATGCAGTAAATGCTTCGCCCGATTCTATTGCAGCGGCGGCTGTGCGGCCAACAGCTACAATTTCACAGGCAAGATCAATGATGTCTATGAGATCGGCTGCCGTCTTCAGAGAAAACGTATCGAATGCGCGATCATGCTGAAAGCAGCGAGAGCGGAAGATCATACAGAAGAGTAACGAGGTAAGAACCATGAAAAAGAAAACGGGAATCTTAACGATCGTCCTGATGCTGTTTATTACGGCCCTGCTGTATCACACAGCTGTTGTGGGCTGGGGTCCGACAGGCACCGGGGCGGCTAAGAACATCACCACAGGTCTTGATCTGTCCGGCGGTGTTTCCATCACCTATGAAGCCGATGAGGCCATGCCCACAAAGGCTGATATGGATGATACCATTCTGAAACTTCAGAAACGTATCGAAGGTTACAGCACCGAATCCCAGGTTTACCAGGAAGGTGCCAACCGCATCAACGTCGAAATTCCGGGTGTTACAGATGCCAATGCCATTCTGGCTGAACTGGGCACACCGGGTTCTCTGTACTTCATTGCCCAGACAGACAGTGAAGGCAACGAAAACTACAGCTACAACGGTTATTACTACGACCTGAACAAGTCCATCGAAGAACTGATGGCCGACGGCAGCATCATTTGCGAAGGCAAGGATGTGGCTGAAGCTCAGGGCCGTGTTATCCAGGATGAGACCACAAAGAAGAACAGCTATGTGGTCAGCCTGGCCTTCACAGCTGAAGGTACCAGCAAGTTTGCCGAAGCCACACAGAAGGCTTATGGCAACGGTGAATCCATTGCCATTTACTACGATGATACATTCGTGTCTGTCCCGACAGTTAACGCTGTCATCACAGACGGTAAGGCTGTCATCGAAGGTATGGAGAGCATCGAGGTTGCCGAAAATCTGGCTTCCTATATCCGTATCGGTGGTCTGTCTCTGACACTGCATGAGATCCGTTCCAACGTGGTCGGTGCCCAGCTGGGCCAGCAGGCTCTTGAAACATCCCTTATGGGTGGTATCATCGGCCTTCTGATCGTCTGCGTCATCATGATCATTGTTTACATGATCCCGGGTCTTATCGCCACATTAGCGCTGCTGATGTATGCTGCGCTGATGCTGATCCTGCTCAACGCCTTTGACCTGACACTGACACTGCCGGGTATTGCCGGTATCATCCTGTCCATCGGTATGGCTGTTGACGCCAACGTTATCATCTATGCCCGTATCCGCGAAGAAATCGCCGGCGGGTCTCCGGTCAGCAGTGCGATCCGCACAGGCTTCAAGAAAGCTATGTCCGCCATCATCGACGGCAATGTCACCACTCTGATCGCTGCCGCCACACTGGGCGCTCTGGGTTCCGGTACTATTAAGGGCTTTGCCATGACACTGGCCATCGGTGTTGTGCTGTCTCTGTTCACAGCCTGCGTGCTGTCAAGACTGCTGGCCAACGCCGTTTACGCTGCCGGCTGCAAGGATGCTAAATTCTGGACTCGTAAGGCCAAAGGCACTGCCTTCAACATTGTGAAGCACAGAGTGAAGTTTGCCGCTGTTGCCCTTGCCGTGATCGTTGTCGGTTTTGTCTTCATGGGCATCAACGCTTCTCAGGGCAACCACGCTTTGAACTTCAGCCTTGATTTCCTCGGCGGTACAGCCACAACTGTTGAATTCAACGAAGATATGCCGCTGGCTCAGCTTGATGAAGAAGTGAAGCCGCTGGTGGAAGAGATCACAGGCGATGCCGGTGTCTCCATGCAGAAGGTGGTCAACTCCAACGAAGTCGTCATCAAGACCCGCAGCCTTGACGTTGAAGAACGTGAAGCCATGTCTGTGGCACTTCAGGAAGCCTTCGGTATCGAAGAAACTTCCATCACAGCCGAAAGCATTTCCGCTGTTGTCGGTACAGAGATGCGTAACGACGCCATCCTGGCTGTCATCATCGCTGTTGTGCTGATGCTGCTGTACATTTTCATCCGCTTCCGCGACATCCGTTTCGCTTCAGCGGCTGTTATCGCTCTGATCCATGACGTACTGGTGGTTCTGGCCGCCTATGCCATCCTCAGAGTCTCCGTCGGCAACTCCTTTATCGCCGTCATGCTGACGATCCTGGGTTACTCCATTAACTCCACCATCGTTATCTTTGACCGTATCCGTGAAAAACTGCCGACAGTCCGCAGAGGCGGCAACCTGGCTGAACTGGTCAACAGCGCCATCAACGCCACTATGACCAGAAGTATCCTGACCAACATCACCACCTTTGCTTCCATCCTGGTGCTGTATATTGTCGGTGTTTCCTCTATCAAGGAATTCACACTGCCGATGATGGTGGGTATTCTGGCCGGTACATTCTCATCTGTCCTGCTGACAGGTTCTCTGTGGTTCTATTTAAGAACACACACCGGTAAGGATAAGGATTTCTATTCCAAAGCCGAGGCCCTGACAGTCAAGGCCGATGACACTGCCGAAGAAGCTGCTGCAGAAGTTCAGACAGCCGCTCCGGTGAAAAAAGCCAAGCATAAAAAGAAAAGAAAATAAAACGTGGAAAAATGGGTCATTAAAGAAAAACGGGCAGACGTAAATGCCATTGCCCGACAGTTTTCGATTGATCCCGTCATTGCCCGCCTGATCGTCAACCGGGATATTCTCGGGGACGAGGCCATCGAACAGTACCTCAACGGTACCCTGGATCAGATGGCCGATCCCTTCCTGATGAAAGGGATGGAGCAGGCGGTCACTATCCTCAAGCAGAAAATCGCCGTCGGCGCGTTGATTCGCGTCGTCGGCGATTATGATATTGACGGCATCATGTCGACATTTCTCTTAACAACAGGCCTTAAGGCGCTGGGCGCCAGGGTCGATTATACGGTGCCTCACCGCATTATGGATGGCTACGGCATCAACGAAGCCATTATCCGCCAGGCTAAGGCGGACGGCATCGATACCATCATCACCTGCGACAACGGCATTTCCGCCGGAACGGCGGTGAAACTGGCCAAAGCACTGGGGATGACTATCATCATCACCGATCACCATGATGTGTTTGAACTGCCGGCAGCGGATGCGGTGGTGGATCCCAAACAGGAGGGCTGCACCTATCCTTATAAATATCTGTGCGGCGCCGGTGTGGCCTGGCGTCTTTTAACGGCGATGGATTGTCCGGCGGCGCAGGATCTCATCGGTTATGCCGCCTTTGCCACCATCGGGGATATTGTCCCCCTGACCGGAGAGAATCGGATCCTGGTACGAGCCGGCCTTAAGCAACTGCGTGAGACCGACAACATCGGTCTTCAGAAACTTATGGCTGTCAATAACGTGAATCCCCGGGAGCTCCGCTCCATGACGATCAGCTTTACCCTGGGGCCCTGCTTAAATGCCAGCGGGCGCCTGGGAAGTGCGCTGGAAGCGATTCATCTTCTGGAATGCACTGACGGGGCGGAGGCGGAGACCATCGCCCTTCACATGAAGAGTATGAACGAAGAACGGAAGCGCATGACCGAAGAAGGCGTTCTCATGGCGGAGCGCATCATGGACGAAGAAGCACTTCGGAACGACCCTGTCTATGTGGTTTACCTGCCGGATTGCCATGAAAGTGTGGCCGGCATCATTGCGGGCCGTCTCAAGGAAAAGTATCATCATCCCGTCTATGTGCTCACCAGAAGCAATGATCTGGTGAAGGGGTCCGGTCGCTCCACCGAGGCTTATGATATGGTGGCCGGCCTGAAAGGCTGTGCCGATCTCCTGGTGAAATTCGGCGGTCATCCTCTGGCAGCGGGCATTTCTCTGAAAGAAGAGCAGATCGAGGCATTCCGCCGCCGTCTCAATGACAACTGCGGCCTCACACCGGAAGATATGGTCGAAAAGGTGGTGGTGGACGTGGAACTGCCCATGTCCGATGTGACGGAAGGGCTGCTGGAGCAGCTGGATCTTCTGGAACCCTTCGGTCAGAACAACAAGGCCCCGGTATTCGGCCTCCGCCAGGTGACGGCAGTCAGTGTCCGGGTTGTGGGCCGGGAGAATAATGTTTTGAAAATGAAGCTGCGGGATCTGAACGGTTTCTATTTTGACGCCGTGTCCTTCCGCAATAATGAAGGCCTGTCCGACCTCCTGGCGGAAAAACGGCCCTTTACCATCATTTATTCACCGCAGCTTAATGAATACAGGGGACGCCGGAGTATCTCGGCAGTCATTGATCGCTATCGTTGAGAGCCTCATCCTGTCTTTGCAATTACAGGCAAAAATGTTATAATAACAAATTGGAAAAACAGGCTGTCCCACGGACAGCATAACATGATGCCAATCATGATTCGATAGAATCGCTGCCCAGGGCAGCAGAGGGAGAGATATGAAAAGAGTAGAAGATTATGTGAGGACAATTCCCGATTTTCCGGAACCCGGTATTATGTTCCGCGATATCACATCTGTTCTTCAGGATCCCGAAGGTCTTAAGCTGGCCATTGAAGAGATGCAGAAGGCCCTTGACGGCCTTGAATTTGACGTGATCGCCGGCGCCGAATCCAGAGGTTTTATTTTCGGTATGCCCATCGCCTACAATCTTCAGAAACCCTTTGTTCCGATCCGCAAGGCCGGCAAACTGCCCTGCGAGACGGTTTCCGCCACTTATGACCTGGAATACGGCACAGCCACCATTGAGATGCATAAGGATGCTGTGAAGCCGGGACAGAAGGTTGTCATCATCGATGACCTGATGGCCACAGGCGGCACCATGGAAGCTGCGGCCAAAATCGTGGAAGAACTTGGCGGTGAAGTTGTGAAAATGGTGTTCCTGATGGAACTGGCCGGTCTTGAAGGCCGGAAAAAGCTGGCTAAATATGACGTGGCCAGTGTGATTACCTATCCGGATAAATAAGGATAGCTGATCGGAGGTTTGACGCTAATGGAAAACACAGATGTGATCCTTCAGCAGGACGGGCAGGATGAAACCATCTCCCGGCCGGAGCCTGAAGTTGAGATGGCCCATCCGGGGGACTGGAAAAGCCCGGAGGTGCTTTATGATCAGCTGATCACCAGGATTAAGAAGTACCATCCCTCAGCTGATATATCATTAATTGAAAAGGCCTATCATCTGGCCCGTGATGCCCACGGTGATCAGGTGAGAAAATCGGGTGAACCCTATATCGTTCACCCTCTTTGTGTTGCCATTATTCTGTCCGACCTGGAGATGGATAAGGAAACCATTGCTGCGGGTCTTCTCCATGACGTAGTGGAGGACACAGGTCATACCGCTGAGGATGTGGCCCGGGAATTCGGCGATGAAGTGGAACTCCTGGTGGATGGCGTCACAAAGCTGGGTAAGATCGACTACTCCATGGATAAGATGGAGCTTCAGGCCGAGAATCTCAGAAAGATGTTCCTGGCCATGGCCAAGGATATCCGCGTTATCATCATCAAGCTGGCGGACCGTCTGCACAATATGCGTACCCTGCAGTACATGCCGGAGCGCAAGCAGATCGAAAAAGCCCGCGAGACCATGGACATCTATTCACCCATTGCCATGCGTCTGGGTATTTCCAAGATCAAGATCGAACTGGACGACCTGGCGCTGAAGTATATCAATCCCGAGGTGTATCATAACCTTGTCAGCGAGCTGAAGGGCACTGAGAAGAGCCGTCAGACCTTCGTTGAGGGGATTGTGGCAGAGGTGAAGCACCATATTGAAGAAGCTAAGATCCGGGCTCAGGTTTACGGCAGGGTCAAGCATTACTTCTCCATTTACAAAAAGATGGTCAATCAGGATAAGACCATCGAACAGAT
Organism: Lachnospiraceae bacterium; assembly: GCA_030526195.1. Lineage (GTDB taxonomy): Bacteria > Bacillota > Clostridia > Lachnospirales > Lachnospiraceae > Chordicoccus. Next base: position 13,104 of record JAUNDG010000027.1, read on the forward strand.
CTACGATCTTTTTGCCGTTCGGGTCCTGGTGGACACCGTCAAGGACTGCTATGCGGTCCTGGGTGTTATTCATGAAATGTACACCCCGATCCCCGGACGTTTCAAAGACTATATTGCCATGCCCAAGCCCAATATGTATCAGTCCCTGCACACCACACTGATCGGGCCGGACGGCAGACCCTTTGAGATCCAGATCCGGACCTTTGACATGCACCGGACAGCCGAATACGGTATCGCCGCTCACTGGAAATATAAGGAGCGGTCCGACGGCAAGGCCGGCAAGGGCGATTCCGAGGAGGCGAAGCTCACGTGGCTCCGTCAGATCCTGGAATGGCAGCGGGACATGTCCGACAACCGGGAATTCATGTCCCTGCTCAAATCCGATCTCGATCTTTTTGCCGAAAATGTTTATTGCTTCTCACCGGCCGGCGATGTGAAGACGCTGCCCGCCGGTTCCTGTACCATTGACTTTGCGTATGCGGTCCATTCTGCCGTCGGTAATAAGATGGTGGGGGCTCGTGTCAACGGCAAGCTGGTGCCCATCGAGCACCTGCTTCGTAACGGTGACCGTGTGGAGATCATCACATCCCAGAACTCTCGTGGTCCGAGCCGTGACTGGCTGAAGGTGGTCAAGTCCACACAGGCCAAGAATAAGATCAACCAGTGGTTCAAGCAGGAGCTGAAGGAAGAGAACATTGAGAAAGGTCGCGAACTTCTGGCCCAGTATGCCAAGTCCAAGGGCCAGGCGGTGACGGTGCTCTTAAAGCCCGAGTACATGCAGGCGGTTCAGCGCAAGTACGGATTCCGTGACTGGGATTCTGTACTGGCGGCTTTGGGCCATGGGTCTCTTAAAGAGGGCCAGGTCTACAACAAGCTCAATGACCTTTATATCAAAGACAACAAGAAGGTTATCACCGACGATGATATCTTAAAGAGCAATGTGAAGCCCAAGGCCATTCTGGCCCGGAAGCACAACAGCAAGGGCATCGTTGTTAAGGGCCTTCAGGATATGGCGGTCCGTTTCTCCAAGTGCTGCTCACCGCTGCCGGGGGATGAGATCGTCGGTTATATCACCCGGGGCCGCGGTGTCACCATTCACCGAACAGACTGCATCAACGTGGTCAATATGTCCGAGGTGGACAGAGCCCGTCTCATCGAATCCGAATGGGCACCGGGCATGAGCGATACCCCGAAGGAGGTTTACCAGGCGGATCTGGCCATCTATGCCCAGAACCGGACCGGCCTGGTGGTGGACATTTCCCGTATCTTTATGGAAAAGAAGATCGACATCGTCAGCCTCAATTCCCGTCTGTCCAAGCAGGGAACGGCCACGATCGAGGTTTCCTTTGAAGTCCACAGCATTCAGGAACTGAATGAAATGATCCGTCTCATCAAGCTGGTGGATCATGTGATCGGTGTTGAAAGGAAAACCGGATAATGGAAATGAATTTCAGACTCTATGCGCTTCAGGTAGGCCCCATCAGGACCAATTGCTACCTGATCGTTCATGAAGACACGCAGGAGATCATTGTCGTGGATCCCGGCGATGAAGCCGAGCGGATCCTGGATAAATGCCGTGAACTGGGGGGCGAGGTGAAAGCCATTTTCCTGACACACGGCCATTGGGATCATACCAACGGGGTGAAGGGCCTCAAAACCTCACTCCCGGAGGTGAAGGTCTATGCCGGCGCGAAGGAATGCGCCATGCTCAGAACCCCGTCCCTTAATGCGGGGCATGGGGGTGTGGCTGATGAGATCGAACCGGATGTGACGGTGGAGGACGGCGAGGTGCTGTCCGTCATCGGCCTTGATTTTAAAGTTCTGGAGACCCCCGGCCATACAGCCGGCTCGGTCTGTTACTATATGGAAAAGGACGGCGTCCTCTTTGCGGGGGATACGTTGTTTCGCGGCAGCTACGGCCGCACCGACCTGCCCACCGGCGATGAGGCGGCGATTCGCAAGAGTCTCCGGCGTCTGGCGGACGAACTGCCGGATGATGTGTCAGTGTTATCCGGTCACGGCCCCACCAGCACCATGGCCTTTGAAAAGGCCCACAACCCGGCCTTATGAGGCGGGCGGTGATCTGCGACAAAGAGGATTTCTTCTATGATATCCATTCTCTTGTCAAAAGCTTTTATCCGGAAGATGAGGTGGTGGTCCTGACGGCTGAGGATGAGAAGGCCAAAGAAGCCTATGATGATGTGCTGCATCTGACCATTCCGCCCTATACCGTCAGACTCGAAGCCAAGAATGAACTGAAGCGCCATATTTACCGGTTGCTCAGCGAAAAGGAAGACCGGCAGCTCCCCTGGGGCACACTGTCCGGTATCCGGCCCACCAAGATTCCCATGAGAGGCATCATGCAGGGGCAAAGCCGGGATGAGATCCTGGCGGATATGAAAGAGAAATACCTGGTTTCCGATCGAAAAGCCCTGCTGGCTTATGAGATCGCGGAACGTGAAAAGCGTCTGATGGATCGTTGCGGTGAGGGGATGAGCCTCTATCTTGGGATTCCCTTCTGCCCGACGATCTGTTCGTACTGTACATTTTCCTCAAGTCCCATCGGCAGCTGGGAAAAGTATCTGGACGATTATCTTGACACCATCGAAAAGGAACTGGCCGCCTCTTTGTGCCGCATCACAAAACCGCTGCACACGCTTTACATCGGCGGCGGCACCCCCACCTCATTGGATGAGGGACGGCTGGCTCGTTTTCTTGATATGATCGACCGGTACGTGGATACCGGGAAGGTGATGGAATACACCGTTGAGGCCGGACGCCCCGACACGGTGACACCGGAGAAACTGAAGATCATGAAAGATCATCCCATCACCCGTATCTCCGTCAATCCTCAGACTATGAACGGGAAAACCCTGACCCTCATCGGCCGCGGGCATACCCCTGAGCAGACGGAGGAGGCCTTCGCCATGGCGCGAACGGCCGGTTTTGACAACATCAACATGGACCTCATCATGGGCCTGCCCGGCGAGCGGGAAGAAGAGGTGGCCTACACCCTGGAGAAGATCCGGGCCATGGCACCGGACTCCCTCACCGTCCATTCACTGGCACTTAAGCGGGCGTCACGCCTCACACTGGGTCATGAATATGATGAGGACATGCTGCACAATACGGACGCCATCATGGAAATGGCAGCGGAGGCTGCCGAAGGCATGGGTATGGTGCCGTACTATCTGTACCGCCAGAAAAATATGAGAGGGAACCTGGAAAATGTGGGTTATGCCCGCCCGGGGGCTGAGGGTCTTTACAACATCCTCATCATGGAAGAGCAGGAAAATATCATGGCCTGCGGCGCCGGTGCCTCCACGAAGGTCCTTCAGAAGGATGGTCACATCGTCCGTGTGATCAATCCGAAAAATGTCTCTCAATACCTGACGCGTATTGATGAATTAATTGAAAAGAAAACAGCATCAGATATATGGGAAAATTAAATGAAGTCTTTAAGCCGGATGGCCGCATCATGGATTACTCCCTGCAGGAGGAAATCGAGCACGGCATCTATGTGAGCCGGCTGGCGAAAGCCACAGCTCAGGAAATGGGGCTCCCCAAAGACCTGGTCTATGAGATCTCCATCGCCGGTCTTTTGCATGACATCGGCAAGCTCTGCGTGCACATCGACAATCCGGAAAATCTTCTGATCACACAGGAGATGAAATATGTCCGTTCCCATGCCCGTCTGTCCTGGCATTTCCTGTATGAACGGGATTACAGCCTGAACATTTTAGATACGGTCCTGCATCATCATGAGAATTATGACGGGACAGGTTATCCTCACGGGCAGCGGGGCGAGGAAATCCACATTGGCGCCCGGATCGTCCGGGTCTGCGATGTCTTTGCCGCCCTCACAACGGACAGACCCTATCGCTCTCAGTTCAGCAAAAATGATGCGATCTCCATGATGATCGAGGAGATCCAGCATTTTGACCTGGAGGTCTTCTTACATTTCCAGAGAGTGATCCATCGGGTCGGCACATCGTATCAATATTCTTTTAAAGAGGAGATTATAAATGGCACTGATTAAGAAACCGGTCAACGGCATGAAGGATGTGATGCCGGACGAGATGGCCGTCAGAAATTACGTGATCGATATGATCCGGAAGACTTATGCCGCTTTCGGATTTTCATCCATCGACACACCGGCTGTGGAGCATATCGAAAATCTGCTCTCCAAGCAGGGTGGTGACAATGAAAAACTCATTTTCAAAATCTTAAAAAGAGGCGAAAAGCTGCATCTGGATACAGCCGAAACCGAAGCCGATGTGACGGATTCCGGTCTGCGCTACGACCTGACATTGCCTTTGTCCCGTTACTATGCCAACCATGCCAATGAGCTGCCGGCTCCCTTCAAGGCACTGCAGATCGGTCCGGTGTGGCGTGCCGACAGACCCCAGCGCGGTCGTTTCCGTCAGTTCACCCAGTGCGATATCGACATCCTGGGCGAGGGCAGTTGCCTGGCTGAGATCGAACTGATCCTGGCCACATCCACAGCCCTCATGAATATGGATTTCTCTGATTTCACCATCCGCATCAACGATCGCCGCATCCTGAAGGATATGGCGAAGAATGCCGGTTTTGAAGAAGCTCAGTACGACAGCGTCTTCATTACGCTGGATAAGATGGACAAGATCGGTGAAGACGGCGTGAAGGCTGAACTCACTGAGAAATTCAGCGCTGAGCTGGCTGAGAGCTTCATGAATGTCTTTAAGGAAGCCGGTCCGGCCTATGACCTGCCGCTTATCATGTCCGCTGTCGATCAGTTGAAGACCGGCGATTTCAAGATCGTCTTCGATCCGACCCTGGTCCGCGGTATGTCTTACTACACAGGCCCCATTTTCGAAATCTCCATGGACGGCTTCGGCGGTTCCGTGGGTGGCGGCGGCCGTTATGACGGCATGATCGGCAAGTTCACCGGTCAGGAAACACCGGCCTGCGGCTTCTCCATTGGCTTCGAGCGTATCATTATGCTGCTGATGGAAAAGGGCTTCAAGGTTCCGGGCAGCGAAGAGAAGATCGCGTTCCTTGTTGAAAAGAAAATGCCGGGCGAACGTCTCACCGAGGTGCTGGCCGAGGCGCAGGCACTGCGGGCTCAGGGCAAAAATGTTTCTGTTAATATTATGAAGAAAAACCGTAAATTCCAGAAGGATCAGCTGATCGCTGAAGGGTATACGGAGATTAAGGAGTATTTCAATGGCTGAAAGTATGAAAGGGCTGAAGCGTACAGCCCGTTGTGCTGAGATCACAAAAGCAAATGTCGGCGAAAAGGTCACCCTCATGGGCTGGACAGCCAAGAGCCGTAACAAGGGCGGTATCGTCTTTGTGGATCTTCGTGACCGTTCCGGTATCATGCAGGTTATCTTCGACAGCAGCAAGGTGGATGCCGAGACCTTTGAAAAGGCCGGCCGCATCCGTTCCGAGTTCGTGCTGGCTGTCACCGGTGTGGTGTCCTTAAGAAGCGGCGCCGTCAACACCAACCTGAAGACCGGCGAACTGGAAATCATGGCAGAATCCCTGAGAATCCTGTCTGAATCCGAGACACCGCCCTTCCCGGTGGAGGACGGCATCAAGACAAATGAAGAACTGCGTCTGCGCTATCGTTATCTTGATCTGCGCCGTCCGGAGCTTCAGAAGAATCTGATCTTAAGAAACCGCATCTCCCAGACTATCCGTTATTTCCTGGACAGAGAAGGTTTCCTTGAAATTGAAACACCGTGCCTCATCAAGAGCACACCGGAAGGTGCCCGTGACTATCTGGTGCCGTCCCGTGTCCATCCGGGTTCCTTCTATGCGCTGCCGCAGTCTCCGCAGATCTTCAAACAGCTGCTGATGTGCTCCGGTTATGATCGCTATTTCCAGATGGCCCGTTGCTTCCGTGACGAGGACCTGCGTGCCGACCGTCAGCCGGAATTCACACAGGTGGATATGGAGCTGTCCTATGTGGACATTGACGATGTGATCGATGTCAACACACGCCTTCTGAAGGCTGTACTGGACAGCATGACAGACATTTACAACGACCTGGGCTTCGATCAGGGTCTGGCCGACGGCGTGGCTAAAGCTGCTGCTAAGATTGGTGAAGAAGGCATTGAACGCATGACCTGGCATGAAGCCATGGACAGTTATGGTTCCGATAAGCCGGACCTGCGTTTTGGCCTGAAGATTCAGGATGTGAGCGAGGCTGTGGCTTCCTGCGGTTTCTCCGTCTTCGAAAATGCGGTTAAAGACGGCTTGAAGGTTCGCGGTCTGAACCTTAAGGGTATGGGCGGTATGCCCCGTAAGCGCATCGACAAGCTGACTGAGACAGCCAAGCTTTACGGCGCCAAGGGTATGGCTTATCTGGCTATTCAGGAGGACGGCACAGTGAAATCCTCCTTTGCCAAGTTCCTGACAGAAGAGGGTCTTGAGGCGCTTAAGAATGCTATGGCAGCCGAAAACGGTGACCTTCTGGTCTTCGTGGCCGACAAGCTGAAAGTGGTTCGCGCCGCGCTGGGTGCCATCCGTCTTGAGATGGGTGAGGAAATGGGTCTCATCGATCACAACGAATTTAAGTTCGTCTGGATCACAGAGTTCCCGCTGCTGGAATGGTCTGATGAAGAAAATCGTTTCCAGGCTATGCATCATCCCTTCACCATGCCGATGGAAGAAGATTGGGCCAATATCGACAGCGATCCGGGTTCAGTCCGTGCCGAAGCCTATGACATCGTTCTGAACGGCTGCGAGATCGGCGGCGGTTCCATCCGAATCCACCGCAACGACATTCAGTCTAAGATGCTGGAAGTGCTGGGCTTCACACCGGAGAGAGCGGAAAGCCAGTTCGGCTTCCTGCTGACAGCCTTCAAGTATGGTGTGCCGCCTCATGCCGGTCTGGCTTATGGTCTTGACCGTCTCGTCATGCTGCTGACAGGTGCACAGTCCATCCGTGAAGTCATCGCCTTCCCGAAGGTGAAGGATGCTTCCGACCTGATGTCCAACGCGCCGGATGTGGTTGACGAAGTGCAGCTCACAGACCTTGGCATCGCCGTGGTGGCACCGGAAGAAAAGGGCGCTGAGGCGTAAATACGCCGTCGGAAAGCCCTGTCGCGGATAACCCGTTTGCCGGTCATATCTGCGGCTGACATAACATGATTCTATATAAGAAGACTTCGATACCATGTATCGGGGTCTTCTTTTTTTAAAACCGAGAGAATATGACCTGCAGCGAGCATGCCCCCGAGTAAAGCGGACACTCGCAATACCCGCAAGGCACGATGCCCGCTTCACTCCTTGCTCGTGAATCGCAGCTACCTTCGGTAGCTCATCAGCAGGGGGCCGCATTACACAATGGTGCTTCGGGGTGACTGCCTGCAGGTTGTGTCAGCGTGTCGGAAAGGAATATTGTGACAAAACCATAACCTCGAATTTTGACACATTTTGCTGATGGGACAGTCTTTCGGAATCAGTTGTGAGTTGCTATGATAAGTCCATCAGATGCCTGAATGAATAGATATCGGCATGACGACCGACAGCTGCCCGTGCATGATCCGTTGGCCGCCGATGTGATGTCAGGCCTATGCGATGAGGGAGGATTTGACTATGCTGCGCATGGAGATTGCACTGTTTCTTGTGATCGCCTTTGTGGCTTTTATTTATTTTTCAACAGAAAAGGAGCGGACAGCGCTTCATCGCACATTTGCGGTGTTGCTGATCGCGGTCATGGCCAATCTGGCCCTGGATGGTGTTACCGTGTATACGGTGAACCATCTGGAGTCGGTGCCGCCCCTTCTTAACAGTCTGCTTCACCGACTGTTCCTGGGAACCATGGTGCTGGTGATCTATCTCTTTTACCAGTACATCGCCATTTTGGTAGAAGAGGAGACGGGGAAGCCAAGACGCCTTGACAAGCCGGCCATCCTGTTCCTGGCAGCGGCCCTTCTGGGAAATTTCCTCTTACCCATTTCCTATACAATCACACCGGTGGGCAATTATTCCGACGGCCCCTATATGCTGGTGCCTTATGCGGCGGTGGCTTTTTACCTGATTCTCTGCGCAGAGCTTTTGATCTGGAATTTCAAAGTGCTGGAGTGGAAGAAGAAACGGGCTATCGGCGTGGCGCTTATTATCATGTTTACCGTGAGCGTCCTGCAGGGTCTTAATCACACCTGGCTCATCAGCGGTATGGGCATCACCCTTATGACCTTGTCCTTTTACCTCACCCTGGAGAACCCGGAGGATCTGAAGGCGGAGCTAGTGGAGCAGAAGATGTCCATGCTGTACCTGAAAAGCCAGGTCAATCCTCATTTCCTTTATAACACGCTGGACACTATTCGCATTCAGGCTCAGCTTAACGGAGATAAGCCGGTGGCGGCTCTTTTGATGCGACTGGTGGACTTTTTCCGCATGAGCATCAAGGTGGACCGGCCTTTGGTCACACTGGATGATGAAATGGATATGCTGGATGCCTATATGGAGCTCATGTGCACCCGGTATCCGGACCTGCATTATACCTGTGATGTGGACCCTGAGCTTGGTGAAATGCTGGTGCCGAATTTCATTCTGCAGCCGGTGGTGGAGAACAGCCTGCTGCATGGTCTTAAAAATAAAGGCTATCGAGGCGAGGTGAGTATCACGGCTCATATTATGAAATGTCATGAGCTTCATGAAGATGAGGCGGTCAAAGAACACGGCAGCGGAGCCGGACGACTCATTTCCGAAAGGAAAAATGGTTATCGAATTGATGATGAGTGGCTGGAGATCTGTGTGCGGGATACGGGCAGCGGCTTTGTGGAGGGGCGTAAGGCTCTGGTGGATGCCATGCTGGCAAGCTACGCCAAGCAGCCGCCGAAGCTCACCGGAAACAGCATCGGCATCCTGAATGTTCAGAAGCGGATTAAGCTTTTGTGCGGGCGGTCCTATGGGCTGTCATATACAGAAAATGAAGAAGGCGGTGTGACAGCTCATTTCCGGCTGCCGCTGATGGAGGATAACACATGAATAAGCTGAAAGTGCTTTTGGCGGATGATGAGATTATGATCCGGGAGGGGTTTAAACGCCTGTTTGACTGGGAGGCTCACGACTGTGAGGTGGTGGGCGAGGCGGCCGACGGCATGGAGGCTCTGACAAAGATTGACAGTCTGAATCCGGATATTGCCATCATGGATATCAACATGCCCATCATGAACGGTCTCAAGGTCATTCAGATGGCCCGGCTGAAGCACCCGGATATGGCATTTGTCATTGTGTCAGGGTACGATGATTTTGCTTATTGTCGGGAGGCTCTCCGGCTTCAGATCACGGATTATATCCTGAAGCCGGTGAATTACGAGGAGTTTGGCAGTTGCATCGACAATCTGAAGATCGCCCTGTTTCAGCGGTCTGCGGCGAAGAATGATGTGCCTCAGGAAGAGGAGCGGACCATTCACGGTCTGACCCGCTATCTGCAGGAGCATCTGGCGGAGGATGTGAGCCTGTCTGTGCTGGCGGATGAGTTTCATCTGAATCCCCAGTACATCAGCCAGTTGTTTAAGAGTGAGATCGGGGTGAACTTCCTGGCGTATCTCACCAACATCCGCATGGAGCGGGCTAAATCCCTGCTGCTGACCACGTCAATGTCTATCGCGGAGGTGTCGGAGCAGGCCGGATATGGTGATTACCGCGTGTTCACCAAGGTCTTCAAAAAGAATGAGGGGGTGACGCCGTCTCAGTATCGGCGGGACTTCCTGACGCAGGAGATGTGAAATAGGCATGTGAAGCGCCCACTCGGCCCATGATGCTCGGCACGCGCGTCGTCCCCCTCAGCCCTGCGGTCTTCGGGCTCCTTTGGGAGGTGTGGGTGAGAAAACAGGAAGGTGAAGCGCCCACTCGGCCCATGATGCTCGGCACGCGCGTCGTCCCCCTCAGCCCTGCGGTCTTCGGGCTCCTTTGGCGAAGTGTGCCTGCGCAAACATGGGCCGGTGGGGCGCTAATAGTCAGTATTTTAATACAATAGGAGAGATCTGATTAAAGGATTACAAATATAACAGAGCAAAAAAGAGCAAAAGAGATCCCGGTACGTGTGTACCGGGATCTTTGACGTCTTAGTTGAGGAGAACAGACGTTGGTTCACTTATAACTTGATTATTTTGCCATATCTTTGACAGCGCGGCTCATAGCCATAACGTTGTCATACGGTGTATCGGCGCCGAGGTCGCAACCCGGAGCCAGGATGTACGGACGGCCGGCTGCGATCTTGATGTGTTCGCAGGCTTCTTTGTAGCAGTCTTCCGGTGTACCGAAGAGAAGATTGCCGGAGGGAAGCATGTTGCCCATGAATGTGAGGCGGTTGTCGGCATCGATCAGAGCCTGGTTCATATCAACAGCAGCGTCACCTGAGAAGGTGTTCATGCCGATGTCACGAAGCGGAATCACGCGGCTGCCGGAAGCACCACAGATGTGTGTGATGATGTAACGATATTCTTTCAGTTCTTCTTTAACCTTAACCAGGTTCGGCTGTACCCATTTTTCGAAGAGTTCCGGGCTCAGCATGTCGCCGGCAGCAACCGGTTCAGCGATGAAAGCGATGGAGCAGCCATTTTCGCCAAGGATGTGATAGATTTCAGCGCAAAGAGCAGTGGTGAAATCAAGGACCTGTTCCATAAGAGCCGGTTTCTTCAGCATCAGTTTCATGAACTTAGCGGTACCGACCATAACGGAAGCCAGTGTGTACGGACCGGCGATATCGCCGATGATGTATTTACGATCGCCAACCAGCTCGTTGATGCAGCGGCACTGTTTGACCATGTTGCAGAAGAATTCGTTGGCCATCAGAGTTTCGCGGATCTTGCTCTTGTCAAGAAGCGGGATTTCTTCTTCCGGTTTCTTCATGCAGGAGCCGGTGTTTGTCGGGCTGCCCAGTTCGTCGATATGGATCTCGCAGCCGTAAGCATTAAGCGGAGCAGTGAAAACGCCGTTAACGCCGCTGACGAAGTCGGTATCAACTTCATCTGTATATTTGACGATGAGAGAAGCACCACCGTCTTCCAGACCATAAAGCTGACGATAGGTCAGGCCATTAGATTTGGCGATCCAGGCACCGCCATCAACGAAACCGAAACATGTACGGTCTGTGGGCTGCTGGGTGAAAACGGCATCAACGCGCTCTTTGTGAGTCATCATAATAAAGTACCTCCCTCGAAATTGGTGGATATATTCCACTATTCAGATTAAAATTTTGTGTATGTCTTTGGCTGTTTTTGACATACACAGGTTCCTATGGCCCTATAATATCCCCACATGATGAGTGGGTCAATAAAAACCCAACCAGTGAGTAGGATTTCGTAAAATGTGCTCAAAAAACCATTCTTGATTGTGGTTACAATTCCCTACCAAGATGGGGTATATAAAAAGAGGGAAACGCCGGCGAGGTTTTGATGTATCACATAAATGACATTTCATTCAAAATCTCACCGGCGCAGGAAATGGACCTGTTTATGCTTGAAAGGTGTCTTAAATCAGGCCTGTTCAGCTAATTTAGCAGCAATGGCCTTGATATAAGAGGGGTCTGTCCCGCAGCAGCCACCCACATAATCAACATAGGGGAATGAAGCGGACACTTCGTCGGCAAACATCTCAGCGGTGTAGGGCTGTGTCACATTGCCGTTGGCATCAGTGATAGGTTTACCGGAATTGGGTTTGAACATGATCGGAAGATCTGTGTATTCTCGGAATTCCTTGATGACCTCAAGTGAATCTACCGGCCCCATGGAGCAGTTCATGCCGATACCGGCAATGCCCTTCGGCACGAGACGATTGACGATCTTTTCAACAGAATCACCCATCATGGTGCGCCGACGGCCTTCAAAGGTCATCATGCAGTAGACCGGGACATCGTATTTCAAAGCCACGGTCGAAGCGATATCCATCATTTCCAGATCCATAAAGGTCTGGAGCAGGATACAGTCAACACCGGCTTCTACACCGGCCCCGATCTGTTCTGTAAAGACTTCGGCACATTCTTCGGCGCTCATGGGTCCGTAAGGCTTCAACAGTTTAGCCAGGGCCCCGATGGACAGCACGATCTTGGCATCGGTTTTATCCAGGGCCGCATGGGCGATGCGGACACCTTCCCGGACTACATCGGTTGTCTTATAATCGGAAAAATGCTCAACGGAGAAACGATTGGCCCCAAAGGTGTTGGCCAGAATGTATTTGGAACCGGCAGCGGCATATTCCGATGCCAGACGTTCAACGAATTCAGGATGTTCGATGTTGTAGATCCAAACCGGAACATCGTAACGGACATTGGCTTCCTTGGCCATCTGCATGAGGCTGGTGCCGCAGCCGCCGTCAAGGAGTGTGATTTGTTTTCCCATGGTAAACCTCCTCGGTGGGGTATTTCGAAAATGAGGCGTCTTAAGGCGTCTCATTTTTTAATGCCACGTTCTTTTTGTGTGGGCGGAGAGTGCTGCTTTTGAGGATTGGGAAAAAACAGAACACCTCCGCCCCAGAAAGGAACCTATCAAATTAATGGTAAATGGTTATGAGTCGTCGATTACGGAATCTGCTTCAGATCGGCCATTTCCGGATCATGCTGCGGAATGATGATATCGGCTCTGGCGATGACCTTGTTAACAGAGTCAAAGGCATCAACAGCACTGACGTGGATACCCGGTGTGACACCGCCGCCTTCCGGGAAGACATCCTTTGTGCAGCAGAAGCCGGAGATGATAGCTTTGCCTTTGGCGGTATCGACTTCAACAGCCTGAGCACCCGGTGTGTGACCCGGAACCGGGAAAACACGAACGCCCGGAACAATCTCAGCTTCGCCGTCAATGAGTTTCAGCGGCATGCCTTCGATAAACTGTGTGTTATAGAGACCGGCCATCATCGGATGCGGCTGGTTCTGGAACTCATATTCTGTCTTCTGAACATAGACTGTGGCATTTTTCAGAAGACGGGCATTGAGGGCGTGATCGAAGTGGAGATGAGTGATGATGAGATGCTTGATGTCTTCGATCTTTTCATCATATTCAGCCAGCGCATCTTCCAGTGTGTTCACGGTGATGGTTTCTTCATGCCAGTAGTTCTTCATATCTTCGGCATAAGCACCGGTGTCGACCAGGATGTCGCCGTCCGGATGCTTGATCAACCAGGCATTCACGGAAATCCAGATCTTTTCGCCGTAGTTTGAAAAATAAGTCATGAGACCTCTGTCGAGTTTCAGTTTAGCCACGCGGACGGGATTGATCGTTAATGTCATAGTTGTTGCCTCCTTAAATCAATTTATATTCCATTATCCTACTTGTTTGGTTGGTGGAATCTATTGACATAGTAGTTGGTGGGAGATTAAAAGTCAAGTGAAAATTGTAAATAAAAATATAAATTTGTCTATACAATTATTTTTAGCTAAAAGAAAATTAAGAAGATAAGGCGTGCGTGCTTGAAATGATTAATTTGTCGGGCGGGTGGCCTAAGTTTTGCCAAGCCGAGTGGGACTAATAAAAAGTGTATCTTTTTTTATAGGATTCACTTGGCTTATCGGGGCAGGAGGAAAATCGCCTCCTGCCATTATCCCTACGGTATCACCTCGATTCCGCTTTGCTCCATCTCGGTGATTACCGTTCGCCAAATGAATCCCTTCATGCAAGCATGAGGATTCACTTGGCTCATCGGGATAACAAAGACTCCCTGCCGCATCCGGGAGGATGTGACAGGGAGTCTTATAGAAAGCAAGAAACAATTTTTACAGTGTTTCGTATTTGCGGATGAAGGTGATACCCACCGGGTCCGGACCGGTATAGGTGCCGATGGTGACACCGACATTGAAAGCGGGCAGGTCGATGCTGTGACCGATCTCGGCTTCCACACGGGCTTTCTGGGCTTCTGTTTCTTCGGCGGCCAGATAGCCGCAGATAATACCGAAGTTGTAGTCTTCATATTTAAGGCCGTTCTTATTAAAGAATTCCACAAACATATCAAAGGCTTTGACCAGAGCTTTCTTGCGGCCGCGAACTGTGCCGTAGGGGATGAGTTCGCCGTCCTGCAGCTGAATAAGGGGCTGCAGATTAAGAAGAGAACCGGCTAAAGCGGTCACCTTGCCGATACGACCGCCGCGCTGCAGGTATTCCAGGGTGCTGATGGTGAACATGATATTGGATGTTTCTCTCAGTTTTTCGAGGTTAGCCACATTTTCTTCAAGGGAAAGACCGGCATCACGCATACGGACTGCCTCGTTTACCAACATACCCTGACCGCCGGTGGCAGACCAGGAGTTAACCACGGCGATGTTAGCATCCGGATAGGCTTCCAGTGTCATTTCGCGGGCTGTGACAGCTGACTGATAGGAACCGGAGAACTTGGCTGTGATGCAGATGCACAGAACATCAAGACCGGCCTCGATGTGTTTCTTGAAGCAGGCCATGTAGTCATCCACGGTCGGAAGAGAAGTCTTCGGGAAAATCTTGCTGGCTGTCAGTTCTTTATAAAATTCCTCCAGGGAGATCTCGCTGATCTCACGACGGTAGGTTTCTTTGTCAAAGGATACGTAAAACGGGATGCGATCAACGCCCAGACTCTCCAGATAGGACGGATTGATGTCGCAGGAAGAGTCGCTGATAATCTTGTAAGCTTTCATAGTGTTAATAACCTCCTGAACATTAATCATACATCATTTCAGCAAAAAACTTCAATATTATTTGAGCATGTGGGATACATAATCCGCCACATGTCACCCGAAAATTCGTTAAATGTCTAACAGTGTTGTTAATTTATCTACTTATGTCAGAAGCATTTACAAGATTAGGTTTATCTGCGACAATACAAGAAAATAATTTTGATAGGCAAAATAATTTTTGTTTATAAATCTGTACGATATTAAGAAGGGAGCTTTTATGAGTCGCTTAGAGATCAAATCCCCGACCAAAGCCCGCGTGGTTATGGAGGAATTGTACAAGAACCTGGAAAGAAGAATCGAAGCCAGCCCGCCCGGCCTTTGCCCGGTGGATATGACACGTTCTTTCGTGGAACTGTGCCACGCACAGACCTGCGGTAAGTGCGTGCCCTGTCGTATCGGTCTGGCTCAGCTCAAGAACATGATCGACCAGGTCCTTGACGGTACTGCCACATTAAAGACACTTGACATTATGGAAGAGACAGCCGAATCCATTATGCATTCCGCTGACTGTGCTGTCGGTTTTGAGGCAGCGGCTATGGTCTATAAGGGACTCATCGGCTACCGTGATGACTTCGTGGAGCATATCGTACACAATCGCTGCACCTGCAGCTATTCAGAACCGGTATCCTGCGTCTCCATGTGTCCGGCCCACGTTGATATTCCGGGTTATATTGCTCTGGTCCGTGCCGGCCGTTATGCCGATGCTATCCGTCTGATCCGGAAGGACAATCCGTTCCCGACCACCTGCGGTTTCATCTGCGAGCATCCCTGCGAAGCCAGATGCCGTCGTAACATGATGGACGATGCTGTCAACATCCGTGGCCTGAAGCGTGTGGCCGCTGATTTTGCCGGTGAAGTGGATCCGCCGGCCTGCGGCAAGTCCACAGGCAAAAAGATCGCCGTTCTGGGCGGCGGTCCCGGTGGTCTGAGTGCTGCCTACTATCTGCAGCTCATGGGCCATCAGACAACCGTTTACGAGATGCTGCCGGAACTGGGTGGTATGCTGCGCTACGGTATCCCGAACTATCGTCTGCCTAAGAATCGTCTGGACGATGATATCAACGCCATCCTGAAGACCGGTGTGGAAGTGAAGCACGGCATCAAGATCGGCAAGGATATCACATTTGAAGATCTGCGCAAGCAGTATGATGCTACCCTGATCACCATCGGTGCCAGCACCGATAAGAAGCTGGGGCTTGAGCATGAAGATGCCGAAGGTATCTACTCAGCCGTTCGTTTCCTGCGTGATATCGGCAAGGGCATCATCCGTGATCTGGCCGGCAAGAAGGTCGCTGTTATCGGCGGCGGCAATGTCTCCATGGATGCTGTCAGAACCGCCAAACGTATGGGCGCCGAAAAGGTCAGCATCGTGTATCGTCGTCGTGTCAGCGATATGACCGCTCTGCCGGGTGAAATCGACGGCGCTGTGGCAGAAGGTGTTGAACTTCTGACACTGAAGGCTCCGCATTCTCTGGTGGTTGACGAGAATAATAACATCAAGGGTGTCTATGTCACACCGCAGATGATCAGTGCCATCAAAGATGGCCGTGCCTCTGTTGTGCCCACCGGTGAACCCAACGAGCTCATCGAGTGTGACATTCTGATCGTGGCCATTGGCCAGAATATTGAAACTTCCCATTTCGAAGAAGCCGGTATCCCGGTGGCTCGTGGTCGTATCAACACCATGCCCAACGGTTCCTTCGAAGGCATGCCGGATGTCTTTGCCGGCGGTGACTGTGCCAGCGGCCCGGCCTCTGTCATCAAAGCCATCGCTGCCGCCAAAGTTGTTGCGGCTAATATTGATGAATACCTGGGCTATCGCCACATCATTTCCTGCGATGTGGATATCCCGGAACCGGAACTTGTTCACAGCGGTTCCTGCGGTCGTGTCGATCTGACCGAAAGAGAAGCCTGCGAAAGAGTCTGTGACTTTGAAGGCGTTGAGAATTGCATGACCGAAAAAGAAGCCCGTCAGGAAGCATCCCGCTGCCTGCGCTGTGATCACTTTGGCTTCGGCATTTTCAGAGGAGGCAGAGAGACATTATGGTAAATTTAACAATTAACGGAGTTGCCGTTTCTGTTCCCGAAAATACGACCATCATGGATGCGGCTGCCAGCGTCGGCATCACGATCCCGAGCCTTTGCTATCTGAAGGAAATCAATGAGATCGCCGCCTGCCGTGTCTGCGTTGTTGAGGTAGAAGGCAAAAATCGCCTGGTCACATCCTGCAACAATACAGTAGAAGAGGGTATGGTCATCCATACCAACAGCCTGAAGGCCAGACGGGCCCGCAAGCACAACGTGGAACTCATCCTGTCACAGCATGACTGTATGTGCGTCACCTGCCACAGAAATGATTTCTGCAAGCTGCAGCTCCTGGCTTCCGACCTTAAGATTCTTGAGATGCCGTACCCGATCCAGGTGGTGCATCAGAACTGGAATCATGATTACCCGCTGATCCGTCAGTCCTCCAAGTGCATCAAGTGTATGCGCTGTGTTCAGATCTGTGACAAGGTTCAGTCCCTGCACATCTGGAACGTGGAAGGCACCGGCTCCCGGACCAACGTCAACGTTTCCGGCAACCGGACCATCGAAGAAGTGGACTGCGCTCTGTGCGGCCAGTGCATCACTCACTGCCCGGTTGGCGCTCTGCGTGAAAGAAATGATTCCGAAGAACTGTGGCAGGCCATCGAAGATCCGGATAAGATCGTTGTGGCTCAGGTCGCACCGGCTGTCCGTGCCTCCTGGGGTGAAACACTGGGTCTCTCTCCGGAAGAAGCCACTGTCGGCAAGATCTTCGATGCTCTTAAGAAAATGGGTGTCGATTACGTCTTCGATACCACCTTCTCAGCCGACCTTACCATCATGGAAGAGGGCACTGAGTTTATCAAACGCTTCACATCAGGTGAACTGAAGGAAAAACCGATGTTCACCTCCTGCTGCCCGGGCTGGGTGCGTTTCGTGAAATCCCAGTATCCGCATTATGTGCGTCAGCTGTCCACAGCCAAGTCACCGCAGCAGATGTTCGGCGCTGTCATGAAGACTTATTTTGCCGAAAAACTGGGCGTGTCTCCGGACAAGATCCACACCGTATCTGTTATGCCCTGTGTGGCTAAGAAATCCGAACGTGAGATGGATCTGTTCTATGGCGAATATGCCGGCAAGGAAATCGATACCGTTATCACCACTCGAGAACTGGTCCGTATGATCCGTTCACTCCATACCGATCCGAAGCTCCTGAAGGATATCGAACCGGACCTGCCCATGAGAGAAGGCACCGGTGCCGGCGTGATCTTCGGCGCCACCGGCGGTGTTATGGAAGCCGCGCTGCGTTCAGCGTATTACCTCATCAAGGGTGAAAACCCGCCGGCAGATGCATTTAAGGCCGTGAGAGCCCAGGGCTTCAATGAAAATGACGGTCTGCAGGAAGCTGACTTTATGATCGATGACATCAAGGTGAGAACAGCTGTTGTCAGCGGTCTGGGCAATGCCCGCAAGCTGCTGGATCGTATCGACAGAGGCGAAGTTCACTATGACTTCGTGGAAGTCATGGCCTGCCCGGGCGGCTGCGTCGGCGGCGGTGGTCAGATGATCCACGATGGTGAGGAATGGGCCTTCGAAAGAGGTAAGACTCTGTATTATCTGGATGAGAATGCCGATATTCGCTATTCACATGACAATCCGGATATCCAGAAACTCTATGAAGAGTATATGGAAGAGCCCAACAGCCATAAGGCTCACCAGCTGCTTCACACCGATCATTTCAAGAACACATGGACATCCCTGTAAGATGATCGTTCACAAAAGAATCCATAGATAAGCCAATTGATGAAAGAGGGTTAATTGAAAAGGTAAATTCCACTTTGTAAGAGTAAATTCCACCTTGTAGGA
>JAUNDG010000028.1 GCA_030526195.1 Lachnospiraceae bacterium
TTCACTGTTCAGTTATCAATGTGCTTTTCGTAGTTCCGCAAGCGGCGCTACGAGTAGTTATTTTAACCGCTCGCTCTCAGATTGTCAAGAGCTTTTTTCAAGTTTTTTCAGAGCTATTTCCGAACCCCTTCGGCGCTTTGAAAATCGCTTGGTTTTTCGCGGTGAGATAGATATTATCAGATATGATTCTTTGATGCAAGTGTTTTTTACATATTTTTTTATTTTTATTTACCCGGCCTACTTATATCGTAAAAAAGGTAGAGGCCATGCCCATCAGCACACCTCCACCTCTTTTGTTTTTCTATCTTCTCCGCAAAACACCTTTCATCAAAGCGCCGTACACTCGGTTCAGAAGTTCTGCCAAAAGGAACGCCATGACAAACAGTCCGACAAACACGATCAGCACTTGCTTGCCATTGCTTTCATTAGTAATAAGAAGCGGCAGGAAAATCAAAAACACTCTATGATGCAACAGATATACTTCATAACTGACGTTAGAAACATATTTGACAACAGTTGCATCCAGCGGCACTCTGTATAACGCAACAAACAACCCCACCGAAAAGACCAGCGTATAGATCACACTAAAACTGTCATCCATATAATCAATGATCCCCAGTGGTAAAAGCGATCCCAAAACAATAACCAGCAGAACATCAATCGCATACACAGCTTTTGTGATCCGTTGCTTATATTCCGCAAAGAGCATACCAATCCAGAAGTATACCATCACGTTACCGTATGACATCCAGATGCTGCCGCCATTTTTCAGAAAGTACATCAGATTCAAACCATAGACAGCTGCCATAACGATGGTTCCCGTCATGCGGTGTTTTTTGAACAACCATCTGTATATCGGAAACAACAGATAAACCACAAGGATGACACTGGTATACCACTCACCGACCACCCAGATCGTGGCAATCCCCAAGCGACTCCACAACAGCGGCATATGATTGAATCCCAAAAACGACACAAAGGTTCCGAAGGTACAGACTCCTTTCTCGAAAAATCGTATCATACTCGCGTTCTCAAAAAAAGGTGTTGGCAAACAAAAAAACCGGAAGTCCTTCGACTTCCGGTTCGTGCGCCGCCAGGGACTCGAACCCTGGACACCCTGATTAAGAGTCAGGTGCTCTACCAACTGAGCTAGCAGCGCATGTGCGTCTCAAACAACGCAAGTGTTATTATACTCAACTCACAGAGAAATGCAAGCACTTTTTGAAACTTTTTTATTTTTTTGCCCGACCAATTCTGGGCACCATTTCCTCTTTGCTTTTTCGGGGGTTTCCGCGGGGCCTTACACGCCATTAGCCACTGTTCGGATCCTGCGTATAAAACACCAGCCCTCTGCCTTTATACGGCCGAAGGGCTGGTGCAAGCTTAGTTTAACCCTCTTTGTTCCTTATTATGGCGTCGCTTTACAGCAGCTTGTCGACGCCGGCATTGAAAACATCCGGTGGGCAGGCGCCAACCATAGTGTTGACCAGCTCGCCATTTTTGAAGAAAAGGAAATTCGGGATTGAGTAAACATTGTATTTGGTGGCAATGCCCATTTCGTTATCGACATTGACTTTGTAGAATTTGACGCGGCCTTCATACTGATTGGCGGCAGCATCTACCAGCGGCGCCATCATCTTGCAGGGGCCGCACCAGTCGGCGTAGCAATCGACAACAACCGGGATGTCGGACTTCAGAACTTCATTTTCGAATTCGCTTGCGGTTAAATTCTTGACCATAATTTTCTCCTTATTCTGTCTTTGCGCGGCCACCGGATACGCATCAACACGTGGCGTGATTATCGATCACGGACCGGCGGCGCTGTCCCATTTTCTTAGGAAATAGTTCTCTCGCCAACGCTTCGCTCTTTGCTACGGTTCGTACACAGCGATGAGCTTATTGATCGTGGTGCCCAGAGCTGAGAACTTGCGCTCGTATTCTGTCATGATATTGCCTTCGTTCATGACCGGATCCCGGTGCAGGTCGAAGGTTTTGGCGGTGATGTGCCAGTGGGGGGCTTCTTCCAGTTCCTCAAGGGAGAAGGCGAAAAGATCCTTATTATCCGTTTTGAAGACCAGCTCGCCGCCGGGCTTCAGGAACTGTTCGTAGAGTGCCAGGAACTGATGAGAGGTAAGGCGCCGTTTGGCGTGACGCTTTTTCGGCCAGGGATCTGAGAAATTCAGATAGAGGCGATCCACCTCGCCGGTTTTTAACAACTCCGGCAGAAGACGGGCATCCCGGGCAAAAAGACGGATATTGGTCAGCTTTTCATTTTCGGGAATCGCATCCAGTTTCTCGATGGCCTTGTAGAGCACGCTCTCATAGCACTCCACCCCAAGGTAGTTAATGTCCGGGTTGCGACGGGCCAGTTCCACCAGGAAACCACCCTTACCGGTGCCGATCTCAACATGAAGGGGGGCTTCATTACTATAATAAGTAGAAATCGGTTTTTCAAAAGGCCTGTCATCATGGATCACATAGGGGCTGGCCTCGACGATCCCCTGTGCTTCCGGTACAAATCTTAATCTCATGAGCCACATTATACAGAACTTTTTGAGCACCAACAAGAACAACCTATTTCAGGGAAAAAATAATCTCCATTTTGTTGTATTTGTACTATAATAAGGGGCGTTGATTGCACATGGTCAAATGACACCCGTCGGAACGTTTCCGCTATGCGTAAAAGACGGCTTGTCAGCGCTTTGCCGACGACTCTTGTGCAACGGATCACACTATTCTTACTATATTAGGAGCACACCATGGATCCTGTTTTTGACAAGCTGCTGCACATCGAGCGCAGCGCGGAAAAGATCCTGAAGGATGCCGAAAAAGAGAAGGCATCCCTCATCCAACAGCATGGGCGGGAAATGGATGCCCTCGATAAGGCCTGCGAGGAGGAGACACGCCGGCAGATCGAGGAGCAGCATGCCCTCCTGAAAGAGGACATTGCCCGGGAGCTGTCATCCCTCCGGGAAAACACTGATAAGGCCGTTGCCGCTCTTCAGAAATCCTATGATGACAATCACGCAGACTGGGCCGAGGCGATCACCGCCCGGATTCTGTCCTGAGAGAGCTTATGAGTGATTTACGTGAATACAGCGCCCTGACCACCAAGATCAAGGGCATGAGCCGGAAATTCATCACCGATGACCAATATCGGGAAATCCTGCTTCAGCCCAACATCAACGAGGCCCTGCATAAACTGAAAACCACCGCCGGCTACGGCCCCGCTTTGTCGGAGCATCCGGTGGATGAGCTTCACCGCAGCGATGTCTATGACCTGTTGCTGCGCGCCTCCTATCTGGATTTCGCCTCCATTTACCATTTTTCAAATGGGGAGCAGCGCAAATTCCTGAAGCATTACATCCGCCATTTTGAAATCCATCTGATCAAACGCTGCATTCAGCGTGTTATTGCCGGCGATCCCCTGACTCTGGGGATGATGATCAACGAGGATTTCTTCAACCGCTATTCCGATCTGGATCTGCGGTCGCTCGTTTTCGCCGCCTCCATCACGGAGCTCATCGACCGTCTGGCCGGGACACCCTACCATGCGCTGTTGACTGCCGTGGCGAAATCGCCGGAGCCCACACTTTTCGATTACGAAAATACACTGGATCAGTTCTATTTCTCATCCATGTGGAAGGCCGGCGGGGGGCTGCACAACAAGAAGGGCATCAAGATCATCAAGGAGGCCTTCGGGACCAAATTTGATCTTCTCAACCTGCTCTTCATCGACCGTGTCCGCCGATATTACAAGCTGACCCGGGCCGAAATCTACGGCCTGCTGATTCCCGTCACCCTTCATTTATCCGATGAGGAGCTGCGGGCTCTGATCAGCGCCGACTCGGACGAAAGCTTCAACGCGGTTCTGGCCAAAACCTATTACGGCCGCAAGAAAACATTTGCCTTGACGGCAGAGGACCTGGACAAGGATTACCGCCATCTGATGAGCGACGTCGTGGGACGCATGGCCCGTCGGATGCCCTATTCCATCGCCACCCCCTATCGTTATCTGCTCCTTAAAGAACAGGAGCTCGCCAAGCTGATGACCGCCCTGGAATGCGTCCATTACGGCATGAGCGTTGCGGAAGGCATGGCTCTTATCAAAGAAGCCTGAAAGGATTCATTATGATTGAGAAAATGATGTTCATCAGCCTGACCGGTCCCATCAATCAGCTGGACCGCATCGCTGACCAATATCTGTCACACCACGACATACATCTGGAGAACCCGCTGACCGCCATGGCGGCCGGCCATGATTTTTCTCCCATCACGACGCCGAACCCCTATCGGACCCGACTGGCCCAGGCCCGACGTCTCGAAAATATGTTGTCGGAGGAAGCCCGCAAGAGCACACCGGCCACCCTCGACGAGGCCGCTGCCGACAGTGCGCTGGACAGACTGAAAAAACAATTTAAAGAAACACCGGAAAAAGCCGAATTGCCCGTCACCGTCGACAGTGACGAAGCTCTGGCCGAGGTTCTCAAACCCTTCGCCTCCCTGGACTTTGACCTGGCAGAACTCCTGACCTTCAAGCATATCATCGTCCATGCCGGCCGCATGCCGAAGGAAAGCTACGACCGTTTCGTGGAACACATCGAGGCCGACGAGCCCATGATCTACCACGTCACGCAGCAGGACACCATGTACGTCTGGGGTCTGGCAGCATTTCCGGAAACAGAACACCGCCGGATGGAAGCGCTCCTCATTTCCTTAAGATTTGAAGCGGTGGATATCAAAACCGACCGTCATGGGAAGCCGGCCGCCATCATCGCCGAGATCGAAGAGAATCGCCGTCATCCCGAAGCAGCCGCTGCCACACCGGACAAACCGGACATCAACACCTATGCCGCAGAGATCCTCGGCATGACAGCCCTTTATCAGCATCTGTCCGATGCCTTTGACATTCGAAAATACGCCGCCCAGACCACACTGGACCGCCGCGACTATTTCGCGCTCTGCGGATGGATGCCTAAAAAAATGGCGTATAAGCTGGAAAAGGAGCTGGACAATGAGCCGGATATCCTGGCCGTCATCAGTGAGGATTCCCCCAACGATGACATCGAACCGCCGACACGGCTGAAAAACCCGGCCATTTTCAAACCGTATGAAATGTATATCAGCATGTACGGTCTGCCGAACTACCACGAATTCGACCCCACACTTTTTGTGGCGCTGACCTATTCACTCCTGTTCGGTATCATGTACGGCGATGTGGGCCAGGGTCTGTGCCTGCTCATCGGTGGGCTTCTGCTCTACAAATTCAAGCACATCACGCTGGCCGGCATCATTGCCACCGCCGGTGTGTGCTCAACGTTCTTTGGCTTTATGTTCGGCTCACTCTTCGGCTTCGAAGAGATCCTGCCGGCCTTATGGCTCAGACCCAAGGACATGATGTCAAACCTGTCCTTCATCGGTTCCATCAACACGGTCTTCATTTACGCGATCCTGTTGGGTGTGGGCATCATCTTACTGACCATGATCTTCCACATCGTCCTGGCCTTCAAGCGGGGCGATACGGCTGAAAAATTCTTCGGCCCCAACGGTCTGGCGGGTCTTATCTTCTACGGCTCCGTCATTTTCATGGCCATCTGCTTCTTCTCCGGCAACACCATTCCGGCGGCGACCATTTTCATCGCTCTGCTGGTATTGTCACTGCTGGCGCTCTTCCTGAAGGAGCCGCTGACCCACATCATCGAGCGGCGGAAGGGCCGTGCCATCGAAGGCGGCATCGGGATGTTCATCGTGCAGGGCTTCTTTGAACTTTTCGAAGTCATGCTGAGCTACTTCTCCAATACCCTGTCCTTCGTACGAGTCGGTGCTTTTGCCGTCAGCCATGCGGCCATGATGCAGGTCGTCCTGATGCTGGCCGGTGCCGAAAGCGGCAACCCCAGCTGGCCGGTGGTCATCCTGGGCAACCTGTTCGTCATGGGCCTTGAGGGCCTGATCGTCGGCATTCAGGTGCTCCGACTGGAATACTACGAGATGTTCTCCCGTTTCTACAGCGGAGACGGCCACGCCTTTGTTTCATTTTTTAAGAAAAATAACGCCTGATCTATAAGGAGGTCTTACATATGATCACTACAGCCAAAATCACACTTATCATCGCTCTTATTTTAACCATCGTTGTGCCTTTCGGCCTTTTCCTGCTGAAGGAAAAACGCACCAGAAAGAATCTTAAGACCACACTGGCCGTCAATATCTGCGGCTTCTTCGGTCTTCTCATCATCGGCGCCGTTATGATGTTCGCCGGCAGCGCTACTGTCAGCGCCGCTCCGGAAGCCGCTTCTGCCGCTAACGGTCTGGCTTACATCGGTGCCGCTCTGTCCACCGGTCTTTCCTGCCTCGGCGGCGGTCTGGCCGTTGCTTCCGCTGCTTCCGCAGCCCTGGGCGCTCTGTCCGAAGACTCCAGCATCCTTGGTAAGTCCCTGATCTTCGTTGGTCTGGCCGAAGGTGTCTGCCTTTACGGCCTCATCATTTCCTTCATGATCCTGGGCAGCGTGGGCTGATTTTTATCGGCCCGATGCAAACCCTTCCGAAAGGTACAGGTCTTGCCTATGAAAATGTTTATGATCAGCGATAATACCGATACCCTCACCGGCATGCGACTGGCCGGTGTGAGCGGCGTTGAGGTCACCGACAGGGAATCCTTCAAAAATGCCCTGTCCGAGGCCATGAAGCGCCAGGATCTCGGTATTCTCCTTATCACAGAAAAACTCAGCAGCACTTACCCCGACCTGATCGGTGATGCCCGACTGATGCACGATCTGCCGCTCATCCTGGATATCCCGGATCGCCACGGCACCGGCCGCAGCCCTAACTTCATCACCGACTACGTCAATCAGGCAATAGGATTGAAAATATGACAACAGAAGAAAAGCTGACTTTATTTTATGACGCGGTGACCGACAAAGCCCGTCGCCGGGCGGAGGCTCTGATTCGCGCCACCAAGGGCGAGCATGCCGCCATCCTGGCCTCCCGACGGACCGAAAGCGACGCCCGCAAGGATGTGGCCCTGAAAAAGGACGCTTCCCATTACGCTCACCGGCTCAACCGCGAAAATGCCCAGCGGAGCCTTGACATCCGCCGGCAGCTGGCCGACCGGGAAAAATCCCTGTCCGATGCCCTGTTCGCCGATGTAGCCGCCCGTCTTGAAGCCTTCCGCCGCTCCGATGAGTACGGCGCCTACCTGTGCCGCAAGGCCGAAGAGATGAAGGCCTTCATCGACAGCGACGATGCCGCTTACCTGCTGTCCGCAGGGGACGAAGCTCACCTGGCGGCCATCCGCAGCATCTGCGGCCCCTCAGTGTCCATTTTCGAAAATGATTTCGGCGGCGGCCTTCGGGCTGTGAGCCGGGCCCGCAACCTGATGGTCGACAACAGCTTCGACACACGGCTCCGGGAAGAAAAAGAAGCCTTCGTCATGGCCTGACGAAGCAAGGAGACAACATGAATTCCACAGAAAAGATCTTCGGTATCAACGGCCCCATCATTTACATCAACGGGACCACCGATTTTCAGATGAATGAAATGGTTTATGTCGGCGGCGAACGGCTTGTCGGCGAAGTCATTTCCCTGACAAAAGGCAGAACCTCTGTCCAGGTCTACGAGGAGACCTCCGGCGTCCGGCCCGGCGAACCCGTCATCGGTACCGGCGCGCCCCTGGCCATCACCCTGGGCCCGGGCATCCTCAATAACATTTTCGACGGTGTGGAACGACCGCTGCAGGTCATCGCCGAAGCCTCCGGCAAATACATTTCCCGCGGTGTTTCCGTCAACTCTCTTGACACGGAAAAGACCTGGGATGTCACCGTCAAAGTCAAGGTCGGGGATGACGTCACCGGCGGCACCATCATTGCCACCTGCCCGGAAACCCCGTCCATCGAGCACCGCTCTATGGTGCCCCCCACTGTCACACACGGTGTCGTCACATCCGTTGCGGAGAACGGCCCGCATACCATCACCGATACCATCGTCGTCATCACTCTGGATAACGGCGAGACCATGGACCTGAAGCTGGCGCAGCAGTGGCCCATCCGTGTGCCCCGCCCCGTAAAAATGCGGGAGTCCGCCGCCGAGCTCATGGTCACCGGTCAGCGTCCGCTGGATACCTTCTTCCCCATCACGCTGGGGGGCACCACCGCCATCCCCGGCGGTTTCGGTACCGGCAAGACCATGACCCAGCACGCCATCGCCAAGTATGCCGATGCCAACGTCATCATTTACATCGGCTGCGGTGAACGCGGCAACGAGATGACGGAGGTTCTGGAGGATTTCTCCAAGCTGGAGGATCCCAAGACCGGCAATAAGCTGATGGCCCGGACCACCCTCATCGCCAACACTTCCAATATGCCTGTTGCGGCCCGTGAAGCCTCCATTTACACCGGCGTCACTCTGGCCGAATATTACCGCGACATGGGCTACAATGTTGCTATCATGGCCGACTCCACCTCCCGCTGGGCCGAAGCCCTCCGCGAGCTGTCCGGCCGTATGGAGGAAATGCCCGCCGAGGAAGGCTTCCCGGCTTACCTGGCATCCCGCATCTCTGCGTTCTACGAAAGAGCCGGTCTGGTCACCACCTTAAATGATCAGAAGGGTTCCGTGACCATCATCGGGGCCGTCTCCCCGCAGGGCGGCGACTTCTCCGAACCGGTCACCATGAACACCAAGCGTTTCGTCCGCTGCTTCTGTGCCCTGGACAAATCCCTGGCCTATGCCCGCCATTATCCGGCCATCAACTGGATGACCAGCTACAGCGAGTATGTCAGCGACCTGTCCGGCTGGTACCGGGACAATGTGGACCCGCTGTTTGTCTCCCATCGCCGGGAGCTGATGAGCCTCTTAAGCGCCGAGGACAAGCTGATGGAAACCGTCAAGCTGATCGGCTCCGACGTGCTGCCGGATGAGCAGAAGCTGACCCTGGAGATCGCCCGTGTCATCCGACTGGGCTTCCTGCAGCAGAACGCCTTCCACCCGATAGACTGCAACGTCCCGCTGCGGAAGCAGTTCCTGATGATGGACACCATTTTGTATCTCTATAAGAAATGCAAAGAACTGGTGGCCATGGGACACCCCATTTCCGTGCTGAAATCGGAAAATATCTTCGAAGACGTCATCGCCATCAAATACAACGTGCCCAACGACGATCCGTCCTGCTTTGAGGATTATCGCCGTCGGATCGATGATTTCTACGATCGCATTATTGAAAAGAACGGATAAGGAGGATACCGCCCATGTCAGTTGAATATCTTGGTCTGAGCGAAGTCCGCGGTCCTCTTGTCATTCTGGAGGGCGTCCGCGGCGCCGCCTACGATGAGACGGTCAGCTTCACCATTAATGAAAATGAGCATCGTCTCGGCCGCATCATTGACATTAACGAGGACAAAGCCGTCATCCAGGTGTTTGAAGGCACCGACGGCATGTCCCTTCACAACACCCGCACCCGTCTCATGGGCAAGCCCATGACCATCGCCCTGTCCGAGGAGATCCTGGGCCGCACCTTTGACGGGATCGGCCGCCCCATCGACGGCCTGGGACGGGTCAAAAATGCCGTTGAGCTTGACATCAACGGTCTGCCCCTGAACCCCTGCAAACGGGAGTACCCGCGCAACTACATCAACACGGGTATCTCCACCATCGACGGCCTGACCACCCTGATCCGCGGTCAGAAGCTGCCGATCTTTTCCGGAAATGGTCTGCCTCACAACGAGCTGGCGGCTCAGATCGCCTGCCAGGCCAACCTGGGCACCGATTCCGATGAAGAGTTTGCCATCATTTTCGCCGCCATGGGCGTGCCCCATGACGTGGCGGATTATTTCCGCCGGACCTTTGCCAAGAGCGGTGTCTCCGATCATGTCACCATGTTCCTGAACCTGGCCAACGACCCGGTGGTGGAACGACTGATCACACCGAAGGCAGCTCTGACAGCTGCCGAGTATCTGGCCTTTGAAAAAGGGATGCACATCCTGGTCATCATGACGGATATGACGTCCTACTGCGAGGCTCTGCGTGAGGTTTCCTCCAGTAAGGGTGAAATCCCCTCCCGTAAGGGTTATCCGGGCTATCTTTATTCGGACCTTGCCTCTCTTTATGAAAGAGCCGGCATCGTCAGCGGCCAGAAGGGGTCTGTCACTCAGATCCCGATCCTGTCCATGCCCAACGACGATATCACCCATCCCATCCCTGACCTGACCGGTTACATCACAGAAGGTCAGATCGTTCTGGATCGTTCTCTGGATGCCAAGGGCATCTATCCGCCGGTTTCCGTTCTGCCATCCCTGTCACGACTGATGAAGGGCGGTATCGGTGAGGGCTATACCCGCGAGGATCATCAGGGTGTGGCCAACCAGCTTTTCGCTTCCTATGCCCGCGTGGCGGATGCCAGGTCTCTGGCCTCCGTTATCGGCGAGGATGAGCTGTCAGCCCTCGACAAGCAGTATCTGGCCTTCGGTAAGGCCTTTGAGGAGCAGTTCGTCACTCAGGGTCACAGCGAGAACCGCCATGTCATCGAGACACTGGACATTGGCTGGAAGCTGCTGGGCCTGCTGCCCAAGTCAGAGCTTGACCGTGTGGACAGCAAGCTGCTGGATCGTTACTACTGCCCCGCCACTTAACGGGGTGCCCGGACAGAGCCATGACCATGTGCCGGCAAATGCCGGCCGCGGCGCGATGGCTGCGCCGGCGCAGTGATCATGCCGCGCCGGTTTGGGCGATACAAAGAGCCCGGCCGCGTTGCTGATATGACGGCGTCGGCTTGGGCGATACAAAGAGCCCGGCCGCGTCTTGACAGAACAGCGCCGGCTCGAGATACACTACATGCCGCTGCGGCGGCGATCGGAGGACACACATGAATCCGAATAAAGTCCCGACAAAAGGGAATCTGATGAAAGCCAAGAACAGCTACGCCCTGGCCAAACAGGGCTACGAGCTCATGGACCGGAAGCGCAACATCCTGATCCGGGAGCTGACACAGCTCATCGAGGAGGCCAAATCCATTCAGACCGAAATCGACCGGACTTTCTCAGAAGCCTATGACAAACTGAAAAAAGCCAATCTGCAGCTGGGCGTGGCCAATGTCCGGACCCTGGCCCTCTCCGTTCCGGAGGAGACTGGTGTCCGCGTCAAGACCCGCAGCATCATGGGGGCTGAGATCCCCCTTGTCAGCCTGCAGGAAAGCTTCAGCCCCTATAAACCGCCCTATGCCCTGTATCGGACACGTCCCTCCCTTGATGAGGCGCGTGCCGCCTTTGAGAAGGTCAAGGCGCTGATCATCCGCCTCTCATCCGTGGAGATCTCCGCCTACCAGCTGGCCTCCAATATCCAGAAGACACAGAAGCGGGCCAATGCGCTGAAGAACATCACCCTGCCCCAGTACGAACACCTCATCAGTGACATCTCCAATGCGCTGGAAGAAAAAGAGCGCGAGGAATTCACCCGCCTGAAGGTATTGAAGTCCTGGCAGGAGGAGGGGTAAGCTTGTTACAGTTCAAATAAAAGGCGCCGACAATGCCATTCGTTTTGGCTGTCGGCGCCTTTTTCTGAGCCAAAATAGGCCCTTTCACCTCTAATTGTCTGAATCAAATACACAATTTGAGGTTGTGTGAGATATCCACATTTTACAAATGGTTTACGTAATTTATCTCCACATCCCTGTGGGTCTTGTGGATAAGTCGGCGAATAACCCATTTTATCAGGCTTTTTTCTGTGGATAAGTCGGTGGTTACCCATAATATCCCCTGTACATTACGGAACCCCCTCACACAATTATTACACAATTGTAACAACTCAAATCATCTGCACAAAAAAGGCCGCTGCGGCATGCAGCGACCTTTTTCAAAAGCATTTTCTCACTTATTCAACAGAGCTTTCATCTTCATACGGCACGGTGAAGATCACGCTGTCTGTCATCTTGATCTGGGCCAGGACATCGGCATTTTCGGAGGTTTCGGACTCTTCTACCCAGGCATTGACGATTTCATCATAGGCATCGCTCTTGGCGGATCTGATGATTTCGTTTCTTCTGGTTTCTGTTCTGTCCGGATCCACATCCTTGTCTTTTCTGACGATCATGAGGTATGTGCCTTCTTCATCAGAAATGAAATCCTTGCAGATCTCGCCATCCTTAAGATCCTTCACAGCCTCGACGATGTTGGCATCAAGGGAGGTATCGGTGGGATCAGCCTTTGTGTAGGCACCTGAGTAACCGGTGAAGTCTTCGTTGACCTCCTGAGCGATGGTCAGCATATCAGCTTCCGGATCATCAGCGGCCAGGATCGCATTATAAGCGGCTTCCATATCAACCTGAAGAGCGGCTTCATCTTCAACATCTTCTACAGCCAGACGAACAATGCTGACAGTGCTCTGTTCACATTCTTCATCTGTGGGCTCAACCTCAACATCGGCTGTCAGAGCATTCATCATCTTGCTCTGGATAGTCGCATCCTCAAGATAAGACACCACATCTTCCTTGGAAGCGCCGACGCGATTATGCACGTCCTCGCCATTTTTATCCATATAAGCCTGAGCGGCGGCATCGATGGCGGCATTTTCTTCATCAGTCAGCGCCACATCATACTCAGCAGCGTGCTGGCGGATGATGACCATCTTCTCAAGATCGGCGGCGCTGCCACTCACCATTTCCTCACCGACGGTACGACCGCTTTCTTCATCGTAGACAGAATCGAAGAAGGCGCTGGTGCCCATCATGGACTGCAGGTAAGCGTAGGATTCAGCCTGCTGATAACGGCAGTAGAAGCTGACCTTACCTAATGAAATGGTTTCGCCGTTGACGGTAGCGGCTGTCTGTGTCCCGTCAAGCTTATCAGCGGCGGCACCACAGCCTGTTAAAGCGGCAACGCTCATCACACCTGTTAAAAGGAGCGCCGCCAGTCTCTTGTTTGCAAACATAGCAATAATTTCCTCCTGAAAAAAACTGTCATTATTATAGACTTTTTCTCATAATTGAGCAAGTTCCGCGGTAAAAGCCTGCAGATTTGTCAGCAGATTTTTCTCATCCACCGGCCCGCTGTAGATAAAGCAGGGACCCTTGGCCATCATCTTGAAGGTAAAGAGACCGTTCCATTTTTTAAGGAGACGGGGGAGTTCCCCTGCGTCGAAGGTGGGATTGGGCAGCACACTTAAGATGACGCCCCGATCCGTCTGCTTGATCTCTGTGAGGCACCCCTTGTGGGCGTAGGCCTTGATCTCGGCGATGTTCAAAAGGTTGACAACGCTCCTTGGCAACGGCCCGAAGCGGTCAGCCAGCTCATCCGCCATATCGTCATAATCCTTGTGATCCTCAATGAGGGCGATGCGCTTGTAGGCGTCGATCTTCTGATAGCTGTCGGTGATGTAGCTGTCCGGAATAAAGGCGTTGACCGTCAGATCCACCACGGTCTCGAACTCTTCCTTCTCCTCAAGCCCCTTGGCCCGCCGCACCGCGTCGGACAGCATCTTGCAGTAAAGGTCGTAGCCCACGCTGGTCATGTGACCGCTCTGCTCGGCCCCCAGCAAATTGCCGGCGCCGCGGATCTCAAGGTCCCGCATGGCGATCTTGATGCCGCTGCCAAGCTCCGTGAACTCCCGGATCGCGGCCAGGCGCTTCTCCGCCTCCTCCCGCAGCATTTTATCCCGCCGGTACATGAGGAAAGCGTAAGCCGTCCGGCCCGACCGTCCGATGCGCCCGCGCAGCTGATACAGCTGGGACAGACCCATCCGGTCCGCGTCCTGAATGATCATGGTGTTGGCATTGGGGATATCCAGCCCCGTCTCGATGATGGTGGTGCACACCAGCACATCAATATCACCGTTGATAAAGTCCACCATGATATTTTCGAGTTCCCGCTCGTCCATCTGCCCGTCCGCGTAGGCCACCACCGCCTCCGGCACCATGGCCTGAATGCGATGCGCCACCTCCGCGATGTCCTTGACCCGGTTGTAAACGTAGTACACCTGACCGCCCCGAGCCAGCTCCCGACAGATCGCTTCACGGATCATTTCCTGATTAAATTCCATGACGTAAGTCTGGATGGGCACCCGGTCCACCGGCGGCTCCTCCAGCACAGACATATCCCGGATCCCGATGAGACTCATGTGGAGCGTTCGGGGGATGGGGGTGGCCGTCAGCGTCAGGACATCCACATTCTTACGCATTTCCTTGATCTTTTCCTTGTGGGTGACGCCGAAGCGCTGCTCCTCGTCGATGACCAGGAGCCCCAGATCCTTGAAAATGACGTCCTTCGACAGCAACCGATGGGTCCCGATGACGATGTCCACCTTCCCGGCCTCCAGATCCCGCAGGGTCTTGTCCTGCTGGGCGGTGGTGCGGAAGCGACTCAGAAGGTCGATGCGCACCGGGAAGTCTTTCATTCTTTGCGAAAATGTTTTGTAGTGCTGCTGCGCCAGGATGGTGGTGGGCACCAGCACGGCCACCTGCTTGTTCTCCTGCACGGCCTTAAATGCCGCCCGGAGCGCGATCTCCGTTTTGCCGTAGCCCACGTCGCCGCAGATGAGGCGGTCCATGATGCCGCCGCTTTCCATATCCCGCTTGGTGTCCTCGATGGCGCTCAGCTGATCCTCCGTCTCATCATAGGGGAAGAGCTCCTCAAATTCCCGCTGCCAGGGGGTGTCCGGTTCGAACCGATAGCCCTGCCCGGACTGACGGGCCGCGTACAGCTCCACCAGGTTTTTGGCGATGTTGGTGACGGATTTCTTAACCTTCGCCTTGGTGTTCTTCCACTCGGCGCCCCCGATCTTGGACAGGCGGGGCGCATGCCCTTCGCCGGCGCCGGAATATTTCTGTAAAAGGTCCAGCTGGGTGGCCAGAATGTAAAGGTTGCTGCCCTTAAATTCCAGCTTGATGTAATCCTTCATGACGCCTTCCACGTTCACCTTCTCGATGCCGCGGTAGATGCCCACCCCGTAATTTTCATGGACCACATAATCACCGACGGACAGCTCGGAAAAGCCTGCGATCTTATCGCCGGTGTATTTGTTTTTCTTCTTTTTCTTTCGTTTTTTCTGCTCCCCGAAAATATCCGATTCGGAAATGAGGGCAAAGCGGATCATGGGGTATTCCACACCCCGGCTCACATGACCGTGCTGCACCATGATCTCACCGGGCTGTAGCACCCGGTTCCGGTCCTCGGAATAAAAAGCATGCACGTCGTTCCAATTGAGATCCTCCGCCAGACGCACCGCCCGGGAATGGGACCCGGACAGGAGAATGACCCGGTAGCCCTTCTTCTGATATTTCTCCAGATCGTGGATCAGAAATTCAAAACTGCTGTTATAGGTGTTCACCGCCTGGGCTGTGGTGCCGAAGCTCTCTTCAATATGAAATGCCCCGCCGAGCACATCAAAAACGGACATAGCCACGCACCGACAGCGCGCCAGCGCCGCCAGCACCTCCGCCGCCGGTCGGATATTGGGTGTGTGCTCCGGATCAAACATCCCCTGCTCAATGCGGTTTTTGATGCTTTCCGAAAATTCCGCTTCCGTCGCTTCCATGGCCCCGGCGATCCGTCCCGGTTCCACCAGGCAGAAAAGGGTTTTCTCCTTATCAAACCAGTCAAGGAGCGAGGCTGTCTCCTCCGCCGTGTGGTCATGGGCCGGCACCACATCGATGGTGTCCAAGAGCTTGACCGACCGCTGGGTTTCCGCATCAAAGCTGCGGATGGACTCCACCTCATCACCGAAAAACTCGATACGCACGGGCCGCTCATCCGCCAGACTCCAGATGTCGAGGATATCACCTCTCACAGAAAAATGCCCCGGCGCTTCCACCGCGCTTTCCCGGGTATACCCGATCCGGGCCAGCTCATCCGCCACCGCCTTGAGGTCCATTTCCTCCTCGCAGGCAAAATGGATGCTCTGACTGCGGAAGGCTTCCTTTGTGGTGATGAGGTCCATCAGCGCCGATGCCGGCAGCACCAGCGAGGCCCGCTTCTGCCGCACCAGGGCATTGAGCGCCCGGATACGCCGGCGATCCAGCAGGTTGCTCTTCACATCCGCCTGATAAAACAAAAGATCCTTGGCCGGATACAGCACCGCCCGCTCATCGAAAAACCGAAAATCCTCATAGAAGGCCTTGGCTGCCATGTCATTTTCGGTCACGATCACGGTATGGGCATAATCCTGCCCCAGACCGAAGGCCATGTGCGCCCGCTGGGCCTCCACACAGCCCGTCAGCGCCGTGACACCCTTATGCTTTTTCAGATGATCCCTCAGACTGTCAAACTCATTGAGTTCCGCGAGGGGGGCTAAATATGCTTTCATGGGATTCCCCTTCTCTTATGCCTGCTGTTTCTCTTATGTCTTCATTTCCGTCGCGCCGGTCATCCCGATCCGGCCGCTGCCGGAATGAAAACCACGCCGATAATGTCCGCCGGCCGCAGCGCCATTTTCGAAAATGACGCTCCCGGCTGCCACTATGTCTGCGGCTTACGCCTCCGCCGTTTCGGCTTCGGCTGTCACTTTGATCGGCTCTGCCACCTGGATTGCCTCTGCTGCTTTGGCTTCCTCAGCCGCTTTGGCAGCCTTCTCAGCCTCCCGGGCCAGGCGCTTCTCTTCCCGGATCCGGGCTCGCTCCGCGGCCTTGGCTTCCTTCTCAAGGCGGGCTTTCTCCGCCAGTTCCGCGGGCATGAAGCCGTTGTAGCCATTCATGGCCGCATCGATGCCCTTCTCGACAGCGGTGATGACCGCCTCGGCGGCCGCTGCCTGAGCTTCGTCCACGTACCCCCGTTCCTTCGGTCCGAAATGGCCCATGACATAGTCCGCCAGATCCCAGCCTGCCGGCTTTTTGCCGACACCTACGCGGATGCGGGCAAAGGCATCCGAGCCGGTGCGGGCGATGATGTCCTTGAGGCCGTTGTGACCGCCGTGGGACCCGCTCTTCCGGATGCGCAGACGCCCCGGATCCAGCTCGATGTCGTCGCTGATGACGATGAGCTCCGTGGCCGGATCCACCTTATAAAAGTTCACCAGCTCCGCCAGAGAGGTGCCGCTTAAGTTCATAAAGGTCTGCGGCTTCACCAGGAGCACCTTCTCGCCGGCGATGATCCCGCTGCCGGTGAGGGCCTTGCTCTTGAGCATGTTGACGCGGATACCGCACTTCTCCGCCAGAATGTCGATCACCTCAAACCCCATGTTGTGGCGGGTGCCTTCGTATTTTTTCCCGGGATTGCCCAGGCCTGCGATAATGATCATAGATTCGTCTCCAATTATCATTTTCGGCCGTTCATGCGGCCTTTCTCTTGTCTCCACGACAGAACGCCGACCACACCCCTGGAAGGGGGGTGCCGTCGTTATTCTGCTCGTGTTATCTGTCACACATGCCTCTGCGCGGACACAGCATCGTCCGCCGGGCATCATTTTTTTCCGCGCCTGACCCATGTAAATCGCACACTCGCAATACCCACGGGGCACGATGTCCGCTTCGCTACTTGCTGCAGATCAGGCCGACTATCATCGCCTAGCCGCTGGCTTCCCTCGGCTTGGCGGGTCATGCATGGGCATGTTCGATCAGCAAATCATAAGTCCCGGTCATAGCGTCATTCTCCAAACCCCCGCCCAAGACAAACGTCTTCAGGCGGGGGACCATTTCGTGCTTATTCAGACTTTTATATTCTCATGTCTCCGAACGTTGTGTGAAGCATCCGGATGGGATGAGATTATCATTTCTTCAGGGCCTTGCGGGCTCTTCTGGACAGCTTTTTACCGGACTTCTTGCCGGCTTTCTTTGCCGGAGCCTCGGCAACTGCCTTTTCGTCAGCGGCGCAATCGCAGGCGGCAGACTCATTTTCATCGGCAGTGCAACCGCAGTCAGCAGCTGCATTTTCATCAGAAGCACCGCAGCAGCAGGCAGAGTCAGCTTCGGCGGCCTTAGCTTCCTCAGCTTCTTTCGCCGCAGCTTCAGCGGCAGCCTTGGCTTCTTCTTCAGCGGCCTTGGCGGCTGCCATTTCAGCGACTTTAGCGTCTACATAGTTGACCGCATCTTCGGCCAGCTCCTTCGGGTCCGGCTCTGTCTCGATGATTTCAAAGACAAGGCAGGCGTAGGGCGGCAGGGCCACCGGCACGTTGTAGGGACGATGATCCCAATCGCCGCGCTGGCTCTTGTAACCGGTCTTATTCATCGGGGCATAGCCGCCGTAGATCGGATCCATAGAGTTGAGCACCAGACGCAGCTTGCAGGGACGCGGCACGCCGACGCGATAATCGTCGCGGGCCACCGGTGTCATATTGAGTACGAAGAGCAGATCGCGTTCCTTCGGTTTGCGCTTCAGCGGCACGGTGGGCATGCAGGCCTCGATCACGGCCTCAGCCTCCACGCCGTCAACCTTGGCAGTGGCCTTAGCGGCAGCCTTTGTCAGCGCATTGAGTGCGGATTTGGAAATACCTTCGCCGTCTTTTGCCGCAGCTTTGGCAGCAGATGCTTCCAGTTTTGCGATGACCTCAGCCGGAGCCTTACGCATGAAGCTGTAAATGCTGCGCTGTGTGTCATCGGCATTGATCCATTCAAAGCCGTCCGGATCATAGTCTGTGGCGTAAAGGGCCGGGTACTGGCCGTACAGCTTCCACAGATCGCGGACGTAATCCTTCATCTGGGCATGCATCGGCTCCTGCAGGCTGGCCCAATCGATCTCACGGGATTCAGACCACTCTTCCTTCTGACCGAATTCCTGGCCCATGAAGAGCAGCTTTTTGCCCTGATGGCCGCACATATAGGTGTAAGCGGCCCGCAGATTGTGGAACTTCTCCTCGTAAGAACCCGGCATCTTGTTCCACATGGAGCATTTCAGATGGACAACCTCGTCGTGAGACAGCACCAGAATGAACTTTTCGCTGTTGGCATAAGAGGTTGAGAAAGTCATATTGTAGTGATGATACTGGCGGTAAATGGGATCCAGCTTCATGTATTCCAGGAAATCATGCATCCAGCCCATGTTCCACTTCATATCAAAGCCAAGACCGCCGTCTTCCACCGGTGTGGTGATGGCCGGCCAGGCTGTGGATTCCTCGGCGATCATCATAACGCCGGGATACTGCTTCTCCATCAGAGAATTCAGATGATGGAAGAATTCGATGGCTTCCAGGTTGCGGTTATCACCGTACTGATTCGGCACCCATTCGCCGGCGTTGCGGCCGTAATCCAGGTACAGCATGGAGGCCACGGCGTCCACGCGCAGACCGTCGATATGATAATAATCCACCCAGTTGAAGGCGCTGGCGATGAGGAAGTTCTTCACTTCGTTGCGGCCGAAGTTGAAGATCTTGGTGCCCCAGTCGGGATGTTCACCCTGACGGGGATCCGCATGCTCGTAAAGACCTGTGCCGTCGAAGTAAGACAGACCGCATTCATCTTTGGGGAAATGGGCCGGCACCCAGTCCAGAATGACACCGATACCCCGGTTATGCAGGTAATCGATCATGTAGCAGAAATCTGCCGGTGTGCCGTAACGGGCTGTCGGCGCAAAATAGCCGGTAACCTGATAACCCCAGGAACCGTCAAAGGGATGCTCGGAAATGCCCATAAGTTCCACATGGGTGTAATGCATCTCTTCCAGATAATCGGCAAGATGCTCGGCAAATTCGCGATAGTTATGGAAGCCTTCCGGATAACGGTTGTCATGGTGACGCATCCAGGAACCGATGTGGCATTCGTAGATGACCATGGGTTCTTTCTTAATATCAAAGGAAACGCGCTTCTTCATCCACTTGGCATCAGTTCGCACCTGATTCCGGTCATCCCAGATGATGGAAGCTGTGCCGGGACGTACCTCGGCATAACGGCCATAGGGGTCGGCCTTATCACGGGTGATCCCATCATAGCCCACCACTTTGAACTTGTAATAATCGCCGGCCTTGGCTTCCGGGACAAAGATATCCCAGACACCCACATCAAAGCGCTTCTCCATCTTGTGAGCCTCGGCATTCCAGTCATTGAAGGAGCCGATAACGGATACGGCGCTGGCATTGGGCGCCCAAACAGCAAAATAGGTACCGGGGCGGCCGTCGATTTCTGTGCAATGGGCCCCTAATTTCTTATAAATGTCATAATGGGTTCCCTGCGCAAAGAGATACTGGTCAAAGTCGGAAAAGACAGCATCATTTTCGACAACGTTGTTGACAGATTCGTTCATATATTTTCCCTCTCCTGATTTAACAGCGTAACGTCCGGTCCTGTCACCGGCGTTACATCAACTGATTCCTAACGCTTTATTTGTATACAACTATGCGGTCAGAACGCAGCCTCTGCGTTCCGCCGTTTTTCACTTACCGAACGTTTCATCGTCTAATCGGAAAACCCGGCGGGCATTGGCCTCCGTCACATCGATCACCGTCTGCGGATCAACACCTTTGATCTCCGCAATGGCCTTCGCCACCTCCGTCAGATGAATGGAAGAATTGCGCTTGCCCCGATAGGGCTCCGGTGACAGGTACGGGCAGTCCGTTTCCAGCACCAGGGACTTAAGCGGGATCCGCTCCACCGTCTGCTTCAGCTTCTTGCCATTTTTGTAGGTGACCACACCACCGACCCCCAGCACGAAGCCCATGGCCACATACTGCTCGGCCATAGCCGCTGAATAGGAGTAGCAGTGAATGATCCCGGGGCGGTCAACCGCCGTTTTCCCGTAATACTCTGAAATGACCCGCAGGGTGTCCTCCGCCGCCGACCGGGAATGCACGATAATGGGTTTCCCGTGGGCCAGCGCCAGTTCGATCTGTCGCCGGAAGGCCAGCTCCTGGGTGTCATGGGACTCCTT
The DNA here is from genome assembly GCA_030526195.1 of Lachnospiraceae bacterium. Lineage (GTDB taxonomy): Bacteria > Bacillota > Clostridia > Lachnospirales > Lachnospiraceae > Chordicoccus. The sequence goes on from JAUNDG010000028.1 coordinate 20,766, forward strand.
GTCCCAGTAATAATCGAGGCCGATCTCACCAACCGCCACGATCTTCGGGTCCGCCATATCCCGCTCAAGGTCCTGCATGACCTCATCGGTCAGGTCCCCCACCTCATCCGGGTGAAGGCCCACGGCCCCATAGACAAACTCATAGGTATGGGCCAGCTGCCGTACCAGGGGCAAAGAGGCCGCTGAGGCCCCCACATCCACCACGGTGCCAACCCCATGTGAAGACAGAGAGGCTAATAAAGCCTCTCTGTCAGTATCAAACTGTTCATCATCGTAATGCGCGTGTGTATCAAAAATCATATCTTTCTCCGTCGGTCCCCGAACATATCTTTCAGGGGGCAGCAACTTCATTTTCTACGCGCACATGACCGTCAGCTGATGGAGGCACCGGCCGGCATACTGTTATCTTCCGGTGTCATCAGGCACAGACGTCCGTCCGGACCCTCGGCACACAGCAGCATGCCGCAGGATTCAAGACCGGCCATCTTGCGCGGTTTCAGATTGGTCACCACCATGACCTTCTTGCCCACCATGTCTTCCGGTGAGTAATATTTCCGGATGCCGCTGCAGATCTGAACGACCTTGTCGCCGATCTTCACCTGTGAGCACAGCAGCTTATCGGAATTTTCGACGATCTTGCATTCCAGGATCTCGCCGACGGCGAAATGGCACTTGGCAAAATCATCATAAACGATGGTGGCGTTGGCCAGCTCTTCAGCCTTCTTAGCCGCTTCGGCGGCCTTCTTGGCTTCAGCTTCTTTCTTTTCGGCTCTCTTGCTCTTCTTCGGAGCCGGTGCGGCTTCTTCAAGAGCTTCCGGCATCACTTTGGCCAGCACTTCCTTCACATCCATACGGGCGAACAGGATCTCCGGTGTATCGGTGACCTGACCCTCTGTGGGGTAATGCTGCCATGTACCAAGATCGTCAAAGGCCACGGTTTCAGCCTTGATCTGAGCCATGATACGAGCGGTTGTTTCCGGCATGAAGGGTTCAAGCAGGGAAGCCCCGATGGTAATGCCGTTGAGCAGGTTGTAAAGCACCTCGGACAGACGGTCGGCAGAAGCCTCGTCCTTGGCCAGCTTCCACGGTTCTGTCTCGTCGATGTATTTGTTGCATCTCTTGAAAACGGTGAAGATCTCTGTGAGGGCATCCGCCACACGAAGCTTCTCCATCTTTTCGGCCACCTTGGCGACGCACCCTGTGGCCACAGCCTTCAGATCCGCATCGATGTCATCCTGACCGGCTGTGACGCCTGTGGATTTCACCTTGCCGCCGAAGTATTTATTGGTCATGGCGATGGTCCGGTTCACCAGGTTACCCAGGGTGTTGGCCAGATCAGCGTTCATACGTTCCACCATCAGCTCCCAGGAAATGACGCCGTCATTTTCGAAGGGCATTTCGTGGATAACGAAATAACGCACCGCATCCACACCGAATACCTCCACCAGATCATCGGCGTAAATGACGTTGCCCTTGGACTTGCTCATCTTGTCGCCTTCGCCGCTCTTATTGGAAGCGGTCAGCAGCCACGGATGACCGAAGACCTGCTCCGGCAGCTCTTCGCCCAGGGCCATCAGGAAGATCGGCCAGTAAATGGTATGGAAACGGATGATATCCTTCCCGATGAGGTGCAGATCGGCGGGCCACAGCTTGTTGTACTGTTCGCTCTTGTCGCCGTCGGCATCGTAGCCCACGCCGGTGATGTAGTTGGTCAGCGCGTCAAGCCACACATAGGTGACGTGCTTCGGATCGAAATCCACCGGGATGCCCCATTTAAATGACGTACGGGACACGCACAGATCCTGCAGACCCGGCAGCAGGAAGTTGTTCATCATCTCATTTTTGCGGGAAACCGGCTGGATGAACTGCGGATGCGTGTTGATGTGCTCAATCAGCCGCGGGGCATACTTACTCATTTTAAAGAAATAAGCTTCCTCCTTGGCCGGTGTGACCGGACGGCCACAGTCGGGGCACTTGCCCTCCACCAGCTGAGATTCTGTCCAGAAGGATTCGCAGGGTGTGCAGTAGAGGCCCTCGTAAGCGCCCTTGTAAATGTCGCCCTGGTCATACAGCTTTTTGAAAATCTTCTGAACCTGTTTTTCATGATAATCATCCGTTGTGCGGATGAATTTGTCATAGGATGTGTTCATCAGGTCCCAGATGCGCTTGATCTCGCCGGCTGTCTTGTCGACATATGCCTGCGGCGTCACGCCGGCCTCCAGAGCCTTATTTTCGATCTTCTGACCGTGCTCGTCGGTCCCCGTCTGGAAGAAGACATCGTAGCCTTCCATTCTCTTATAACGGGCGATGGCGTCTGCCAGAACGATCTCATATGTATTGCCGATGTGCGGCTTGCCTGAAGCGTAGGCAATAGCCGTCGTCATATAATACTTACCCTTGTTTGCCATATCTGACTTTCTCCTTTTACCGTTTGGAAAAATTCTTCTCCTTATATTACTATTTTTCAAACATCGGTTCAACCAGAGAATCCGCACAAATCGTGCCTTTTCCTGATTTATCGCACCTCTTGCTGCGGATAATCGGTCACGCCGCCCCGGCAGAACGCCGCCGTTCATCGGTCGTTGCCGTTTCATTTCTTTCGAAAATGGTTTTTCCGTCGGCCTTATCGCATCGCTTGTAAAGCGGACACGCGCAACACCCGCAGGGCACGATGTCCGCTTCGCTACTTGTTCGCAAACCGCTCGGGTCGTCATTCATCCCCCGGGTTCACCGCCATTATATAGGTATGTTCTCCGTCGGAGTAGGCCACCTCACCCAGGGACTGCAAGAGCGTATCATTGATCGTCCCGTAGGTGGTCCGCTCCTGCTCACCGATATAAATATAGGAAATGTTGTATTTCTCGATCAGCGCCTGCACCTGCGTGGGGCTGTCCGATGTGTAAATGGTCCGCACATCCGCGGAGCGCTCTGCCACGCTTTGCGGATCGGAACGCCACAGCCACTCGTGCACATACCAGCCCAGCACCGTGGGCAGACCGGTGGCCGCGGAAATACGCCCGCAATCGGTATAGCTGGTGTCCTGGGCTTCCAGGATTACCGGCGTGCCGGACACATTGGCCTCAAGCCACTTAACCGCTGCCTCATCCGTCGGAAAATGATCCCGGATAAAGAGGGAGGCATCGGTACTGATCCGGGCCGCCGGGGACAGATCCTCCCCGAACCAGTTTTTCACTGCCCGCACCGTATACCCGCCGGTGAGCAAAAGCAGCACCAACAGCAAAATCCCCGGCACTTTGAGCCACTTTTTCCGCTCCCGCACCAGCCGCACGACGGCATACGCCATCACGATGGCCAGCAGTACAAAGGCCTGATAGGTCATTTTAAACATGGTGTTGCTGCGGTAATAAGCCCCGCCGTAAATATCTTCCACGTAAATGAGCTCCGGCATCAACACAAGCCCAAGGCCCGCCGCACCGAAAATGAGCATCACCAGGTCCATCGCCGGGATTTCCCGCAGGAGATTCAAAAATGCGCAACGGCCGCGGCTCATCTCACCCTTCCGCCGCCGATGATCCGCTAAGATCAGCACAAAGAAGAGCACCACCACCGCCGTGGGCAGCCCCCACAGTATCACCAGCTGTTTCAGCATTGTGTGGCTGGTCACCGGCAGGATCTTCGAAGAGATCATGTCAAAGCTCAGGGTGAACGGCAAAGCCGCCAGAGTCCCCAAGAGCATCATTTCCATAAGACGACCGATCGCACTCACAAGGACGCGGCCCGGCCGCCCCTCCAGAACACGCATGTCCGTGAACAGGATGACCGCCCCGGCCACCACCATATAAATCGGAAAATCCCAGAAGTTTGTCCAGCGGAACAGGCCGATCATGAGCCCCAGCACGATGATGACCGGATCCAGGAACACCATTTTCAAAAATGACGCATCGAGACCCGACTTATCTTTTTTCGAAAATGAGGCTGCGGCATCCGATTCGGCTTCCTTCGAAAATGCGGCATTGACAGCGGCCGCCTGTTTCGCCGCTTCCATGCGGCGCATCACCCAGGCGATCAGCAGCGCGATCACCGCCAGGGCGAAGATCACGTTGATGTAATGGGCGTGAAGATCCCCCAGCACGGAGGAATAGGACGGAAATTCGTGGATGGTTTTATCCGGCAGGTCCGGATCGTACCCGATGTAACGGGTGGAGGAAGGGAACCAGTAGCCGTTGTAGGCGCTCCCGGTGAGCCGGGCGATGAGCGGACCGAAAAGTCCCTTGATGACGTAATGCATGTTGCCCGCGAAGGCTGTGGCCATACCCGCCAGAAGACCCGTCAGAATGGCGGTGCGGCCAATGTGTTTTCCACACTGAGTTGCTTTTGCCGCAGTTTTGTCCACCGCGCCGGCTTTCGCCTTGTGGGCAACCCCGACTTCTTTCCCGGTATTGGCTGAGGGTTTCACTGAGACTGCCTCGTCCACCCGGTCTGCCCGGTTCGCCCGGGTATCGCGGGTCAGGAAATAGCGCATAGCTTCATAGACAGCTGAGAAGGGCAGCATGAAGGTCATGGTGGTGAGGAAGGCCCGCATGAGATTGTACCCCCAGCCGGCACCCACGCCGGTGAGGCTCACCAGGTAGGCGGTGATGTACTGGCCGCCGTAATAATAATTGACCCCTTTCCCCGCAAACCAGATGTCCTCGAAGGGCATCCAGTCATTTCTGAGAATGCCGGTGATGAAGCCGTAATCCATGAATTTTTCCGTGCCGTAGATTTCCGGCTTGAAGCCCACAATGTACACGCACAGCAGGAAGAGCCCCAGGAACATCATTTCCTCGATGAGGATGAAACGCGTTGAGATACCGTTGGGGCACAGTCCGGATCTGACAGTGGCTCTGTCAGCTTTCCGAACCTCGTCCGATGATTTTGCGGATTCTTCCCTCCCTACTGAGGGATTACCGATATTCTGTGTGCCACCGGAAAGCGCCATAGCATTTGCTCCTCCGCCGGATCGCCGCTGACGGATGATAACTGCCAGTGCCATCACCGCCGGGATGAGGCCCATGGTCAGCAGCGCACCGGCCCGACCGAAGGGCACCAGATGCAAGCAGTTGAGCAGCCACAAAAGGGATGCCATGAAAAACGGCCCCAGGGCTTTTGATAAGATCCAGCCCCCGTCTCGCCAGCCCGGCACCAGACGCCGGGTCACAGGCCAGAACAGAAGCCCTGTCAAAAATGTTCCGATATACCAACTGATGATCGTCATGTTGACCTCTTTTCTTTCATTTTCACCGGCACCACCCGGCTACAAATATCTTATCATATTTTTTCATTTTCTTATTGACAGATTCGGGTTATGCCATTATATTAATAACAGTAACAGTTATCGTTTTTAAAACAAAACAGCAGGAGGCGACATGGCCGCATTAAAGCACAGTCGTCAGCGGGATTTGATTCTCACCTTTCTCCGCGGACGCAAAGACCATCCTTCAGCCGACGCTATTTATCAGAATGTGCGTGAATCGATTCCCCGCATTTCACTGGGCACGGTTTACCGCAACCTCTCTCTTCTGTGTGACCTGGGTGAAATCCGCCGGGTCAACCCGGGAGACGGGCGGGAACATTTTGATGGTAACGCCCTGCCGCATGATCATTTCCATTGCGAACGGTGCGGCTGCCTGTGGGATCTGCCGGAAGGGGCAGAAAGTAAGGAACCCGAGACATTTCCGATGATCGACGGCCGGATCACAAGTCGACAGACAATTTATTACGGAATCTGTTCTCATTGTTTAACAACCTGAAGTTTTAGGTTATAATAACGAAAGTAATTAATTTGTAACTGCTTTTAAGCAGGAAAGGAGACAATTATGGCTAAATGGGTATGTAGTGTTTGTGGTTATGTTCATGAAGGTGATGCTGCTCCGGAAAAGTGCCCGGTTTGCAATGTACCGGCTGAAAAATTCGTGAAGCAGGAAGACGAAATGTCATGGGCTGCTGAACATGTTGTTGGTGTTGCTCAGGGTGTTCCGCAGGACATCATCGATGACCTGAGAGCTAACTTCGCCGGCGAATGCTCAGAAGTTGGTATGTACCTGGCTATGGCTCGCGTTGCTCACAGAGAAGGTTATCCGGAAATCGGTCTGTACTGGGAAAAGGCTGCTTACGAAGAAGCTGAACATGCTGCTAAGTTTGCCGAACTTCTTGGCGAAGTTGTCACAGACAGCACAAAGAAGAACCTTGAAATGCGTGTAGAAGCCGAAAATGGCGCTACAGCCGGCAAGACAGATCTGGCTAAGAGAGCTAAAGCTGCTAACCTTGACGCCATCCATGATACAGTTCACGAAATGGCTCGCGACGAAGCTCGTCACGGCAAGGCTTTCAAGGGTCTGCTTGACAGATACTTCAAATAATTAACGGTTATTCCATGTATCCATGTTAATAACATAAATAGCTGTCCGGGGGGCCCCCTCCCCGGGCGGCCATTTGTGTTTATTGACTCATCCGGCAGGCCTGTCAGTTCAGGCTGCCGACCATATACCCTAAGAGGAGGACATTATTATGAAATATGCATGCGTTTGCGGTTGGGAATATGACGAAGAAGCCGGTTATCCGGAAGGCGGTATCGCTCCGGGTACAAAGTGGGAAGATGTTCCGGAAGATTTCGAATGCCCGCTTTGCTCCATGGGCAAGGATGACTTCACTGAAGCATAATGACACCAACGCTATTAGCTAATATTTTCTGCACGGTAGGTATCGCCTTCCTGGCCCTCAGTTCATTTTTGAAGGCCAAGGATAAGATTCTCTACATGCAGATCGGCAATTACGGATTCTTTGCTCTGGGCGACCTCATCATCGGCAGCTTTGCCGGCAGTGTGGTCAACGCCATCAGCATCATCCGTAACGTACTGGCCGCCAAAGGCAAGGACAGCCGCTTTGTTCAGATCCTGATGCTGGTCAGCATCGTGGGTATCGGCATCGCGGTCAATGTCATCAGCGGCAATGTGGGCATCCTTTACTTCGTACCCATCATCGCCAGCGCCCAGTACACACTTTGCGCCTTCATCTGTAAGAGCGCCCAGGCCCTGCGCGTGGCCATGATCGTTTTCCTGATCCTGTGGTTCATCCACGATTTCGGCATGGCGATCTACACCTCCGCTGCCGTCGACCTTCTGGTCGCCGTCATCACCCTGGTCAACTGCTTCCGCCTGAAGGATGCGTAAACAAGAACATAAAAAACGGACACTGTGATCGATTGATTCAACCGTCACTGTGTCCGTTTTATTTTTCCCCGTCACACACAAAAGCATCGGAACTCCTGACACAGGTTGAGTTTCCGATGCTTTCTGTTAGTAAAGCGGTTACACGCTTCTGTCTACTTCAAAGATTTAGCCGAACAGACCAACAAAGAAGCCCACGATCTGATCCCAGAGACGTGTCAGCACACCGAAAAGTCCTTCGGCATAATCGGAATTGCCCAGGTCTGACAGGTCAATACCTTCGGCCTTCAGCTTATCGTAAATGGTGGTCGCGGAGCTTAAGTCCTCCGGATTGATGTTGAGGTTACCGAACTTCTTGCAGAAATCCCGAATGGTGACCACATCTTCAGCGCTCAGAACGATGTTCATCTGGCCGGCCACTTCCTGGATCGCGGCGTCAATGTCTGCATCGGTTTCATAATCATGGGACAGAATGATCTGCTTGATGGCGGCGATGAGCTGCGTGATCTTTTCGGAATCACCGACGGATTCCGCCACATCAGCTGTCATGACCAGCTCGTTGGAGGCCACATCCACCACCTCCGGATCGATGGTCTCACCGGTCATGGCTTCATAAGCCTTCAGCACACCCACCAGAGCACAGGTACCGGACAGATTGAAAGGACCGGCCACCACGACCTCGGCATTTTTAAGGCCGGCTGTTGCCAGAGCATTTTCATACATAGCCGGTGTGCAGTAGGTGATGTTGTGGGTTTCCACGGTGATACCACCCTCATTCTTGGCCACCACCTTGCAGGAGGACAGGGCTCGGGTACCGATCACCGACGGATCCATGTAGCTGTCAAAATGCTGATGCTCCTCAGCATTGGTGACGGTCAGCACCGTATCGGTTACAAGCTCCTCTTCTGTCACATTTAATAAAGACAGCACAGTGCTGCGGCCGGCGGCATCCAGGTCAGCCCCCAGTGCCACATATGTCTGTTCATCCGCCATGACTGTCGCCGGAGCCAGAACACCGCCCAGCAGACAGGCACTTAAGAGAATTGCCAGTTTCTTTTTCATGTTAATCTCCTTTCCTGATACAGGCCGTCTGAAGACGGCTCATTTTGCAGGTATGTGTCATCATAACACATTTTCCCCGGAATGAATCTGAACAATCTGTGAATCCTGCATGCAAGCATGCGGATTCGCTTGGCTCATCGGGGCAGGAGAAAAAACTCCTGCCTTTATCCCTTCGGTAACACCTCGATTTCGCTTCGCTTCATCTCGGTGATTACCGTTCGCCAAATGAAAACATTCATGCAAGCATGTGTTTTCACTTGGCTCATCGGGATAACAAAAGGACTGCCGTCTGACGAGAGACGGCAGTCGGTTTCACATTATTTCAGCCGATTTGACAGCTCGGCAAACTGTTCGAGGCTGAAGGTTTCGCCTCTGGCGGTCTCCGGCAGCCCCATTTCCGAAAGGGCTCGACGGATATCGTCTTTAGAAAATGCCAGGCCTTCGAAATTCGCCACGGCATTGACCAGCGTTTTACGTCTCTGATTGAAGACGCCACGGATGATCTTAAACATCTGCTCCTCATCATCCACTTTGACCCGTGTTTCCGGGTAACGCTCCAGATGAAGCACCGTGGATGAGACCTTGGGCGGCGGCACAAAACTTTCCGGACCGACCTCGATGGCCGCGGAGGCTTTGGCGTAATACTGCACCGCCAGGGATATGGCGCCGTATTCCTTGGAACCGGGCTCGCTCTTGATCCGGTCCGCCACCTCCTTCTGCACCATGACCGTCACCGAATCGATGGGACAGCCGCTTTCAAACAGCTTCATGATGATGGGGGTGGTGATGTAATAGGGCAGATTGGCGATGACCTTTAACGGCTTCCCGCCATTTTCTTCCTCGGCGATGGCGGCGATGTCCGTCTTCAGGATGTCCTGATTGAGCACCCGGACATTGTCCCAGCCGTCTAAGGTATGCTCCAGAATCGGCATCAGACTCTTGTCGATCTCCACAGCCACCACCTTGCGGGCGGTGGAGGCCAGGTACTGAGTCAGGGAACCGATGCCCGGCCCGATTTCCAGAACCACGTCATCCCCGGTCACACCGGAGGCTTCCACAATACCCTCCAGCACATCCTCATCGATGAGGAAGTTCTGGCCGAAGCGCTTCCGGAATGAAAAATCAAAACTTCTTAATACCGCTTCGCAGCGGACGGGATTCCCCAGGTAGGGTACCGGCATAGCATGCCCCTTTCGTTATCAGAAATCAAAATCCTTTTCATGTAAAATGATGCGACCCTGGTTGTCCTGCTCCTTGCGGGAGAACTTGCGGCCCAGCTTGCGGGAGCCCTTTTCGGCTCTGGCAATGGCCTGGTCGATCATCTGCTGGACCTTACCGACTGTCACCGGCTCACGGTCCTTCTGGTTGTCACCGATCATGGTGTAAAGGGCCAGGACGCACATTTCATCCATCTTGTAACCCTTTTCCTTGGTGTAAGTCTTACCGAAGGTGACCAGCTCGTCGTTGGTAAAGACCGGCACGGTGATGCGGGAAGTGAACTTGTCGGCAAATTCCGGATAGGCAGCCAGCAGGTTGTTGAGATCCTGCTTTTCGTCCTCCAGGATGACCACCAGGTCGTCCGTTCTGAAATTCATAGCCTGTGACAGGTTTTCCACCGCAGCATTGTCCAGTGCACCGGCACCCTCGATCACGAGGAAACCACCGGCCAGACGGGATACCACCTCGGCAGCATTTTTCTTATTGAAATCCCGGGCATCGACATGAGCCACCTTGGCTCCTTCGATCTTCAGATCCTTGCAGATAGCCAGGATCAGCGCATCAGCCAGACGAGTCTTGCCGGAGCCCTGACGGCCCACCACCAGGATGTTGCCGCTGCGGGATGTCTTATCGCCGGCATTGTTATGCACGTCGGCGATGGCCTGTGTGACCTGTTCAGCCACACCCGGAATCGGGGCGAAATAGCTGAAGACCTTGGTCTCCACATCGTCAAAGCGTCTGGGTTCCACCGGCACGGTCTCGAAGACTTCCGGTTTTTCCATAATATCATCGATGATGGAGCGGCTGACTTCTGAAGCACCGCCTTCCTCATCCATCGCCAGCAGGTTGGTGATGTTACCGCTTCTCCGGGATTCCGCTGCCAGTTCTTCTTCGCTGGCCAGGAGTTCCGCCGGGATCTTCTGGGTTACATCCACCATCGGGCGGCTGCTTTCTGTAGCAGCGGCAGCTTCCGCCGAAGCCATGGCACTGACGGAAGAAACAGCCTCATTCATGGGCACACCGTTATCCAGTGCCCGCTGAAGTTCGCCGTTAAAATCAAATTCACGGGTAAGCCCTAAGGACGGATCGGCCGCGGCTGGCACGGTGTCTACGATAAAGGGCTCGGCCTGAGCCGGTTCTGAACCCGGCAGCTCATAGCCGGCTGCGGCGGCAGCTTCTGCTGCTGCCACGATAGCGGCTGCGGCTGAAACAGCGGCGGCTGACGGCACTTCGTCATCCGGCAGACCTTCGATCACCGGTGTATCTTCGTAAACCTGAGTCTCTTCAACTACCGGAGCTTCTTCAACTTC
>JAUNDG010000029.1 GCA_030526195.1 Lachnospiraceae bacterium
GTGATTGTGTTATTCTGCGTGTTTACCGCCACGCCCGGTGAGGTAATCTCTGATTTTCATCTCATTTCCTTCCCGTGCCCGGGTGATGTTGCTTAAATGAACCACGATAATCAGGGCAGAGACGGCCACAGCGATCATCATCGAATACGGATCTGTATGGGTTCGATGATAAAGAATCGGAAATAGTACCGCTGCCGACATGGGCGCTGCCACACTGTAATTCACCACCAGCATGGCGATAATGGCCACCACTAAAAGGAATACGAAGAGCTTTGCATCAACGCCAAGTAAGAGACCTCCGAATGTCGCCAGACCTTTGCCACCCTTGAAGTGCATATAGAAGGGGAAGATGTGGCCGACGATAGCGGCGAACCCGGCCAGGATACCGGCGCAGGCTGTGGCCGGTGCCAGAAGCGCGCCCACTTTTACCGCCACAAATGCCTTGGCGATGTCAATGAGGGCGACCATGATGCCGAAGCCTTTTCCCATAACCAGCATCGTATTGGTGGCGCCGAGATTGCCGGTGCCATTTTCCCGCAGATTGGTTTGTTTAACCCGCGACAGATAAGCGGCCGGGCTGAGGCACCCCAGCAGGTAGCCGATGATGATACAAAGCATAATTTTCATGATGATTCCTCCGCATTCAAATAATGATGCCATCACAGTGATCCACTTCATGCTGGCAGATCTCAGCGGTCCAGCCTTCCAGTTTGATGCGCTGCTTTTTCCAGTTGAAGTCGTAATATTCCACTTCGATATGCTGGTAGCGCTTGCAGGGGCGCACGCCGGAAAGGGACAGGCAGCCTTCTTCTGCATCATAGGGACCGCGCTTTGAGACGATGACCGGGTTGAACATGACCACATCGAAGGGACCCATGTTCACAATGATGATGCGCTTTCTGACGCCGATCATGTTGGCCGCCATACCAACGCAGCCTTCCCGGTGAGCTTCTAATGTATCCTGAAGATCCCGGCCAATCTGGAGGTCCGCCTGGGTGGCGGGTTCAGATTTCTGGGCCAGGAACATCATGTCTTTCATAATCGGTTTTACCATGGTAAATCCTCTTTTCTCAATTAATCACAGTAACTCGTCAGATGCTACTGTTTCTATCATTATATCAATAACCCTTCACTCCTGCATTACACTTCATTCTATTAAACCGTAAAACGGGCACAAAAAAGCGGACTTGCGCACCTTTTAAGGCACACTGTCCGCTTTGCTGCTTATGGGTATTGGATACCATCTTACTTCTTATCAGTCTTCTATTCCGTCTTCTTATCCAGCCCCATTTCCTTCAACACCGCCACGATGGTCCCTTCCACGGTTTCCACGTTGATGGGTTTGGCGATGTGGCCGTTCATGCCGGCTTCGCGGGCATTTTTCTTATCTTCCTCGAAGGCGTTGGCGGTCATGGCGATGATGGGGATGTCGGCCTTGGCCTGATCGGGCAGGGCCCTGATGTTGCGGGCGGCGGTATAGCCGTCCATGTTGGGCATCTGGATATCCATAAGGATGAGGTCGTAGGTGCCGGCGGGCATCTGTTCCATCCAGGCCACGCACTGGACGCCGTCCTCCACGCGGTCCACCTTAAGCCCCATTTCCTCCAGAATACACCCGGCGATCTCGGCGTTCAAGTCATTATCTTCCGCCATGAGAATGCGGCGACCTGTCAGAATCTCTTTTTTCTCTTCTTCGGAGATTCCGCTGATGGTCTCTTTGTAATCATCTTTTTCTGCCAGCTTGAGGGGCAATGTCACAGTGAAATGGGTCCCTTTCCCGAGGGTGGATTCCACTTCGATGGTGCCGTTGAGGAAGTCCACCAGGCGTTTCACGATGGGCATACCCAGACCGGTGCCCACCACCTTACCCATGGTGGTGTTCTGCTCCCGGGTGAAGCTTTCGAAGATATGGGGCAGGAAGTCACGGCTGATGCCGATGCCGGTGTCGATGATCTCCGCCTTGATGAAGATCTGACCATTTTCATCGGAGGGCAGTTCCCGCACCTTCACCCGCACGGACCCGCCGTCCGGTGTGTATTTCACGGCATTGCTGATGAGGTTGATAAAGATTTCCTTGATCTTCGTCTCATCGCAGATGACATACTGATGCGTGACATTTTCATCGTAGAAGAGATGTAGGTTTTTCTTTTTCGCATCCGCCTCAAATATCGTGAGGATCTGGGAGGCCAGCTTACTGACCTCGGCGTAATTCTCATCCAGACGAAGCTTCCCGCTGTCGATGTGAGCCATATCCAGCACGTTGTTGATGATGGAAAGGAGAATATTGCCGGATTCCTCGATCTTTTCCTGATAACGGATCATTTCCGGATCCGTGAGACCCTTCTTCATGAGCCGGTTGTAGCCCAGGATGGCGTTCATCGGCGTCCGAATGTCGTGGGACATATTCATGAGGAAATTGGACTTGGCCACGTTGGCATTTTCCAGCTCCCTGAGGAGATCCTGATCGGAAATGAAGCTCCAGATTTCCTTCTCGCCTTTCTCATTCACAATGACGCGGCCGCGGTCCTCCACATTTTTCCAGCTGCCATTTTTGCAACGGATGCGGAAGTTCATGGTGTACATCTCGCCCCGTTCCACCGCCTCTCTGGCCTGGGGCAGTTCTCGCCGGGCATCATCGAGATTGGCAATGCCGGCCATGGTGCCGCCGGAGGCTTCCATCAGGTCTTCCGGGGAATCGTAGCCAAGAAGACGTGCCATCTGCTCGGAGACCATGATGAAGGTAAATTTCTCATCGAATTTTTCCAGCTTGAAGCCGCCGTGGATAGCCTCGGACACGGTCTGAAGACGGAGGTTCACGATACGCTGGCGGTCCGCCTCCCGCTTCTGCTCACGAAGCACTTCTTCATTAACGTTGTAATGGTAACCCTTAAGGATCCAGCCCTTGCCTTCAACCTTTTCGCCGAAACCACCGCAGCGCACATACTGTTCGCCTAGCACAGGATCGATCCAGATGTAGGTATTTTCATCCCGGTTGCCGGATTTCATGGCTTCAACCGAGGCCAGGACACCGGGCACATCCGCCGGGCGCACCCGGGAAAACCAGGCGTTATAAATCTCGGCGCCGTCTGTCATATCCTCCGGGAGAGACAGAAGCTCACGCATTTTCAGGTTAGCTTTCATCCGAGGAGCTTCCCCGTCGAAGAGACGGATCTGCCAGATGCCCATGTTGGCTCCGGCCACGATATCGTATGTGTCCTGGAGCCGGGCCATATGCCGGCGCTCACGAATTTCCGCCAGAGCACCTTTGGCCTTTGTTTTATAAAGGAAGATATTCAGCATGACACTGACCACCGCAAAGGTAATCGCGTCCGCCACATCGGTGTAGGCCAACTCAGGTTCCTTAATGGCGAGGGTCAGCACTGAGAAAATGATCACTGACAGCGCCATTTCACTGAGGAGCAAAACCGGCCGGTCGTTGAAGACCATGGGCATGGCCACGATGACCACCATGTAGAGCACTGCCAGGCGATCGGGGATGCCGATGGTGCCTACGTAGATGCCCAGCGCGTAGAAGGAAATGACGAATATGTTGGCCAGGTATTTTTCGGCGCGCACGTTACCCCGGAATTTCCCCCAGGCGAGGATCGCCACGATGACATTGACGAAGCCCACCACCGGGAAGCACCAGGAGCTGAAAAGGTGAGGGTTGATGATGATTTCGTAGAGGCCGAAACACATGGTGAGCACCCCGCAGCAAAGACTGACCACCCGGAGGATGGGGCTGTTGGGGGCGAGGTAGATGTCCCGGATGTCCTCGTATTCATCTTTGGTGAGACCTGCGTAGAGCAGGAGATTCTTTAGCTTTTCTTTATTCATAAGCACGGCACAAAACTTTCTGAATGACTGCCCGGGCGATGGCGTTGCCGACGGGCCTGTGGCGGGTTGCTGTATGAGCGTTGTGTGGGATGATGTGATAAGTGATCATCCTGTGGAGTATGTGGCTGTGAACGGTACGGCTGTGAACCCTATGCACAGTCATGGATAATTATATTGTAGTTAGTTTACAACGTTTTTTAAACACCCAGTTGGCGTATTTTGTTTCATGCCAGCATGGCGTTGCACTTATCCCATCGGGCACGGGAGGATTCCCTCCTCCCGTGCTTCTCCCCTCGGCAAACTCGATTCCGCTTCGCTTCATCTCGTTTTTGCCGTTCGCCAAATGCAACGCTTCATGCAATCATGACGTTGCACTTGGCTCATCGGGGAGAAATATAAAGAACTCCGCCTCGGCCGACGGTTTCCCGCCGGGCGCGAAGCAGAGTTCTTTATGGAAATAGCCGTATCAAACTTAGAAAGGCGTTACTCCCGCAGCAACGGTTGTGTGCTGCAGCGGAAGGATCCGCCGAAAGATCTTGAGATATCGAAGTGAACGTATTCCACGGTGATGCCCCGTTTTTTCAGCTCTTTGCCGATGGTGTCCTTGAAGGCATAATCCGTGAGGTATGTCCGCTCGTTGATGGGCAGGCCATTGATGGTGAGGTACTGAATCTCCTCCGGATCCACGATGATCTTGTCCCAATCGGCAAAGACCGCGGGGATCCCACCGAGCAGAGCCTTTTCGGCCACGATCATAAGACCGTCCCGCACCAGACTCATGGCGCAGTCAAGATGAAGCACGTTGGGCAGGAGCGGCACCTGAGTGACCGTATACCCCTGCGGCTCCATGAGATGCTTAAGCCACAGATACCCGCCATCGTCTGAGGCCAGTCCTGATTTGCCTACGAATATATTTTTCCCGTAGACCAGCACGTCGCCGCCTTCCAGAAACGGGCCTTTCTGTGAATCCGGGCCGTCTGATGTGTCCGGCTTGGGCAATGCCACGTAGATGGCATCGCTGTCAAAGCCTTCTTTCATCAGCAGGTCACGCACCGGGAAAACTTCATCCCGTCTGTGACGGAAGCGGAGCGCCCCTTCGATGAGGTAGGGGCCCACCGTAAAGAAGGGATCCCGCACGAAGAAGTTGGCGGCACCGCTGGCCGGATCGTGGGTTTTCTCGTAGTCCGTCATTTTCCGGGGGCGAAGGACCTCGACACCGTATTTTTGAAGGACGGCCACCAGATCCGCCCGCTCCTGTTCCCACAGGCGCTGCTTGTCCGGAAAAAGATCTCCGAACAGGCCGCCGGGAGCCTCATTTTCTAAAAACTCCTTTGTGAGGAACGAGAATTTTTCCTGCTTTGTAGGAATCACAAACTCAGACTGTGTCACCACCACACGGCGTAAGGGGGCGAACTCACTGTCGACGTAAATATGATTCATTTTCTAACCTCTATCAGCCGATTCTGTCAGACAGATTGAATTTGTAAGCGATGCTGCCTTCCTGAGACAGAACGGATACTTCAAGATTCTGTGTGTCGTAAACAGCTGTGTGAACGGTATGCCATGTGGAATTTTCCTTGCTGCCTCTTTCTCTGTTGGCAAACTTCTCTACCATCTTGGCGATGCTGTCAGCGTAACCACCGGCTTTGCCAAGGTCACCGTTTAAGCAGGCTTCGCCTCTTTCGGAATAGGGCACCGGATTATCGTCCTGGATATGTTCGGAATACCAGAAGTCATTGGCATATAAGTCATAGGTATGTGTGTAGTAAACCTTCTTCATCAGCTCGATCATACCGGCAACTGAGGAGCCCTGGTCAAACTGCTTATTGAGGAGGTTGTAACGTTCAATACCCATCGGACGGGCTGTCAGGGAAGCTTCTGTGCCATCAAAGCCTGTCAGCGGGAAGTTGGTCATGATCGGCTTGTCATCCACGAACTTGTCGATGACGTTCAGCTGATAATGCTTGTTTTCGTCCGGAACCAGTTCGACGATAACAGTCTTGTAGGTGCCGTCATCAGCGCTGGCTATACCGGAGATCATGAAATGAGCTTCGTCCATATCTTTGATGGAGTAGATGTCCATCTTTTCCATCATGTTGATGGCTTCTTCGACAGTACCGGCCCCGTCCAGAAGGAGACGTGTGACCATAACCGGGAAGACATCGTCGGACGGATCTTCTGTTTTCATTTCAAATTCGCCCAGTTCGCCGAAGGGGATGACGTTAACGTTGACGCACAGACCGGCATCATTGATACCATCCAGCATACCGTAGGGCAGCATATCCATAAATACATCGAAGTTGCCTTCCATAACCTTTTCCGGTGTCATAAGGGAAGCGGCGGCTACACCGACGCTGGCATGACGGTCATCTGTTGCCGGAACATGGATAACGAATGTTGAGGCATTGTCATAAACCCAGTCATAGTTACGACCGCGGATATCGCCGTTCTGAACGGAAGAGCAGGCACCCAGCTTGTAGTTCTCAGCGTAGTAATCCTCAGCGAAGGTTCTGGCATTCTCATAGCTTTCATAAGTGATCTCGAAGAGATAATCGGACAGTCTGACCGGATCTGAGTAAACACTCAGGTGCTGCTGGGCATTGTCGACTTCGCCTTCTTCTACTTCAGATTCAACGGCCGGTTCGATCTCCATATTTTCCAGAGCTTCCTCAACGGCAGCTTCAGAATCCTGCTTGGCTTCTGCACCGGCAGCAGCCTCGTCTGTTTTGGTTTCAGCCTGCTGACCGCAACCGGCCAGAGCGCCGGCTACACAGGTCATAGCCAGCAGCATGCTTAACATTTTCTTCTTCATATTGTTTCTCCTTCATTTATAGCTGTGCAGAAACCGCCATTTTCGCCTTAGAAAATGAGGCATCTGCTGTTGTACGGTTTTATCATCACAGGCGGGCCGATGTCCGCGATGGGATTTCGGTGCGTCCGCTGTCAATG
Source organism: Lachnospiraceae bacterium (assembly GCA_030526195.1). GTDB lineage: Bacteria > Bacillota > Clostridia > Lachnospirales > Lachnospiraceae > Chordicoccus. The sequence goes on from JAUNDG010000029.1 coordinate 6,787, forward strand.
ATCATAGATTTGGCGCTATGGCCCGTTTTAGTCGATGCGACTATCCAGACCGAAGTGGTAGACGATGGCCCCTTCCTGGGATGTCATATAGAGCTCGTTCTTTTCGCAATCAAAGACTGAGGTGTGAACGGTATGCCAGGATTTGTCCTTATCGCTTCTGGAGCGATTGAGGTAATCGGCCATCTCCGTGCGGATTTGTGCCTCATAGGCACCGGCATTGGCGGGATCGCCATTTAAGCAGGCAGCGCCCCGATCAGCCATGGTCAGATTAGCGGATTTGGCCATATCGGAATACCACCAGTTGTCGCTGTACAGGTCGTAGTTTCTGGTGAAGTAAACCTTCTTCATCAGATCCTGCATACCCGGAATGGTATCGCTCATGCCGTAATTCTTCACCAGGATCTCGTAACGTTCCAGACCCATGGGATGCTCGGTGAGGCTTTCCATTGTGCCGTCATAGCCGGTCAGATGGAAATTGGTCATGATCGGCATATCGCCCACGAACTTGTCCACCACACTGATCTGATAATGCTTGTTTTCATCCGGGATAAGCTCGATGACCACGCATTTATAAGTGTCATCGGTGGCGCTTGTCTTACCGGAGAGCATGTAGTGCGCTTCGTTGCCCTTGCCCAGGCTGTAGATATCCATTTCCTTCAGCATAGCGACGGCTTCCTCGATGTTGCCGGCCTTATCCAGCAGGAGACGCGGCACAGCCAGCGGGGCCACATCATCGGAAGTGTCTTCGGTTCTCATCACGAATTCACCCTTTTCGCCGAAGTTGACCACGTTGATGTTGATGCACAGGCCTTCGTCGTTGATACCATCCAGAGTGCCGTAGGGCAGGATCTTGTAAATGTCATGTTCTTCGCCGGACAGCACCTGTTCTGCTGTGAGGCCGGCACCTGTGACCACACCCACGCTGGCGTGACGATCTTCCGTTGCCGGGACATGAGCCACAAAGCAGACGGAATCATCGTAATACCAGTCGTAATTACGGCCACGGATCATGTCATTCTGGACGGATGAGCAGGCACCGATCTTGTACTTCTCGCTCATGAAAGCCCGGGAATCTTCGAAATACTGTTCGTAGTTATCGAAAGTGACTTCAAAAACATAGTCTGTCACGCGAACAAAGTCGCTGTGCGTATCTGATGCGGCCATGGTATCCTCCCCGGTGCTGACGTCTAATGCCTCTTCCACGCTTTCTTCGGGGGCATCGGCATCATCTTCTGCGGCTGTGTCTTCGGCTTCAGCCTTGACTTCCTCCGTTGCCGGGGCCTCTGTTTTGGCACCGCACCCACTCAGGGCACCGGCCACGCACACACCTGCCAGCAGCAGACTTAAGTATCTTTTTTTCATTTCAAACTCCTCCTCGAAAATGGCGCTGTGCCATTTCCTTTACGATAAATGGCATTATACAGGCGCTCCATCGCCCTTTCAACCCCTGCGCGCGGTCGAAAAAATGGGGCCTTAGCAGACTCATTTTCTTAAAAACCCTGCAAATTGCGCTTTTATGCGCTAAAGCAAGGCAAAAAATCAGTTCCGATAACGGAACTTTACACTTGATTTTTCTTCAGAAAATGTGAAAAAATAAACGTATCAGGAGGATGTTTATGGCTTATATCAGTACAAAAGAGGCCGCGGCGCAGTGGCAGGTGTCGGATCGGCAGGTGCGAAAATGGTGTGTGTCCGGCGCGATCCCGGGGTGTCTTCAGGCGGGGCGGAGCTGGCAGATTCCGGCCAATGCTCTCAAGCCCACGGATAAGCGGACCCGGGAGGGGAAGCAGGTCCCGGTGAATCATGATCATCTGGAGCTTATTATGAATGCGGAGTATTGTCTTCATGCACCGCCATCCCTCATCAACGATAACGATCGCATCCTTTGCGAGCTGTCGGATCTGATGCTGCAGGGGCATCTTCGGGAAGTGCTTGAGCGGGTGAAGGCATTTTATTACGGCAGCAGCAATGATTATATGCTGGCGGCGCTCTTTCTTCATTTCACGGTGGCGGTTTATCTGGGGGAGCAGGCCGATGTGGAGTCAGTTGGCCTCAGTATCCAGAAGCTCCTGGAAACGGGGCGTTATCCGCTGACCCTGGCCTATATGGCGTTGCATCGAGGCATAGATAATCATGATATTGCCTATATGAACATTCCGCCCGAAAGTCTGTCGGTGATGCTCTATCGGAGTATGCGACTTCAGCTGGTGCATTGCGGTCAGCCGGAGAACGGCCCGCTGCCCATTCATATGGAGCTTTACACCAAGCATCTGGAACTGCTCAACAACACGGAAGTGCTGGCCTATGCCCATGCGCAGGTGGCGTCCTATTATTATTTCCTCGGAAATGATGAGCTGCACGACCTCCATGTGGAGAAGGCTCTGGAGATCATTTTGCCGCGAAAATGGTATCTCATCATCGCGGAGCACAGTCTTTTTGTGGACTGGCATCTTGAAAAGTACGTGGATGCCGACACCCGGGCCATCATCCAGGCGCTGGCCAATCAGCTGTCGGACCAGATGATCAAGCATCCCTTTGAGGAGAGCTTCAAACGGGACAATGATTATGAATCCTACCGGCTCTTCAAGCTGGCCTTCCTTTTGGTGGGGAAGAAAACCCGGGAGGAAGCCTGCGAGATCCTGGACCTGTCCATGTACCAGATCAAGCGTTACACCGCCAAGCTTTATGAACTCAGCGGCACCGATAACCGGAAAGACTTCGCGGAATTCTGGGTGAAGCAGGTGGAGAAGATCTAGAGGGTGCCGAATCCCGATGCCCCATCTTGCTTCCACCATGGTTTCGCAGCCGACGCGGCATCGATTAGCTTTAGACAGCAAGAATCCCGGCCTTTCGGCCGGGATTTGTGTTTTGTTTTTCAGTTATCGCGCGTGTCACGACTGTGGCAACCCGCTTTTTCTTGCCAATCAGGCATTATCAAACTATTTTGACTGCCGCTCCACGGCCCGCAATATCTGCGACAGCTGCTTCAGAATATCCTTCACATTGATGGGCTTGGCCAGATGGCCGTTCATGCCGCAGCGATAAGCTTCCTTCTTATCTTCCTCGAAGGCGTTGGCGGTCATGGCCACGATGGGGATCGACGCCTTCGCCTCATCCGGTAACTGGCGGATGGCCACGGCGGCATCATAGCCGTTCATATGGGGCATCTGAATATCCATCAGAACAAGATCATAGGTGCCCGCCGGGGCATTGTCGATCATATCGTAGCAAACCCGGCCGTCCTCGGCATGATCCACCACAAAGCCGGATTCCCGAAGAATCTCCAGAGCGATCTCGGCGTTCAGTTCATTATCTTCCGCCAGCAGAATCCGCTTGCCTTCAAAGAGCCTCGGATCGATGCTGCGGTCGATGAGTGTGTAGCAATCTTCCTGCCGGGCAATGCGGTGCGGCAATTCCACGGTGACCGTGGTGCCCACGCCCTTTTCGCTCTGCACTTCGATGGAACCGCCCAGGAAATCAACCAGCTGCTTGACAATGGGCATCCCAAGACCGGTACCCTCGATCTTCGCATCCGTGGTGTTCTTCTCACGGGAGAATTCATCGAAGATATGAGGCAGGTATTTTTCGCTCATACCGATACCGGTATCCTGAACGGTTGTCCGGAAGGTGGTATACCCGGTCTGTTCCGTCGGCAATTCATCAATTCTCAGTGTAACCGAGCCGCCCTCTTCCGTGTATTTGTACGCATTGGACAACAGGTTGATGAGCACCTCGCGAGACTTCGTCACATCGCAGAACACATACGGATGCTCCACATTGATGGCGATCGTAAAGTCGATGCCCTTCTCCTCCATCATCACCTTGAACATCGACCGGATACCGTCGCAGTACTGTTCCACGCTGCCGGCGGTTTCATCCAGCTCCAGAGACGACTGCTCGATGCGGGTCATTTCCAGCACATTGTTGATGATGGACAACAGCACCTCATTGGCGCTCTTGATCTTCGCCAGGTAATCCTCACGCTTCTCCCGATCATCCTGATGACGTTCCAGAAGATCCCGGAACCCGATAATGGCATTCATCGGCGTACGGATGTCATGAGACATATTGAAAAGGAAACGGGTCTTGGCCCGGTTGGCGATCTCCGTGGCCGCCAGCGCCTTTTCCAGCTTCTCTTTATTGTCAAGTTCCCTGACCTTGGCCTCCTGAATGGACTGCGTTGCGAAAATGACGTGGCTCAAAGCCCCATTTTCATCACGGCCCGCCTCGATGAAGCAAGCCACCCGCCAGGTCCCCTGATTGTCCCCAGTCATGATGAGCTTACTGCGGAACTCTTCGAAAATGATCTGTTTGTCCCCAAGGCGCTCTTCCAGTGTGCTGAGATCCACGAAAGCCTTCATGGATGCCTTAAATTCCTCCGGCATCATGTACTCGGCAAAGAAATCCAGCCGTTCCTTCGCATCACCGGTCTCGCCGATGCACTGTTTCACACGGTCAATGGATGTGATCTCGGTGAAATGATTGGCCTTCAGGTCGATATAATACATAGAGGCATAAATCGCCCCCAGAGATTCAAAAATCTTGAAGTTCTTCTGCAGCTCACGATTCATTTCGTTGGTCTGCAGATAGGCTTCTTTCAGCTTGGCCTGATTATCCAGCTCCCGGGTCTTCTCATCATGAATGGACCGGGTTGTGAAAATGACGTGGCTCAAGGTCCCGTCGTCATGGCGGTCACCCACGATGATGGAGCATTCCGCCCAGACCGGTTTACGGTCCGATGCATGGGGCAGGGCCATCAGGCTCAGATACTGTTTGGAAATGATCTTCTTATCCTTCAGTCTCTCTTCCAATGTGTCAAGATCCACGAAGGCCTCAACTTCTGCTCTGAAGGAGGGCGCCACCAGCTGATCGCAGAAGAATGCCAGTTTCTCGCGGGTAACCCCTGAGGTGCCAATGAGATCCTTAATGCGATCCTCGGCCTCCACCAAAGAGAATCGGCCGGTGTCCATATTAATATAGAAGACAGAGGTGTAAATCTCGCTCATGGAGTGGATGATCTTCTTCCGGTCGATCAGTTCCTCCTCTGTCTTGGCCATCTTCTGATGGAGCATGCGCTTTGTGGCGATCTCGCTGTAGCAGGTGGACGCCGCCACGGTGAGCAGCAGGAAGGCATCCGTGTTCTTCCGCGGATTGTCGACACCTAAGAATCCGATCACCTTGTCTTTTTTGGTGATGGCCGCTGCCATCAGACTCTCGATGCCCTGGGGCGCCAGGATCTCATAAGTGGGCGAGCCGGGCACATAATCCTCCGACAGGGAAGAGATGTAAAACTCACCCTGTGCCTCGAAGGTTTCGATCCAGAACTCCAGCCCCTCAACGGGCACGTTCTGAAGATCATCGATCTCCGGCTTCACACCCTCCCGGCACCATTCATAAGTGTTCCGGAAGAACTGCCGATTTGCGTCGATCTCAAAGATATAGGCCCGGTCGGCTTCGTAATATTCGCCGATATCCTCGAGCATGTCGCTCAAGGTCACATCGTCCTTTTTCTTGTCAAGATAGCCCCTCAGATACTGGCGGACCGCCCGCTCCTGGGAAGCCTTTTTCTCAATCAGTTTCTGCATAATCCCTCCACTTGCTTGCTTGCGAAGTCTAGTGTTTTCTTTTGCCTGCGTCAAGACCCATATGAATCACATCTCAGTTTTTAACCACCTCATAACATGATCCGGAGAAAATGGGTCTTCTCCCGATGCCTCGTTTATGGCGTCGCACTTTTGAAACCATATGCTGACTGTGGTAAAAACAAAGAGCGCCCGTCCTCGCAAGAAGACAGGCGCCAATTATCAAAGAATACGCAGTAAAACCCTCATGTGCATGACGGTTTTAAAATGGTGCAGCTGACTATCATGCTCTTGCGAGTTTAGATTCTTGAGTTTTGTGTCCCCACGTTTCCGTGGGTTTACCGAAATATGCTGTTGTAAAGATAGGTTTATTATAGGCTCATGAATAGCCATCCATCAACAATTTTCAGCGATTTTTCAACCTGAAATTGTGCCAAAATTTTCGTCAATTCAGTAGACGGTCTCCACAAAATGTCACATAATGTCTCCGCGTTTACACCTTCCGGTCGTCCCGATATGTAAGGTCGGGAAGCGGCGGCCGATTCATTTTCTTAAAGTCGTACATCATCCGGTCGATTTCGCGCATGTGCTCAGCCATGGAATTCTCGCTGCCCGCGGGAATGAGCCGGGTGGCGAAGCTGAAGCTGTGGGGGTAGGGCGCCTTGGTATCTTCCATATATAAGGTACGGAGGGCCATAAGTTCCTTCTCGTGCTGCACCGGATCGCCGGCCTCCTCGATGATGAAGAACTCGTCGCCGCCCACACGGCACACATCGCCGCCGTGCTTGGTTTTCAGCAGGACCGCCACGTGTTTCAGGTAGTCGTCGCCCATCTCGTGGCCGAAGGTGTCATTGCAATATTTCAGATAATCCACATCCACAATGGTGAGGGTAAAAGGCTTGCCCGCTTCGCAAAGCGCCGCCATTTTCTCATCCGCGTGACGCCGATTATGGAGACCGGTCAGGGCATCCACGTAAGCCATGCGGTGGACCATATCCTCCTGCTTTTTCTGCTCGGTGCTGTCGGTGACCATGTGCACGATGGCCGGAATGCCACCCCACTGAATCTGATAGGATTCGATGCGGTAATAGCCCCCGGGCTCATGATCCGTCCCGGGCAGCTGCAGGTCCCAGTTGCCGGTTTCCCTTCCTGATGAAAATGAGTATCCCGAAAGCGCCGCCCACAGGTGGTCCGCCTCTTTGGGTTTGATCATCTCAAACCACTGGGCGGTGCGGTTGCGGAAGCTCTTCTGAAGGGGCTTGCCGGATACCACGTAAATGATGTTGTGGGTGTAATTGGCCAGTGACAGCATGAGGTCCAGGTTTTTCCGCAGCTCGGCGTTCATGGCATCCACCCGCTGCTTGCTCTGCAGAAGGCTTTCCGAATGCTCCGCCAGCTGGGCGGTCATGGTGTTGAAGGCCTCGGAAAATTCACCCATAAAATCCACCCGCTGACTGAAATCGCCCTTGGCAATCTGCTGGGTCTGCCAGGTGAGATGGCGCAGCGAATTCTGCAGTTCCTTTAAGGGCGCCGCGATAATGTTGTCAACGCCGGGCGGCTCCTTGGACAGCTCGCCCCGGGCCAAGGATCGGAAAAAGTCATTGGTCTCATCGATCCAGGACACCACCAGCTGAAGCCCCATGCCCAGCTTGCGGAAATCCTCCGGCAGGCTGTCGATGTCAAGCGATGCCATCTCCGGGTGATACAGACCATTTTTTAAATACTGAAATAATACGTCGGCTGTTTTATCCATGTCGACCATCCTTCATTATTCATTTTCTACACAACGGAAGCGGCAAACCCGATCCCCGGAAGCCCAGCAATCGGTCTCCCGCACCACATAGGGCTTGTGGGTGTAGGTTTCCAGTATACCGCCGATGAAGCCTTCATCAAAATGGCACACCACTTCGTTGGTGAGAGGCAGACCGCTGCAATCCAGGTCCTCCGCCACCGTGAGGACAATGGCGTGCTCCTTCTCGATCATCTGCTCAACCCGCAGAATCCCGATACGCATCTCCCGCAGCACCTTCTGCAGCTGCGCGAAAAGACCGTTCACATCCTGCGACAGATCCAGTTCATTTTTGGCAAATTCACAGCCGGCCTTGTAGCCCGCCTTCCGGAAGAGTTCATCGGCCTTTTCCACACCGAATTCCTCCGCCAGCACGTGATTCATACTGTATTCCAGCAGCCGGTACACCAGAACGGGCATAGTCTCGCCCAGATCGCCCCGGCCTTCTTTAATATTCCCAAGCTTATCCCAGGAGAAAACGTGATGCTGTTCTCCCTCAAGAAATACGTTTTTCATGTTATCAACTCCACTCCATCTATCATCTGTTTTCGCCTCGGCACCTCTTCCTTTGCCGCGTCACTTGTTCTCCTCGCACGTGTGAAATCACTGTCCGGCAAGCCGCGCCTTACCGCAATATCCGCGCCAGCTGCTCCAGCACAGCCCGGGCGTTAATGGGTTTCGGGATGTGGCCGTCCATACCGCAGCGGAAGGCCTCCTTCCGATCCTCTTCAAAAGCGTTAGCGGTCATGGCCACAATGGGAATCCCGGATTTGTCCGGATCATGCATTTTCCGAATAGCCACCGCGGCCTGATACCCGTTCATCCGGGGCATCTGAATATCCATCAGGATCAGGTCATAAAAATGATCCGGCGCCGCCTGCAGCATCGCGCAGCAATCCTCGCCATCCGCGGCATGATCCACCAGGAAGCCCGCATCCTGCAAAATCTCGATGGCGATCTCGGCGTTCAGTTCGTTATCCTCCGCCAGCAGGATCCGTTTGCCCTTAAATGTGGCCGGATCCACACTGTGGTCCACGGTCTTAAAGCAATCCTCCAGATCGGCGATGCGATGGGGGAGCGTCACGATGACCGTCGTGCCCACCCCCTTTTCGCTTTGCACCTCAATGGTGCCGTGCATGAAATCCACCAGACGCTTCACGATGGGCATCCCCAGACCGGTACCCTCCACCTTGGCGTCAGTGGTGTTATTTTCTCTCGCAAATTCCTCAAAAATATGGGGCAAAAATGATGCATCCATCCCAATCCCGTTATCCGTCACCGTGGTCCGGTAAAGGGCGATACCGTCTTCCTCGGAGGGCAACTCCTCGATCCGGTAGCTGACCGTTCCACCCGACCTTGTGTATTTGAAGGCATTGGACAGCAAATTCATGAAAAGTTCCCGCACCTTCGTGGTATCGCTATACACGAAGGGATGCACCACGTGGACCTCATGAGAAAATGTGATGTTCTTCTCCAGCATCATTTCCTTGAAAATGGAATCGACGGCATCGCAGAACTGATCGACATTCCCCGCCGACTCATCCAGCTCGATGGCCCCCTGCTCGATGCGGGTCATTTCCAGAACGTTGTTGATGATGGACAGCAGCACCTCGTCGGCGGTCTTGATCTTGTCAAGATAATCCTGCCGCTTCACCGGGTCGTCCTGATATTTTTCCAGCAGATCCCGGAAGCCGATGATGGCGTTCATGGGGGTGCGGATGTCGTGGGACATGTTGAAGAGGAAATCCGTCTTGGCCCGGCTGACCTTCTCCTGCTCCTTCAGGGCCGCTTTGGCCTTTTCCAGCGCTTCCTCGTAAATGCGAGCCATCATTTCCTTTTCCTGTGCGATGACGTCGTCAATATAGCGGAAGCCGAGCACCACATGGAAGCCTTCCACATCCTTGATGCGCACGACCTGAGCTTCATAATACTGCCGGTCCACCGCGGTCCCCCGGGTGCGGAAGCGATAAGCAAAACGGGGCTTCTCCTCAAGAGCCTCCATTAAAGAGGCGGCACTGAGTTTTTCCATGAAATCCGGTGCAGATTCCGCCACCACGAAATGCTCATAGAAAAACTTCAGACGTCCGGCATAGGACTGACTCTCCGTAAAATCCTTGTGCTGATAAGCCTGAGCATTTTCGCCGGTCTTGATAATGCATATGGCGTCATGCTCAAGATCGCAGTAATAAACAGCGGTGTAATCGACAAGCAGAGCATCCATAATACTCTTTTCAAAACTCATTTTCTCCATAGTCGGTTCTCCTGTTGTTGCTACTGTGTCATATATTGTCATCCGAGACTATCCGAGATACCGAGGCCGATTGCTGACCCCCTCTGCCGCCGCAAAGTCATTTCCTTTGAAAATGGGTCTGCGGTTAGTCGGATTTCTTCCTATATAATATGTCGATCAGGGCGGCCTCCAGTTTTGCCACATCGATGGGCTTGGCCACGTGGCCGTTCATGCCGGCATCCAGAGCATTCTGGCGATCCTCGTCGAAAGCATTAGCGGTCATCGCCAGGATCGGAATGGCCGCTTTCAGAGGATCAGTAAAGGCCCGAATGCTGCGGGTCGCTGTGTAGCCGTCCATATTCGGCATCTGAATATCCATCAAAATAAGATCGTAGCGATCCGCCGGCATTTCCTCCATGCGGGCCACGCACAAAGCGCCGTCCTCCACATGATCAACCTGAAGCCCATATTCCTCGAGAATCGCCAGGGCGATCTCAGCGTTCAGTTCATTATCCTCCGCCAGGAGAATCCGTTTGCCCTGAAGACAGGCCATTTTCTCCTCGTCGGAAAGCTGAAGTTCCGCTTTTTGTGTCACTTCCGGCGCCAGAGGATGCTCCAGGATCAGTGTGAATATGGTGCCTTTCCCAAGCTCGGAATCCACGGAAATGGTGCCGCCCATGAGATTCACCAGGGCTTTCACGATGGGCATGCCGAGGCCGGTGCCCTCCACCTTGCCCGTGGTGGTGTTGCGCTCCCGGGTGAAAGCATCAAACACATGGGGCAGATAATCGGGACTCATACCGATACCGGTGTCCTCGATTTCCGTCTTGATACGGACATACCCTTCCTTTTCCGTGGGCAGCTCCCGGGTGCGAATGGTGATGGTGCCGCCATCCGGCGTATACTTCACCGCGTTGCTGATGATATTAATGAAAATCTCCTTAACCTTCGTGGGGTCGCAGTACATCTTATGGCGCGGCATCTGCCAGTCATTGATGATGGTGAGGTTCTTTTTCCGGGCTTCCTCCCCGAAGATACTCATGACCTCCGCCTCGATCCGATCGGTGTCCACCACAACCTCATTGAGATCCAGCTTGCCGCTCTCAATGCGAGCCATATCCAGCACGTTATTGATAAGAGACAACAGCACACTGCTGGCGTGCTCGATCTTTTCGTGATAATCCAGAAGCTTCGGGTCCGTCAGCTCATTTTTGACAAGACGGGAATACCCGATGATGGCGTTCATCGGAGTTCGAATGTCATGGGACATGTTGAAGAGGAAATCCGTCTTGGCCCGGTTAGCCGCATCAGCTTTCTCCGCCAGCAGCTTCATTTCCTCAGCCTGCTTGAGGGCGTTTGCCTGATTCCGGATGCGCACCCGCATCTTAAGGAAGAAGAACAGGATCAGGAAAATGACGATCATGACCAACATAACGCCGACGGTGGCTTCGATGGGATGGATCTTCATGAGATCCAACACCGACAGTTTTTCCGCTTTATAGGAAATGTGTTCCACGGCGATGCGTTGCATGAGTTCATCCGGCATGGCATAAATGCCCTTCGTCAGGATCCCGGCCAGGGCGTGGTTCTGGGACTGGGCGATGGCCATACGATACTGATAGGTGGGAGACTCCAGCACGCGGTAAATGACAGTCCCGCTACGATCACGGTTCACATATTCCTGGGCAGAATACTGGAACACGTAGGAAATGTCTGTTTTGCCTTCCTGCACAGATGCCATGGCCTCTTCGCGGGTGGCGAAAACCACCTTGTCCGCCTCCGGCGCATACTGCTCCGCAATGGAATAGGCGAAGCCCTGACGCACGGTGCCGACGGTGTTGATGGTGCCGTCAAAATCGGTCCGGGTCAGCTCCGCAACATGCAACGTGATATAGGGCACGGTCATGGTAAGGCCGTGAACCTCTGCCCAGTTTTCCGTGGGGGCGTAGGCATCGATCCACACGTCAATATCGGGATCGGCCTGCAAGGCCAGATAGTCGTCACGGCTTTCGCAGGGCACAAATTCATAATGAAGGCCAATGTAATCAGCCACCGCTGAAAAATAATCCGGGATGATGCCCTTCACCTCACCCTTTTCCACGTAGGAATAGGGGAAACAGGTGGGATCGCTCAAAATCTTCAGAGATTCCTCTTCGCTGCTGCAGTTGGCGATGATTTCTTTTTCGCTGTCTGTGAAATCCAGCACCCGACGATTGGCATCCTCGTAGTAACGCTTGCTGAGGGTTTCCTTCCAGTCGGGGTCGATGGAGTTCATCTGATCAATGGCATAATTAACCTTATCAAGAAGCTGTGTATTCCCATCCTTCACGATGGCGTAAATGTCGCTGGCATCGAAGCGCTCCACGATGTGTTCCCTCTGGGTATCGCGCAGCGAACTGGTGACAAGCGCATCCACCTCGCCGTTATGAAGCGCATTTTCCATGGCGGCGGTTGAATCAAAATAAACCGGTACATAGGAAAAACCATTTTCGGAAGCAAATGCCGTAAAGTCTTCATTGCGGGAATTGCCTCTCAAAAAGCCCACTTTGATATGCTGGTAGGTTTTGTAATCCTGCGGGACGATGGTGCGATTGTCTTCGCAGATGGTCATGATGGCATAGCTGCTGCCGATGGGTCTTGAGAAGTCAAACCGCGCTTCCCGCTCAGGATTCTTGCGGGCGGAGGTGAGCAGGTCAATCTCGCCATTTTCAAGCATGGTGAGCATCTCATCCCAGCTTTTGTCATATCCCACGTACTCAAAATCCACGTTGAGATAACGGCCCATCATACGGGTGAAGTCATAGCCGTAACCGCTGCGCCGGCCCTCATCGTCAACCATATGGTAGCCGTCCATGGCAAAGAAACCGACCCGGACAAGCTCTCGCTTGGGGACTGCGGTTGCGGCAATCTCGACATCCGAGGTTTCAGGCAGTGATTCGTTGCCATTATCGCTGTCGACCATATCTGCTTCGACACTATCCGCCACTCCGGCGTTCGTCTCTGTTGTCTCATCCGCATCCCTTTGGGCCGCGGATGATGCGACACGTTCATTTTCGGACGTATCTGCCGCATCCGTCGGCGCGGCATAAACAGCACTCGGTACCATGAGCGCCAGACACAAGGCCGCTGCCATGGCCTTCAGTGATTTATGAGAAAGTTTCATACAAAAAGCCTCCCGGCTGAATGTTTTCTAAAAAAGGGTATTCGCCATTTTATTATAACATGGCCGGGAGATTGAAAACAAACAATTACGAAGGACTTGATTGGGTCGGGAGATAGAAAACAGGGGCAGCCGGAAGCTTCCCCTGTCTTGATCAAGTTGATTCACTTTTGATGCCACGGCCGTCCTTTCCCGTGCCACCCCTTCTCTTCCCAGTAGGTATAATCCGGGGTATCCGACGGCCCCATCTTATGCAAAAGGCGCACGATATAAAACCACTTTTTAGCGCGGCCGTTCATTTTGCGACGAGCCCCATGCCCGGCGGCCAGTTTTGCAGCCAGTCGCTCTGTCTTCTTTTCAATACCCGCTTTTATGCGCACCGGAATAGCCTTCGGGTCAGCAGTCTGCACACCAAGCCCCAAACGATAGACCTTACGAACACCCCACATTTCGAGACTGTCAGCCATGTCGCGACAGGTGTTTTTCATCCCGCCGCCGGCAGCCGTGCTGATGACAACCGCCTGCTTATCCGCCATTTCCTTGCGTGGTCTATGCACCATCCACCAAGTGGCGAAATGATCCAACAAACTCATCATCTGCCCCGTGGCATGATAGACATAGACCGGGCTTGCCAGAATAATCAAATCCGCTGCCAGCATCGCATCAGCAATGGGCTGCAGTTTCTCATAATGGGGGCAGGAACTCAAATCCTTGTTGAAGCAAGTCATACAGCCACGGCAAGGCTCGTTGAAATCCCGCGGAAGGAAGAATTCTCGGATATGATCGCTGTCATTTGTTGCGGCACCTACTTTAGCCAGCGTCTTTTCCGCCAGTTTTCGTGCTGTCAGACATGTTGTGCCCTCGTGGGCCTGCCCGTGGATGATCACAATCTTCATAGCTGGTCTCCTTTATTGCCAATATGATTAACGATTGATTCTACTCTTTGTCTTCATTCTATTCTATCTTCTTCTTAAGCTTTCAGATAGGTGCATTATCGAGGTACATGTGTTAGTATTTCCCATATACAAACTATTATTTCTATCCCAAAAGAAAGCCCGCGAACAACAAGTAAATTCAGTAATCAGGAGGTGTTTCAAGCGTGTTGAATCATACAAAAATCAGTAATTCAAATGAGCTGGAATTTACCATCTTCGTTATTGAAAATATTGCGATTCGCTTAGGCAGACATGCTGAAGATGTCTATGCGGCCTTAACTGAAAAAAGCGGAATCTTAAGCGATTATATTGTACCGGGATATGAGGTGTTGCATACCCAAAGCAAAGATTACATCGTTGATGATATTATCAGTTTGATGAATGAAAGGGGGATTGATGTATGATCGTGTATCATGGCTCTTATCTGGAAATTCAATCCCCGGATTTGGTACATTCAAGAATGACTGTGGATTTTGGCCGCGGTTTCTATACCACTCCGCTTTACGAACAGGCAGCCAAATGGTGTGAAAAATTCAAACGGAGCGGTAAACCTGGCATCGTTTCTCGATACTGTTTTGATGAAAGGGCATATCAAGAGCTCAAAATCTTAGAATTCGAAAATTATTCTGAGGAGTGGCTGGATTTTATTTTAAAATGCAGAACCGGAAATGACACCTCTGATTATGATATTGTGATAGGCGGTGTTGCCAATGATAAAGTATTTAATACCGTTGAACTTTACTTTGATAATTTAATCGACAAACGAGAAGCCATACGCCGTCTGCGTTTTGAAAAACCCAACTTACAAATATGTTTCCGGACACAGAAGGCTCTTGATAAGTATCTTCACTATGAAGGGAGTGAACAACTTTGACCGCCAATCCAATTTTACTGCAAAAAAAATACGCCCGAATAGTAGAGCTTTTTTCTAAAAAACAAAAGCTTTCTCTTGATGATGCATTGGATTTTTTCTATCACTCAATAACATACCGCCTCATCAGTGAAGGTGTATCTGATATGCACTGTATGAGTGATGATTACTTAGCCGAAGAACTCATATCCGAATACAATAAAGAGAATATATATTAATCTAAAATCAGGGAGTGAAAATGAGCAATCATTTTTCACTCCCTGATTATTTCCTTATTATAGAGAATACCCGCAACATCCATCGTGCACGCTATCCGCTTTGTCACTTGTACTTCAACTCTTCAGCGCTTCCGTTTCTTCACGATCAGCACCACCGCCGCGATCACCACCACGGCAACTACAATCGGAACCACGATTGTCGCCGGATTAAACTTCCCGGCAATGAAAACAGCTGTGGGGCCGTCGGCACCACCGATGATCGAAGCTGACGCCCCTTGCAACTTGTCTACCATAGGTTCAAAACCTCCTTGTCAAACGAACTCTCGAAATCCTGCAAAGCACAATGGTCTCTTCGCTTAAGACTCTGCGTCTTTGAAGCGGGGGAATGCTTGCTGCCGTTCAAAACCTGCCTCACAGAGTCTGCATCAATGAGAAGAACGCTCCCATATCGCCGCTACTAAAGTAGTTATACCAGAAATTCAATGTCTCCGGCTTCATCACATCCAGGTATTCCAGGATGAGACGGGCCATCATAAGACTCCCGGTGCCGGCCGCCGTGATCAGGTTGTTATCCCGCACCGCCGGTTCATCCACGTAATGCTCAGATCCCTGATACTGAGGACAGAACATATCGAGGAATCCCACACCATTGCTGGTGTGCTGCCGATCATCCAAAAGACCCTTCGCTGCCAAAGCGATCGTGGCGCCGCAAATCCCGGCCACCATGGCTCCGCAGGCTAAAAACTCCCGGGCAATGTCAACAATCTTGCCATGCTCCGGATCGGACCAGCAATCAGATCCCGGTAAAATGAGGCAGTTTTCTTTTTTCACCTCAATATCATCCAGCATAAGATCCGGCACAATGGTGAGCCCGCCCATGGAAGTGATCGGATGGGCTGTTCGGGATACTGTTTTCACGACGATCTCCTCGGCATCCTTTTTGAAAAAACGTCCGGAATTGAGTTCCGCCATCACCGGTGCCGGTTCCCAATCCGCCATGGTATTCATCACATAAAGATAAACCGTTCTCATACCCATCCTCCCTTTCTTCGATTTCGTTCAACAATTGATGTTCTTCTCACAGAATCATTTTCTTGCTCACAGTATACCACGGAGCGGTCACGCAATTCTGCCCAAGAAAATCATTGTTTTCCTGTCAAAATGGGCGCCCCATCATTTTTTGTATGTCAGAGCCCCGGTTATCGCCACCATAAGCTTCGGCAGTTCAATGGGCTTGGCCACGAAGCCGTTCATGCCGGCCCGGAAAGCATTCTCCCGATCCTCCGCAAAGGCATTGGCCGTCATGGCCACAATGGGGATCGCCGCTTTTGCCTGATCACTGAAATGGCGAATGGCCCGGGTCGCTTCGTAGCCATCCATTCGCGGCATCTGCACATCCATCAGGATGAGATCATAATAACCCGCCGGCGCTTTTTCCAACATCTCAACACACACATCGCCGTCCTCGGCATGCTCCACCAGGCATCCCTTATCTTCCAGAATGGTGATGGCGATTTCCGCATTAAGGTCGTTGTCCTCCGCCAGAAGAATGCGCTTGCCCTGAAGGATATCCTCCTGAACAGCCGCTTCCGCCAGAGCCTTCATACCGGACACCGCTGTGCGCTCCGCCAGCTTGTGCTCCATCGTCACTGTAAACCGCGAGCCCTTGCCCACTTCACTTTCCACCTCAATGGTACCACCCATGAGGTCAACCAGCTTTTTCACGATAGCCATGCCAAGACCGGTACCGGCCACCTTGCCGGTGGTGGTGTTCCGTTCCCGGGCAAAGGAATCGAAGATGTGCGGCAGGAATTCCGGACTCATACCGATGCCCGTATCCTCGATCACCGCCTGATACCGACCATAGCCCGGCTTGTCGCAGGGCAGCTCGTTGATTCTGACCATCACCGATCCGCCTGCCGGTGTGTATTTCACCGCATTGCCAGCGATATTGATAAAAATCTCCTTCACCTTTGTGATGTCGCACCGAATATAATCATGCTGCAGATTGAGGGCGCTCTTTAAGGTGATATCCTTCTGCGCCGCCTCCTCGCCGATGACTTCGATAAGATCCTTCACGATCTCCGACACGCACATATCCTTTTCCTGCAGTTCCTCTTTGCCGCTTTCGATATGCGTCATATCCAGCACATGATTGATGATGGACAGCAGAAGGCTGCCGGATTTCTCAATCTTCTCCTGGTAATCCAGAAGCTTCGGATCCTCCAGTTCCTTCTTCATGAGGTTCGAATACCCCAGGATCGCATTCATCGGCGTCCGAATGTCGTGGGACATACTGAACAGGAAATCGGATTTCGCCTGGTTGGCATCCTCCGCCGCCTTCACCGCATCCTGCAGCCGGGCATTGGCCTCCAGCTCATGGGTCTTCCGCTCATGAATGGAATGTGTCGCGAAAATGACCTGCGTCAGCTTGCCTTCCGCATTGCGGCCCGCATCAATAAAGCTGACCTGCCGCCACATTTCCTTATATTCCGCCGTCTCAGCGATATAAACCGCGCTCTGATACTCTTTGGAAATGATTTTCTCGTTGCCGATACGTGCCGGCAGGGTCTCAAGATCAACAAAAGCCTTGAGTTCCGGCTGATAAGCCGGCAGCACCAGCCGCTCCACAAAGAACTGAAGCCCTTCCTGCGGGCTGCCGAATTGGCCGATCCGTTTCTTCACGATTTCTTCGCAGGTAATCTCCGTGAAGCTGTTTTTTTCCAGATCCACATAATACATGGCGGCATGAATCCCGCCCAGGGATTTGAAGATCTTAAAGTCAGCCTCCAGCTCCTGATTTTTACGGGACAGCAGCTGCTCTCTTTCGATGGCTCTGTGATTTTGCAAAAGCACATAGATGAAAATGAGGGACAGCGTGGATCCCACCAGTTCAAAGGACACCCCCACCTTAAAGGAAATGAACACGGCCACCAGCGGGAAGAACCCGAAGGTTCCCAGCAAGAGCACGCTCATGAGGCCGATGGCCTTCCGTTTGGCAAAGGCCACACCGGGCAGATAGAAAAGCGCAATCACATGCAAAATCGCCAGCCCCACGGGAATCCCATTGGTCTGAACCGCCATCCCACCGGATACCGTCACGATGCCGCCGGTGAATCCCACCAGGAGCTGATACAGGAACGCCAGGGCAAAAGCCGCCACCGGTATGTAGAAAAAGAGCTTATTGAGCGCGGTCTTTTCCGTGATAAAGGCATACCAGTAATTCAGGAAGGCGATCATGGTGATCGAAGCCATACCAAAGGCCAGCACCCATAAGATGAAAATGGGTCTGTCGTACGCCCCGCTGCCCGACAAGGCCAACCAGGCCGCATCCAGTCCGTTGTTGATGATATTAAATAAGAAGGTCACGATCAGCGCATTCGTGCTCCGCGCCCTGTTTTTCTCCGTCAGAAGACCGGCCATGATGACCAGCATAATGCAGATGCTGACCACCTCCGCCGTCAAAACAATTGATTTAACAGCCATACTCATGCTCCAGAAAAAGCTTATATTCCTTCATATTTTCCGCAATTTCGGGCCGAAAATCAATACCACGGCTTTGATTTTTTCTCTCTCAATTAACCTTCTTTCTATCCCATTCCGCTATCGACATATCACCCCATTCACGATACAATAGAAAAGGTTGTTTCCTTAGTTAAATGGATATAACCAACGTGTCCTATTAGTTAAATGGATATAACGGGGTCCTCCTAAGGTTTAACCATGGTTAATCCCGAGGCAAAGGAAATGGGAATAAGTCAGAGTTCGATTCTAACCGGAATTGACCTGGATGTCAAAGTAAGTTACAATAGAAATTCATCACGAAAGTGATTGGATTCATAGATATGGCTGCCGATGCCAAAGTGGCTGAAAAGCCCTAAAATACGGCATTTGTCCCCTTAGTTAAATGGATATAACGGGGCCCTCCTAAGGCTCTATTGTAGGTTCGATTCCTATAGGGGACGCTCGAATTGTGCGGTAATGATGACAGAAATCATTGCCGCATTTTTTATTATTTGGCATGATAATCGTTAGCAGACTGCTAACAGAAAAGTAAGTAAATTACGAAATCTGCTAACAAAATAAAAAAACTGCTAACAGAGATACTTATCAATATGCAAACACAGGGAAATAACCATAGTGTAGAATGTGTATTGCGTTGTAAAAGTAAGTAAATCTGTGATATGTAACCAGCTCAATATTTCTGCTTGGAAGTATTCAAGCCTGACGGTGAGGTCCCGTTCAGATTAGATAATATTCAATTCTAATCTGGGCGGGCTTTTTTATGTTCAGGGAAAAGGAGGAAAAATGCCAATAGCAGAAAAAACAGAGCATCTAGATACGGGTGAAAAAATCGTTGAGATTGAACTGGAGAGATTAAGATCCTTTACCAATCATCCGTTCAAGGTGCAGGCAGACAGTCAGATGATTGAGCTCCAGGACAGCATCAAAAAATATGGAATACTTAATCCTTTGATTGTGCGACCAAGACCGGAAGGCGTATATGAGATTATTTCCGGTCATCGAAGGAAATATGCAGCAGAAAGGCTGGGGTACCGGAAGGTACCTGTGATCATCCGGGCAATGAAGGATGATGAAGCGGTGGTTTCTATGGTGGATTCAAATCTACAAAGAGAGAGAATCAGTCCAAGTGAAAAAGCATTTGCCTACAAGATGAAATACGATGCCATCAAAAGAAAAACCGGCAGAAGAAAATGTGGTCAAGTTGACCATCATTCTGGGAAAAAGAGTATTGAAGTAATCGGAGAGGAAGGTGGAGACAGTCCGAAGCAGGTCCAGAGATATATTAAGATAACTGAGCTGATACCTGAGCTTCTGGAAAAAGTGGATGATGGCAGCATGGGATTTACACCGGCAGTTCAGCTTTCCTATCTTAAAAAGAAGGAGCAGGAAAAAATGTTAGAAGCGATGGATTTTGCACAGTGTACGCCTTCTCTATCACAGGCAATCAGATTAAAAAAGCTCAGTGCAGAAGGAAAGCTTACGACAGAAGCAATGGAAGATATTCTGAGCGAGATCAAGCAGAAGGACATTGACCGGGTAGTTTTTAAGAATGAACAGCTTCACAGGTTTTTTCCAACAAGCTATACAGCAGAACAGATGCGAAGAGAGATTTTAGAAATATTGAAAATATGGATGAATAATAACTGGAACGAGTAAGGAGGACATGTTTATGTGTAGAGTAATTGCAGTATCAAACCAAAAAGGCGGAGTGGGTAAGACGGTATCGTGTGTGAATTTAGGAATTGGTCTGGCACAGTCAGGCAAGAAGGTTCTTTTGATTGATGCGGATCCACAGGGAAGTATGACAATCAGTCTGGGATATCCGGAGCCGGATGATATGGAGTATTCACTGGCAAGTATGATGATGAACATTGTGAATGACGAACCGCTAAATATGGATAAAACAATTCTTCATCATAAGGAAGGAGTGGATCTCATTCCGGCGAACATCGAATTATCTGCAATAGAAGTATCTCTGGTAAATGTTATGAGCAGGGAACTGATTCTGAGAACATTGGTGGAGCAGTTTAGAAAATTCTATGATTTCATTATTATAGACTGCATGCCTTCTTTGGGAATGATGACAATCAATGCCCTGGCTTGTGCAGATTCTGTATTGATACCGGTTCAGGCAGCGTATCTCCCGGTGAAAGGGTTACAGCAGTTGATTAAGACAATCAGCAGAGTAAAGAAACAGCTGAACCCAAAGCTTAAGATTGAAGGAATACTTCTGACTATGGTTGATAACCGTACCAATTATGCCAGGGATATTTCATTGATGGTATATGATACCTATTCAGCAAATATTAAGGTATTTGCAACAGAAATACCGATGTCAGTCAGGGCATCAGAGGTAAGCGTGGAAGGAAGCAGTATATATTCTTATGATCCAAAGGGAAAAGCGGCATTTGCATACATGGCATTAACAAAAGAAGTATTGAAGGAGGCGTAAATCATGGCAGGACGAGTAGCGGGAAAGATTAAATTGCAGTCAGTAGATGAATTGCTGGGAGTACCAGAGATTGCCGGTACCCAGGAGATAGAAATAGGAAGGATTCATTCGTTTCCAAATCATCCATTCAAGGTTTTGGATGATGACAAGATGGAAACGTTGGTAGACAGTATCAGGGAGAACGGTATTTTAAATCCGGTGATTGTGAGACCTGACCAGACCGGTGATTATGAAATGATATCTGGGCATCGAAGATTACATGCAGCTGGCATTGTGGGTTTAGTGAAGATACCAGCGATTGTAAAGGAAATGTCAGATGATGAAGCCATTATTAAAATGGTGGACGCTAATATTCAGAGAGAAGAGATTCTGCCAAGTGAAAGAGCATGGTCTTTGAAGATGAAGATGGATGCTTTGAGGAGACAGGGATGCAGGACTGATTTAACTTGTGGCACTGAGTGCCAGAAGTTGTCATCTGATGAAGTAGGAGAAGCTTTTGGATTAAAAGGTAGGCAGGTAAGGAATTATGTACGATTAACAGAACTGATAACTGAATTGATGGAATATGTTGACCAAAAGAAAATACCTATTACATTGGCAGTCGATATCTCCTATTTTGACAAACAGATACAACAATGGGTCTATGAGTACATAAAGGACAATGGTTTTCTGAAACCGGTGCAGATAGCTGCTTTGAAGGAACAACCTAATCTGGCGAATACAACTCAGTATCATGTTATCTCTATATTAAATGGAGCTTTGCCACAGAAGTCTTCATCCGCAAAGGTATCATTGTCAGAGAAAAAACTGGATAAGTATTTTCCGCCACATTATTCCGCAAAGCAGAGAGAAGATGTAATCATTCAGCTTTTGGAACAATGGAGCAAGGAGCAGGCAGAGTAAATAGGAAAGAGTAATCCAGAAGTGTGAAAAGTGCACTTCTGGATTAAGGAAGGAGTATCGAATGGAAGACAGACTTACGCTTTCCTATTTCTATGGAAAGGAAGCGGACCAGTATTCATTTTATAAAATACCGAAGCTTCTGTTCACGGATGAGCATTTCAAGAACGTTTCTGTAGAAGCAAAGGTTCTGTACGGGCTGATGCTGGATAGAATGTCGTTATCTGTGAAAAACCAGTGGCTTGACGGAGAAGGCCGGGCTTATATTTACTATTCATTAGAGGACATCATGGATGCTTTGGGTTGCAGTAATAAGAAAGCAATTACCATTATGAAGGAATTAGATGCAGAAGCCGGTATTGGATTGATAGAAAAGAAAAGGCAGGGGCAGGGAAAACCGACCATGATCTATGTGAAGCAATTCGTAATCCGGGATGTTCAGGAATGTAAAAATTACACTTCTGAAGAAAAACTGACCATTCCAGAAGTGAAAAAAATACACACTAATAAGAATAATATAAATAATACTGAATTGAGTAATACTGAATCGAATCTTATCTTATCAGAGAATGATAGGATGGGATCCGAGGTAGAAGCATACACAGAATTAATCAAAGAGAATCTGGAATGGGATCTTTTTAGAGAATACTATCCATATGAACAGGAATTGCTTGATGGTATTTTTGATTTGATTCTTGAAACAGTTCTCTGCAAAAGTGAAAGTATTGTCATAGCCTCTAACAGATATCCGACAGCTGTTGTAAAGAGTAAGTTTCTGAAATTGAATAGTTCACATATCGAATATGTGATTGATTGCTTCAAGGCAAACACTACTAAAGTACATAATATCAAGAAATATCTATTGGCAACGTTGTTCAATGCCCCGACGACAATGAGCGGATATTATCAGGCAGAGGTAAACCATGATTTCCCGCAGTTTGCGGTGAAATCGAACTAATTTGAGTAAGTAAGAAAGTGGAGGAAAATGCCATGTATAGTGATTATGAAGAATCTTTTTATTATAATAAACCAAGTTCAGTAAGTTCCGGCATTGTTGGAGAAGCAGTCGGTCTTGGTTTGGGACTCGGTGTCGGTCTGATATCAACCATAATGTCAGGATTGCTTTTTCTGATAGCTAGAATTGATATTTTGAGTTCATCATTATTGGGCCTACTGTTTTTTCTGCTGACATACAGGTATGAATGGAATATGCCCGTATATATTACAGGAATTATTGCAATTTTTACGGTATCAATGATGTTACAGCACATTATCAAGGTATTTCGGGTCATTTATGGGCTGTTTACCAGTGTTGCAGTATCTCTGCTTGTTTCTGCCTTTATTGGATGCAGTTCAGAGGCAAATATGTATAAGGGTATGGCAATCTGTTTTATGGTAACTGCAGTATGGACTATTATTTCCTGGAAGTGTATCATAAATAAATAGGTCTATTCAGTACGAAAATTCCCGATATAATTTGCTTCATCATGTCGGAGGTTGAAAAAGTATGAAAATCATTGAGTGGAATCTAAATCATAGAAACGGTCGTTCAAAAAAAATATGCCGGCTTGGATAAAATCGGTTATTCATGATAAAAAGGCAGACATTATTGTTTTGACGGAGACCTCATTTAATATACCGAATTGGAATGAGGAATACCACAATATATTTAATCGCAATGAGTATTATGTGTTTTGCAGTAATAACACAGATGTTGGAAACAATGAAGTTACAAAATGCGTGGTAAGGCAGCACTTAACCGGGTATCTGAGTTTATCGGTCTTAAAGATAAGCTTGTAGGTATCCGAAACAAGGTCAAAGAAGGCATTGCCGATACCAACCGCACCATTGCCAAGATTGATTCCTTTGGAAAAGGGATGCGTGAAGCAGGACAGAAGGTTGCCAATACGTTCAGAACCTTTGCGGATAAAGAAGAGGTGGATTACTCTGATAAGGAAAAGCAATTCTCCAAGACAGAGGTAGCAAAGAAGCCCTGGCAGTGGCAGAAGAAGGTATATGAATCCATGGTGCTTCATTTGGATGCAGCCATTGATAAGGTGGAGGATTTGTCGAGGGATGTGGAATTAGACAGAATGGAGAAGAAACAGATTGACAAACCGGAGCAGGTGACAGATATTCGGGATGCAATCGCACCGGTATCTTCTGTGGCAGAACCGACGGAGTATCAGTTTGGGGCGGAGACATTTGAGGCAGCATATTCTAAAATGGATTCTGTCATCAAGCCGGATGAAAAAGCCCCTTCCGTTCCCAAGACCGGGAAGGTGAGGTAGAG